>CAMTIM010000039.1 GCA_947072565.1 uncultured Peptostreptococcaceae bacterium | reverse complement strand
CACCTTTTTTAGTAAAAGTATGATTTTTTTAATTTAGAGATGTAAATTAGTTTTATAAAGGGGAATAATGATGAATATTTTAATTATAGGAAATGGATTTGACTTAGCACATGGGTTACCAACTAAATATAGTGATTTTTTAGGATTTTTAAAAAAATTCAGCTATATTTATAATGAAAATCTTGAAGGCAGGAATAGACAAAGGCAAACTGTAATTTTCAAAGACCTTGATGAAAGAGTGCAAGAATATTTATCAGATGACAAAAGAATAACGAATAAAGACGATAAGTTAATGAAAGAGTTATATAGTTTATCTGTAAATAATATTTGGATTAACCATTTAGAAGAATGTATAACAAAAAATAAACTTAAGGGTGAAAATTGGATTGATTTTGAAAGTGAAATTTCAGAAGTTGTCAGAGCATTAGAGTATTTAAAAAAAATCAATAAAGATAGAGTTAAAAATTCTAAATTTAACGTGGATATAGATGATAATGAGATGTATGATAAGGCTTGTCAATTTATAAATAAAATGAAAGAAAAAGGATATAAGGTATTAGAAATGACTAATTTTGAAACTGAAAATTTTTATGATTCTACTGCTAAAAAAGTAATTAATAAGCTTAACAATCATTTAAACGGACTTATTAGATGCTTAGAGATATATCTTGAAGATGTTGTAGGAAATATAAAAATAGAAACAAAATTGATTGATATATATTCAATAAGTAAAATAGATAAGTTAATAAGCTTTAATTATACAGATACTTTTAAAAGAATATATGATGAAGAGCAAAATATTGAATATGACTATATACATGGTAAGTTAGATACTAGTAGAAATGTTGATGAAAATAATATGGTATTAGGAATAGATGAATATTTAGATGGTGATGATAAAAATAAAGAACTGGATTTTATTCAATTTAAAAAGTATTTTCAGAGAATACATAAAAAAACTGGATGCCAATATAAAAACTGGATTCCAAAATTGAAATCAAGCATAAACATTGTTAATGAGAAAAGCTCTTATTTTAACCATAATATATACATATATGGGCATTCATTAGATATAACAGATAAAGATATATTAAAAGAATTGATAATGCTTCCAAAAACACAAACAACTATATTTTACTATGATAAAAATGATTATGCACAGAAAATTGCTAATTTAGTTAGAATAATAGAACAAGACGTATTAATTGATAGTGTATATGGTGTAAAACCAAAAATTATTTTTAAAGAAATACAAAAGTAAAAACACTATTATGTATAAAGTAAATAAAAGCATAGTTTGAAAAATGGATATATTATTCTTGATATATCCATTTTTTATTATATAACTTAAAAATCAATAATATATAGCAAAGTGGAACTTATCATGTTCATTTCCTAAAAATATACAGTTCATGCAGTGTCGTCTTCTACCTTTAAGCTTAACTTTCATTTCCTCATAGGAGCACTCATAGTTGTAGACTAGGTCTTTTGTATATGTAGGCTTAGATGCTCTCTGCAAGAAAGGAAAATATACAAGTCGGCTTTCATCTACTAATGGTCTACCACCCCTAGTACCACCAAGTTGAATTAATTGGCTAAATTTATCTACACAATTAAACCAACCAATAATAAAAGCTCTTTTACCTTTATTTTTCTTTAATTCATCTTCCAACCAGTCAAAATCATCTTGATATTCAGTCCAACTCTTACTTGCACATTTACCACCATTTCCAGCAGTCCAGTTTTTCAAGTATTTAACTTCTACCTTAAAATCCTTAGACTTTATATACAAGTCATGATTGACCTTAATTTTACCTTTTTTACCATCTCCAACGGTGTAGTGAACATTTTTAAAGGGTGAGCCGATTTTAACACATATGTCCATTTCATTGTATTCATTGTCAGCAATTTCTTTAAGCTCTTCTTTAGATAAGGACTTGTACATTTCATTAAATTCATCGATGGTAAATAAACAAGTACTCAAGAAATACTTTTCTATACTAGGTTCTTCCATAATAAATACCTCCATAATCTTTCAGTTTAGTTATCTATAGGTTAAAACTTACCTTTTTGGCTTTCTTGAAGTATTCTTTCTAGCTCATCAGGTGCATATTTACTGAACGATTCATTTATATTATGGAATCTAGTTTTAAAAGTTGGAGCTTTACTTTTAGAATTATTTTTACTAAGTGTTTTACTATTCTTAGATTCTTTAAACTTTTGATTATATTGAACTAAATCATTAATAGTAAATATCTTGTTGTCTAAATAGTCTTCTAACATAGTCTTAATATAATTGTATTTCTTAATAACAGATTCTTCGCTTGCTTGTATAAATACTTGTTCTAAAACTTCTATACTGAAACAATCAGCATATTTCTTTAATAGCTTTAGAGTATGTGGCATTATTCTTTTTTCAATCTTAAAAGTCTTGTATAGTTCTATTATATTATCAGAATGAATAGTTTGCTTAGCATCATCATCATCAACATTTTCTTTTTTAAGATTTTCTTTATTACCTATTTTATTTATTACTACGTGATTTTCCAATACGTTATTATCCAATGTGGCATTATCACGTTTAGGTTTTATCGTTGTGTTTTCAATAGGTTTAACGTGAACTATATATTTGCATCCTGTAATATGCCCCTTATCGTTTCTTAGTGTAATTCTTTCTATGTATCCACGTTTAATTAATTCATTCATGCCATTTCTAACAGATGTCTCACCATCTGATTTTAATTTTCTAAGAGTTGCCATATAAACTTTATGTTCTCTTGAATTTTGATATTGAAGTATCTGTACATAAATACCTAGTGCTTTATAAGATAAAGTATCATCATTTAATATTTCATTAGGTGTAACTGTAAAGCCTTGTCCGAATCCTTGTCCAAATTCAAAATGTGTTTCATTATTAAAATAACTCATTTGTAATTCCTCCTAGTTATTACATAGAAGAAACCTTAAAGCCAACACACATTTTATACTTGAATAATCTATCAAACATTTGATATAATAATAGTACAAAGTGAATTATTAAAGTAATGTGTGTGTGGCTCTTATCTATACCAGTAGATAAGGGCTTCTTCTATGTTTATTGTTTTTAAATTTTATTCTAACTAACTAAGAGTTTTAATTAATAATTTGTCGCCATTTTGTCGCCATTAGTATCAAAATTAGGTGAAAATATAATAATTATTTAATATATATTGCACCTTTATAAAAATGCTGTATATGTTGGAAATACTATCTTCTTGAGTTATATATTTTTTCGATTATATTTAAAATTTCATACATAATCCATGCACAAAATGCTAAAACAAATACTCCCATCATAACTAAGTCTAGTTTGAAAACTTGGCTTCCATAAACTATCAAATATCCAATACCAGCTCTTGAAACTAAGAATTCACCGACAATAACTCCAACCCAAGCCATACCTATATTAATTTTTGTAAGATTTATTAAGTTTCCGATATTTGAAGGTATTATTAGCTTACACAAAATTTGACCTTTAGTAGCTCCAAAACTTTTTAACATTTTTATTTTTTCTTCATCTACATTGGTGAAGTAGTTATAGGCTGATAATATAGTTACAACTACAGAAATAGTTACAGCAGTAACAACAATACCTGTTATACCAGCTCCAGCCCATACTATAATGATAGGAGCTAGTGCAGTTTTTGGAAGTGCATTTAAAACTACTAAAAATGGATCTAGTATTTTTGATAATCCATCAGACCACCATAGAGATATAGCAACTAAAATACCAAGTACAGTACCAATTATAAGCCCTAAAAGTGTTTCATAAACAGATATACCAACGTGTTTTAAAAGTTCTCCGTTTTTAAGATAGTCAATAAAAAGTAGATATATATCACTAGGTTTGCTAAATAAGAAGGTATTTATTATTTTAAAGTTGGCTAGAACCTCCCAAAGAATTATAAAACCTACGAGTAATAAAATTTGATATATAAGAACTTTTCTTTTGTCTTTTTTTACATTTTCTATATAGTTAGTGTATCCTTCGGAATTTTTACTTAGTCTCATAGGAATCTAGCTCCTTCCACAGTGTGTCAAAGTAATTTTGAAAATCTGGAACTTTACGAGTTTGAAGAGGTGTTAAATTTTCATTTTGTCGAAGGCTGATATCGTACGTGCTTTTTACAGTTGCAGGTCTCTTTGAGAGAACTACTACATTATCAGACATTGATATAGCTTCTGAAATATCGTGAGTAACCAATATTGCAGATTTGTTTTCATTTTTAATTATCTTAAAAACATCATCTGAAATCAATAATCTTGTCTGATAATCAAGTGCAGAGAATGGTTCATCAAGAAGTAGTATATCTGGATTAACAGATAGGGTACGAATAAGAGCAACTCTTTGTCTCATACCACCAGATAGTTCTTTA
>CAMTIM010000038.1 GCA_947072565.1 uncultured Peptostreptococcaceae bacterium | reverse complement strand
ACTTAATATTATTTTTAATTTCTTCTTCATTGAATTGTTCATTATTGTCCCTCCTGTGCATGACTTTAAGTTATATTGTATATTTTGGGAACATCTTTTATATTTGTTTTTTACTTTCTTCTTTATATAGTATTAGTTAATTTTCTTGTTTTATCACATTTATATTAATTTTTTTAATTAATATAAAAAAAACTCAAAGCTTTCGCTTTGAGTTTTCTAGCATACATTTATGCTGTTTTTTTTGATTCTTCTTCTTTATTTTTCTTAATCATGTAATTGTAAACTGGTATACCTATTGCAGTTACTAAAAGTCCCCCTACAGATACCATAGTAGTTTTCATACCTGCTAAGAATAATTGATTTACTACAACGAATAATCCACTGAATATTGCTATTAATGGTATTATTGGGTATAGAGGCACTTTATATGGTCTGTGTAAGTTTGGTTGATCTTTTCTTAATTTTATAACACCTATAAATGTTAATACATAGAATATCCATATAGCAAATATAGCTAAATCACTTAATAAGTTAAATTGTCCAGATAAAGCATATACTGAAGCTAATCCTGCTATTAATAATATTGAGTTAGCTGGTGCTTGAGCTCCATTTAACTTTGATAAAGACTTGTATCCTGGTAAAGTTTTTTGCTCTGCTAAAGTATAAGCAACTCTAGAACCTGTTAAAGTAAATCCATTTAATGTTCCAAATACTGATATTAATATACCTACAGTTATTATTTTTCCACCAACTGGTCCAAATATAGCTTCTGCTACTGCTGCTGCTGGTGCTGAGTATGTTGCTAATTCATTAGCTGGTAATACCCAAAGGTAAGCTAAATTTATTGTTAAGTAAACTGCCATAACTACTGTTAATCCACCAACTATAGCCTTAGGTAAATCTTTACCTGGGTTTTTCATTTCTCCAGCTAAAGCTCCAACATTTATCCATCCATCATAAGCAAATAATATTGCTATTAATACTTGTCCTATTACACTACCTACATTAACACCTTCTCCAACAAGAGGAGTTAATATTTCGTTTTGTCCTGATCCTTTAATGAATCCAAATACCATTATTAATACAAGAGGTATTAATTTACATAATGTAGATACAGTTTGTATCGCTCCACCTGTTTTAGATCCTAAAGTATTTAATGCTGCTACTAATAATATAATTCCAACTGCTATTGGAAGCATTAAAGAAGGTTTTCCGATTAAAGTTACTGCTTGTTCTGCAAATATAACTCCTAATGCTGCTATTGTTCCTGGGAAGAATAATACAGTTTGCATCCATCCTGTTAAAAACCCTAATCTATCCCCGTAGATTTCTTTTATGTATATCATCATTCCACCAGTTTTAGGTATTGCTGCTGAAACTTCTGCTGCAGTAAGTCCTGCTGTTATAGTTATAATTCCTGCTAGCACCCATGCTATTACTCCTAATCCTGGCTCTCCACCAGTTGACATATAAACTGATTGAGGTTTGAAGAATACCCCTGCCCCTATTACCATACCAACAACAGTTGATAAAGCCGCAGACATTCCAAGAGTTTTTTGAAGTTGATTGTTTTCCATGTCGTTCTCCTTAGATATATAATTTTATTATTTCATTTTACAATTATAATTATAATGCATTTCACATTACTTTCAATACATTTTTTTCTATTTTTCGACATGTTTTATTTTGTTTTTATTTTTTTGACATAATATTTGATTCATCTTTTATTTTTTTCAATTTTCAATATTTTCTTTAAATTGATTTATTTTATTAAACGCTGTTATTTCCTTATTTTTTGTACTTAATTTATAATTTATATTTTAATATATATTTGAATCCTGTTGTGAAAAATGTTTTCCTATTATTTTTTTCAATATATAAATTTTATTAAATTTCAAAATTCATCAAGTTTTTTTATCAATTTCTTAATTTTATAAACTAATATTAATACTTTTTAGATATAAAAATAAAACTATATAGTAAAATCACTATATAGCTTTATTTTGATTAATATTTCATAGAATCTATTATATCATCTATTTTTCCTTCAGCTTTATCTATAGCTTCTTTTTTTTCTTGTTCTGTAAATCCTGTACCGTCTACTAATAATTCTTCAAATTTCTTAATCCCCATAAATTTAATTATGTTTTCTACATAATTTACACCTTTATTCATAACAGGCTTTAGTATCCACGGAATATGACCTCCTGATGATTGAATATATACTACTGTTCTATCTATATCATTTAAAAGACCTTCTGGTTTGCCACTATCAAATGTTATCGTCTTTTGATCTTGCATTATACAATCTATATATTCTTTAAGAGGTGCAGGGAATGATAAGCTCCACATTGGCGCTGCTATTACATATACATTAGCATCTACAAACTGATCACATAAATCTCTTATTTTTTGTATTTCATTTCTTTCTTTATCATTTAATTGTTTTGCGTCTTCTTCTTTTATTATGCAGTTTCTTTTTTCAAAGTATTTGTATTCAAGTCTTGGTATATGTTCTTTATACAAATCTAATTCTTCTACTTTAAAATCTTTATTTTGTTCTAAGAATCTATTTATAAATTTCCTAGCTACTGTTTTACTAGCTGATAGGTCCTCTGGTTTTGAATTAACACTTATGTAAAGTAATTTTTTCATAAATTTACCTCTTTTCATATTTTACTATTATTATTTACATGATGTTTTTTTTTATTCTATGTTTAAATAATAAAAAGAACGCTGATAAAAAGTATCAGCGTTCCATTTTTTAATATATATCTAACATAAATCTATAACTTGAACTTGGTAAACAACAGTTATTATTTGACCAGGTACCATAGTATTTAAATCAAATCCAGCTGATGGATTGTAAGTTGGTTGACTTACACCATTTACAGTCACACTTCCTAAAACAAATATTGAGTTATGAGGAGTTGGATCTAAGAATACTACATTAGTAGCATTTATATTACCTGTATTTACTAAGGTAACTGTATAAGTTAATTTCTCTCCTATAGTTGCATACTGTTTATTTACTGCTTTAGTTACACTTAAGTTACCTAATGCTATATTAGTTGTTACAGTGTTTGAATAAGTTGTATCACTATATGGTGGTTGTTTTGGATCTACTACATATTTAAATGTGATAACAGCTTGATTTGTTACTGCATTTGTTGGCGGAACTGAAACTACATCAGCAACAAATTCTACTACTACAACATCCCCTATTGCTATATCAGGTATACTAAATCCAACTGTCGGATCAAATGATGGCTTACTAACTCCATTAATTTTCACAGTTCCAGTTTTAAATGTTGCACCTGTTGATGGTGTATCTTGGAAGAATACATCACTATCTATAACATTACCCACGTTTGTTAATGTTACTGTATAAGTTAAAGTATCTCCTATTGTAGCTATTGGTTTATCTACAGTTTTAACTGCATTTATCTTACCTAAAACTACATTAGTTGTTACAGTATTACTGTCTTGAGTATAACTTATTGGTGTTGACGTAGGATCTATTTTATAACTAAATTGAACTTGTGAAGTATTTGTTACATATGCAGGTATTGGTAATGAATTTATCTTAGCGTCAAATGTTATTGTTACAGTTTGACCTGGAGCTAAATCTGATAAACTAAATCCAGCTGTTGGATCAAGTGCTGGGTAAACTACATTATTTATTCTTACAGTTCCAGATACATATCCTAATACTGACTGTAGTGGATCTGTAAAATATACATTAGTTGCATTTACATTACCAGTATTAGTTATTGTAGATGTATAAGTTACAGTGTCATTAACTTTAGCATACATCTTATCCACAGATTTTACATTCGATAAACTACCTACATTTATATTAGTAGTTACCGTATTTGATATTGTAGATATTGGTTCATCAGACTCTTGTGGATCTACTTTATACACTCCATTTGTTGTTGCATAGTTGGTTACTTGTGGTGGTGATGGTAGTGTATTTACTATTGCTTGGAACTGTACTAAAGAAGTATTTCCAGCCAAAAGACTATTAGGTAAACTAAATCCAGCTATAGGATCATAATCCGGATAATTTTCTCCATCTATTACTACAGTACCAGCTTTAAATAAAGCACCATTTGATAAAACGTCATCAAAGAATAATTGAGATATAGTTGTGTTACCAGTATTTTTTACTAATATAGCATAGTTTAAAATATTTTGTAATGTTGCATATAATTTATCTACTGTTTTAGTATCAGTTAAACTAGGCATTATTATTATAGTCATTACTGTGTTAGATTGAACAGACTTGCTATAATATGACCCATTTGGATCTATTTTATATTGGAATGTTCCTACTGCGTAGTTTAATACTGAATCATGAGTTGGTTGTTGTATAACAGTAGCTGTAAATACTACTGTTACTGAACTTAGTGGTGTTATATTTCCTAGACTAAATCCTATATTAGGGTCATAGTCTGGATAAGTCGTTCCACCTATTTTTACAGATCCTGGATTAAATACTACATCAGATTGTAAATTATCTGTAAATACTACACTAGTTGCATCAACATTACCATTATTACTTACAACAACTGTATAAGTTAATACATCACCCTTAGTAGCATATCCTTTGTTAACACTCTTAGTAAGATTTAATGAGCCTAAGTTTATTTGAGTAGTAACAGTATTTGAATTAATTTGTGCAAATATATCAGAACCATTAGGATCTATTTTATAAGCAAAAGTAAGTTGAGCTGTATTGCTTACTAATGATGGTATTGGTAATGAAGTTACAGTCGCTTCAAATTTAACAACTATACTATCTCCAGAGACTATATTTCCTATTGTAAAACTTGAATACGGGTTGTATGATGGGTAAGCTACATTATTTATAGTTACTGATCCATCTACAAAAGTTAATCCATTTGGTATAACATCTCTAAAGTTAACATTTTTAGCAAGTACGTTTCCATTATTTAATATATTAACCGTATAAGTTAACACATCTCCTATAGTAGCGTATGCTTTACTAACTGATTTAGTAGCTGTAAGTGAACCTAGGTTTATGACTGTAGCAACTGTATTACTTGTAGCCTGAGTTACAACTGGTGGATTAGCAGGGTCTATATAATAACTATAATTTGCTGTAGAGTTATTGTAAATTATATAATCTACAGGCGGTACACTTTGAACTGTTGCTGCAAAACTAACTGTAGTAGTTGCGTATCCTGCTATATCATCTAAGTTAAATCCTGTGTTAGGATTGTAATCTGGTTTACTAACACCATTTACCACTACTGATCCGCTAACAAAGCTAGCATTTGATTGAATTATATCTTTAAATACTATGCCAAAGCAATTAGCATTACCTTGATTAGCTATTGATACAGTATAGTTTAAAGTATTTCCTATTGTTGCATATGATTTATCTACTGATTTTGTAAGATTTAGCATACCTAATTTAATAAGTGTTGTGACCTTATTAGAAGTAGCTGTCATAGTTACAGGATTATCACTTGGTGTTAACTTATAAGTGAATGTTGTATCAGCAGCATTTTCTACCTTACCACTTACTGGTAGCGAATCAACATGAATGCTAAAAACTACTGTATGATATTGATTTGGTTCTAAATCAGATAAAGCAAACCCTTCAGATGGATTAAATGTTGGTTTTGGTATTCCATCTACTACTACACTTCCTGTATTAAATGAAGTTGAAGGAGGCATTAAGTCTTTGAAATTTAAATTTGTTGCATTTACTGAACCAGTATTTTTTATAACTACATCGTAATTTAAATTATCTCCAACTGTAGCATATAGTGTATTTACAGATTTAGTAAGAGTTAATTCTCCTGTTGCAACGTAAGTTTGTGTAGTATTAGTGTTAATAGTTGTAGTTATAACATCTTCTCCTACAGTATATTCATAATCTATAGTAGCAAAGTTGTAGATTATATTATTAACAGGTCTACTAATAACTGTAGCTTTAAATATTATTGTTGTAGTTGTATTTGGTTCTATATCGTCTAGTGGGAATCCATTACTTGGGCTATATCCAGGTTTTTGAGTTCCATTTACATATACAGAATCTGTTACAAATGTTATATGTGAATCTAGTATATCTTGGAAAAGAACTGTCTGTGCTGGAACATTTCCACCATTATTTATATCTATAGTGAAGTTTAAAGTATCTCCTATTTTAGCTATTGACTTATCTACATATTTATTAGCAGATATTATAGTATCATATACATAAACTGTAGTTGTATTAGACGTTTTTGTCTTAGTTATAGGGCTTGTATTTGGATCTACATAATAAGAATAATCTACATCCGCTTTATTTAATAACTTGTTATCTACTGGTAATGTATTAGCTGTTACTGTAAAACTAATTGTTGTTTGATTTCCTACTGCTATATCATCTAATGTAAATCCAGTATTAGGGTTATAATTAGCTTTATTAACACCATTTACGTATACCGAACCTGTATTAAATGAAGACTCTGATTGAATTGTATCTTTGAAATACAAGCTCTTTAATATAGTGTTACCAGTATTAGATACAACAAAATTATAAGTTATAACATTAGTTAATCTAACTATAGTTCTATCAGCAGCTTTAGTTATAGTTAAATTACCCATATTTATATAAGTTGTTACTGTATTACTTGTTTTGCTTGCTGATATTAATGCTCCATTTGGATCTATTTTGTATTGATAGTTTACTATAGATGAATTTGTTATATATCCATCATCTGGTACACTATCTACAGTTACGTCAAAAGTTACAGTTACAGATGATCCAGGAGTTATAGTTCCTAATGGGAATCCAACATTAGGGTCATAATCTGGATATGTTGTTGAGCCTATTTTTACAGTTCCACCTGCAAAAGTTGTATGACCTGGTACATTATCTATAAAATTAGTATTAGTTATATCTACATTTCCGTTATTAGCTATTACTGAAGTATAAGTTAATGTGTCTCCTACTGTTGCATAAATTTTGTTTACACTCTTAGTATTAGTTACAGCCATCATTTTTACATTTGTTGTAACTGTATTACTTGTTAAGCTTCCATCAATGTAAGGTAGTGATGGACTTAATTGATATTTAAAATTGATGTTCGCACTATTATTAATTTGTGGAGGTGTTGGAACACTAGTTACTGTTGCCTTAAACATTACAACAACATTTCCACCAGGTAATACATTGCTTATTGCAAATCCTGTATTTGGATTAAATCCTGGCTTACTTACACCATCTATAATTACAGAATCTGCTACAAATGTAGCTCCATTTGGTATTATATCTTTAAAGCTAACATTTGTTAGAGGTACTGTACCATTGTTAGCTGCTATAACTTCATAATTTAAAACGTCTCCTACTGTTGCATAATACTTATCTACAGATTTAGTCAATGTTGCAAAATAAGTGTTTATTACTGTAGTAACAGTATTACTTGTTGTAGTCTCAGTTACAGGTTGATCATTTGGATTTATATAATAACTATACGATGTTGTAGCACTATTTTTTATAGTGTTTGGAGTTGGTAAACTATCAACAGTTACTTTAAATTGAACTGTCACAACCTGACCTACAACCATTGTGCCTAATGTGAACCCTGTTTGAGGGTTGTAAGTTGGTTTACTTATTCCATTTACCATTACAGAACCAGATACAAAAGATGCTTCTGATTGAATTATATCTGCAAATAGTGTGTTAAATGCATTTGCATTACCTGTATTAGTTGCTGTGAATGAATAAGTTAAAGTTTCCCCTACACCTGCATATAACTTATCTACATTTTTTACTAAAGCTATCGATGCATAAGGGTCGTAAGTTTTAACTTCATTAGAATATACAGTTTTAGTTACTACTGGGCTATTCGGAATTTGTTGATAGCTAAGTGTAACTTCTGATGTATTTGGTATATATCCAACCGGTGTATTAGATACTATAGATGCTCCAAATACTATTGTAGTAGTATCTCCAGGATGCATAGTTCCTATTGGGAATTGTACATTTGGGCTATATTCTGGATAATTAATCCCATTAACATATACACTTCCTGGATAGAATGATAAATAAACTCCAAGGAAATCCACAAATTTCATGTTTGTTAAAGGCACAGTTCCTGTATTTTGTATAACAGTTGTATAAACAACATAATCTCCAGGCTTTGCATAAGATTTGTCTACTGATTTAGTTACAGTATATGCTGCTTTATTTATAATAGTTTGAACTACATTACTATATACTGTACTTGTTAATATACTTCCGTTAGGATCTGGTTTATAACTATATACAACGTCAGATTGGTTATATACTATGTTTGGATTAGGAACAGTATTTACTTTAGCTTTATAAGTTACTTCTATTGTTTCACCTGGACAAATAGTTCCAAGAGTAAATCCTTGATTTGGATTATACGCTGGATAAGGTATTCCATTTATAGCTACCGAATCATTTATAAAAGATGTTTCTGATTGTATATTAGATAAAAATACTGTATCTGTTGCATTTATATTTCCACTATTACTTACATTTACTTTGTAATATAAAGTATCTTCTATAATAGCATATGCCTTATCTACACTTTCAACAATATTCATACATACATAATTTGCTATTGTATCAACTTTATTAGAATCTTTTTCTGCTTCTATAACAGTACTTCCTTGCGATATTTGATATTTAAATGGTACTTGAGCTATATTTTCTATTAAATCTGATGGATTAATTGCATTTACTAAAACTTTATACTCTACATTTGTAGTTTGCTGAGCATTTATAGGGTCTGGCAATATAAATCCGTCAAAAGGATTTAGTGTTGGTTGTATAATTCCATTTATTTTAACACTGCCACTAACAAACGTAGCACCCGGTACTATCGGTTCTAATACTTGAACACCTGATGCAGCTACATTCCCTATATTAGTTAAACTTAGTGTATAGGTTACTGTATCTCCTACATTAGGATAGTTATTATTATTGCATCTTTCACCTATTATATCTATATATTGAACCTGTATAGATGTAATATTGCTAAATATAGTTTTTTCTCTTAAGTATCCATATTGATTAAACATATATCCAAAAGTTATAGTAGATACATTACTTACTTTTGTAGATGCAGGTAATGAATTAACTTTAGATTGGAATACTATTTGAGTACTACTTCCAACAGGTAAGTCAGGTAATAAAATACCTACTGTTGGGTCATAGTCAGGATAAGCCACTCCATCTATAACTACAGTCTCAGGTACAAATGAACAATTTTGATCCACCTTATCTTGGAAGAACATATCTTTTGCAATTTCTGTACCTATGTTTGCTATATCAATTGTATAAGTTACAGTTTCACCTACACTCATTGTAGTTTTTGAAGCTGATTTTACAATACTCAATAACCCATCTTGAACTATTACTTCCATAGAATTAGTACTAGCATAATTTGTAATAGTATCTATACCTGAGTTAAATTGATAACTATAGTTTGCTAATTGATGTAGTAATCCTCCTGATGGTACTGAATTTACTCTAACTGTAAACAATATATTTACAACACCTTTAGCTGCAACAGTTCCAACATTAATTCCACTAGTTATATTTGCTGTAGGATTAGATGTTCCATTTATTGTAACTGAGCCTGGAACAAACGAAGTTGATGAATTTAATACAGCAGATAATATAACGTTATTTGCGTCTACGCTACCATCATTTTTTATTTGAACGCCATAAACTAATTGCTCTCCAACTTGAACATTATATTCGCTATCTCCATCTATATCATACGCATCTAATACTGCTGTTATATCCGGTGCTTGTGCTTTTACTTGTGCACCCATAGCTACTAGTTGAATTCCATCTCCACTTCCACTTTCTGTTATTTGTCCTGCTAATAGTGTTTGGTTTGTTACTAATGTATTTGATATATCAACATTTGTTATATCCCATTTGTTTCTTGCATTTAATGTTTGTGTTGGCACAAACCCATCATTATTTTGAGTACCATTAGTACCATTTATATTTAAAAGCCCATTGTTAGAATTTAGAGGATCAGCTACATTTATAATCCCTGAGAAAAAGCTATTTCCAGGATTATTTGGTGCTGTTGATGGATTTAGATTTGGACTAAATACAGAGTTACCTATATTATATAATTGTGCAAATGACGGACCTACATATACAAATTCTTCACCATTTAAAGGCTCTCCATTAGCACATGATAAAAATACATTGCCTTTTAATTGGTCTTGTTGTGAACTAGTTGTAAATCCTGCAATAGTTGTTTGTAATGGTGTATCTGTAGTTGCTATAGATATACCAGAAGTATAAAGAATTTTTTGAGGTGAGAAAGCATTATTTCTATATATTACTACTAATGACCATCCAGCTCTTGAATTGCTTAGACCTATATCTGGTAAACTTGTAGGAACTTTAGATACAGTATAGCTTCCCGATAAAGAGTCTTTTATATAATTTGTTACATCTGCTGCTCTATATCTATCCACACTTCCTGATATTGCGCTATAACTATCTGTATATTGAGGTGTTATTTGGTAACTTCCTTTTGATGTAGTAAATGTTATAGGATTATCTTGTATGCTTCTAAGGTCTAATGCTCCTTGGACATTACTTTTTACAGTAGAATACCATACAAGTTCAGCATATAATATTGTACTATTTGATAATATATTTAAGTTAGCAGTACTTCCTGCTTCTGAATAATCCCTTGTAGTGCTACCATCTGATTTGATCATATTTGAAGTATTGTTTTCAGTAGCAGTTGTGCTACCACATACCACTAAACTATTTCCTGTAGCCACTAATATGGCCTTGTCTATTACGGAAAAACGAGGTGTTAACGACACTTTTAGTCCTCCTTAAATTTTTAAATATTTTAATTTCTATATAAAGCCTTATTTTTTACATGAAACGGCCTTAATCTATAATATTAAAATGTGTTTAATTAGTTACTATTTTATATATTATTTTAAATTTATATTTCATACTAATTTGTCGTAACATGAAATAAGCATTGTGAATATAATATAAGGATAATAATCAAAGGAGTGACGCTATGCCTTCAAATATATTAAGCATGAGTATTGATAAAACTCAAAATATACCAATTATAATAGGCAATACATCTTCATTTAATATAAGTATAAAAAATCTTAGTAATAACCAAAGATTATACAACTTAGGACTTTATTTAACATTACCAGATGGTTTAGTTATTTCAACATCTACTATACCTCAAACTTCAAGTGTAACAAATGCAGATAACAGTATCACATATTCATGGATAAATCTAAAAGATCTTGCCCCAATGGAAATAAATTATAGTTTTAGCATTACAGTTAAGTGTAATACTAAGTTTAAAAATGGATCTACTGTGCCTTTTGGATATATATTTTCTGGAGTAAACGTCTCTTGCCAAGTAGATACTATTCCTAGAGGAATATATGATATAGGAAATCAAGTAATCACCCAACAAATAGCTATGTCATTTCAGGCAGTTAGATTTTACAGTAGCGTATCAACATCATCAAAAGTATTAAAAGGAGCTGGAAGCTCACCTTCATTAAATGACTATACCCAAGTAAACACTGCTACCTATAAATTTTATAACAATTCAGTTTCATCATCTTTAGTTAATGTAACTATATTATTAGATGATGGTATAAGATATATTGGAAATATTACAGTATCTGGTACAGATGCTTCAAAATTCAATTCTCCTACTATAAGTTTAGTAAGTATTGACAACAAGTTATATACTCAGATTTATTATGGAAACATTAATCTTTCAATTGGTAGTAGCACTACGCTAAATTTTAGTTATGCAGTATGGAATCAATACAATAATAATCAAGGCGATTTTATAGTTCACGGAACTAAATTAAATATGTTTGTTAATATGAATTCTGCAGATCCACTTATAATCTCAAGTAGTGATAGCAGTACTAGTTTCTTAGCTATGGATTTAATAATAACAACTTCTACAAACAAGTCTTTGGTAGATGTACAAAATACTGTAACCTACACTTATGTATATAAAGTTGGACAATACTACAATATACAAAATATAGTCGTTCATTATTTTTTACCTGATGGAGTATTTTATATATCTAGTTCATCTGCTCCAAATTCAGTTATTGATGACCCTATTTTACAAGGGTATTATATGACTTATAATTTTGCCTTAGCTACACAAAATTCTACTAAAACAGTAACTATAAATGCAAAGATTGATAGTTATTATAGATATAAAAAAGATAGTGAATTTTTAAGTTTACCAGTAGTTGCTTCTGATCCATTTTTAGCTACTACAGATATTTCAGGCATACTATTTGGACCATTAACTACTGTTACAGATAATGCTAGTGTATCTTCTAGCATAAGTATAGGATCTATAAATAAGCAATTTATAAAAGGGTATTATAAAAATGGAACTCCTAAAACTATAAATACTCTAGCTCCAGGGGACTTAGCAGAATATACTTTAACTTATAATGCTTCTACTTTAAAAGCGATTCAAAAGCAAGTATATATAGATGATTTTTTCCCATTATCTGCTGATCCTATAGAAAATTTAACTTATTTATATACAGGGTATAATCCTATTTCACAACCTCAAATGATTAGTCCACATGGAGTAGATTTTAATTACGGGGATATTCCTGGATTGTCCTTAGCAACTATTAACTTTAAAGTTCCAATAAAGTTGCTTGGTTCTTCTTCTCAAAACGCTAACTTAATGAAATTGAAAGGAATAAATACCTATGGATATGCTTATAGTAGTCGTTCTCAAGTAAATATTAATATAGGTACTCCAAACTTAACATTAACTAAGTCTGTATCTGGGCCTAACAAAAATGCAATTCAATCAAATGAAATTTATACCTATACTGTAACATTAACTAATACAAATACACTTGGTAGTGAAACAGATGCATTTAACTTTACTCTTAATGATACTTTGTCTACTTGGTTTGTACTTAATCAAACTAGTTTAAAAGTAACATGTCCTGGTAGCTATAATGCCCCTGAAATTCAAGGCAATAATATAGTTGTTTATATAAATAAATTAGCACCTGGCCAATCTTTAATTTTAACATACAGTGTAACTATAAGTTCTGTATTAGCGCCTGGCATTAATATTACAACTACAGCTACTAATACTAATCCGTATTCACAAGTATATGATGCAAGTTCAACTAATTTTCAATATACTAATCTAAATAAAACTGCATCTATAACTATATCTTCATTAGCTATAGCACTTTCTAAAACAAATTTTTATGATATTTTTAAAGTAGGTTCACTTATAACTTACACACTTACTATTACTGTTCCTCAAGGTACTATTGCTTATGGACTTTATGTGAAAGATACTTTGCCAAGTGGCGGGCAGATTTATACAGGGCCATCTTATAGAAATGGAACTCTAATTACACCTTTAGTGTCTTCTAATATAGTTACTTTCCCTACAGAAGGAACTGTAGATGCTAGGGCTTTAGCTATAACTATTGTATATATAATGACAGCTAAAATAAGTAATGCTACTAAATCACTAAATGCTACTACTTCAACCCAAACCAATACTGTTCAATGTTTATACCAACAAATTCAAGGTGGTAGCTTTACAACTATTAGTAAATCTTTGTCAGTAACAATAAATCATCCTAATTTAGTAATGAACTTAAGTGCAACCGACAAAACAACATCAATTATATATAATCAAACTGCTAATATAAATACTAATGCTATTATGCAATTTAAGTTAATTTTCCAAAATAACAGTGCTATTAAATTATTAAATGGAACTATCGAAATACCTATTAATAATAATTTTTTATTTTCTTCAATAGATACAACAGTTTTATGTGGTGCAACTTATAATAGTTCATCAAAAAAAATCATTATAACTATACCTCAATTAGATTCATCTGTATCTGGCTATGTAACTTTCACAGTCATACCTCAGTCAAATTTAAGAGCAGGTACATCTATAAACACTCAAGCAACAGCTATTTCTTATTATAATGATATTTCTCCTACCAAAGTATATAGTGGTGAAAAAAGTAATATATTAACTTGTATTTTACCTCCTGGAGTATCACTTATGCCAAATCCACTAAATCAAATAAATGATTCAACATCATTTATAGTAACACCTCCAGGTAATACAGCTATAATAATTGATTACTTTAAAAATACAGGTGGAGGATATGATGATTTCACATTGATAATAAAAAAAGTTGCTATAGGATATACGTTATATATAGATGATATAAAAATTACAGATGTATTACCAAATACACTTTATCAAGCGGACTTAGATATAATGAAAAATTTAGCTCCTAATACTAACAAAACTATCAAAATCACAGCACTGATTCCTACTTCACAGTCTTTAGGTGTTAGATATGATTTTGTAGTTACAGCTAAATCTAAAACTAATCCTTATCCAGAAAAAACAGTATTAAATATAGACCCTAGTTAACATTTTTATAACATCCTTAAAAGCCATAGATTATTTAAATATAGTCTATGGCCTTTAATAATGCAGTAATATATTAGTATTTATAAATACTGTATTTTTATTAATTAAATTGCTTGATGCATGCTCAATTATTACCTTTATATTATTTTTATTCAGATACTCTATCCCAACAGGAACTAACATATAACATGAAAATCCAAATTTATCTCTTAATAATTTATTTTTTTGAAATTTGTTTTTAAATATCATTTCATAGTCAATGCTACCGATTACTATAAGCATACAAATATTTGATTTGCACTCTCCATATATATCATTAGAAGGAGTATTAACAAGTTTAGTCTGTAATATTTCTATTTTAACATTAGAATCGACTATCTTTAATATAGGATCACATGTAGTTAATATATTATCTATAGATAGTTGTTTAAATACTTTTTCATTAACCTTTGTATACACCCTATTACTTTGAATTGGGACTCTTGCAGGACATTTTTCAATATTATATATATAGTCATGTTCTATTACAGAATAGTTTTTTATAATTTCACAAAAACAAAGAGGCAAAACCACAACTTTAAATGTTATACTTTTCTTTTGACCTGAATTTATATCCCCTATACAAAAACCATACTGCGGATTTATACATCTTACTTTTATATTATTTATTTCTACCGAATTTTGAATAAACTCTGTTCCTAGTGGAATTTTATCTCTAAAAAATACATCTGTTACTAAATAATCACTTATATTATAGATATCGATTGTATATGTTAATATATCAAAATAGTAAGTATTTTTTTTGTCTACAAATTTTTCTATTTTTAATATATTCTTTACTATATCTGTTGAAACAACGTTACTCAAAGTCGTCTTAGCTACTAAAGGACTTTGAGGTGATAATCTATATTTAAAATCTATTCTGCACTCATTGATGACCCTCATCATATCACCTTTTCTATTTATATAATAAATGTCTTAAATAAAGCTTAATATTCATCTATATATTGCATTAACATTGTAACACTTACAAAAATTTTATCTAAGCTAATATTAGCAACTGTTACATCTTCAATTAGATATTTTAAGTTAACTTGTTCTTGATCACAAGTTTCTTTTGGAATTATTATAAATGTACTAAAAGGTATGCTAACTTTTAATATATCGGTTTTATTTAACCCCTTGCTCCGTTTACAGTTAGCATAATATTCCAAAACTAAACTTAAATTTACAGTTCCTACTATAATTAGTTTTTTCCCGCTTAGGTGTTGGCCTTCTAAAGAAGTACCTTGCATAGTTTTTATTATTTTTGTATCTATTATTTTTGTTGAACATACCTCTATATTTGGAGTCGTACTTTCTATATTGCAAATAGTTATATTCTTAGTATATAAAGCTACATCTTGGTATACATTAAATTGTTTGAAATATTTTAATGGGCTTAACTCTTCAAAACAAGATATGTTGCAATTCATTTTATCTATATTAACATCCATATTATAATTTCTCCCCCATAACGCATTAATTCTATTTATTAATATAATATATTATAATATTATGCAATTAATTGTCTTTTAGGAACTAATTACAACTATTATTTGAATTTCTCTATTATTGCATCTACTATATATTTACTAGCATAACCATCTCCATAAGGATTAGATGCGTGCGACATAATGTCATATATATCTTGACTAGTTAAAAGTTCATATGTCAAATCAAAAATTTTATTTTCATTTACTCCTACTAATTTTAATGTTTTAGCTTCTACACCTTCTGGTCTTTCAGTTGTATCCCTAAGAACAAGTACTGGTTTTCCAAGAGATGGAGCTTCTTCTTGTATTCCACCACTATCAGTCATTATTATATAAGATTGATTTATGAAATTGTGAAAATCTATTACTTCTAATGGTTCTATTAAATGAACCTTCTTATTATCTTTAAAAATTTCATCGGCCACTTTTCTGACGTTTGGATTTAGGTGAACTGGATATACAACTTGAACATCTTCAAATGTGTCTATTATTCTTTTTATAGCACTAAACATATTCCTCATATTTTCCCCTAAATTTTCTCTTCTGTGTGCGGTTAATAGTATTAATTTATCATCTCCTATCTCTTTTAAAATCTCATGCTCATAATTACTTTTAATCGTTGTTTTTAGTGCATCAATGGCTGTATTTCCAGTTACATAAATTTTATATTCTTCTTTTCCTTCTTTTAATAAATTTTCCTTTGATGTCTCAGTTGGAGCAAAATACATATCCGCTATAGTATCTGTAATCTGTCTATTTATCTCCTCTGGAAATGGAGAATATTTATTATTAGTTCTAAGGCCTGCTTCAACATGACCAACACTTACTTGATTATAAAAAGCAGCTAAAGACCCAGCTAATGTTGTAGTTGTATCTCCATGAACTAAAACAATATCAGGCTTCTCTTTTTTTATAACTTTATCTAGACTTTCTAAAGCTCTTAAAGTTATCTCCATTAAACTTTGATTTTGTTTCATTATATCTAAATCATAATCTGGAATAATTTCAAATACACTTAAAACTTGATCTAACATTTCTCTATGCTGAGCAGTTACACAAACTATACTTTCTATCTCTAATCTATTTTCTAATTCTTTTACAAGAGGAGCCATTTTTATAGCTTCTGGTCTTGTTCCAAATATCGTCATAACTTTTAGTTTCATTATCTCACTACCTTTACAGTTTAGTTAATACGATATAGTATATTCATATTTTGTACTGTTAATAAGCAAATAACGATTACTTACTTAATAATATAAAAAAAGATATAAAGTTTTCATTTTATATCTTTTTTTATATCTTTATTTTTTTTTATTTATACTATGAACATTTATATATAAATATCCATTTCCTTGGAGAGCTCTTGAAAGTTCCAATGGTGCTGTACACTTTATAAGTTGAGAATAATATTCTGTTTCTGTAAGCTTTCTTTCAAATTCATTATTTGCCCATTCTATTAAAAGAGCTAAAGCTCCACTTACATGCGGTGTCGCCATACTAGTCCCACTTAGAGTTGCATAAGATTTGTTTTTATAGGTAGATAAAATACCTACTCCCGGTGCCACTAAATCTACAAATTTATTTGAATTACTAAACCTAGCCACACTTTTATTTTTATCTATCGCTCCAACTGCTACAACTTCATCATAAGAACCTGGATAATCAAATTCGTCAGTAGCTGAGTTGCCATTATCACCTCTATTACCTGCTGCACATACAACTAATATATTTTTACTTATAGCATTTATAATAGCATCATGTAATTCCTTAGTGTCTTTAGGTCCACCTAGTGACATTGATATTATGTCTACATTTTTAAATACTGCATAGTTTATAGCATCAATTATCCACTTCATGCTTCCACTACCGTTTTTATTTAGTGCTTTTAGAATTAATAATTTTGCACCAGGAGCTACACCTGTAATGCCTACTCTATCATTATTTGCTGCTATTGTTCCAGCCACATGAGTTCCATGACCTTGGTAATCTTCGTATATATTAGGATCTGAGTTATCATCATCAGTGAAATTTCTTCCTCCAATTATTCTACCATCTAAAGCTGGATGTTTTGTATCACAGCCTGTATCTATAACTGCTATCACTACACCTTTACCTGTGTAACCTTTTGACCACAACTTAGGTGCATTTATGATATCAACTCCATATGGAATAGAATATGGTAAATCAGATGCTTTGCCTTCAATAAAAAATGGTATTAGATTTAAGTTTTCATTCATAACATATCATCCTTTTATATTTAAAATATTTCATTATTTATATATCATAAGAAATTATTTTTAATTGTATCTAAGTATAAAATATGATTTTTTGTTATAGATAGTTACAATTTGCAATTAAAGAATGATTTATTATTTTTTGCATAAAAAAACTGCTAATTTAATTAGCAGCTAATCTATCTCTATCATTTCACCTTTTATTGCATATATAACCAACTCACAAATATTAGTTATATGATCTCCTATTCTCTCTAAATATCGACCAACAAACAATAGCTTTACGCCTTGGTTTATATTATCAGAATTTTTATGCATTGCTCCTAAGGCATCTACATAAACATCATTGTATAATTCGTCTACTATATCATCTTGTAGTCCTGTTTTGTATGCAAGTTTTTCATCATTTTCCATAAGAGCAACTTTAGCATTTTTAAGCATAGATACACACACATCCTTCATCTTCGGTATATCTATTAACTTCTCTACATATTCATCATTTCCTATTTTTATAGTCTCCATAGCTATATTTACAGCATAGTCTCCAACTCTTTCAAGTTCTATGGCTATAACACCAAGTGCATGTATAATTCTTAAATCAGTTGCTAATGGTTGCTTTAGAGCTATAAGTTCTATACTTTTGTCTCTTATGTATGATCTTAAATCATCTATTTCATTATCTAGAATTAGTATCTCTTTTGATTTTTCTATATCTTTAGCTACCATTGCATCTACAGATTTAATAACTATATTTTCGCATTTATCCATCATTTGTAAAGTTAAGTCAGTTAATTTGTTTATATTTAAATCCATATTACTAATACTCATAAAAGTCTCCTTATCTTTTAACCGAATCTTCCAGTTATATAGTCTTCTGTTTTTTTATTTGTAGGATTGGTAAAAATTGTAGTAGTATTGTCAAATTCAATTATTTCTCCACTTAAAAAGAACGCTGTTTTATCAGATATCCTAGCTGCTTGCTGCATATTGTGAGTAACTATAACAATTGTATATTTGCCCTTCATATTTTGTATAAGTTCTTCTACTTTTAATGTTGATATAGGGTCTAGTGCTGAAGTTGGTTCATCCATTAGTATAACTTTTGGATTCATCGCTATTGCTCTAGCTATACATACACGTTGTTGTTGCCCTCCTGATAAACCTAGAGCTGAAGTTTTTAATCTATCTTTAACTTCATCCCATATAGCAGCATCTTTTAGGCTTCTTTGTACAATTTTATCTAGTTCTTTTTTATCCCTAATTCCCTGTACCTTAGGCCCATAAGCTACATTATCATATATGCTCATAGGAAACGGGTTTGGCTTTTGAAATACCATTCCTACCTTGGTTCTAAGTTTTATAACATCATCACTTTTATAAATATCTTCTCCATCTATTTTTATAACACCCGTTATTTTTACATTGTCTATTAAATCATTCATTCGATTTAAAGTTCTAAGAAATGTTGATTTTCCGCACCCAGATGGACCTATAAAAGCTGTTACTTCATTTTCAACTATATCTATATTAATTCTATTTAATGCTTTGTTATCTCCATAGTATAGTTCTAAGTTTTTTACACTTATCTTAGTATTTTGTGACATATTTGCACCTCCTTAATAATTAGCTTTATTAATTTTTTTACTTATCAACTTCGCCAAAGAATTTAAAATTAATATTATAACTATCAATACTATTCCTATAGCGGCTGCTTCTTCTATATTTCCTTTTTCCTTAGTGACTAGATATGCATGAACAGTTAATGTTCTTGCACTATCAAATATGCTATGTGGCATTTGTGCTACAGTTCCTGCTGTAAGTAGTATTGCTGCTGACTCTCCAACTACTCTACCTATCGATAATATAAGTCCCGACAGTATTCCAGGCACAGCACTTGGTAGTACTACTTTATATAAAGTCTGAAATCTAGTTGCTCCAAGTCCTAATGAAGCTTCTCTATAATTTATAGGAACAGTTTTTAATGATTCTTCAGTTGTACGAATTATAAATGGAAGTATTATTATAGATACAGTTAATGCCCCTGATAATATTGAATAATTAAATCCAAGTACTACTACAAAAAATATCCCACCAAATAGTCCATATACTATAGACGGTATCCCAGCTAAACTTTCAGTTGCAAATCTTATTATTTTTACAATTTTACCTTGCTTTGCATACTCTTTAAGATACACAGCAGCTAAAATTCCTATTGGTGTAGCTATTAGTATTGCTAAAAAAATAGTATATAATGTAGCTATTATCATAGGTAATATCCCGCCACTTCCATTTGCTGAGTAATCACTAAATAGAAATGATGGTTTTATTAGCTTTCCACCTTTTATAAATATAAATCCAACTATTGACGCTAGTACAGATACTGTAAATATTGCACATATCCATACTATTATATTAAGTATAATTTCTTTAAATTTTCTCATATTAGCTTCCTGCCTTATCTGAGATTTTAGTTAGTATTAAATTTAATATTAGTATAAACATAAATAATACTACACCGGTTGCAAATAACATCTCTTGATGAGTTCCAAATGCATATCCCATTTCAAGTGCTATATTTGTTGTAAGTAACCTTACACTATCCATTATAGAATTTGGTATAACTGGAGAATTTCCAGCTACTAATATAACTGCCATAGTTTCTCCAATAGCTCTTCCTACACCTAGTACTACGGCTGCTAAGATACCTGATTTAGCTGCCGGCACTACAACTTTAAATGTTGTTTCCATTTTGGAAGCTCCAAGAGCTAAAGATCCTTCTTTGTAAGACTTTGGTACTGCTCTTATAGCAGTTTGGGACACAGCTATTATTGTAGGTAACATCATAATCGATAGTACTATTATTACGGCTAATAAACTTTGGCCTTTGGGTAAATTAAATATCTTTTGAATATTTGGAACTATAAAGGCAATTCCAAATACTCCATATAAAACTGATGGTATACCTGCTAATAATTCAACTGCTGGAGAAATTATTTTACCTAATTTTTTTGGTGCAATTTCAACTATAAATACAGCTGTAAAAATTCCAATTGGTACTCCTATTATTAAAGAACCAAAAGTTGCTAACAATGATGATACTATCATTGGGAATATACCAAATTTGTCAGCACTTGGAACCCATTCTTTTCCGAATATAAAATCTATAAATGAATAACCTTTCAATATAAATGGAGTTAAACCTTTATAAAATACGAAACCTATTATAAGTAGTAAGCTCATTACTGCTACTAATGCACTTATCAAAAATATTTTTTGTGTTATATAATCTATTAAATATTTATTTTTATTGTTGTTGTCTAATTTTTCATTAATTTGCATGTAACCCTCCATATAGTCAAGTCTCCCTAAATAGGGAGACTTTATTAACTTAGATTAATTTATTTTATTTTTATTAATCCATTTTCTTCTACTACCTTTTGTCCTTCTTCACTTAATATATAATCCACAAATTTTTTAGAATTTTCGTCAGCTCTATCTTCTTTGTATACTAATAAAAATGGTCTTGATATTTTATAAGTCGAGTCTTTAACTGCACTAGCTTTTGGATCTACATTATCTACACTTAGAGCCTTTATAGTATCATCTATATATTCAAATGATATAAATCCTATAGCATTTTCATTTGTTGATACAGTCGATTTTATATTTCCTGATCCATCTCCTATTTGTGCTTCTTTAGTAAGTTCTTCTGGTTTGTATCCTACTATTTCTTGAAAAGCATCACGAGTTCCTGATCCATCCTCTCTTGATACAACTACTATTGGTTCATCTTTACCTCCTAGGTCTTTCCAATTAGTTATTTTCCCTGTGTATATGTCTTTTATTTGAGCCATTGTTAATCCTTTTACATTATTTTTAGAATTAACTATAAGAGCTATACCGTCATATGCAATTTCTACTTCTTTAAGTCCAGCACTTTTTTCTTCTTTCTTTAAGTCTCTAGATGACATTCCTATATTAACAGTTGCGTTTATAGCATCTTTAATTCCTGCTGATGATCCTAATTGATTTACTTCAATATTTATGTTAGGATTTGAAGTTTTAAATTTTTCAGCTTCTTTTTCTATAAGAGGCCCTACTGAAGTTGATCCAGATATAGTTACGCCTGAAGTCTTATTTGATTTTTCTTTGCCACAACCTGTACCAAGTCCACATACTAGTACTAAGCTGCTTAATAATACTGCCGCTTTTTTATTAAACATACTTTACCTCCAATATTTAATTTCGAATATTAATATTATAACCATGTAAGTTTAAGATTATTTACAAAATAAAAAAGCCTAGAAAATCTAGGCTTTAATAATGATTAAATCAATTCATTAGAATCTTTCTCTATTGCAAATTCTGTTTTTATATTTGATAATGTTTTATCCTCAACATTTTCTTTTATATTAGTTTCTTCTTTATTATAACTTCTCATTTCTATTATTATCACTATAGATGTAATTATTATAGCTATAAAGTCTGCTATAGGCTGTGCTAACCATACTCCTTTTAAGTTGAAAAATCTAGGTAATATAATTATTGCTGGAATTAATAATATTACTTGTCTAAGTAAGCTTAAAAACATAGCTACCTTAGCCTTGCCTATTGATTGTACATAATTACTACCAGTTATAGATATTCCAACTAATGGCAACATGAATAAATAAACTCTAATACCTTCTACTGACATCTTCATAAGGTCTTCATCCTTATTAAATAGTCCTATTATCTGTTCTGGAAATAACTGTATTATACCACTTCCAACACACAATATTGTAGTTGCCGCACATAAAGATACTATATATGCTTTTTTAGATCGCTTATATTGTTTTGCTCCGTAGTTAAAACCTATTATTGGTTGTGATCCTTGATTAATTCCAAATATCGGCATTAAAAATACCATAGAAATTGAAGATATAGTAGTCATTGCACCTATTGCTAAATCTCCACCGTAAGCCTTTAGTGCATGATTAGATATTACTTGAACCATGCTAGCTGCAATTTGCATCGCAAATGGAGACATTCCTATTGCAAATACTCCTAATGCTAACTTTTTATCTAATTTCAAACTAGATTTGGTGAATTTTAAATTTGATTTTCCAGACATATAATAGGTCATTGTTAAAACAGCTGTTAATGCTTGAGATGTAACAGTTGCAAATGCAGCTCCTTTTATACCCATATCAAATATAAATATGAAGAGTGCATCTAAAACTACATTAGTTAAACATCCAATTATCATTATACCTGCAGATATTTTTGGACTTCCATCTGCTCTTATTGAATGATTTAATGAAAATGATAATAAGTTTACTACACTTCCTATTAATATTATATTTATATATTCTTTTGCATAAAATAATGTATTTTCACTAGCACCAAACAACATAAGTATTTTATCTACAAAAACAATTCCTATTATAGTTAATATAATTCCTATTAATATTGATAATGTAATTGCATTTCCTATTAATTTTTGTGCCTCTTCTTTTTTTCCTTGACCTAATTTTATAGATATACTAGTTGTTGTGCCTATTCCTATAAGCATCCCAAAAGCTAACACTATAGTCATAATAGGCATTGTAACTCCAAGACCAGTTATTGCAAGTGGTCCTACTCCTGGTATATTGCCTATAAAAATTCTATCAACTACATTATATAAAGCATTTACCATCATTCCTATTATTGCTGGAATAGAATACTTTATAAGTAATTTATAAATTGATTCGGTTCCTATTGATTGTTGTGATTTCATTTTTATCTCCCCCTTATTCGTAAAATATATAATAAAATAGTTTTCTATTTAATTTTATATTCACTGTTTGAAATTAGCTCTTCTCTTATCTTATTGTTTTCTTCCCCTAAATATATCCTATATGTTTTTACATTTATCTTATCCTTTACATGTTTCTCTTCTGTTTTTATATATAATTTTTCTCTATCTTGGCTACATCCATATATTTTTGATGTTATCGCCCCATTGTTTACTATATTTTTTATATATATAGGGTGTGAATATGGATTTCTAAATTTAAAATCTGTGTACCCATAAGACACTGCTGCATCCTTTCCTCTAGGTGCATAATGTGATGAAAATGTATGATTATGAACCTCTTCTATTTCCATTGCAGCTAAAAGCGCTGCATTATATATTGTAGTTGAAACTTGGCAAACTCCTCCGCCTTCTCCATTTACATATTTACCACCTACTATAACCTTAGCAGATTTATATCCATTGCTCCATGTCCTAGCTCCTGTTGCTTTATTGTATGAAAAAGTTTCACCTGGCATAATTAAATTATCCCCAGTACTCTTTGCTGCTACATATATATTACTACCTCTAGAAGTTTTATCATTAAAACTTGTACTACATTGTCCTAATACAGTATTTATAGAATTTACATCTTCAGTATTTATTTTAGGTTTAATAATGTTAGTAGGTAGGTTTATTTCATTTATATTTTTTTTATATATCATTTTATATATATTTTCTTTTAGTTTTACAATATCTACTTCTATTCCTTCTTTAGAATTAGTTCTTTTTATTTCTCCACTTTCTTTTATCTCTATATTAGCTTGTACTACATCTACATTTATCTCTTTACTAATTTGTTCTATTATAGAACTTAATTTACTTTCATCATAACTTGCATGTAAATCTATACTATAACGTTCATTAAAAGATAAGTTAAACATTCTTTTTATGTTCTCTACCTTATCTTTGGTCCTATTGTAATTATAGGCTTTTTTTAAAGCTCTATCCACATTGTAATCTAAGTTTATATCACTTTCTTTTATATACCATTTTTTATCTTTATATCTTATTTGAATATCCTTAGGTTTGTAATGCTTTTCAACTTCTTTTTTTGCTTCGTAAATAGTAAGGTGACCTATAGGAATTTCTTTAATGTATATATTTTTAAATATTTTTCCATCTTGATTATTTTCATTCTTATTCATTCCTAAAGTATATAAAGCTATAATAACTGTAAGTGCTATTAAAAATAGTTTATTAGTAAATATATTTATTCTTGTCATAATTAACTCCTCAATCGATTTTATAATTTTATATTTTCCCATATTTTTTTTAATATTCTTGCTAAAATTAACCTCATAAAATATCTATTTTTATAGTTTTTTTGAACTTTAATTTATTTATTAATATTTTTGTTAAATTTTCATAAATTTTAGTACCTTTTTTAAACAATTATGATATAATAATTAAACTTAACTAAAATATTTTATAAATTTTAGATAAGTTTAATATTTTATTAAAGAGACTATATTGTCTCTAATTTCGGAAAAGAGGTAACGATTTAAGCCTCGTATGTAGAGAAATCTGCATAGGACACAACTTGAATTGCAGATAATTCCTAAAGCCTAGGTGCCACAACGTAAAAGCGAATAGCTTTAAGCGTGAAGGAACGAAAGTAGAAAAAAGTCTTAGGATGGTATATGGTTAAACCCTAAGTACCGCTAACAATGGATGTTCATGCAGGGAAGTCCCGAATAGGGAAACCTTCAACGACTAGAGAATTGTCTCGTACACTATAAGCTATTGATAGTGGAAGTAGGTTGCCCCTAACGAGTAATGTCGAGGGTGAAGAAATAGTCTGCTCTCATATGAAAGTATGAGAAGTTCATAAAATAACCTCAAACTCGGTTATTTAAGAGAACTGCATGAGTGTAGCGAGCTTGTGTGAACAATTGGTGTCTATTTTGATAAAGAAAGTAAAATTATCTAAATTTAACGGAGAAATCTGTGAAAATTTATATGCTGATGTATGTTACATCACAGCATCTAAGTTTGAAGACATTACTGGTTTGTACAATAAAGTAAGTGATACTATAGACAATAAGAATTGGCTAAAGTTTCGAGATCAACTTTATTTAATGGATGTTTTAGACAAAGGTGGATTTATAATAGGTTGCTACATTGAAGAAACTTTAGTGGCATCTGCGCTTTGTGAATTGCCAAGTGGTGATTATTTAGATTATCTTTATGAAATGGGACTTACTGAAGAAGAAATAAATTCTAGCTATGTATCTGGATACGTAATGGTAGACCCTCTTTACCGTGGAAATGCCCTTCATAAAATATTACTAGAGACTAGGATGGAAGAATCTATTATCAGAGGTAAGAACTATATTGTAACTGCCGTGGCTACAGAAAATATATTTAGCCTAAATACGGTTATAAAATTAGGTTTTGAAATTAAACTACAAAAAACAAACGAATATGGTATAAGTAGAAATGTACTTATAAAACAATTAGTAAATCCATTCGAACAGGAAATTGAATTTACGGCTTAAAAAAATATATTTATTAAGAGAAGCAATTTGCTTCTCTTTTTTTGCATTTTTTATAAATAATAGTTACATATGTATTATAATTATTATTTTTTATCATTTTTTAAATTTTTAGCTCGATTTAATTACAATATTGTTTAATTTTTCGTTTTCCTTTGACTTATTGGTGTATTTTCTTCTATAATTTAGATTGGGTAGTATTTTTTTACATAAGGAGGAAAATATGTCATTTTTTGAAAAATTTAAAAATAAAAAGGTTATTATTGGTGTAGGGGTTTTTGTTATAGTATCCTTAGGTATCGGAGGATGGTTTTACAATAAAAATAAACTAAATAATGATAAAATGAGTGAAATGGAAAACACTATCGAAACTTATACTATCGCTGATGACGAAAAAATATTTATAAATGGTGTTATAGTGCCTAGTAAATCAGAAGATTTTAATCCATCTTCAGAAGGTAAGATAAGTAAGTTAAATGTTACAAATGGTAAACTTATTAAAGAAGGAGATCTTTTGTTTACTACTAAAAACGAATCGGTTTTAGATGAAATAGATGGTCTAAAAGGCCAATTAAGCGAATTAAAGAAATCAAATACTACCAAAGACCCTCTTATTGATACTGAAATTAAAAAGCTAAATGCTCAAATATCAGCACTAGATAAGAAAGCTTATGTAAATACATATGCTCCATTTGAGGGTAAAGTATACTTAAATGATAAGTCAGAAAACTCAGATGAACAAACTTCACTTTTAACTCTTCAAAGTAATGAGTTTTATATGAAAGGTCAAGCTAGTGAGCAAGATTTACCAAAGCTTCAAATAGATGATCCTGTAGACGTATTAGTATTTTCTAACGATAAAAAATTAACTGGTAGGATAAGTTTTATATCTGACAGACCATCTAGTACTCCTAGTGATATGAGTGCTGGCGGACAAGAAAATTTATCGCACTATGATATAAACATTGCTTTTGAAAATCAAGAAAATTTAGTTAATGGATTTCATGTTCAAGCTTCTATAAAAGTACATAATAAATTAGCTAAAATACCAACATCAGCTATCATAAAAAAAGAAAAAGAAAGTTATGTTTTCAAAGATTTAAATGGAATACTAAAAAAAGAAGTTATACAAATATCTAGTGAGAACCCTGAATTTACTGTTGTGTCATCAGGTCTTGATAAAAATGATATTATAATAAGATATCCAGATGAAAGTATGACAGAAGGAGCCCCTGTAAATACTGGAAATGCTCCTGTAAGTGAAGAAGGTACACCTAAGGGTGATGAGGCTATCCCTAATGCCCCTAAAGAAGGGGTTGAGCAATAAATTGAGTAATATAATTAAACTAGAAAATATTCAAAAATATTATAAAGTTGGAAAAGAAAAATTCCATGTACTTAAATCACTAGATTTAGAGATAGAGGCTGGGGATTTTGTTATGATAATGGGTAAATCTGGTAGTGGTAAAACTACATTACTTAATGTGCTTGGATTTTTAGATAAATTTGATAACGGTGATTATATTTTTAATGGTGAAAATGTAACTAATTTAAATGAAAATCAAAGATCTGATTTTAGAAATAAAAATATAGGTTTCGTTTTTCAACAGTTTAACTTAATAGAAACTCTAAATATTTATCAAAATGTAGAACTTCCTCTTATTTATGATGGTAGTCTAAAAAAAATTGAACGAGAAGAAATTATTGCACAAAAACTAGAGTCTGTCGGACTTATAGATAAAATCAAAAGTTTTCCTCTTCAATTATCAGGTGGTCAACAACAACGTATAGCTATAGCTCGTGCACTTGTTAATAATCCATCTTTAATTTTTGCAGATGAACCTACTGGCGCACTAGATAGCGAAACTAGTAAAGATATAATGGACCTTCTTAAAGCTTTAAATAAAGAAGGTAAAACTATAATAATGGTTACCCATGATAGTGATTTGGTAAAGTATGCCACTAAAGTTGTAAGGCTTAAAGATGGTGTACTATCTTTGGAGGTGTAACCTATGAACCTAATAAAAAGTGCTTTAGCTAATTTAAAAGGACATAAACTTAGAGTAGCTGTTACTCTACTTTGGATTATAATGGGAATAACATCTGTAATACTAGTTAGTTCTATTGGTAATGGTATGAAAAAAGAAGTTGCCGATTCTGTTAGCAAGGTAAATCCTAACAAAACAAGGATATCTTTTGAACCTACAGACTCTAATATGGTTAATATGAGTGCATTCTTACAGCCATTTACAAATAGTGATATTGAAGAGCTTTCTTTTGTTAAAGGTGTTGAAAAAATTGGACCTAGTAAAGATGATTCTAATTATAATTCAACTTATTATGGAGAGGCAACTTTCGATAAAAAAACTACTTCTGTCGAAATTGCAGAATTAAAAAAAGACTCTAAAGTTAAAGCTATGTATGGTAGGAACTTCTCTATTGATGATGAAAATAGAAAAGTTGTTATGATAACTGTACAAAATGCTACAGACTTATTTAGTACTCCTGAAAATGCTATTGGCAAGGGTATGTCTATCGCAGGACATATTTTTGAAATAATAGGTGTTGTTGATGAAAGTTCTATAACTCCTAAAAAAGATAATAATAATCTTATGTCTCAAGAGTTTACCCCTATAACTTCATATATGCCTAAAAAGCCTTTAGATGCTCTAATGAGTCAATATTCATACCCATCTGAGATATATGGTCTAGATCTAATAGTATCTAAAGGATTTGATTTATTTGAAGTTGCTAATAATGTATGTACTAAGTTACAAGACCTTCATCCTGATATAAACGGTTCATATACTCCAGAGGATCCAACTGAGCAAACACAAGCTCTTGATTCAATGGTTTCTAATATAAACCTATTTATAACTGCTATAACTGCTATATCTATGTTTGTAGGCGGAGTTGGCGTTATGAATATAATGTATGTATCTGTAATGGAGCGTCAAAGAGAGATAGGTATAAGAAGAGCTATAGGCGCAAAACCAAGACATATAATGCTACAGTTTTTAACAGAAGCTGTATTTATAACTGTATGTGGTGGAATACTTGGTATAATAATAGGATTTGTAGTAGTTAATTATGCATCTAACTATTTACCGTTTAAAGCTATCCCTAATGCTAACAGTTTATTCTATGCATTTATTGCAACTGTTTTAACTGGCATTGTATTTGGTATTGTTCCAGCTTTTAAAGCTTCAAGACTTGATCCTATCAAAGCTATTTATAAGTAATATATAAAAAATGAACTCTGATAAACAGGGTTCATTTTTTATTGAAACAAATAGTTTTGTTTATATTAATCTTCTTGTTCTATAGTAAGTTCAATGTCTCCATATAAAGTTTCTAGTTTATTATTACCTATCTTTATAACTGATATTACTCCAGATATTATCATCAACACAATTCCTAGCGAATTTATCAATGAAAAACTTTCTCCAAGTAGCACCCATCCTATTATAACTGAGCCTATAAGTTCTCCTGTTGCTAAAATTCCAGCTATTGATAAATCTATACCTTTAGAAATACCTTTAATATAGCATATATACCCTCCTGATGCTGATATAAACCCTAATCCTAGTATAGGCATTAATGTAGATGTATCATCTATATGAGAAATAATTTCCCATGGTTTTGATATTGGTATCATAAGTATACTTCCAATTAAAAATCCATATATCAATATAGTTATACCACTACACTCACAAAGAATTCCTTTGCTTATTATGCTCATGGATGCATATGTTATTGCAGCTAAAATACCTAATATAATCCCAGTGCTACTTATACTTACCCCCTCTAAGCTCGTACTCGTTACAGCCAATATAGATCCTATAAAACAAATTATTAGTGAAATAATCTTTTTTACTCCTAAATTTTCCTTGTATACTAATTTAGACATAATAGCCAAAAATAAAGGAGATGTATATAAAAGAATTGCAGCCATAGATACTCCTAAGCTTTCTACAGCTTTGAAGTAACATAAATTAAATCCTGCTTGGCATATAAGTCCTATCATAAAACAGTGTATAAATATCCTTTTATTTATCTTTAAAAGCCTTATATCCTTTATGGCACTATATATAAATAAAATAAAAAAACCTAAAAATAACCTTATAAATGCTACTTGTTCTGGTGTTATATTTTTTATCATCAGTCTATTTGCAAACAATCCTGTTGTAGCCCAAAATAATCCAGATAAAACCACTAATGAATATCCCTTTTGCTTTTCGCTCATTTTATCACATAACCTTTCTGTATGCTTAAATTTTTATAATCATAAAAAGAGATTGCTAAAAATCAATTTCAGCAATCTCTTCATAATAATCATATGTTAATTATGCACTCTTAATTTTTAGATTTATTTATAATATATATTAATAATACTTTATAGTATTTTCTAATGTTTTTACCAGTACATCCCATGCTTTAAAGCAAGAATCTATATACAAATGCTCTTTTGGGTTGTGCAGTTCATATGCATTTGGCCCATAAGCTATAATATCTAATTTTGGAATTCTTTCTATAAATATTCCAGTTTCAAGACCTGAATGAACAGCTTTTATATTTATATCTTTATTTAATAACTCTTTATAAGAATCTTTAAAAACATTTTGAATTATAGATTGATCATTATAATTCCATTCTGGATAAGGATCCCTAGTAGAATAATTAAGATTCAAAAGTTTACTTATTTTTTCAATTTTAGATTCTATGTCATATCTTTTACTTTTAACACAGCTTCTTATTTCACTTTCAATCGTTACTTTATTTGTATCTCTCCTTATAGTTCCTACATTATTAGAACTTTCCACTAATCCCTCAACAGTATTACTCATACTTTGTACTCCATCTGGCATCAATATAATAGCATCTATTAAATCATTAACATTCTTTTTTGAAAACACTTTTTTTGAACTTATATTTTTATTTTGTATATTTATTGTTACTTTATCATCTACTATTTTAAATTCATTTTGTATCTCTTTTTCTATATCTTTTAATAGATTTTCAATTTGTTCAATTTGTTCTTCGTATATATATATGACTGCCTTTGCTTCTCTAGCAATAGCATTAGAGCTAGTTCCTCCATTTATATCATTTATGTATATATCAAATGTTTTATTTAGATTATCTAATACTTTAGCTAATATTTTATTGGCATTTCCTCTTTGTTTGTGTATTTCTTCTCCTGAATGACCTCCTATTAATCCTCCTACACATATTTCATATGCTAAATATCTTTCGTCTAAATTTACCCATTCAATATTAAGAATTTGATTTATTATTATTCCACCAGTACTACTTACTAGTAGTTCATCATCTCTGTTTGAATCTAGATTTATCATTGTTTTTCCATTCAAAGCAGATATATCTAAGTTTATAGCCCCATTCATAGTAGTTTCTTCTTGAGTGGTCATTACTATTTCAAGCATCGGATGATTTAAATTATTACTATCTAATATTGCAAGTGAGTATGCAAGTGCAACTCCATCATCTGCTCCTAAAGTTGTATCTGTTGCATATATCTTATCTCCTATAACTTGTAATCTTATTGGGTCTTTTTCAAAATTATGATTTGAATCTATATTTTTTACACAAACCATATCCATGTGTCCTTGCAATATAATACCTGGTACCTTTTCATATCCTTTAGTAGCTTTTTTCTTTATTATTATATTTAAATATTCATCTTGAATTACTTCTAGATTTCTTTGTTTTGCAAATTCAACTAAATAATCACTTATTTTTTTTTCATTACCAGATTGTCGTGGTATATCTGATATTTCTTTAAAATATTTAAAAAATAAATTTTCCATTAATTTTTTCATAACATATCTCCCTCATTTAAATTTAATAACCTATATATAATCCTATTGTTAAAAATACCATTATACCTATTGTTAATATTATAAATAGTGGCATGACAAATTTTAACCATTTTGAATAAGGTACCTTTGCTATTGTTAAAGCCGCAAGCAATACGCCTGAAGTTGGCATAACTAAACTAATAATTCCTTTTCCTAGATGATAGGCTGTTATTACAAGTTGAGTAGAAACACCGACTAAATCACTAAGAGGCGCTACTATTGGTATTGTAAGAGATGCTAAGCCAGAACCTGAAGGTATTAAAAATCCCATAAATGCTTCAAACATCATAGTTAAATTTATAAATACAGCCTTAGGTAGACCTTGTAATACAACTGCAGCACTATTTAATAATGTATCTATTATGTTCCCATTTTGAGCAACTATGACTATGCCTCTAGCAAGACCAATTACAAAAGCTGCAGAAACAACGTCATTCATACCCTCTACAAAAGTATCACATATGTCCTCTTGTTTAATACCACCTGCTATTCCTCCTAAAACACCTATAGCTGTAAATACCATAGCTATATCAACTATTCCCCATTCTTTAACTAAGATACCCCACACTATCATACCTATACCACATCCAAATATAACTAAGACTAATGATTTTTTTAAATCAAGACTTCCAACTGATGAAAATCCTTGTGAAAAATCTTGTGAATTTTCATTATGTAGTTCATATACTAACGATGCTTTTGGGTTATTTTTCACTTTATTTGCATGTCTCATTACAAATACTGATGATATAACTATAAATACTACAAATATAACTGCTCTATATTCAAGACCTGACCCAGGTGCAACATGTGCTAATGCTTGTGCTATCCCAACAGTAAATGGATTTGTAGTCGATGCCATAAATCCAACTTCACTACCTAAAAATATTATTGCCATTCCTGTAATTGCATCATAACCTAATGAACACATCATAGGAACAAATATCATATAAAATGGAATTAGTTCTTCTGCCATTCCTAAAACAGAACCTGCTAGTCCAAATAAAACCATAGATATAGGTATAATTAACATATCTCTTCCATTTAATTTTTTTATAACACTTGCAATTCCTGCTTGTATTGCACCTGTTTTATTTACGATTGCAAATGCTCCTCCTATTAATAATACAAAACCTATTATCTCTGCTGACTCTATAAAACCTAAAATTGGTGCTACAAATATATCTGATACTCCTTGAGGATTTTCTGGTACTGTTTTGTATGTACCTGATATAACTACAGTTCTTCCATTTACCTCTGTAGTATCAAATTTACCACTTGGCACAATCCATGTAAGTACTGCCATTAATACTATTAACATAAAAATAATTGTATATGTATGTGGTATTGTGAGTTTCTTCTTTATTGACGTAGTGTTTTGTTTTTCATCAACTTTATTACTCATATATATTCTCCCTCTACTTATATATTTTTAACTTAATAAAATTCTACCTCTACTATTTTTCCTAAACTTGTTAATACCGTTTTTAATTCATTTAATACATATAACTTTATACTTAATTCATTTGGAAAATCAGGGTTTTGATGTGCTGGATTTATAGCACGTCCAATAATTAATTTTATATGAGTGCAGTCTTCATAAAGCATCCTTGCTAATTTACTTGCTCCATCTTCTTCATATAAAAATTTCAAATCGGTTGCATCTTTTATCTTTTCTAACTTTCCAGTTGCCTTTCTTATTGTCAATACCCCCTCTGTAACCAAGTCTATACCTTTTATATAGCCTATAGGAGGTATATCTTTGTCAATTATAGTAAAACTTGTTTTAAGTTCTCTGTCTAACTCACGAGCTACAATATTTCCTGCACTTCCTCCACACACAATCTTTTTTCCACGCACATTCATTATTTTATCTACTACAATTTTATCCATATTAGGGTCTATTGGAGGTCCAGAAAAAAGCACTGCCTTTTTAGGTATTACTGCTTTTATAGTCGCTACCGTTGTATCATCTCCGGGCTGTTGCATATAAAGTTGATCACATGCTCCTAACAATAAATTAGTAACTGTCTTTGATGACATATTTCTATTAGTATTAGCTTTTAAATACTTTTGTATATCGTCCCACTGCCACCCTAAGTTTAATATTGTTCCAACCCCAGCATGGACAACTCCATCACTTACAAAAACTAATATATCTTTTTCTTTTAATTCAAATTTACTTTCTTTTATTTTCCTTCCATTTATTTCACTTGTACTCCACTCTATTTTTTTTACTTCTCTATCATTTAAAAAGAATATACTTGGATTATCAAATTCAGCTACATATGCTATACCATCGCTATCAACTTTTATAATTGTAAATGTTGAGTACGCTAAATTTCTTATAGAACATACAGGTAGAGTATGTATAACTGTATCAACTACATCTTCAATAGGTAATCCCTCTTTTAGCATAGTTATTGCTATTTTAGCTGTAAGAGTTGCTAATATATTAGCTTTAACCCCACTACCTAGACCATCAGATAATACCGCTATAAACTTACTCTCATCATGGTAAAATTCTACCTTATCTCCACATAGCTCTTCCCCATATTTATTTAGACTGCTACTTGAAAAATCTATAAAAAATTTCATTACATACTTACCTCATCTTCTAAAATTAAATTTTTAAGCTGAGTTAAAGTTACCTTTGTTTCAGCAGTTGTCTCCCCTAACAGACTTGCTATTTCTTGTGCTACTGTCATTTGTTTATTTATAACCTTTTGGGCCATATCAATGGCATCTATTTTCATTTTTTGCAACTTTTCTTGTAGCTCTTCATTTTTAGTAATATCATCTGCTATCCATAAAATGACCTGATTTTTTTCTAGCCATATTATACTTTGTATTATAGTAGCATCGTTTTGTTTTATGCTTTTTCTTTGTTTAAATATATTCTTTTTAGTGTCTTTTACTTTTTTAAAATCTTCTTCTTCTAAAAACATTTCAATAGGAATACCTTTTATATTTTGTCTTGATGTTTTAAAGAATTGTTCTGCTGATGGATTTAATTGAACAAAATCTAATTCTTTGTCAATTATAGCTATTATATTTGGTGTCATATCAAAGATTACATTGCTTAAATCCTCTGCTTTTTCTCTCATAAAAGGTAGACACATATTTATTTCAGCCATATTATTGTAAACTGCTATTCCCTTTTCCCTGCAAGTATGATATCCACAACTTTTACAATTCAATTCATCTGATTTTTCATATTTACCCATGTTGTTTAATATTTCTCTTAGCTGTTCACTATTTGGCTGATTTAATAAAACTTCTTTTGATGAAAATTCTTTATCAAAAGCTATATTTGAAAATTTATTTTCTGCTACTTTATTTTCTTTATCACTATTTTCACAACAAGATTTAGCATATTTTTTAAGATTTTCTCTACGTTCATAGCAATTCACACCATCTTCAGGCATACCGGACCCGCCTATGCAACTATGTCTACAGCTACTCATTTCAATCAAAGTGTTTTTAAATTTTCCCTTTTTAACAACATCTAAAACTTGCATACAATCTTTTATTCCATCCACCTGAATAATACTTTTCCTTGGATTCTTAGCTTCTATATTATTTGTTAATCCCCCTATAGTTGGCAATAATCTTAGTTGCTTACTCGAACAACTAAAAGGCTCTTCTTTTAAATCCTTTAATTCTATATTTTCTTCTTTTAGCCATTTTTCTAATTCTTCAAATGTAAGAACCAAGTCTATGGACTCTTCATTATGACCATCATTTTTTTTACCTAAGCAAGGTCCTATAAATACAACTCTAGTTTCTTTCCCATATTTATGTTTTAACACTCTACCATTAAATGTTGATGGAGATACTACTGGAATTATATTTTTAGCAAGATCTGGATAATATTTTTCAATAATATTGTTTACCGATGGGCAAAAACTAGTTATGTATGTATCATCCCCAGGTTTATTTGCATATTTTTCATATTCCTCTATTATAGGGTGTACAGTTGAAACTGCTTCTTCTACATAATCAAATCCTAATAATTTCAAAGCAGTTGGTAATTTATTACTATGTTTTCCTAATATAGCTGCAAAGCTAGGAGCTACAGATGCAACTACCTTTTGTCTTCCCCTTAAGTAATGTTTAACCATTTCTTTTTCAGATTTTATAGACTTTGCATTTTGAGGACATACTTTAAAGCACCTACCACAAACAATGCATCTTTCTTTAATTATTTGCGCTTGTTCATTTTTAACCTTAATAGCATGTACAGGACATGCCCTTACGCAAGCGTAACAATTTTGACAATTAGCTTTAGAAAATCCCATAAACCACATAAAAATCCCCCTCTATAAATACGGTATAAACTCATTTTCAAACATTTGTCTTGCATTTTCTTTCGAAATATATAATATTTTTTCATCCCATCTCATAACCGAAACTTCATTACTACATTTTCCCAAACAAAAAGAAGCACACAATTCTATTTTATTTTGTAGTTTATATTCTTCTATTAATTCTTTAAATATTTCTATAACTTCGTAGGACCCCTTTATATGGCACGCACTCCCAATGCATATTTTTATGACTTTCATATAAACACCCTTTCATACTTTAACTTGCCTATGAGATAATTTTAATTCAATAAATGAAATATTGCCACAAAATACTTAAATTTTCTAAATTTTTTATATATTGTTACTAAATAATAAAAAAACTAGGAGTTTTATTTATAACTCCTAGCATTTTTATTATTTATTTAATTTTCTTCTATATCTTCAAATACAACTTTTCCTTTGCATATAGTGTATTTGATTTTTCCATACAATGTTTCTCCAATAAATGGTGAATTAGATGATTTTGAAGCAAATTCACTTACTACATATTTCTCATTAGGATTAAATATTACTAAGTCAGCTATTTTTCCTTCTTTTATACAACCACTATCTAAATTATAAAGATTAGCTGGATTTATAGTCATCTTTTCTATTAACTTCATAATACTTAAATGACCTTTTCTAACTAAATTAGTTACACCAAGTCCAAGTGATGTTTCAAGTCCTACAATTCCACTTGGTGCCTTAGTAAGTTCTGTATTTTTTTCTTCCTCTGTATGAGGTGCATGATCTGTTGCTATTATTTCTATAGTATCATCTTGTAATCCTTCTATAATACTATATTTATCATCTACAGTTCTAAGTGGTGGGTTCATCTTAGCATTAGTGCTATATTTTAGCACATCCTCTTGTGTTAATGTAAAGTGATGTGGAGTCGCTTCTGCATATACATTAGCTCCTAAGCTTTTAGCCACTCTTACAACCTCAACAGATACCCTAGAGCTTATATGTTGTATATTTATCTTTGCACCACTTTTTATAGCTAACATACAATCTCTTGCTACCATAACATCTTCAGCTGCATTTGATGCTCCTACTATACCAAGTTTTTCAGATATTTCACCCTCATTTATTCCTGCACATGTTATTAAAGATGGATCTTCTTCATGAAAACTTAGCGGAAGATCTAATTCATTAGCTTTGTTCATAGCGTGTAGAACTATATCAGCATTAGTTATAGGCAATCCATCATCGCTAAACCCTACCGCTCCACAATCCTTAAGTTTTTCCATATCTACTAACTCTTCACCCTTAAATCCTTTAGTTATAGACCCTACTTGCAATACATTTATAGGTGACTTTTCTGCTTTTTGTTTTATGTAATTTAAAGTTTCTTCATTATCTACTATTGGATTCGTGTTTGCCATACATATAACAGTTGTAAACCCTCCTTTAGCCGCAGATAATGAACCACTCTCTATATCTTCTTTATGTGTAAAACCTGGATCTCTAAAGTGCACGTGTACATCTATTAGCCCTGGTGCTACTACGTTTCCTGTTGCATCTATTATGCTTTTATACTCGCTTGTTATAGGAAACTTACCTATTTTTTCAATTTTATTTTCTTTTATAACTATATCAAGTACTTCATCTCTTTTAGTACTTGGGTCTATTATTCTTCCATTTTTTATAAGTATCATAGCTACATTTCTCCTTTTAGGTATTCATATATAACTTTAGCACCATCATATATGCTTAATAATGATGAAAATTCACTTTTGTTGTGGCTTATTCCTCTATAACACGGTATAAATACCATAGCACTATCACAAATTTTACTAAATGCCATAGCGTCATGACCTGCACCACTTGGCATTACTTTATGAGTTATTTTTAATCTGTCGCTACATTCAATCAATTTTTTTTGCATATAAGAACTCATTTTAACAGGATTGAATCTTCCTGCTTCTTGTATAAATACCTTAACATCTCTCTTTTTACCAACTTCTTTTGCTACATTTTTCATACCATTTTCAATAATATCTAAACTATCTATGTCTATTCCCCTTATGTCTACTCCCAATGTAACTTCACCTGGAATAACATTTAACACATTTGGACCATTATTTATTACACCTACAGTTGTAACAGATTTTCTATAGCTTTCCATTTTCCCTAATTGTTCTAATTCTAGTATAAACTCTGAGGCTGCACATAAAGCATCTGATCTCATATCCATAGGTGTAGCACCAGAATGTTCAGCTTCTCCCAATATACTTACCTCAAATCGTCTAGGACCTGCTATATCACTAACAATTCCTATCTTTATTCCATATTCTTCTAAAACCTTACCTTGTTCAATATGAAGTTCTATATACTGTTTAATATTTTCTATTTTTTTTGGGGTAAAACTGTATCCCTTATTATTAAATACTTCTACTATGTATTTACCAGTCTTTGAAATTAATCCTTTAACATCGTCCTTACTAAGCTCGCCTGTTATAAGTCCGCTACCTATTGTACACTTTCCAAAATTGCTAGACTCTTCGCATCTAAATGCTCCCACTCTTATTGGTATATCAATATTTTCATCCTTTGCCCATTTTAATATCAAAAGACCTGCTATAACTCCAGCTACTCCATCATATCTCCCACCATTTACAACAGAATCTAGGTGAGAACCCATTAGGTAATATTTTTTATCGCTAATATCGTTTGCTATATATGTATTTCCTACTTCATCTATATAAGTATTAAACTCTTCTATTTCTCCTAACATTTTAAACATTTCATGCATTTCATCTTCAACTTTAGAGTAACCAAGTCTTGTTACTCCACCATATGAATTGGCTCCAATATCATAAAATTTACTAAATATATATTCTAAATACTCTATATCTTCTCTTTTTGAAGCCATAATTTATCCCCCATCGATTGAATATTTTCTTTTATTATACCTTATATATTTAATAATTTAAATATTGAGTCGAACTATTTTAAATTATATTTATTTAATATTCATTTTTTATTTCATAAGTTTAAATATAAAGTTTCTTTTAATGTCTACAGCTTTTTTAGGACAAAGTTCATGGCAACAATAGCATCTTATACATTCATCTAAATTTATAGTTACTTTTTCTTTATTTATATTCATAGCTTTTGCCGGGCAAGCTTGTATACATTTTCCACATTTTACGCAATCTTTGTATCTTATAATTGGTTTTGGTGTTATTAATTTAGTTATAGGTTCATGTAAAAATTTAGGTAGGCTAGATGCTAATAATCTAAAGTCTTTACTTGTTTTAGGTATTTTAAAGTCTGATATAATTAGTGATTTTATATCTTCTCCTAGTATTTGTATATCTGATAAATCTTTTTTTATATAATTTCTCTTTACAGATCCTCTAAGTGTAGGTACTTCATCAACACTTAAATTTATTAGTTTACAAGCTACACCATCTAACGCATAAGGACTATCTGAAGCTAGCATTACCCCAATATGTCTAGGTATTCCAGCTGACGGTCCATCACCTTCCATACCTATAACTCCATCCATTATAGTAAGAGTTGGCTTAACGTATGAGCATATATCTAATAATACATCTTCACAAAACAATTCTTCTGTTGGGAATCTATAATGTATCTCGGCTTTTTTAAGACCTGCTATGCATCCATATAAATTTTTAACTCCACCTGTAAATGTAGCCATTCCATGAGTTTTTAGCTTACAAATGTTTACTATATGATCCACTTTAGTTATTGGCGTTATGATATCCATATATTTAAGTGCATGGGCATCTTCATTTTCTACCTTAACATCACTTACATCATAATTTAGTTTTACGTTTAGTTCATTTGCTACTGCTTCCATACCGCTAGATTTATAAATTCCCTTTAGAGCGCTTACAGTATAAGGTCCTCCTGGGCTATCTCCTATTATCACTTCACAATTTAATTTTAACAATTTTTCACAAACCACTTTAACAACCATTGGATGTGTTGTAGTCGCTTCTTCTGGAGTCTTTTTCATAAGTAAATTTGGCTTTATTAAAACTTTGCTATTTGGCTTTATGTATTTTTCTATTCCGCCTATGTCTTTTAACATATCTTCAACACAATTTTTTATATTTTCATATTTATAATCATCACATTTTCTTAATGACACTAATTTCATATTGTACTCCTTTTATACTTATAGTAACTTTAATTGTATGTATTTAATATCATTGTGTCTACACAAAAATAGAGAAAGCATATGCTTTCTCTATTTTTTATATTAATTTTAAATTAGTTTTTCTTTCCAAAGTGTCTTTCTAATAATCCTAAGAATGCTTTACCATGTCTTGCTTCATCTTTACACATTTCATGAACTGTATCATGTATAGCATCTAATCCTAATTCTTTAGCTCTTTTAGCTATTTTTAATTTTCCTTCAGTTGCTCCATATTCAGCTTCAACTCTTGCAGCTAAATTAGCTTTAGTATCTGCTACAACTACTTCCCCTAATAATTCAGCAAACTTAGCAGCATGTTCTGCTTCTTCAAATGCTATTCTCTTGTAAGCTTCTGCAACCTCTGGGTATCCTTCTCTATCAGCTTGACGGCTCATAGCTAAGTACATTCCAACTTCTGTACATTCTCCAGTAAAGTTAGCTCTTAATCCTTCTAATATTTCTGCATCTACACCTTGAGCTAAACCTACTCTATGCTCGTCAGCCCAAACCATTTCTCCACTCATTTCGTTGAACTTGTCAGCTCCTACTTTACATACTGGACAAACTTCTGGTGCAGCTTCCCCTTCATGTATATATCCACATACTGTACAAACAAATTTTTTCATAATTATTTACCTCCACCTAATTTATTTATTAATTTTAATTTATTATCTAAATTACTATACTCTATATATACCCGAGCTTTTATACCTTAAACAATAAATTTAAAATTTTTTAAATATAAATATTTAACTCCTAAAGTTTACCATTTTTGACAGGTATTTATCAATGTATATTTAATATTATTTTTATAGATTCTAATCACTATTCTTCATTTTCTTGCTCTATGCCACTACATACTTCTTGTATATATGTAGATTTTTGCTTTAAAAAAGATAATTTAGTTTCTGACATTATTATTGATATAAATATGATAGCACTTCCTAAAACAAGCTTTATAGTAACAGGTTCATTTAATAATACTATAGAAAATAAAGTACCAAACACAGCTTCTGTAGAAAGAATTATTGCAGTTTTAGTACCTTCAACTCTTCTTTGGCATATAGTTTGAAGTAAAAATGCTATTGTAGTACTAAACACCCCTAAATAAAGTGCTCCCAAATACCCATTCATACCAGCATCTATTTTACCTTCCCCAATAAATATTTGTGCCACTAAAGATAATAAAAATGCTACACCAAACTGCACCGAAGTTAATACTATAGGACTATACTTTGATGCAAATTCACTTGTGAAAAATATATGAAAAGCGAATGCAAATGCACATATTAAAGTTAAAAAATCACCTATATTAATTGAGAAATCAGCCTCTAGTGATAATATAGCTATACCTATAAGAGTCATCAAGCTACTTATTATACCTATTTTATCTAGTTTTCTTTTATATACAAAGTATCCTATAAAAGGAACTATAACCACATTGGAAGCTGTTATAAAAGCATTTTTAGATGGTGTTGTATATAAAAGACCTATAGTTTGAACCACAAATGCTAAAAATAAAAAAACACCTAAAACAATACCTCTTTTTATAGCATCTTTATTTATATTGGCTTTAATTTGTTTGAAAAATATTACATTTATCAAAATTGATGCTATTAAAAATCTTAATGTAATTAATTGAAGAGGTGTTAATCCCCCATCTAACGCAAGTTGAGTTCCAACAAACCCACTACCCCATATTATAGATACTAATATTAACCCCATTTCCCCTATGTGTTTTTTTACCAATAACTTCACCCCTTCAACTTTATTTTAATAAATTTATTATAATTACACTAAAAAGACTATATCGAGATTGTTCAATATAGTCTTTTATGTTGTGTTTTAAATTTACGTTATCCATTAACTTATAAAATTAAAAGTTAATGGATATTCATAATCCTTATGTGACCCATATTTTATCATTCCTATTATTGTAAGTATAAAATAAGCCAGCCCTACTAATGGAGTTAGTACCATTCCTACAAGAACAATTATTGATATTCCTGCTATAAATGTATATATTACAAATGATATGTGAAAGTTCAAAAGTTTTTGCCCATTAATTCTTATAAAATCAGATTCACTACTGTACTCTTTCCATACAAAGTATGACACTATAAATCCTATTATATTAAAAAGTACAATTGAACCTGCCATCATTAGCATAATTAAGTTTTCTTTAGGTATAAAATTCTTATTATTTTCCATAGATATCTCCTTTCCTACATTTTGCTATTTGTTTGTTTTATAATATTCAAAATAAAACACCCTATTATAAAAGTATTTACGCTACATGTACAATATACCTGTTTTCTTTATAGAATAAGTACTTTATGATACTTTAATAAATATAGATTTTTAATTTTAGTATTTTATAATTATTTTTCTAAATTTTTAATTTTAACTGTTCAAACCCTTTTCTTTCGTCTTTAGGTATTATTTTATTTGGAATCTTAGTTTCTATTATTTTAATTTTAGTCAAAAGTTTTTTTATATCTGCAAAGTTATCTACCGCAATTTCTTTATTATTTACATTTAACAAATAACCTGTACTAGTTTTATTTATGTAAAGTTTTGGTTCATCAATTATTATTGAAGTTATATTACCTTCACTATATTCAACAGCAAATGTATTTTTATTTTGAGAAAATATTTCTACAAAAGTATCTTTCATTTTAAGTTTATTTTTATTTTTGTCTTCTTTATTTAGCATATTAAATTTAATTAATAACGGCTCTAATGCCTCTAAATTATTTAAAATAACATTAGCTCCTTTTAAATTTATACAATATCCTTTACTACATGCCTCTATCTTAATATCTTGATTATTAATTACAACAGAAGATATTTTACCTTTATTATAATATATGACATAAGATTTATTCATTTTAGATAATATTTTAGTTATTTTATTTGGTAAATACATATAAACCCTCTTCTCATATTCTTTCATTTATATATTAGATAAAATATAACATTTATTGCTAATTTTTTCAATATAATTTGAAGCCATATATTAAGAATTTAAGCGCTTTTATTAAGGTTTTTAAGTATTTTACTTCCATTTATAAAATAAGGTCATCAATTTTAAAATCGATGACCCTATCTTTTTATTTATATTCTTATTTTACAATTATTTTTATGAATTTTTTCTTTCCTATTTGAACTACTAATTCGCCTTGTGCTACTACAGATTGTAAATCCGTTGTTTTTTCTTCATTTACTTTAACTCCACCTTGAGTTGCTAATCTTCTCATTTCACTTTTACTTTGAACAAGTTTATTATCAACTATTATTTGAGCTAAATCAAAGTTTTCACTACTAGCTTCTACTGTTAGTATATCAACTGGTATTTGACCTTTTTGGAATACTGATTTAAATCTTTCTTCTGCAAAGTTAGCTCTTTCTTCTCCATGGTATAATCTTACTATTTCTTTAGCAAGTTCCATCTTTACGTTTCTTGGATTAACTTTATCTTCTTTTAAATCAGAAGCTATCTTATTAACCACATCAGGATGAATATCTGTCACTAAGTTGTAGTATTTAATTATTAAGTCATCTGGTATTTCCATAGCCTTTTGGTACATTACCCCAGCCTCTTCATCTACACCAATGTAATTTCCTAAACTCTTACTCATTTTATTAACACCATCTAAACCTTCAAGTAAAGGCATCATTATAACTACTTGTGATTCTTGACTAAATTCTTTTTGAAGTGCACGACCCATAAGTAAGTTAAATCTTTGGTCAGTTCCTCCAAGTTCTATATCAGCCTTTATTGCTACTGAATCATATCCTTGCATTAATGGGTAGAAGAATTCATGTACTGATATTGGAGTATGACTTTCATATCTTTTCTTGAAGTCTTCTCTTTCTAGCATTCTTGCTACTGTTATTGTAGCTGCTAATTTTACTACTTCTTCAAAGTTTAATTTAGCTAACCATTCACTATTAAATCTAACTTCTGTTTTTTCTTTATCTAAAACTTTGAATATTTGCTCTTCATAGCTTTTTGCATTTTCTAAAACTTGTTCTGTAGTTAATGCTTTTCTAGCACTAGATTTCCCTGTTGGATCCCCTATTTTTCCTGTAAAGTCCCCTATTATTATTACTACTTTGTGTCCTAAGTCTTGTAGTTGTTTCATTTTTCTTAAAACTACAGTATGACCTAAATGTATATCTGGAGCAGATGGATCAAGACCTAACTTTACTACCAATTGACGATTTTCGTTGTGTGCTTTTGTTAATTTTGCTCTAAGGTCTTTTTCATCGATTATATCATCTACACCTTTTAAAATTATCTTTACTTGTTCATCTAAATTTATCATTTTATACCTCCGAAATTTCCTATTTTTTTATTTTTTTGTATTAAAAAAGCCCTCATCCTAATAAAAGGACGAGAGCATTACTCACGTGTTACCACCTTAATTCATTAATACTTTTCAGTATTAACCTCAACAGGTACTCCAAAATTGGTTATACCTAAGCACTGTAACGTATGCTAAACGACTTTCCCTAATGGTTGTTATCTTTCAGGAAAACTGCTCTAAGATGTATTCAAACTAACTTATCTTGCTCCTCTCAGCAAACGGAAACTCTCTGTTAGACTATATTAGCTTTACTTGCTCTTTTCATCGCTTTAAATAATATTTTATTAATATTAATATATTCTGAATTTTACAATTTGTCAACCTTTTTTTAATTATAAAGTACTTAAGTAATTATCAATCATACTTATATGTGTACTCCTTGTATTTAATTTTAAATCTAAAATTATATTTAAAACTATTATACCTATTGTACACAATTTAAATTCACATATTAAAAATATTAAAGTTATTAAAGATAATATTCTTATTAAAAAAATTCTTTTATGTTTTAATAGTGCATAGTTTTGAAGTGCTATGTATCCATCTCTTATTACAAAGTATAAGCATAGGTACTTTACCGATATAAAAATTGTTTTTATATAAACACTACTAACTTCAATTTTAAATATATTAAGTACTTCCATAATAACTATGTATATAACACATCCATAAAATATATTTTTCGAACAACATATAAATCTAGAACATGTTCTAAAATTTTTTATTATCTGCATCTTTTTCTTTCCATTGCCTTTTAAAATATTTAATTTTCTAGCTAGCATTAATGATAAATAATATATGCTAAACATAGTCCCAAAAGGAAAAAGTGCTATAAATAAATAATAAATTACATCTATATAATCTTTATATGGAAATAATTTTGAATATCCTTGAAATTCATTCATAAAACTATACCCAATTAATTTTGATGCATATACATCTACAAATACCATAAGCAAAACCCCTAGTATAGATCCACATACTAAGTCATCCATAATTGTAGTTTCTTTTGAAATTAAAGTCCCACACATAATTCCAAGAACAACACTTTGGCTTGCCCAAATAGCCGTACCAATATTTCCAATAACTAGTCCTATTATAAATAGTGAGCTTACTCCACATAAAACAGAGTATTTTAAGTCACATTTTAAACATATTATACAAAATAATATAGGTACTATAAAATCTAAGTAAAGTGCATAACCAAACCCACTACCTACTGCTACTATTGTACTTATTATAAATAAAGCCGCTAAAATACTAGCTTCTGTCATTTTTTTAGTATCTCTCATCTTTGCCTCCTATAGCTAACTTATGTAAACGTTCATTTTACATTTTAATAAAAACATTTACGAGTCTATATTCTATAATAGTACTTATTTTCTAAATTATAAAGCCCTAAATTTAAAAGAGACCGCACTATTAAATTTAACAGCACAGCCCCTTTTTTAAAATATATAAATTTAAGTGTTACCTATTTTATTATCATTTTAATCTTTGAATAGCTTCATAAGCTATCTCCTTATCATCAAAATGATATTTAGTAGTTCCTACTATCTGATAATCTTCATGACCTTTTCCAGCTATCATTACTACATCTCCAGCTTTAGCCATTTCTATTGCCTTGTATATAGCTTCTTTTCTATCTTCTATTACTCTATAGTTATATTTATTCATTTCAATCCCTTTTAATACATCATTTATTATTAATTTAGGAATTTCTGTTCTTGGATTATCAGATGTTATTATTGTTATATCTGAATTTTGCTGAGCTATTTTACCCATTATTGGTCGCTTTACTTTATCTCTATCTCCACCACATCCAAATACTGTTATAATCTTTCCATCTACAAACTCTCTAGCAGTATTTAATACATTCTCTAATGCATCTGGAGTATGTGCATAATCAACAATAATTGTTATACCTCTATCGTTTGGTATATTTTCAAATCTGCCTCTTACTCCTATTGTATTTTTTAATTTTTCTTTAACTGTATCTATTTCAATATCTAATAAATAACTTGCACTTATTACTGCGAGTGTATTATATACAGTAAACTTTCCTGGTACACTAACATAAATTTCATCGCTATATGTAGGAGTGTGTAGTTTATAATAAACTCCATTTGCATATAGTTTTATATCACTTGCCCTAAAATCGGCTTCACAATCTATCCCATAAGTATATACTGGTGTATCTAGGTATTTAATATTAGCTAATATTTTTTTCCCATGAACATCATCTATATTTATAATATTAGCTTTACTGGTTTTATAGAATAATTTTTCTTTAGCTTTTCTATAATCATCTAAATCTTTATGAAAATCTAAATGGTCTTCTGTTAGATTTGTAAACATCCCTATCGAAAAATTCACATTCTCTACTCTATCTAAATAAAGTGAATGAGATGATACTTCCATAGTACAAAATTTACATTTATTTTCTATCATTTCACTAAAATACCTTTGTAAATCTATACTCTCTGGCGTAGTATTTTTAGATATTATTTGTTTTTTACCGTCATCTATATTTATAGTTCCTATTGATCCTGTTTTATATTTTTCACTTAATATTTGTTTCAAAAAAGTTATTATACTTGTTTTTCCATTAGTTCCTGTTACCCCTAAAACTTCAAGTTTATTTGTTGGATTATTATAAAAATTAGATGCTATTATTGCCATTGCATTTCTTGTATCTCCTACCTTTATAAACGTATATTCTTCTTTGTTGTCTATATTCACATCATCTTGTATTAAGAAGGCTTTAGCACCCTTTTTCATGGCATTTTCTATATATTTATGGCCATCACTACTATATCCCTTTATGGCAACGAATAAACTATTTGTAGTTATTGATTTTGAGTCATAGTGTATGCTACTTATATCTATATCTATATTTCCATTAATCTCTAATATATCTAGTTTTTCTATTAGCCTATCTAATTTCATTTAATAACCCCTTTCCCTCTATTATTAAAATGTATTTTATATAGTATATTTTATGACTACTATTTCTATTTAGTTAAATCTACTTTTCATAAAAATAATAATTATAATAGTTTTTTTATGTATTTCCCCTAATGTTTTTCATTTTGTTTACGTATATTACATTATTATAGTTATTTCGATATTTTTTTTACATTTTAATGTCATTTTATATGTTTTTTGATAGAAACTTTTGGGATGATATTGTGTTATGACTATAGTAGAATTAATTTAAAGGACAAGCTATTTTGTATAGGGGGGCTTAAAATGTTTATCGTTATCATATCATTATTTATATTTGCTTTAATTTATTTTTTATCCATGGTTTGTATTCACTTTAGCTATATAACTAACCTTAATTTGCAATTTGGCTCTGACATAAGTGACTTTTATTGTGATGACTCTGTAGATGATATTTACGGTTGTGTAAATTATGTAATTAAAAACTGTGCAATAAATTTATATAAATTTTCTAATTTATTTAAATAATTAAATTAATGAGTATTATAAATACGAGTGCCTTAAAATAATTTTTATAAAAGGCACTCTTTTTATGTTGAAATATAGTTTTTTAGTTTTTTATTATAGATTTAAAATATTCATCGTTAGCTATAACATATTTATTTAAAGGGTTTATTTGTTTTGCTTTTTCGTGATGATAATATGCTTTGGGCAAATTGTTTAATTCAAAATAACAAAAACTCAAGTTTAAATGTGGCTTAAATCTCCAACAGCCTATATTCATACATTGACTACAATCTTTTGATATCTTGATATTTAATATCATTTCATACCAAAAAACGGCTTGATGGTATTTTTTTTCTTCTTCAAATGAATAAGCTATATTGTATAGAACTTCTCCTCTTGGTTCTATATATTCAAAGGTTTTATAAAAGTATTTTCTAGCTTTCTCTGTCTCTTTCTTATATAAATAGCACTCTCCTATTTTACAAAGGGCATCTACCTTTTCTTCTTTACATATATCTTTTAATATTACTTGATCAAATATTTTTATAGCTTCATCAATCATACAATTACAATATAATTCTTTTCCATAATAGCATAAGTCCCTGTTACTTAATTCATTTCCTAAATCTAAATTTCTTTTATATATTTTAAGATTTCTATCATTAACACATTTTACTTTATGATGTATTATACCTATATCACTATCATAAATATTGCCATCTATCTCAATATACTCATGTATATATCCTGTCCATTTAAAATTTTTATTTGCTTTTACCATTCTATTTCTTCTTGATTTTATTGTCGGATTATTATTTTCATCTAAGCGCATATATGTTTCCATTGTAACTACATCAATACCTGTATTTAAATTTTCCTTTAATTCTAATAAATTATTTTTATTTACATAGTCTAATATCTCGTCTGCATCTAACCATAATATATACTCTTTTGTAGCTTTACTAAACGAAAAATCTCTAGCTTTTGAAAAATCATCTATCCATTTAAAATCATATATTTTTTGTGTATACTCTTTTACTATTTCTTTTGTATTATCAATTGAGCCTGTATCAACTATTATTATTTCATCAACAACGTCAATCACACTATCTAAACACCTTTTTATAACTTTTTCTTCATCTTTTACTATCATACATAAACTTATAGTAATCATAACTTTGACTCCTTATGCTGTAGACTATACATTAACATATGATAAAATGACAATCTTTGTTAAAATTTTTTTAAATAAAAAAATATGGCACCTGTAAATACAGGTGCCATAGATTATATATTAATCTTTTTACTTATTCATATGCTTTTTCCAGTCGCCATGAGGAAGTGAAATTAGTTTATCTTCAGAATTTATATTAGATTTTGGGTTGTATTCATAATAATATGCCTTTTGTAAACTTCCATCTTCTAATTTAACTAATACTTCTTTTCTTAAATACTCGCAATTAATACTATTATCATATGTATAATTTTCTAGCTTATCTAGTTCTGCTAAGTTTTTTTCAAAATCTTTAATTTCCATTAATTCCCCTTTAATTATACATTCTCCGGGTATTACTGCAGGGTATCCTTTGTTGTCTATATGAAATAATTCTCCAGTTATAGTTCCTTTGTACACTTTAGATACTTTTCCTTTTAAAAGTCTTTCATAGTTAAACATATCACTTCTTAAGCTTCCATAAACAAATATCTTATCTACTAGCATATCTCTCCACCTATAGTTTTTATATCTTCATTATATAGAGTACAAGCTTCTATAGCTAGTTCTAATCCTTTTGCTATTTCTACTAAAGACATATAAGGAGTGTTTTTCTTATCTATAACTTGACCTGTCATATATGGTATATGGATAAATCCACCTTTAATATTAGGATATTTTTTGTCTATCATATATAATATTCCATACATTACGTGATTACAAACAAATGTCCCAGCAGTATTTGACACACTAGCAGGTATTTGATTTTCATTCATATGTTTAACCATAGCTTTTATTGGTAAGTTTGAGAAGTATGCAGGTTGACCGTCTGCATGTATTATTTCATCTGTTGGTTGATTACCTTCATTATCTTTAATTCTGTAATCATCTAAATTTATAGCAACTCTCTCAGGAGTTATATCAAATCTTCCGCCAGCTTGTCCTACTGATATAACTATATCAGGGTTATGCATCTCTATAGCTTTTTCTATAGCCTCTACTGACTTAGTCCAAACTGTAGGTATAGTTATTTTTATAACTTCTGCTCCATTAATATTATTTGGAACCATTTTTACAGCTTCTTCTGCTGGGTTTACTGGTTCTCCTCCAAATGGATCAAATCCTGTTAATAAAACTTTCATTTAAACTACCTCCTGATATTATTATATAATTTATTATTTTGCTTAGAATGCTAAGAAATACATTGCAAATATATGAAGTACTAATAATATTATAGCTACTGGAGCTTGATATTTTATAACATCATATTGTTTTCTCATATCTAAAAGTGCTGCTGGAACTATGTTAAAGTTTGCAGCCATTGGTGTTAATAAAGTTCCACAATATCCAGCTGTTAATGCTAGAGCACCAACTATTGCAGGGTCTGCTCCTTGAGCTAAAACAAATGGAACTCCTATACCTGCTGTTATAACAGCAAATGCAGCGAATGCATTTCCCATTATCATAGTAAATATAGCCATTCCTAATACGTATGCAACTACTCCTAAGAATCTACTGTCTGCAGGAACTACTCCTGATATTAAATTCGATATAACTTCTCCAACACCCGCTTGAGTAAATAATGCACCTAATGCAACTAAAAGTTGTGGTAACATACTAGCAGGTCCCATTTGTTGAAGTAATCTCGCACTATCATCTACTGTTGTAGAAACTTTTGCTTTTGTTAGCATAAATGCTGATAATAAAGCAATTACTGCTCCTGCTCCTATTGCAAATTGTGATGAACTTGCAAAGTTAGCTAAGCTCATTGCCACCGCAACTGCTGCAAAAGCTAAAACTAATGAAGGCCAAAATATTTTATTTCCAAGCTTTTCTGAATGTTTTTGTCCAAATTCTTCACTTGGCATATCGTATTTTGCAAATACAACTTGTTTTGATACTGTTAATAAACTCGATAATATTAATATTAATCCGACTACATTGCTTGGTAATACTTTTGCAAATATAAATGGTAATGATATTAATACCCAAAATAATGATGTTCCATATTTTTTATTACTTTCTATAGTTTTAAATGATTTAAATGCTATTACTATCATTAAAAGACCCATAGTAGCATAAAAAATTTCTAATGATATATCTATAAAGTTTTGCACTGAATTTCCCTCCTTTATTTAATTATTTCTGTCCATATTTTCTATTTAGCTTTTTATCGAATAAATAATTTTGAAGTACCGATATTAAAAATGCGACTACTGCCATTATTATACTTGCTTTTGCTATTTCTAATTCTGAAACCTTAAATCCTTGTTCTGATAAAGTTGAAGCTATAAGTAAAACTCCACTACTTCCTGCAAATAAATTTTGACCAAAGAAGTTTCCGTAGTTTTCTGAAGCTGCAGATAAAGCTTTTATAGCTTCCTCCTCCTCATCTTCTAATTTTTTATGTTTACTTATTGCAGCCGCTTGAGCCATTGGATTTACTAGTGGTCTAACAAATTGAGGATGTCCACTCATTCTAATAGATAACGCTCCTGCTACTTGTCTTGCTAGCATATATATACTTAATACTCCTCCAGCTGTAAGTTTTCCAAGTTTTTCTATTAAGTAAACTGCTCTTTGTCTTAAACCATATCTTTCTAATATTCCTATTACCGGCAATGTTAATATGAATAACGATACCGCTCTGTTTGCTACAAATGATTCACCAAGTATAGTTAATATTTGGTTTATATCTAAACCTGCAACTATTCCTGTAGCAATTCCAGCTACTAATACTGTAAATAGTGTTTCTATCTTAAAGATGAAACCTATTACAACAATTAAAACCCCTATTAGTTTTATCATAATATTTGTATACTCCTTTCATTTTTCATTCTTTTTCGACAAATCGAAATTTTTTTTATATTTCGAATTATATATCATTTTCAAAATTATTACAACAATCATTTTAAATTCTAATGATTTTTTTTAAAAACAAAAAGTGATTCCTTGTTTAGGAATCACTTTTATTATTCTCTTGATATTATTAACTATTCTTTATTTATGATATATTTTAATGTTTTTTATATAGTCCTCTACTTCCTTTACCAATACTTCCATTTCATATTTACTCATAGACATTCCGTTTATATTTTTTAATATTTCTAGTGTCGTAAAAGTTATTTCTTTGCTGCAGTTATTGTATCCATCTTTTAATTTTTCTGAAACTTTATATTTTGTCTGCTGTATAAATTCATCTATATCTTTTAATATATCTTTATTTTGCTTGTCACATTGAACCTTATCATATATAACTTTTCCTAAAGCCCCACTTATAGTCCCTGCTATAAGAAGTGGGGGGCAGTAAGCTGCCATTGCACTGCCTATAGTCATTGATGTAGCTGATGATCCTATTGCTGCACTATATAAAGATATTATTCCACCTGATGTAGCCCCAAGAACTGCACCACTTCCAACTACAGTTAGCATATCATTTATATTAGTTTTTTCACTATCCACTTTAAATTCTGCTTCATCTAAAAATTCATTTTTATAAGTAATTTCATTTACATATTTTTTTATATCATCATCCATTTTATCGCTTATTTCTTTTATACATTCACTCCACTCTTTAAAAAATATATTATCAAATTCAACTTTCTTTTTATTTACCAAATCATTTATATATTTTTCGCTTATATATACTTTAGTATTTTCTATATTATCTTTTATTTTTTTTATTTCATCATTAAAGAAAATTCGATTGCACCAATCATCTATTTCAAAATTCATCTTTGAGCATATATAATCAAATTTATTTTGAAGCTCTTTTTCATAATTATTCATTTCATCAATAAATATTGATAAACTTTTTAAGTATTCATAGTGGCTTATAGTATCTTTATTAATAATTCCTTGTACTGAAGATTTAATACTTTTTTGTTTTATTTCATCACAATTTTCACATACATTTTGTATATACTTATTTAGATTTTTGAAATTTTCTCTTAAATCACTGTAATTTGATATAATTAAATCAGTACTTTTAGCTTTAGCTTTACTGCTCATTTTCTCTTGATACTCTAGATAAGAAGATATCATAAAGAATTCATCCATATAAATTCCATATTCTTGCTTTATATATTCTAGTGTTTCTTGTTTATTGCCATTTAACAAATCACACTTATTAATTACACCTACAATAGGTTTTTTATATTCACATATTATATCTAGTGCATCAACAATATCTTCTTGACCTAGATGTGTTGCATCCATTACAAACAATATTAAATCTGCATTTTGAATATAATTCATAGTCTTTTGTTCATTTTTTATAGTTATACTTTTAAGACCTGGTGTATCTACTATATTTATTTTTTTTAAATAATCTATATTAAGTCCAATTTTTGTAATATAATCATTTTTTTTCGTATAAGAATCATTTCCATATACAACTTCTATTATATTAGAAGTAGCCTCTAATACATCAACTTCACTTACTTCATTTCCTATAAGCGCATTTACTAAACTAGATTTTCCACATTTCACTTCTCCTACTATAACCATTTTTAACTGTCTATCTTTATTTTTCTCTAATGATTTAATACCTTTTATAGGTTTTTCAAGTTGCTTAACTATCATGTCTTTATATGGTATTACAACTTCATGTGCCAGTCTTTCTCTAATTGGAGATTTTAAAAGCATTTCTTTAACCTCATAAATATTTTTTTTACTAGTTTCCAAAATATCACCTCAAATTATTTAATATATTTTCTATTTCATTTAAATATTCAATATGCTTTTTTATTTTTGAATACTCTAGGTATTTTTCTTCAAATGCTTCGTCTTTGATTTTATTTATATTAAAATCTATAAAACTTATTCTATCTTTTAAAATTTCACTTATTTCATTTTTTAAATTATCGATTCTTTTATAGACATTATCTTTTGTTAATATTTCATTAACATATTGTTTTTTAGGATTTTTAGGATTTAGTTTATTTAAAATATTTTCTAATTGGTTGGCTTTTTTGACATTATTTTTATCTAAAGTATAACTTTTATTGTATTCTAATATTAAATTTTTACTTCTAGCAAAATACACATTTGTATTTAATTTTTCTATATCAATTCTTTTATTTATGTTAGCTTTTTCATACAAAACTTCATATAATTTTTCTAAATCTAAATTACACTTAATCTGTAGGTTTTCTATGTCACTTTTTAAATCACTCAAATCAGTATCGTTATAAATATTATTGTTTTTTATGTCCTCTATATAATTTAATATCTTTATATATATTTCTTTACTTTTATTCTTTAATTCAAATTCTATCTCATTATAATTGGATATATCTTTATAAAGCTCTCTTTTATAATTATATATTTCTTTTATAATACTATCTCTCATAATAAATAAGTTTTTATATTTAGAATCTATCTGCTTTGTTTTAGATATTTTTGTGAAATTTTCATCAATACTTTTATATAAACTCTCTATATTGCTTTTTTGTATTAAATCCAAATCATTATTTAACATGCCATCTACCGCTTCTTTTGCTGAAATATATACCAAATCATCAAATTTATCTATATATATTTCATTAGCTTTTCTTTTGACCTTGGCTATATTAGCTTTATCTGCTTTAGTTATAATATCCATTTTATTCACAACAGCTATTATATTTTTTTTATTATTATGTAGGTTATCTATTTTATTCATCTCATCTATTAGCTTATTACTTTCTTTTGAAACTATATTACAAGCATCCACTAGCCAAAGCACCCCATCTGCCTTTATATAATACTCTTTCATACGCTCTAGTGTATCTTTTAGTAGTATTTGATTAAGGCCAGGAGTATCTACTATTATAAAGTCATCTAACAGGTTACCATCTTTTAAATTATATCTTACCTTTATGATTTCTGATTTGTATAAATTCTCATTTTCTTGTTGTTGTTTATATTTTTTAAGCTCATTTATACTTAATTTATTTTCTCTTTTAAGTTTGGCAACATTTTGATATACTTTTATTTTTGAATTTTTGAATTTGTCTTCTTCATTTTTTAAAAGCTTATTTCCATTAATTAAGCTTTTTGTAATTTTTTCATTATCACTATATATTATTTCCATTTTTTCATTATGTTTTTTTACAAACAAATCTAACTTCCATGTATTTGGAATATCAGTGCTTTTAACTATGTTTCTTTTTAATAATGCGTTTATTAACGTTGATTTTCCATAATTACCAGATCCCATTACAAAGAGTAAAAATGGTTCTTTTAGTTGACTTATACTTTCACTACTTTCACTTAATTTAATTTTTATAAACTCTAAAAGTTTGCTAGACTTAGTTTCTCTGTTATTATTAACACTTTCTTTAGCAAAAGTTATAACATTATTTAGTTCATTGATTATATTTATCATTTTTTTATATTCTTCATATCTACTATCATACATAATATCATTCCTTTTGTTATCTATATGGTGATTTTTTCTAAAGCCTATTATATTGTATGAGTACTTTTTATTTGCAAGAACTAAACCCTAATTTATAATTTTTTTATGTTGTTAAAAAATTATGATTATTTAGATGTTTTCCAGTTTATTTTGTGCTATCATTTATATTAAGTAAGATGAAAAAAAATAAGCAGGAGAATATTCCCCTACTTATTTTTACTAATAAAAGTTTTTTAACTGTTTTAATCGACTTGGATGTCTTAGTTTTCTTATAGCCTTAGCTTCGATTTGTCTTATTCTTTCTCTAGTTACCCCAAACACTTTACCTATTTCTTCTAAAGTCTTTGGTGTATCATCATCAATGCCAAATCTCATTCTAAGTACTATTTGCTCTTGTTCGCTAAGACCTGTTAATAATTCTTCTATTTTTTCTTTTAAATTGTTTTGTTCAACCTCATGCATTACAACATCACCAAAATTTGGATCTGATGGTATGAACTCTACTAAACTACTATCTTCATCTTCTTTTATAGGTGTGTCTAACGATACTACATTTTTATCTCGTTTTAATATGTCTATAACTTTTTCAACATCAAGTTCACAAATTTCTGCTAATTCATCTAAATTAGGCTCCCTTTGTAAAATATTTGATAACTCTTGTTTTTTTCTTTTTACAAAGTTTATTCTTTGATGAAGGTGTACTGGTATTCTAATTGTATTTTCACAATCATCTATGTATCTTGTTATACTTTGCTTTATCCACCAAGTAGCATATGTACTAAATTTATATCCCTTTGTATAATCATATTTTTCAACAGCTTTTATAAGACCAATATTCCCAGCTTGGATTAAGTCAAGCATATCAACACTTTCTTTTCGATATTTTTTAGCAATACTTACAACTAATCTATAATTTGCATTTATAAATTGATCTTTAGCTTTAGGTGAAGATTCAATTATTGCTTTTGCTAATTGTACTTCTTCTACTGCAGATAGCATTTTGTACTCTTCTATTTCCTTTAAATACATCTTCATAGCATTTGACGTATTTGATGAATCTCCATAAATATAGTTTTCATAAGTATTTTCTTTTTTAGCCCCCATAATTTAACTCCTTCTATCCCTATAATTTGTTAATTGAAATGGTAAAGTGTATTTAGTTTTACATAGTTTTATAATATGATACTTAGTTTAAAAAAATTCCATTCAATTTAACTTAAATGTCAATAAATTTATTTATCTAATATTCTACTTAAGATATCAAATTTCCTTCTTTTTTGTAATTTTTATTTTATTTTTTTATTTTTTTGTTTTTAAACAGAAAAAAAGACCACAATTTTGCAGTCTTTTTTCCTCGAACGACGTTATAAATCCCTCTATTAATAAATCCTTTCGCGTTTGCCCCAACACTTACGGTTTTATAGAGAATTTTTTACCTTTTAATAATAACACCATTAAAAATTATAGTCAAGTTTGTATATTTGTCTATTTCTTATTAATGTTTACATCCACAGTCATCTCCGCAACCGCAATCATTGCCTTCACCGTGCCCACCGCAACATTCGTGGTCATGTTTATGCTCATGAGTATTAGTGTTTTCTTTTGCATGTTCAGCTTCAGCTTCTTTAGCTATTTCTTCCATTTTAAAGAATTCTTCTACCATTACTTCATATTGAGGAAGTGATGCTTCTGTATCATATTCTTCTCCAGTCCAGTCAGCATACATCATAGCATCTCCATTAGTTAATACTAATCTGCCGGCCATAGTTATGTTGTCTACATCTTCTAAGAAGTCTATTTGCTTTTGAACAACTTCTCCTTCTAATCTTATATCTTCATCCATACATTGTACTATCATAACTGGTGCAAAGTAGTCTTCATTGTCTTTAACGTTAACAACTACATCTAACATACCCTCTGCCCCTTCTTCAAATTCCGATAATGCTACATCTGTATCTATCATATCTTGAGGAACTAATAAATCCTCCATTAAGTACTTTATAACTCTTTCTTTTACTAATTGTTTTGACATTGTAATTCTCCTCTCAGTTTATAGCCACTTATTGTCCAAAGTTTTCCTTATTATACTATACTAGATTTACACTTTTTTCAATCTTTAGATATAAAATAGTTGCAAATATAACTTATTTATACCCAATTTTATTATTTTCAATACTTTTTATAAAATTTTTAAATACTGTATTTCACTGCATTTGATTGTGTTTTTTATGTATTTTACATATCTTTACAGTATATTTTTTTGTTTTTTCTATGTTACTATTAGTTCACAGGGGGCGACCCCTACACTAACGGTTACAAAACGGTAACATTTTTAGAATATTACGACAAAGAGGTGCTTTTAATGAAAAACATGACGAAAAGAATAAGAACTTTATTAGCTTTAGGTGTAATGACTGTGGCTACAGCTTCTACTATAGTTCCTGTAAATGCCTTATCTCAGGATACTTTAAAAAGCTGTACTGCTAAAGATTCACTATCTGTATGTATAAATGGGGTTAATCGTAAATTACCATTAAATAATAATTGTAATAATAAGTTTACTATGCCTGAACACAAGGTTTTAAGTAAATTTACTATGCCTGAATGCAATATAACTAATAACAATAAGGACAATACTACTGTAGAAAAGCCTGTTGTTAAACCTGATGAGAACAAGGACAACACTACTGTAGAAAAACCTGTTGTTAAGCCTGATGAGAACAAGGACAATACTACTGTAGAAAAACCTGCTGTTAAGCCTGATGAAAACAAAGATAATAATACTACAGAAAAACCTGTTGCTAAGCCTGATGAGAACAAAGACAATACTGCTGGAAATTTCTCAGCTTTCCAAAAGGAAGTTACTGATTTAGTAAATGTAGAAAGAACTAATAGAGGATTAAAACCTCTTAAGTTAGATGCAGAACTTTCAAGTGTAGCTACAAAGAAATCAGAAGATATGGTAAATAAGAAATATTTTGCTCATAACTCTCCAACTTATGGTTCTCCATTTGATATGATGAAGCAATTTGGAATAAGTTACAGATCTGCTGGAGAAAACATAGCTATGGGTCAAGAAAACCCTAAAGAAGTTGTTAATTCTTGGATGAACTCTCAAGGACATAGAGAAAATATATTAAACCCAGATTTTACAAATATTGGTGTTGGTATAGCAAAAGATAATAACGGAAGTATTTACTGGACTCAAATGTTCGTAGGTAGATAATATACACTAGCCCTAGACTTATAAGTAAGTCTAGGGGTTTTTCTTTTTAAATTTATTCACTCCTACAGTAACACTTTATATTTTATTTAATAAAATACACTATAAGGCTTACTGCCTTTTTTATTAAAAATAGTAAATTGGAGGAATATAAATGAATTGTAAAGGTTATGTAGAAGTAAATTTTTCAAGTTATCTTGTGATTAATAACACTATGAATTTTAAAAATACGCCACTAAAAGATATACCACTCTCTATAGCTGTAAATACAGAAAATATTCATGCTTTTATTAAAGAAGAAGAATACACGCCTACTGATCCAATACCCGTTCCTAACCCTTGCTATCCAACCGATCCGACTAAAGATATATTAGTTGATACGGTTACTTTAAATGAGCTAAGAGTTAGCGGTTTAATAAGTTATGTTGTAGGAGCTGATTTACTAGAAACTAGTACTAATGTAGTTATCAACTCACCTGCTACTAAACTTGAGTATGCTACGGTTTATGGAGATGCAGTAGTTATTGAAGACGTATTGCTATTTTTAGAAAGTCCTGATGTTCCAGTTCCACAACTTCTTGTCACAGTTACTGATTTAAAAGTTACTGATCAAGGTGGTAATATAGAAGAAGATCATTGGTTTGAAATACGAGGAACTTTTAGAATAGACCCCGTAATTTAATTATTTAAATAAAAAATATATTATTTTAAGGAGATGTAAATATGAATAACGATAAATTACCTTATTCATTAGATGATAATTCTTCATCATTTCAAACTTTAGCAACTAGCTCTGTATGTAAACACTATCAACCAGTTCCGCCTGTGTACTTAAATGTTAGAAAAGAAACCCTAAACCATGTAAATATAGGAGACCCTTCTAATCCATACGATTATAGTGAAATACTATCTAAAGTAGTTGTGTATGCTAATGATGTTGCTGAACCATTTTTAAGATTAATTAAGCAAAGTTATAAAATCCCACACAAGGTACCTTATCCTTGTGAAAATGTACCTGGTGAAATAGACGCTTCTATAGAACTAGAACAATGGAGAGCTATAGCTTCTGGAACATTTTATCCTGTTGCGTATGCACAAACTATAGGCTTATTAGCTGGAGTTGAAGATTTCGTAGGAGTTGATCAAATTGTATACTACTGTGCATCTGGAGAATTCCCTTATGCTGAAAGTGACTTTGATATAGATATTGATTTAGTAAACGGAGATCCTAATGACCCAGATAAACCTGGAGGAACAGGGTATACCTTAATTAAATTTTTTCCTGATGACCCTAACACTCCTAATGGACCAGGTGCATATTTCTTTGCAGTGGAACCTTTAGTTCGAGTAAAACTAATTAGTGATCCAAGTTAATATATAATACGATTTTATTATACCGAGTGGCTAATGCCACTCTTTTTTATTTTTTTATACAGTAACACTTTTAACTGTATTTAATAAAATGTATTAGAAGGCCTAGAGTCTCTTATATTAAAGATCGTATAATGGAGGAATATAAATGAATTGTAAAGGTTATGTAGAAGTAAATTTTGCAAGTTATCTTGTAATTGATAATACCATGAACTTTAAAAATACACCACTAAAGGATATACCATTAGCTATTGCTGTAAATACAGAGAATCTTCATGCTTTTATTAAAGAAGAAGAATACACACCTGCTGATCCAATCCCAGTTCCAAATCCTTGCTATCCTACTGATCCAACTAAAGATATATTAGTTGATACGGTTACTTTAAACGAATTAAGAGTTAGCGGTTTAATAAGTTATGTTGTAGGAGCAGATATATTGGAAACTAGTAGTAATGTAGTAGTTAATTTACCTGCTACTAAACTTGAATACTCTACAGTTGGCGGAGATGCAATAGCCTCAGATGAGGTTTTACTTTTTTTAGAGGATCCTAATGTGCCAGTTCCACAACTCCTTGTTACAGTTACTGATTTAAAAGTTACTGATCAAGGTGGCAATATAGAAGAGGACCACTGGTTTGAAATACGCGGTACCTTTAGAATTGATGCCGTAGATTAATATTTTTAAAATATATCATTTTAAGGAGATGTAAATATGAGTAATGATAAGGTTCCATATTCACTAGACAGTGATATTGATTACTCGATTAAAGATTTAGTACCAGTGTGCCAACTTCCAGTAAAAACTTTACAAGATCAAGTTTTTACATTAACTAGAGCTTTGTTACCTTCTAATATGTTTGATCCAACTGGTCACCTTTATCCTGACTCTGTAATAGCGTTTGGTAACTTAGGATTTATCGAGTTTTTAGATGTTAGAGAAGAAATAGCAGAAGAAACAAAATTAATTAACTTATGCCCACAACAACAACCTGTAAAATCAACAGCTAAAATAAAAAAAATATCGATAATAGTTACAATTGGATACTCTGTAGTTTTATACAATGCATATGAAAATCATAGTACAACTAATAGTGATGCAATTTTAGCTACTCAAACTAATTTTACAACATTAAAAGTAGACGGGTTTGCTTATTCTTCTATAGGTGCAGATACATCAAAATATTATGACAAAGATAATTATACTCTAAGCTTTGATTTAACAGCAACTCCAGATATATATGCTCCTCAAACTATTCCTTTTGTAGGAGTAATATCTTCAGGTAGTGTTACTCTAAGTTTAGTAAATCCTTAATCAAAATTATAATTAATTTTAAAATAAATAATAAAAAGGTTGCTAAATGCAACCTTTTTATTATTTACTAAATTGACTGTTATAAAGATCTGCATAAAGCCCTGCTTTCTCTAATAACTCTTCATGATTTCCTTTTTCTACAACATTACCATCTTTCATAACTAATATTATATCTGCATCTTTTATAGTAGACAATCTATGTGCTATGACAAAACTTGTTCTTCCTTTCATCATAGTATTCATTGCCTTTTGTATGTTTATCTCTGTTCTTGTATCAACACTACTTGTAGCTTCATCTAATATTAATATTTTAGGATTTTTAAGCATTGCCCTTGCTATTGTTAATAATTGTTTTTGTCCTTGTGAAATATTTGAAGCTTCTTCATTTATTTCTGTATCATAACCATTTGGCAAAGTTCTTATAAAGTGGTCTGCATTTGCAGCTTTTGCTACTGCTATTATAGCTTCGTCTGTACTTTCATTGGTTCCATAAGCTATATTATCTTTTATACTTCCTTTAAAGAGCCAAGTATCTTGTAAAACCATACCAAACATATCTCTTAAATTTTTTCGTGTAATATCTTTTATGTCTACACCATCAACAAGTATTTTACCTCCGTTTAATTCATAAAATCTAAGTAATAAGTTTACTAAAGTAGTTTTTCCTGCACCTGTTGGCCCAACTATTGCAACAGTTTGCCCAGGCAATACTCCTACATTTAAATCATTTATTAATATGTTATCACTCTCATATCCAAACTTGACATGTTCAAATTCAACAGCCCCCTGAGGGTTTTCTATTTTTTTGCTAGGAACACTATCAGGTATCATTTCTTGTTCATCTAAAAGCTCAAATACCCTTTCTGCTGATGCTACTGTTGATTGAATTATATTAGCTATATTTGCAGTTTGACTTATGGGCTGTGCAAATTGTTTTGAATATTGTATAAAAGCTTGTATATCTCCAATTTGTATTTTTCCCCTTGTTACAAGAATTCCTCCTATTACAGCTACAAATACATATCCTAAGTTGTTGGTAAAGTTCATAACAGGCATCATAATACCTGACATAAACTGAGCTCTCCAAGCTGCATCGTATAATTTTTCATTTATACTTTTAAATTTATTTATAGAATATTCTTCTCTATTAAAAGATTTCACAACATCATGACCCGTATACATTTCTTCGACATGACCATTTAAGTTACCTATTACCCTTTGTTGCTTTATAAATTCACCTTGAGACCTTTTTATAATTGGCTTTATAAACAATATTCCCAGTGGCAATGTTATCATTGTTACTATTGTCATTAGAGGGCTTATTGTAAGCATCATAGCTATTACACCGATTATTGTTACAACTGATGTTATAAGTTGAGTTATACTTTGTTGCAATGTAGAACTTATGTTGTCTATATCATTACTTACTCTACTTAATAATTCTCCATGAGTATGAGAGTCAAAAAATTTAAGTGGAAGTTTATTTAATTTATCATATACATCTTTTCTCATATCATAAACTGTCTTTTGTGCTACTTTTGCCATTATATATTGTTGCATATAACTAAATACACTGCTTATAACATATAACACTATAAGTACCATCAATATCTTTCCTATATAATCAAAATCGATTATAGCACCTGGCACGCCCTTTGATTTCATCATTACACCTTCAAATATCTTTGTTGTAGCTTTTCCAAGTATTTTAGGACTTACTATTGAAAATATTGTGCTAAGTATTGATGCAAGTAAAACTAGCATTATACTTTTTTTATATTTTTTTACATATAGTGAAAGTCTTTTTAATGTACCTTTGAAATCTTTTGCTTTTTCTAAAGCAACAGCACCACCCATAGGTCCACCCATAGGAGGTTTTTGTCCTTTATTTTCACTTGCCATATCTACATCTCCTCCTTTGAAAGTTGTGAGGATACTATTTCTTTATATATATCACAAGTATCTAATAATTCTTTATGAGTTCCAATTCCTGCAACTCTACCTTCATCTAATACTATTATTCTAGTTGCATCTACTACACTTGATACTCTTTGTGCTACTAGTATTACTGTTGCTTCTTTTGTTTCATCTACTAAAGATTTACGAAGTGCTTTATCTGTTTTAAAATCTAGCGCAGAAAAACTATCATCAAATATATAAATTTCTGGTTTTTTTATAATTGCTCGTGCAATTGATAATCTTTGCTTTTGACCACCTGATACGTTAGTACCACCTTGAGATATAATAGTTTCTTCTTTATTTTCCATATTATCTACAAAACCTTTTGCCTGTGCTATATCTATTGCTTTTCTTACATCTTCAATGCTTGCGTCATCCTTGCCATATTTTAAATTTTCAAATATACTTCCACTAAATAGTATTGCCTTTTGCGGTACATATCCTATTTTTGATCTTAGATAATTAGAATTTAAATCTTTAACATTTACTCCATCTACTAAAACTTCTCCTTCAGTTGCATCAAAGAACCTTGGTATTAATTTAACTAAAGTTGATTTACCAGAACCCGTTCCTCCAATTATTGCAGTAGTTTCACCTGGCTTACTTATAAAACTTATATCACTTAATACTTTTTCACTATCTTTTTCATAAGAGAAACTTACATTTTTAAATTCTACATATCCCTTCATATTAGTTTCTTTTAGGGCATTTTCTTTATCTTTTAGTTTTTGATTTATATCTAAAATTTCATTTATTCTAGTTGCTGATGCTGATGCACGGGGTATCATAACAAACATCATAGAAAGCATCATAAGTGCAAACATTATTTGAGATAAATATTGTATAAATGCAATTAAATCTCCAACCTGCATACTTCCATTTTCTATTCTAACTCCTCCAAACCAAACTACAGCCAAAATACTTATATTTATTACAAGCATCATAAGTGGCATAAGTAGCGTTATAGTCTGATTTGCCTTAATTGCAACATCGCATAAATTAAAACTTGCCCCTTCAAATCTTTTGCTTTCTACTTCTACTTTATTAAATACCCTAATAACTCTTACACCTATTAAATTTTCACGAAGTACTCTATTTAAATTATCTACATTTTTTTGCATCGACTTAAAAAGTGGCACCGCTCTCTTTAGTATAAGAGCAATACTTATAATAAGTATTGGCATTGCTACTAATATAATCAAAGAAAGCTTGGCATCTTTTTTTATAGCCATTATACTTGCACCAATAGCAACCATTGGTGCATATAACATCATTCTTAACATTATCATTAGTACTTGTTGTATTTGAGTAATATCGTTTGTAGTTCTAGTTATAAGAGATGCTGTTCCTATTTGATTAAATTCAGCCAATGAAAAATTTTCTACTTTTTCAAATACTTTATTTCTCAAATCCCTACCAAATCCCATAGCTACTTTAGATGAAAAATAACTCGCAGTGACAGTAACAATTCCTCCTATAATTGTTACTAATATCATTTTAAATCCTGTATTTATAATATAGTTTGTATCACTATTTACCACACCTTTATCTACTATATCACTCATTAAATTAGGGAGATAAACATCTGATAAGGATTGAATAAATACCAAAGCAAATATAAGAATTATTGTGCCTTTGTATCTACTTAAACCTTTTAGTAATTTAAGCATACTATTCCTCCTTTTTTGTAATTCTCAGTTTTATACGCTTTTATTTTGTCCCACAAGCATAAGTAAAATTCATTTACAATATATTTATAGAGAGCTTATTTTTAATTTTACTTACATATTTTTCTGTAGTTTGTTACCAACTTGTAATCCCCTTCCCCTAAAAAATAGTTTATAGTATAATATAGTGGGGTTATATTATGGTTTAACTTTTAAAGTTGAAAGGAATGAAATTTATGAATAAAGGATTTAAAAATTTAAAAAAGAAGGCAATAACACTAACACTTGCCTTTGCACTTAGTTTATCAACTATTACTTTAGCATTTGCTGATAGTAGTAAAGTTGTAACTCTTGGTGCAAACTTAAAACCAGCACAAAAACAACAAATGTTAAAATATTTTGGAGTCAATGAAAATGAAGCAGTTGTTTTAGAAGTTAACAACGCAGAGGAAAGAAAATATTTACAAGGAGTTGCTGGTGAGGAACAACTTGGTAAAATAACAATTTCTTGTTCTTATGTAGAACCTACTTCTAAAGGAAACGGAATAAATGTTAAGACAGCTAACCTTACATGGGTTACAAGTTCTATGATAGCAACTACTCTATCAACTGCTGGTGTTGAAAATGCCAACGTAATAGCAGCTGCACCTTTTGCAGTTTCAGGAACTGGAGCCTTAACTGGTGTTATGAAAGCTTTTGAGGATGCTACTGGGAAAGCTCTACCTGAAGATAAAAAGGAACTTGCTACTGAGGAATTAGTTACTACTGGAGATTTAGGAGATGCTATTGGTCAAGATAAAGCTACAGGTGTAATTAATGATATTAAATCAGAAATCGTAAAAAATGGTACTTCTGATACTGCTCAAATAGCAGAAACTATAAACAATATAACTAACAACTATAATGTAAATTTAACTGATGATCAATTTAAACAAATCGAAGCATTAATGTCAAAAATCTCACAACAAGATTATGACTACAACAAGATAAAAGATACTTTATCAAATGTATCGAGTAATGTTGATCAAAATTTACAACAACTAGGAGAAAGTGTTAAAAGCTCTGGAATACTTGATTCTATATCAAATTGGTTTGGTAACTTATTTAAAGGAAGTAACGACTTAGGTATATTAAAAACTACTAATGATGAGTTACTTGGTAAAGATGCAAAAATAAATGCTACTGATGAAAAAGCAGTTAATTTACCTTCAACTGAAGAAGTAGAAGGATTCTTTGCTAAAATAATGAATTGGTTTGGAAATTTATTTAATTCAAACAATGAAAAAGCAAATACTGAGTCTACTCCACAAGTAGATGCTACAAAAGAAGACCCAACTCAACCTAAAAATGCTACAGCTGAAAATAGTAATGATAGTAACACTAACGATGCTACTACTGATACTAATAAAACTCCTGAGACTTCTTTAGAAACACCTTCTCAAGAAAATACTCAAGGTAGTGAAATACCTCCAGCTCAATAAAAATAATTTATAATATAATTAATTTTAAAGGAACTAATCTTAAAGATTAGTTCCTTTTTTATTGATATGCTATTTATTTATAGTTAAATTTATGTTAATTTGTCATTTATAAAAGGAAAACTGTTTTGCTATATAGAAAATTATAGGTATCTATATTTTTTAGATAATAAAATAAAGTCTATGGAGGGTATTATGAATTATTATGATATTTATAAATTAGTTAAAAGTGAAGATTTAAATCATCATGGAACACTATTTGCAGGAAGAATGTCTGAGTGGTTTGTTGAAAGTTGTTTTATAGCTGCTGCAAAAGAATACAAACATCCAGAAAATTTGGTTTGTGTTAAAGTACACGAACTTAATTTTAATTCTCCTATACAAAAAGGAGATATAATACATATTCAAACTAAAATTTGTTATGTTGGAAAAACTAGCTTAACAGCTTATGGAAAAGTTGTTAGAAATGATGATGATAAAATTTTAGTAGATGGTTTCTTAACATTTGTTTGCATAGATGATAAAGGTGTTAAAATGCCACATAATTTAGTACTTGATAAAGTTCAAACTGAAGAAGATCTAAAATTAATTGAAAAAGTTAAAAGTTTTAGACGTTAATACTAAAAATTTAGACGTTAATACAATATTGAGTTAACAAATAATACATATTATAGTTTCAAATAACAAATAATACATATTATAGTAAAAAACTTGATAAAGTAATCTAAGGAGAAGTTATTATGGAACCTATTAATATTAAACGACAAGAGCTAGAAAACATATATGGAAAAATTAGTCCTTTTGAATTTAAAAATAAACTTATACAGCTAGCTACTAAACCTAACAAAAAAAGTACTCGTACTTTACTTGATGCAGGAAGAGGTAATCCAAACTGGATATCACACCTTCCTCGTGAAGCATTCTTTACATTTGGCCACTTTGCAATCCAAGAAAGTAAACAATCTTGGAATCAAGGTCCACTTTCTGGTATGCCTAGAAAAACTAACATAGCTTCTAGACTATACAAATATATTGAAGAAAATCCTACTATGCCAGAAATAGGTTTTTTAAAGAAAATTATCGACTATGGAATAAATAATCTTAATTTCGACCCCGATAGTTTTATATATGAGCTAACTGATGCAATAATTGGAGATAACTACCCTTTTCCTGATAGAATGCTAGTTCATATAGAAAAAATAGTTAAAGAGTATTTAGTTCAAGAGATGAAGTACAATGTTGGTGAAGGCGGAAATTTCAATGTTTTTGCCGTAGAAGGTGCAACTGCTGCTATGTGTTATATTTTTGATTCACTTATTGCAAATAATTTATTATTAAAAGGTGACAAAGTAGCTATAATGACACCTATATTTACACCATATTTAGAAATTCCACATCTTCCAAGATATGAATTTGAGGTTGTGTACATAAATGCAGATGAAAAAACTAGTGATGGTAAACATACTTGGCAATGTTCTAACAAAGAATTAGAAAAACTTATGGACAACGATATAAAAGCTTTATTTGTTGTAAATCCTAGTAATCCTCCATCTGTAGCTATATCTCCTAAAGCTAGCCAAAAGTTAGTAGATATAGTAAAAAATCATAATTCTAATCTAATGATTATATGTGATGATGTTTACGGCACATTTGTACATGGATTTGAGTCTTTAATGGCTAAGCTTCCTTATAATACAATTGGATCTTACTCTTATTCTAAATATTTTGGTGTAACAGGATGGAGATTAGGAACACTTGCACTTCACGAAGAAAATGTATTTGATAAACTTATAGATGAACTTCCTTATTCTATAAAAAAGAGAACTAACAAAAGATATTCTGATATGAATACACATCCTGAAAAAGTTCCTTTTATAGATAGAATAGTTGCAGATAGTAGACAAGTTGCACTTAATCACACTGCCGGACTTTCTACTCCTCAACAAGTACAAATGGCATTTTTCTCAACGTCAGCGCTAATTGACAAAGAGGATATATATAAAAATATGACTATAGATATTTGTCACACTAGACAAAAATTATTGTTTGATAGTCTAGGTCTTGAGTTAACTACTGACCCTAATGATGCAGCTTACTATACTCAATTTGACTTATTACAATGGGCACAAACTCATCATGGAAAAGATTTTGCTAACTATCTAGAAGAAAACTATAAACCGGTAGAAGTCTTGTTTGCTTTAGCAGAAGAATCTTCTATAGTATTATTAAGTGGTGGTGGATTTGCAGGACCTAAGTGGTCTATTCGAATTTCACTAGCAAACCTTTGTGACGAAGCTTATTCTCAAATAGGTATTGCACTTAAAAAGATTTTAGATGGTTATGTTGATAAATGGAAAAACAATTAAAAAAAGGAGTATTTCTTAGTGATCTTTTCATTAAGAAATACTCCTTTTTAATATTTATTTATCTATTGTAAATACATTTTTCCAAATTAATTTTATAACTACTAATAATGATATTAAATAAATTGTTGTGAATAATAAATTTTGCTTTACCCATAAATGTATTATGGCAACTACTCCTACAACAAACATTGATTGAAATAATATCATTAAATTTGATGCTGAGTTCATATTCTTATACTCTAAACTAAAAGGAAGTATTTTTTCATTAAATTTGAAAGTAAACATACAACTTACTATTGTTGCTACAAACATAACAATTAAATGTATTATAACACTAGGTCCAAAGATAAATATAAACCCAATACTCATAAATGCAAACATCGGTACTACTAACTTATATATACTTGCTTTAAACATAGCAGTATATATATCACTTTTTTCTTTTAGTGGAAGTACATCATAAATCCATGCCGCTTCGTATTGATTTGAAAATTTAACAGTAGTTATTATACTTTGCCCCATCAATACACACATATATCCCATAAGATAATATGAGCTACCTCTTAGATTTTCTATATAGTTTATTATACCACCTTTGTCATACGTAGACATTAGCATTACAAATGGCATAACTGCTCCCATAGCTAATGTTGGATATACCTTTGTCTTAAACTCTCTATCTTTACTAAGAACATTATATAAAAAATCGAAAAATGCTTTTTCTTTGTTTGTTTTACATATAACTTTACTTATTTTTGACGATATTTTTTCTTTAGTATTCTTATTTTTATAAGTATTATCACTTAATTTTTGAAGATTATATTCAAATTTTGGTATTAACTTAATATATATAAATATTGAAATAATTGGTACTACTAATGATAAAACACTCATTATTTTTAATATATTGCTAACTCCAGATCCATTAATTAAGCTAAAGTTTGATGCAAACCACATAGGAGGAATAAATATATTCCATACTTTTGGTTCATATACAAATTCTAAATTAACAAATTCAAATGTTCTTCCTACAAATTGAAATCCTATAACAAAAATTAACAGAAATACTATTTGGAAAGTGTTTAGCATATCTTTTAGTTTTTCACCACTAAAGAGCTTTAATATTATAAAATACATTATAGCAGTAATTACAATCATTAATATATCTATTAAAAATATACTTAATAATAATAATAATACAAATTTTATTCCAAATCTAGTGCTCGCTATTAGCCCACCACCACAGATTGATAAACTTAAAAGTAATAAATATATACATATATGAGTGATTTTAGCTGCATTTAATGTTTTAGCATCTACACCTTTAGTGACAATTATATCTTTATCATTTATATCTAATATTATAGTTGAAAAATCAGATATGAATACACTTAAAATTAATATCATAAAGAAACTAAAATACATACTCATTTTTATCGTAGGATTTATATCCATAGCTACTATTGGAGCTGAAATTAAACCTACTATCCCATATACTATTAAACTAATATAAAAATAATTTTTACCTTCTGAGCTACTACCTAGTGTATTTTGACCACGTCTAGTATCCATAATAAGTTTAGAATTTACTGTTAATCTCATTATTTCATAGTTTACACCAAATGCTTTATATATCCCTTTAAATAAATCTAATATTTTTAATATATATAATTCTTTCATAGTTATACCTCTTTAAGTATACTGACAAATTCACTACATAGATTATCGTGGTCTTCAAATCCTGTAAGTGTATTAAATATTTCTTCTAGTGAACCATCAAAGCTACAATCTTTAATTTGTTCAAAATTACCATCAGCAACTATGTTACCTTCATTTAAAAGTATTATTCTGTCGCTAAGCTTTTGTACTACCTCCATTATGTGAGATGAATAAAATATAGTCTTTCCTTCTTCTTTTAATTTGTATAAAATATCTTTTATTAAAAGAACACTATTAGCATCAAGTCCACTTAGTGGTTCATCTAAAAATAATATATCTGGATTATGAATTAATGAACTTATTATAACTACCTTTTGTTTCATACCCTTTGAAAAAGATGATAATCTGCTTTCATAGGCATCTTCTATTCCTAATACTTTCATCAACCTTTTAGCTTTATCATCACATTTTTCATAGCTTAGACCATATATTTGCCCAATAAATGTTAAATATTCCTTTGCTGTTAAGCTATCATATACTTTTGCTATTTCAGGTACATAACCTATTTTATTTTTATAATCGTTATCTTCATTTTCAATGTTTTTTCCAAATATAGACACGCTACCCTCATAGCCTTTAATTAAGCCTAAAAGTATTTTTATTGTAGTACTCTTACCCGCTCCATTTGACCCTATATATCCTATTATATTGCCTTTGTATATATCTAAATTTATCCCTTTTAATACTTCTTTATCCCCATAGGTCATTTTAAGGTCTTTAATTTCTATTATTTTCCCCAAATTATCCATATTTTCCTCCTCTTTTTACTTTTTGTGTTAATTATACCACAAACAAATATTGTTAATAAAGTAACTTAGTTCCAATATATATTTATTATTACATAAAAATTGCATAAAAATAGAAGTACATTTAACATACAGTTAAATATACTTCTATTCTTATGCGTTTTTTATATAGCTTCTTTTATATCCAAATTGTCTTTTTTGACTTTGTTTTTTTGCATTAAGCTAAATATTAAATGAAGTGCAATTCCTACTCCGATTGCTACTACTAAATCAAATACTACTGTAAGTGCAAAAGTTGTGTAAAGTACTACTACGTCTTTTTTAGGTAAATGTAGCATCTCTTTCATTTCTTTCCACTCACCCATATTATAAGATACGATTATTAATATAGCTGATAAAACTGTCATTGGAATTAATTTTGCAAGTGGCATTAAAACTAGCATTGTTAAAAGTAGTGTTACGGCATGTACTATACCTGATATTGGACTTTTCCCGCCGTTTTTAACGTTTGCTGCTGTCCTTGCTATAGCTCCTGTTGCTGGAATTCCTCCAAACAATGCACTAGCTATATTTCCTAATCCTTGTGCTACAAGTTCCATATTTGAATCATGCTCATCATCTATCATTTTATCTGAAACTACGCACGACAATAAAGACTCGATCCCTGCAAGTACTGCTATCGTAATTGCTGGCTGAATCAATGGTACTATTTTTTCTAAACTCATATCAGGTATACTTGGTGCTGGAATACTTGATGATAAGTTATTGTATACGCTTCCTATAGTATCTATTTGAATGTTAAATACCTTAACAACTAATGTTGATAAAATTAATGCTATTATAGATCCCGGTATATTTTTATTTATTTTAGGCCAGTATATCATAATTAATATACATGCTATTCCTACTATAAAAGTTAATATATCGAATGTTGTTATATTGTGCATATAGCTTTCTAATTTCTCCATAGCCTCTGCTGGAACATTTTGAATTTGTAATCCTAATAAATCCTTGAACTGAGTTATAAGAAGTGTTACTGCTATCCCACTTGTGAAACCTACTGTTATTGTTTTTGGAACGTATTTTATTAAATTACCAACTTTTAAAAGTCCCATTAAAATAAGTAAAACACCTGCCATCAATGTTGCTATTATAAGTCCATCCATACCATGATTTTTTACTATCCCATAAACAATTACGACAAAGGCACCTGTTGGTCCTCCAATTTGAACTTTACTACCACCTAGTAAGGCTATGACAAATCCTGCAAATATTGCTGTTATAAGACCCTTTTCAGGTGATACTCCTGATGATATAGCTAGTGCTATTGATAATGGTAGAGCTATTATTGCTACTATTATACCTGCTACTATATCTTTTCTGATTTGACTACTACTTAATTCTTGATTCTTAAACATACTAAATAACTTAGGCGACATGATTTCCCCTCTCATTTTTTTATATTTCTACGTGACACTACATCATCCATAATACTCCTCATTTTAGATAATGTCAAAAAAAATTGTATACTATAAACAAAAAACTTTTTATATCCTAATTTCTTATTTTTTTATAATTGTATTTAAAAATAAATTTATTTTATCCATAAAAAAATCGCTAATCTAAATTAGCGATTTTCTTATTATTCTACTTTTCCTAAAGTATTAAAAGGATACATCCTTATCATAACCTTACCAATTATTTCATCTATATTTATCGGTCCTAGATTAGGTTGTCTACTATCTCCACTATTTGGTCTATTGTCCCCCATCGCAAATATATGATTATCAGGGATTACCATATCTATATCTCCGTCAGTATAAACATCCTTTAAATATTCTTCACTTAATACTTTGTCGTTTATTATAACCTTATTATCTTTTATAACTATGTGTTCTCCTGGAAGGCCTATTACTCTTTTAACTAAGTCTTTATTTTTTCCGCTTTCTTCATCAACTAACTTAGTCTTAAATACTATTATGTCTCCCCTTTTAGGTGCTTTGTTCATATATGCTAATTTATTTACAAATAAATAATCTTTATCCTTTAATGTCGGGTACATTGATTCCCCGCTTACTATTGTAGGTGCTACTACTGAGGTTATTATTGCTGCAAGTGCCAATGCAAAAGCTATTGTTTTAACCCATTCAAAAATTTCTTTTTTTAATTTAGCGCTCATAATTTACTCCTTAAATTATATTTTCTATTACATTTTACCATAAAAATACCTTATTTAAAAACTTTTATATGTCTTAGCTAAATTAAAGAAGCTATCCTAAAAAAGATAGCTTTATTTGTTTACACTTACATATTTATTATCTTTTATAAAAAATCTCCATAAATAATCTTTGGCTTCTTGTGCATAATCTATGTTTATTCTTTTGCTAGTTTGTATGTCTATTTTCTCATCACTGTATATTTTCTTATCATCTTCATAATAAAAATCACTTATATATAATTCATTTTCTAAAATGCTTTTAGCATTTAGATTTTTATCTATTTTAAGCGCCATGCAAAGCTTTCCTGGACCATTGCTTATATTCTTTCTTTGATAGGTTGTTAAGTCGCTATATTCCTTTTTAAATCTATTAAATGCTATTTCTTCTATTCCTTTTATAGGCTCAACTGCTCTTATTAATACGCATTCTGGTACATTTTCTTCATTTGCAGATATATTTAAACAATAATACATTCCATAAATTAAGTATACATATATACGCCCACCCTCTAGATATAGTGGCTTTGTTCTTTCACTTCTTTTGTCCCCATATACATGAGCTCCCTTATCATTTATTCCCATATAACTTTCAGTTTCTACTATTTTAGTCACTATTGTTTTACCATCATAGTTTCTAATTAAATATTTACCTAAAATACTTTTAGCTAGCTCTAGACCATCTTTTTTAAAATATTTTTTATCCATTTACGTCCCTTTCTTTTGCTTAAATTATTTTATATATTCATTTATATTATATTGTTCATATTTTTTATTTTTATAATTTATAGCATTTTTAGGACAGCTATGAATGCATTTCATACAAGCCATACATTTATTATCAAATTTTATAGCTTTATCTTTTTCAAATCTTATATTATTTTGTGGGCAGTTTTTAACACATAAGCCACACTTTATACAATTTTCATCAGCTGACAAATTTTTGCCTATAAACTTTGCCATAATTGAAAAAGTTTCTGCTAATAAATCTTTTCCTAATACACCCTTATTCTCCATATTTTCTAATGATAAACTTTCTTTTTTAATCTTATCAACTAAAATATCTAATTGCTTATTTGTGTTGTTTATCATATCTTCAACTTCTTTTTTAGTATTCTTAGGATATTTTCCAAAGTAAAAATTTCTAGGCATTACATATGTTTCTTTAGCTAATATATTATATCCTTTTTTGTTTAATTTTTTAGCTAATGAATCAACCCCATAAGCATTTATACTTGCTGCTGATGTTGAGTACACTATACAATTAGCATTTTTATTTTCTACATTTCTAAGTACCCATCTTATAAGTTTTTCTGGTACATTACCTGCATAAATTGGGCCGCCTATAATTAAAAGTTCTACATCTTCATCTATTTTAGGGTTTTTGTCTATGCTCTCTATTTTTACTTTATCTCCATTGTCTTTTAATTTTTCGCCTATATATTTTGCTACATATTCTGAGTTTCCAGTTCCTGAAAAATGTATTATATTTACTTTCATATTGTGCCTCCTAAAGTTTTTTATCAGATAAATTATTTTTCATTTTATTTAATGTCTTTAATGTATTAGTAAGTGATTCTTCATCTAAATCTTTAATCATCTCTTTATGAATTTCTTTTAATATTTTTTCTAGGTTAAACATCTCTTCATAAGCTTTTGGTGTTAAAACTACTTGTTTTCTTCTTTGGTCTGTTGGATTTTGATTTATTTCAATAAATCCATTTTGCTTTAATTTAGCTAAATTTCTACTTGTATTTGCTTTGTTTATTCCCATTTCTTTTGAAAGTACATCTTGATCTATTTCATCTTTTTCTTTTAATCTAAATAATGTCATAAGTGTTAGAATTTGACCTTGCCCTAAGTTTCTATCTTTTAACTCTTCGTCTAATCTTGTTTTTAGTTCTTTAGAAATAAAGTATATCAAATCACCAATTGGTTCATATTTTTTCATTGTAGTATCTCCTTATCTATAAAATCATTATATATTATATAAGTTGCGTGCGCAACATTTTTATTATTTAATTATCTTTTGAATATATTTACACATAAAACAGTGCCCATTTAATAATAAAATTATTTTAGACACTGTTTTTGTTTGATTAAGTTTTAAATGTATTCTTTTAAGTTAATGAATCTTAATATTATATAATAAAGATTCATTAGTTTTATAAGGAGTTCTTTTCATACAATTGTGGCCTATGAAAATATTGCCTTTATCTTTCATAGATATTAATTCACATATAGCTTGTCCATATGTTATATCTTTACTGTAATCTAATTTTTCAGATTCACAAAATCCATAGAATTCTAAAGATGTAGAAGTTTTCCCACAAAGATGGATAATAGTATCATCCAGGGCATCGTCTAGCTTATTTAATAGCCTTTTAATAGTGTTTCCCACTATCTCTTTGTAAACTCTAGGTCCAACTATTTCTATTGATGCTACAGGGTCGCTAAAGGAAATCATATTAACTCCGTTTTTGTTTGCACCTACAGCATAATCCACTATATTATCTTCAATAATTTCAAGTATATTATCTACTTTACTTTTATCTTTTCTTAATGCTTTATAAAAATATTTTTGCTCTATTAATAAAGATATTATAGTAAAAGGTCCACAAATATTTAAAACTACTTTTTCATCTTTATTTTTCAAAATAGAAATAGCATCTAAAATTTCTTTTATTCTGCCTTTACTATAGTCTATTTTAGATATTTTTAATAAATCTTTTATATCATCAAATGCATAATTTCCTACTCTAGGACAATTTTTTTCATCTCCAAGATTTATATTTGCCCCCATAGCTTGTGCTTCAACAGTTGTGCAAAATGGAAGCTTACAGAAAGTATCCTTTTTATATTCTTTTAGTTTTTGTGATATATATGAAATATCCTTTGAATTTGTATGTAAATCTGGAAATTTCAAATTCGTATTAATTATAATTTCTGCTGGTATATTTTCATTGTCATTTTGGCTACATTTAAATATTTCATCCATAATTTTTAACCTACTTAAATATATTTTTTAATTTATCCTTTTGTAATTTGCTACCTATAATACAGATTTTAGAATTTGTTTTTATATCGCTTTCTTTAATACTGTATTGTCCATTTACATAATTAAATTCTAACGTATTATCTAATACAGAGTTTAAAAAGCCCTTTGCTCTTAATATTTTTCCGTATTTTCCAGTATTAAAATCATCAAATATTTCTTTTATTTTTTGTACTTCATTTATTTTAAAATTCGATATAGAAACACTACTTATAGATTTCATATTTGTAGAGAATAAATCATAATTTTTAATTTTTTTATATTTCTCATCAGTTTTATTTTTCATATTATCTACTAACAAATCTTCTACTAATAAGTCATCCCAATTTTTATTTATTATGTCTACATTTTGATTTAAACTTTTAAGTGACTTTACTAGATTATCTCTATTTTCATCTTCTAAAAACTGATTTTTACTAAGTAAAAGTGTTTTTGCATTTAAAATTTGGTCTTCGAAAAATTCTCCAAAGTTATCTATGTAATCAAAATAATTAATAGCATCTACTACAGTTACCAAAGAATTTATGCTAAAGTTTGATTTAATTTCGTCATTATTAATCATTAATAATATTTCACTTAGCATTGCTATTCCTGTTGGTTCAATAATTATACGGTCTGGATTAAATTCTTTAGCTACTTTTAAAATAGTATCTTTAAAATTTAATTTCATGCTACAACAGATGCATCCATTTTGAAGTTCTATTATATCTAGACCATCCTTTTGAATGATATTTGCATCTATTCCTATTTCACCAAATTCATTTTCTATTACTACGACTTTTTCATTTTTATAAAAATCTAGAATTTTCTTTATTAAAGTTGTTTTTCCAGAACCTAAAAATCCTGAGATTATATCTAATTTTATCATTATTTTTCCCTCTAAAACTTTAAACAATCTGTAAAAAGTCTTTCGTACCCTTCTTCAGTTGATAATTCACAATAACTTATATCCTTTGCAATACACTCCATCTCTTTTCTAATATCCTTAGAAAGTAGAGTCATTATAGCTCCGGTTTTTGATGAATTCCCAATGTATCTAATCTTTTCTTTTAGTTCTTTTGGAATAATCCCTACGCCTACTAAACTTTGTACGCTAAGATGCTTTCCAAATTGACCAGCAATGATAACTTCATCTAAGTCTTTAATATCTATATTCATACTATTAAGCAGTGCATAAAAACCTGATAATATAGCTCCTTTTGCTAATTGAACTTGTCTTATATCACTTTGCGTTATTGCTATTTGTGGATTTTGAGTATCTAGTACAAATCTTCTTTTTTTATTTTCATCTATTATGTTTTCACTTAAATGATTTAAATTGTTGTCTTCTTCTATCATAGATTTTTTATTTATTCTTCCAGTACTTCCTATAAGTTTTAATCTTGCCATTTCGCTTATTGCATCTATAATTCCACTTCCACACAATCCTTTAGGTTTTGTGTTTCCTATAACTTTAGTTTCTATTACTTCACCGATTTTTATATTTTCAATCGCGCCTTCTCCAGCTCTCATACCACAGCTTATATTCATACCCTCAAGGGCAGGCCCGGCAGCACAAGAACAAGATGATAACTCTGAATTTTTAGATACAACTATTTCTCCATTTGTACCTATATCTATAAACAAAATATTTTTTTTAGTTTTATGTAAGTCACAAACACAAACCCCAGAAACAATATCTGCTCCTATATAACTTGATACTCCAGGTAATAAGTAAGCTCTTCCAAATGAAGATATATCTATTCCTAAGTCCATAGCTTTTATATTTTTTCCACTTATAAATACTGGTGAGTATGGAGCTTTTCCTATTGAATTAGGATTTATTTTAAGTAGCATATGCATCATTGTAGTATTTGCAGCAACTGCTACTTCATATATATTTTCTTTATCTATATTATTTTTTTCACATAGCTTAGTAATTAAACTATTTATACAATCTATAATACTTTTATTTAATATTTCTAACCCATTTTCGTTAGTTTTAGCAAAATTTATTCTAGATAAAACATCTAATCCGTATTCCTTTTGAGGATTTATATCACTTTCACAATCAATCTCACACTGTTTATTTATATCTATAAGAGAAGCTACTACTGTAGTTGTTCCTATATCCAAAGCTATTGAATATAAATTTTTGGTAGTATCTTCGCACTCTATGCCTATGACTTTTTCATCTAAATAAACGACTGTACAATTATCTTTTTCAAAAATATTTGAAATAGATTTTAAAATATCATAATCATTATTTATATTTATATTTTGCTTTTCTAAAATCTCTTCTAACGATATATTATTTTCTAATGTAGGCTTATTTAATTTAAAAGCTTTTTTTGAAAGCATTGGAGATTTTTTAAAATCTGGCATATAACCTTCTGTTAAAATCTTATGATTTTTATCTTCATTTTCAATAAATTCTACAGTTATATCTCCCTTAGGATAAACTAAACAACCCAGTCTCACGTTGTTTTTTAATTCTTCTTTATTTAAAAATTTCAATTCCTCATCGGTTAAATCATCTACACTTCCATCTATTACTTTTATCTTACATTTGCCACAAGTCCCTTTTCCGCCACAAGGACTTTCCATACCCAATTTATTTAATTGTATTATATTTAAAAGACTATTTCCTTTTTCAAATTCATATTTTTCATTATTTATATATAAGTAATTCATAAAATACCTCTTTTAGCTTTTATATTGTTTTGCACATTCTACTAAAATTTTAATGTTATCAAGTTTACTTCTTACCCCTATTCCACAAGCCGGAGATAATATATCTACACCACTTTTTAGACATTCATTAGAAATATTTTTTAAACTTTCTTTGCTTGAATTTTCAATAGCGAATGTACTAACATTTCCCATAATAACTTTGCCTGAAACATTTTCGATAACTTGTTTAGCATTAGTTATAGAGTCAAAACTAACTGCATCACTGTGTAAATCATTTAATTCATTGTATATACTTTTTAGCTTCCCACATATATGTATTATAGTTCCACCTTTTGCATATGCTTTTAATTCATCTATTATCTTATTTAAATATGGAGTTGCAAACTCACTAAAAGTTTTAGCACCAAGTATTTCTCCTGTACCACTTGGATCTGATATTGTTAAAATATCTGCTCCAGCTTCTAATTGAGCTTTCCCAAATATTATAAGATTTTCTGTTACAAACTCCATAAACTCATGAGCTTGTTCTTTCTTTTTTCTTAATTCTTTGTAATAAGTCATAGGTTCCATAAGTGATGATGCTAAACTTACTGGACCTGTTAAATTTGCTATTATAGGAACATCATCGTTTTTTTCTTTTAGTATTTTTATAGCATCTATAACTACTTTTGCTCTTCCCTCATTAACATCTATTTTTTTTAATTCTCTCCAACTTACAACAGATTCTATTGGGTATTTTATAACTCTAGGTTCAGTAACTTTTGTTCCCATATATACTCCAGCTCCCATACCCTCAGCTTCTACAGTCATACAAAAAGGAACACCAAAGTTTTCAAAACCATTATTTTTATACATACCTATAGTTAAATCTGCCATCATATTAGAATCACTATGAGCCATTGGCCAAAAAACACCCTCTATGTCCATGATATCCTCAACTATCATATTCATCATCCCGCCAGGACAAATACAAGGTTTTCTATCTACAACTTCTCCTCTTAAAACTTTATATAACCTTTCTTTTGGAGTCATTATACCACCTCTTCATACATAGCTTTTTTCTTAATTATTAGTTTTTTTGCAAGTTTTGCAGCTTTTGATGCTTCGTGTGCATATCCATCTGCTCCTATTTCATTTGCAAAACTTTGTGATATAGGCCCGCCACCTACCATTACAACAAACTTCTCACGAATATCTTCTTTATTTAGTAATTCTATAACTGATTGCATATTATCCATAGTAGTTGTCATAAGAGTAGATAATCCTATTAAATCAGCATTTACTTCTTTTGCTTTGTTTATAAAATCTATACAAGGTACATCTCTACCTAAGTCGTAAACTTCAAATCCAGAAGTTTCTAGCATTATTTTAAATAAATTTTTACCAATGTCATGTGTATCTCCTTCAACAACTCCTACTACTGCTTTATAACTTTCTTTAGTTGAATCTTTTTTTATGTGAGGTTTTAATATATTTATCCCCTCATACATAGCATCTGAACATAATAAAAGCTCAGGGATATAATATTCTTCTTCTTCATATAATTTTCCTGACTCTTCCATACCACAAGCTAATCCTTTAGATATTCCTTCATATGCTTCAAATCCATTTTCTATATACTCTTTAGCTATATCTACTACAACTTCATCTTCCATTTCTACAACACAGTCTGATAATTTTTTTAATAATTCTTGTTTTAAATTTGACATGATAATCTCCCCTTATAATTCGTTAATGTTTATTTTATTTGATCCAAATATTCTTGCTGCATCCATAAGCGCTATTATTTTTTGAGGGTCTGTTCCTATAGGAATATCACACCCCGTACTTAATATAAATCCTTTTTTACTATCATGACCCTTAATTATACATTCTTTAGCTTTTGTATATATATCTTCTATACTGCCTCTCATAACTGTTTCAACAGGATCTACATTTCCAATTAAACATACTTTATCTCCATAAGCTTCTTTTAACTCACCTATATCATCTACATTATCTAAACTTAAATTAGATATTCCTATATCAACCATATGGCCCCATATCTTTTTCGTTTTTCCACATATATGAAGAGTTGAACCTCCTCCAGTTCTCTCTACAATCCTATCCATACATCTTTTTAAGTATGGTTTTGCAAATTCTTCAAAGTTTTTTGAACTAATCATAGTACAAGACGCATTTGGCTCTGCAAGTCCTGGAGATAATCCAATATCACAAGCTGCATCAATATAATTTAAAACACTTTGAGTTGAAATTTCTAAAAGCTCATGTGCCATTTCTTTATTTTTAGTTAAATCCCTTAAAAACTTATCTGTTCCTCTTAAAAAAGATGCTACTGTAAAAGGTCCTCCTACAGAAGTTCCTACTCCTACCTCATTGCTTAATTTATCGTTAGTTATTTTAAGTGCTTCTAAAAAATAATGTATTCTTCCATCTTTATATACATCTATTGGTTTTAATTTTCCTATTTCACTATAATCACTTATAGCAGGTTTACTAATGTATGGCGTATTATTTTCTGTAAATACAACTCCACTTCCCATTGCCTCTGGTATACCTTGAAGCCCTGGCCCAAATCCAATACTATCAGGACGAAAAGCCTCAAAACTTTTAACAGCTACATCTACAAGCACATCTACAGAATGATTGTAGTCATATATGGTATGCCCAAATGTTTGTGCAACACTTTCCCCTAAAAAAGGTGAACATGGTATTCTGTCTATTTCTTTTCCCTGCCCGAAAGCCTGCATTCTTTCTTTCGGAGTCATTTGATCTTTATTTATTATATATTTCATAATTCGCTCCCTTATATATATGTAAATTTATCCATTCACAGATTACTTTACATTATTGGAAATCATTATACAAATCGATATATTCTATTTGACAACGTGCTTGTATACATTTTATATATACGTTTTTTATGCTATATTTTTATGCTACATAATGTTTTTTATTTAACATTAATATCAAATATAATTAACACATTATATACATAATGAATACTATATAACAGGGAAGTATATATTTCCCCAAAATTCTTATATGTAGGTGATTATAATGTCATATCCAGACAATAAATTAGAAAAAGAAGTATCAATTCCTTATCCACTATATCAATCAGAAAAAGGTAATTATTTTATTGGTCAGACACCAATATTGACTGCTCAAGACAATAAGGCTTTAGTTTCATTAATAAATCCCATTACTTCAAATGTAAATATTTATGTAAATGCTATAACTATAACAAATGTTGGGCAAGATAGCTTCTCTGCTGAGTTTTATCTTAAATCTACTTTAACTGGAGGAGTAGTTAGTAATTTTGTTAGTTCTACTAACACAGCTATTGTTCCTGAACCAATTCCTAAAGGACAAATTCAATATCTGTCTACAACTACTCAACCTCCAAATGGTGGAGTTCCTATATTTAGTAGAATAGTTTCTGTAGACTCAACTTTAGTAATTGACGGTGGACAAATCATTCTTGGTCCTGGACAATCTCTTGCAGTTTTTCTTGGAGGATTTTTACCAGTTGAACCTAATAGTCCAATAGTTGCCTTTGGTTGGTGGGAAGAAAGAGTTCATAACTGCCATTGCTAAGATAATTTATTGTAAACAAAAACACATTGATAGCTTTATCAATGTGTTTCTTTAATTTATTTAATTTTTAGTATTGATTTCTAATTTTTTGCAGACTTAAATATATCTTCAATTACTTTCATCAACTTATAGACTTCTTCATTTTTTACTATCGGGTCTACGCCTTCTCTAACTACTCTTGCAAAGTTTGTATAAAAAGGTTCATATTCACATGATGGGTTAGGTAATTTTAGTTTTGTAGTACTTTCTTCTGATGGAGGTGCCATAGTTTTGGTAAATCCTTCACCAGCTTTAATTGGTTTTAATTCAATTTTTTTATCTACATTATTTTGAACTATAAGCTCACCACTTAAATCCCAATCATAAATTGCACCACTACCTTTTAAGCCTTTAACATACCATCTTGGTAGCTTTATAAAATTAGATGTACCAACTTCAAGTACCGCTCTTACTCCATTTTTAAATGTAATATAAGTAACGAATCCATCATCCACTTCATCTCCAAGTACATAACTTAAGTCTGAGTATATATTTTTAATTGGTGAATCTACCATAAACAATATTTGGTCTAAAATATGAACTCCCCAATCAAGTAACATTCCTCCACCATGCTTTTTAATATGTCTCCAATCTCCTGGTATACCATTTGCTCCATGTACCCTTGATTCTATTTGGAATAAATCACCTATTTGTTTATTTTTATATAAATCTCTTATTATTAAATAATCAGAGTCCCATCTTCTATTTTGATGTACCATAAACACTCTATCATTTTTCTTAGCTACTTCAACTATTTCTAATAAATCATCACTATTTATGGTTACTGGTTTTTCACATATTACATGTTTTTTATTATTTAATGCTTTTATTGAAATTTCTTTGTGACTATCATTGGGCGTTGCTACTAATACTGCCTCAATCTCGTTATCATTTAATAATTCTTCATAACTATTATATCCTACTAGGTTTTTAGTTTTAGCTAATTCTACTTTACTATTATCTATATCAAATACACCTTTTACAGATACATTTGGATTATTTTTTATAAGGTCACTTTCATGATATCCACCCATTCCACCATAACCTACTATGCCTATCTTTATCTCTTTCATGTTTTTATCCTCCTTATACCCACCATGCATCTGAAGGCTGGTCTTTTATAAGTATTGATTTAAGATTTGTGACAGCTCTATTAAATCCTTCATCTATAGACATAATAGGATCCTCATGTTCAATACTAATTGCATGGTCATATCCATAAGTTTGAAGTGCACTTATTATATCACTCCACTCTTTAATACTATGACCACAACCTACTGATCTAAATGTCCATGCACGGCTTTGAACTTCACCATATGGTTGCATATCTGTTACTCCATACATGTTGATATTATCTTGGTCCATATAAGTATCCTTAGCATGGAAATGATATATAGCTCCTGCTTTTCCTAGTATCTTTATAGCACCTACTGGATCTATTCCTTGCCACCATAGATGGCTTGGGTCTAAGTTTACTCCTATTGCATCACAAGTTTCTTCTCTAAGCTTAAGTGCTGTATATGGAGTATGACATAAGAATCCTCCGTGTAATTCTAAAGCTATTTTTATTCCATTATCTTTTGCAATATTACCTACTTCTTTCCAATATGGAATTAATCTATTTTCCCATTGCCAAGTTTTTATATCGCTGTATTCATTTGGCCAAGGAGTTACAGGCCAGTTTGGTTTAGTAGCATTTTCTCCTTCTCCAGCAGTTCCAGAGAATGTATTTATTACTCCTACATTCATTAAAGATGCAAGTTTTATAGTTTTTCTAATTAATTCATCTCCTAATTTTGCTTCCTCTGTATTTGGAGATATTGGATTGCAGTGACAACTAAATGCACTTATTACAAGATTTTTATCTTCTAATTTTTTTAAATATATTTTTCTTGCTTCTTCACTTTCTAACAATTCATCTATATTGCAGTGATTATTTCCTGGGTAACCACCTGTTCCTATCTCTACTGCATCTAATCCAGCCTTTGATACTTTTTCTATCATTTCATCAAATGATAAGTTCGCAAATAATGGTGTAAATACTCCTAGTTTCATTTTTATTCCCCCTATAACTTTTTTAATTTTTTATATTACTAAGCATTAATTTTTTCTTTTAAGAATACTGGTTCTCCATTTTTAGATGATTCATAGATAGCTTCTAATATTTCAGTAACTACTAAAGCTTGTTCTGGTTTAACCACAGGTTCTGTATCATTTAATATACAATTAATCCAGCTTTGAGCTTCATTATATGCTGGGTCATCACTTTCACCATCATAAAAATCAACTCCACCACCATCTAACTGAATTTTCTTATCATATAAAACTCCTCTTTCTTCTCCATTTATACGAAGCCCATCTTCCATATCAGCTCCACCTTTGCTTCCACAAAGACTTGTTTTTGCTTCTCCTGTATTAAGTGTATTTAAGGCCCAACTAGACTCAAGTATTATACTTGCTCCATTTTCCATTGTAATAAATCCAAATGCTGAATCCTCAACTCTAAACTTATCAGTATCCCAAGGTCCCCAAGCATTAGCAGCATTTTTTGTCTTTGATAATTTGTGATATGTATTTCCTACAACATATTTTGGTTTGTAATTATCCATCATCCATAAAGTTAAATCTAGTGCATGAGTTCCTATATCTATTAATGGTCCTCCACCTTGAGCTTTTTCATCTAAAAATACTCCCCAAGTAGGAACTGCTCTTCTTCTTATTGCTTTAGCTTTACCAAGATATATATCTCCTAAATCTCCATCTTGGCAAGCTTCATATAAAAACTTAGAATCATTTCTAAATCTATTTTGATATCCTATCGTAAGTTTCTTTCCAGTTTCCTTTGATGCTTCAAGCATAGCACGACCTTCTTTAGAGTTTATCGCCATTGGCTTTTCACACATAACGTGTTTATCAGCTTTCATAGATGCTATTGATATTTCTGCGTGTGAACTATTTGGAGTACAAACATGTACTACGTCTATATCCTTGTCTTTTAAAAGTTCTCTATAATCAGTATAAACTTTTGAATTTTCATCCCCAAATTCACTTTTAGCTTTAACTGCTCTTTCCTCTATTAAGTCGCAAAATGCAACTATTTTGATTTCCTCTACCTTTTTAAGCGCAGGCATATGCTTTCCATTTGCTATACCACCACAACCTATTATCCCTATTTTCAGTTTCATATTTACCTCCTTATATTTTACACTTTATATTATAAATTTTAGTATTTAACTTAACTCTACGTACATCTTAAATTTGCTAAGCTATACGTTTTCATCTATACTTAAATTATATTATTTAAGTTTAATTATTTCTTGCACTATTTTGAGAAGTAATAACACAATTTTGACATTTAAGGAGTTTTGTAATGTTAGATCTAAAAGAATTAAAAGAATTTGCTAAACACGGAAACTCTTTGTTTCCATTAGAGATTTATGATTGTTGGTTTGAAGTAGATGGATTGTTAGTTCCTTATCATTGGCATAATGAGATAGAAATAATATATGTTGAGAAAGGTAAAATAGGGGTTACTATCAACGCAGAATCTAAAATAGTAAATGAAGGTGAAATGATTTTTATAAATAGTGAGGATTTGCATCAAATTAACAGTATAGGTGATAATTACTCTAGATATTATGCATTAGTTTTTTCTCCTGACTTATTAAGTTTTAAATCAAGTGATCACTGTGAAATTGCTTGTATTAGACCTTTAATAAATAAAACTCTAAAACTCCCACAAAGTATTGATAGGAATAAAGATTATAGTATTAAAGTTTTAGATTTATTTAAGGAAATATTAGAAGAATATAAATTTCAACAACCCGGGTGGTATCTAGATGTTAAATCTTGTATGTATAAATTATTTTCAATATTTACGAGAGAGAATATTTTTATTGAACTTAGTAGCGATATAAGCCATGTAAGTTATAAAGAAGACCAAATAAAAAAGGCTCTTGAGTATATTCACAATAATTTTAATGAAAAGATATACATAGATGATATCGCTAGTGCTTTAGGTATTAATACTCAGTATTTTTGTCGTTTTTTTAAAAGTATAATAGGCAAGACTCCAATTGAGTATATAAATCGTTATAGGATTAATGCTGCTAGTGAATTTTTACAGCATGAGGATATATCTATAATAGATGTGTGCTTTAGAGTTGGTTTTGAAAATCAAAGTTATTTTATTAAGCTTTTTAAAAAATATAATAACATGACACCTCTTGAATATAAAAAGATATTTTTAAATTCTAATTATTAATAAAAATAAGGAACTTATATTTTTATAAGCTCCTCTTTATATTAATATATATCATTAATAGTGTAGATAGATTTGTATAAAAACAAATTTAGCTATACTCTTTTTGATATTTAAACTTGATAAATTTACTTTCTACTTTTATTAAAATACATGTTCTCCATTATTAGTAAGTATATTTGTTTGTTTTTTTATATCGTTTAACATCTTAATAATATGTATTGATATATTTTTTGCTTTATTTGCATTATTTATAGCTTCAGTTTTATTTCCAGATTTAATTTTATCAATTACCACATGCCCTACTTTATGTAATTCTAAATGTATAGAATCTATATTATCCCATATATCTTTAATACCTTTATCTTTTGGTTGTACTGATTCATAAAAATGTCCAAATCCACATTTGTGACCATCAGTTTGTAGAGGTTGTATATTCATTTGCTCTGCCATAGTTTCAAGAGTATTAACCCACTTTGTATGAGCTGAAATTGCATTATCCATTACGCTTACAAAAGTATTATTGTCCATTTTGAAATTCTCATCATAGAAAATCAAGTTACTTAATTTTGCTAAATTTGAAACATTGTCTTCAATACTAGATATAGACTCTCCCATATTACCAATTTCTATAGCTTGATTATGAACTTCTTTTGATATAGCTTTGATAGTATTAGCGTCATTAGTCAATATATTAGTTTCCTCACTAATATATTCAATAAGGGCACTTACCTCCTGTGATGTAGCTGCTATATGTATAACACTACTTGAAACTACTTCTATGCTTTCTTCACTTTCTTTAATAGATGTAGAGATATCACTAATAGAATCATTCATATTAAATACAGCAGTTTTAGTTTGAGATATACTATCCTTACTCTTAGCTGAAGCCTCTTCAATATCATTCATCAAATTATCTATAAAAGTAAGTTGTTGTTGAGTAACATCAGCAAGCTTTCTAACTTCCCCAGCTACAACAGCAAATGACTTTCCATGCTCCCCAGCTCTTGCAGCCTCTATACTTGCATTTAATGCTAAAATATTTGTTTGTTTAGCTATTTCATTAATGCCATCAATAGTACTTTTCATATTTGCTATAAGCTCTAACAAGTTATTTATATCATCTTCCATTGATAAAGACTGATTTAGCATATCACCTTTTAAAGAATTAACTTTATCTAAAGATTTATTGTTTTCTTTATTTAAAGTTAACAATGAATTAGCTTGAATAGATATTTCTTCTATAGAAGAAACGTGTTCTATTATATTGTTTGATATTTCATTCATATTTTCATTTACACTATGTATTACATCATTAATGTTATCTGTATGTTTTTTTAGATTCTCAGATTCAGACAATAGTGCACTTGATTGATATTTCATTTTAACGTAAAATTCACTAATACTAATAGCTACATCAATAACACCTTTTACCATAGCTTTTATAGGTATCGCTATTTTGTCAAACGTTTGCTCAATCTTTTTAGTTTTTTTCTTAAACATTTTTATCCCCCTAAAATTTATATTAAATATATAAAATCATCTTAAAATTAGCATTTTCACTAACATATTATAATTTATACACCTACTTTATATTTATCGACAATATCTTATATTAACTTAATACCCATGTTTGTTATATTTAAAACTATATATCTAAAAACCTAGCTATATAAACGTATAAATATAGCTTATTTAAAATGATAAGTATAGTATGAATTATTACTATTTTCATAATTTCAATATTGTGGTATATTCATACGAGGAGGAAGTCATCATGTCAAAATTTTATGCAAAATATTTAGCTCTATTTATTGGTTTAGGGGCATACAACACCTTTTTACCAGTATATTTAGAAAATACCCTAGGGTTTAGTTCATCACAAGTGGGTATGGTGGTATCAATACCATCTATAATCGGTATTATTTTTGTTCCTGTGTGGGGACTTATAAGTGATTTATTAAAAAAACAAAAATCCGTTCTTTGGATAAATATATTAATATCTCTTTTATTTACAGGGCTTTACGCTGTTACTGAGTCATTTATAGCAATACTTGTAGTAGCTACATTCCTTGAAATATGTAGGAATTCTATATTACCTTTAACAGATTCTATAACTACTTCATATTGTAGGGAAAATAATAAAAACTACGGTGGGATTAGAGTAATTGGCTCTATATCATTTGCTGCGTCTTCATTCTTATGCGGTCAACTTATAAAAATGACTAATAATGATCTTATGTTCTTCTATGTTTTTATGGTTAGTATGATAGGATGTTTAATAATAACTCCTACGCTAGACACTACAAGTAAAATTGAACATAAAGAAAAGATAAACTTAAAAGAAGATTTACCAAAATTATTTAAAAATAAAGCCTATATACTACTTCTACTTTGTGGAATATGTATTGCCTCATTAACAGAAGCTATGATGGCTTATCAAGGAATACATCTAATGAACCTTGGAGCTGGAGCTGAATTAGTTGGGCTGCTTACTGTGTTTATGGTAATTCCAGAACTTTACTTTATGGTAAAGAGTAAGGCTTTAGTTGAAAAATACGGAATGATTAAAATGATAGGAGTTGCAAGTTGCGCTCTTTTACTTAGATGGGTAGTTTATGGATTGACGTCTAATCCATGGATATTTATGCTAGTTACATCTATGCATGGTGTTGCTATTTCTATTATGACAATATGCGCCTTTGACTTTATGGGTAAGGTTGTAGATAAGAAGCTTTATACTACGTCTATGACTGTTTATACATTCTCAATTGGTGTTTCTTATTCACTTATGAAATTATTATATGGAGCAATGATAGATTTATTTGGAATAAATTCTATATTTATTTTCTCTATTGCAGTTTCATTATTTAGTTTTGTAGTTTTAAAATGGATAAGTAACTTAGATGTTATAAAAAATGAAAATATTGAAATAGCTTAGATAAATTTAAATATTTCAATGTAGTTATATATTAATAAAGGAGGAAAATATTTTTCCTCCTTTAATTTTGCTTAAATTCAAAATCCACATAACTATTTAGTTAGTAGCTGCACTAGTCGCAGCAATAATAGCTACCATAGTTGCAATTTCAATAGCTATTATTATTTCTACAAATATATTGCTACTTATTGCATCTACATTACTTTCTTGATTTAAACAATCGGCATATGATGATGCTACAATAGCTGCACTTATCATATTTCTATTATTCTTACCTATCCCCCAATTTCCAAGTCCATGTACTTCCCTTAGCTCATCAGATACACTTTTTATCTGGTGTACTAACTTATCCTCATCACATTCAAGTAATGAAAGTGCACCTATTAATGGGTATCCATATCCATCTATCTTACAGTTGTTTTGCTCTAATAATTGTCTAATTCTTACTACCTTATTTAAACTATCTTCACTTTTATTAGTATCTAATGCCATTATATGAGATAGCGATTGAAGATTATTAGATTTATAAAATCCTTTTAAACTAAGTTCATTGTAACTTTTTTCTATGTATTCTAAATCATAATCTAGGTCTTTTGAGTGTATAGCTATAAGAGCTGCTCTACAATAATCGTCACTAGATGTTAACCATCGATGGTGCTTTTTCATAAAATCATAAACATATTTAGTTCTTTCAATAGATTTACCTGCATCCATTTTGTCTTGATTTTCATATATTATTGTTGCTACAAATGGTAAATATGTATCATTAAAAAAACCAATTGATTTTAGTTTTTCGTATATGCTTAATATTGATTTAAATGAATTTTCTATGTCTGGCTTAGTTGATAATAGATTTGATAAATAAAATAAACTATATCCTCTAAAATTTGAAAACATACCAGTATTCTTTTTTATTATATCTATACTTTCTTCTACTTTTATTGGATTTATATTTTGATTTTTTATAGTAGATGATAAAACACAACTATATTGCATCATCCCCATTTGCCATGAACCTTTTATATCTTTTATTTTCCCATGATTTTCTATAAACAAATTTAATTTATTTCTTAATACATATTTTTGCATAAAAAATTCTCCACTTTCTTAAGTTTGTGCTAATAAGCAAACTATTCTTCCTTATTGCGAACTCTTTTAATAAGTCGTGATGCTAATATATTTAGCTCTATTATTGCAGTGGTAATTATAGCTAACCAATAATAACCTAATCCAATTGCAATTCCTATCCCCGCAAGACTAAACAGTGTAGCCCCTGTTGTTAATCCAACAACATCTTGATCATTTGTATCATCATCCGTTGGTTTTGTGAAAATTACACCCCCACATAAAAATCCTATAGCTGTTATTATGTTTGCTATAAGACGTGATGGATCTGATCCTGGTAAGCAATTAGCAGATATTATAGTCAATAAACAAACCCCTGTTGTAAGATTAGAGGTTGTCCCAACTCCTATTGGACTGCCTTTCCTTGAACTTCTTTCTAATCCAACTAAAAAACCTATAAAAGATGCAAGAAGTAATTTAATTAAATGTTCAACTAATATCACTATTAAATCATCCTTTCTATTTTTCAATATAAATTTTACAAAATATAACTACTCTTCATTTTATTGTATCACAAAAAGCCCTCATATATTGAGAGCTCTTTAGTACGATTTTGTTCTTGTCTAACTAATTGTATACACACTTAACAAACTTATCTACTTTGGCTTTAAATATATTAGGATATTTAAAATATGTTGTAGAATTGAAATTATACGCTATTGAGCTATTTGATTTGATATATATGAACTTACTTCATCAGGAGAAATGCTTAGAATAATTGAAAGTTCTTCATTTAATAATCTTTCTGCTTCTTTCATAATATCATCATCTGCCTGACGTGATTTTTTATTTATTGATTTTATATATTCTTTATTAGAATATAGACTTCTTACTAACTTAACTAGATCTTCACATTGACCGCCTTTAAGCATTTTTTTAAATTGCTCATTTCTTTTCTTTTCATCATCGATCCATACTGTTTCCATCTTAGGCATATCATTTATTAATGAGGTCACATTATCTTGAGATATTATTCTTCTCATTGGAATTTTCTTATTATCTACAGGAATTTTTATCATTACATTATTATAATAAATAGGACTTAATACGTAATATTTTCTTTGCTCACCTTTTGCAAATTTTTCGCTAGTTATCTCTAAAACTTTACATACACCTGTCATACCATACATTATATAATCATCAACTTTAAACACTAAAGCCTCACCATCCTTAATAAAATAAAAAAGTAGCTTTTGACAACTGGGCTTACGTTATCAAAACTACTCGTTATATATCTATATTAACACATTTAAGTGTTTTAGTCTAAGGAAAACTTTTATTTTTAGTTTAACACAGCTATTATAGCTATAATAAATGTATTAAAAAAAGCTATAATCATAGCCTATATACTTTATTTTTATCAAATATAACTTTTCATAACTAGACAATATAAATACCTTGAACTATAATATTTTTAAAACTATATAATTTAATTTATATATCAACTTAAAGTACAGAAAGGACAGTTATGAGTAAGATAGGATTAATATTAGAAGGTGGCGGTATGAGAGGAATATATACTGCTGGAGTATTAGATTTTTTAATTGAAAAAAATATAGAAGTAGATATAGTAATTGGAGTTTCAGCTGGAAGTTGCCATGCTTGTTCTTACTTATCAAAACAATACAAAAGAGCATTTAATGCTACTGTAGACTATTTAGATGATAAAAATTATTTAAGCTTTAATAACTTAATTAAAACAGGTTCAATATTTGGTATGGATTTTATGTTTAATACAATACCTAATGAACTAAATATTTATGATTATGATACTTTTAATAAATCTAAAACAAAATTTATAGCAGTTTCTACAAACTGTGAAACAGGTAAACCAGAATATTTTGAGTTAACAGATTTAAAGAAAGAAATTATTTATATACAAGCATCTTGTTCTATACCTATGTTTGCAAATATAGTAGAAGTAGATAATTACAAACTAGTTGATGGCGGAGTTTCTGATTCAATTCCTATACAATATGCCCTAAATCAAGGATATAAGAAAAATATAGTTGTGTTAACTAGAGATAGTACATATTTAAAAAGTAAAAATAAATTCACATCTGTTATAAAAAGGAAATATAAAAAATACCCTAAACTTATTACAGCTATTGAAAATAGACATATTAACTATAACAAAAGTCTTGAAATCATAAACAATTTGTCTCAAAGTGGTGATGCACTTGTTATTAGACCTAATAGTCCTGTTAAAGTTAGTCAAGTTGAAAAAAATGTAGATAAGCTTACTGCATTATATGAACAAGGCTATAATGACGCAAAGAATTCATTTAGTAAAATTTTAGATTTTATAGATAAACCAATTTAATATTATTATTAAAATTTAATTTATAATAAAATAAGCCGCATAAATATGCGACTTATTAGCTTTTACTTAAGTTGTCTGTTTAGATTCGACTATCTTTCCATCAGCTATAGTTATAATTCTATCAGCTTTTTTTGCAATCTCATAATTATGAGTTATCATAACTAAAGTTTGTTTAAATTCCTTAACACAAAATTCTAATATTTTCATTACTTCATCTGTAGTCTTTGAATCTAAGTTTCCAGTAGGTTCATCTGCAAATATCACTGATGGCTTATTTGCAAGTGCACGAGCTATTGCCACCCTTTGTTGTTGGCCTCCTGAAAGTTCATTAGGAAATTTATTAATTTGACTTGAAATACCAAGTTTCTCAATCAAAGTATTTATGTAATCTTTGTCTTCTTTTTTTCCATCTACAGATACTGGAAGGACTATATTGTCATATACATTTATAACTGGTATTAGATTATAACTTTGAAATATAAATCCAAACTCTTCTCTTCTTATCTTTGATAATTTGTCATCGTTCATAGTGTATATATCTATATCATTAAGATAAACATTTCCACAAGTTGGCTTATCTAGTCCTGCCATACAGTGAAGTAATGTACTTTTTCCCGAACCACTTGGACCTATTATAGCAGTAAATTTATTTGGTTCTATTTCTAAATTTATTCCATCTATTGCGTGTACTTCATTTTCTTGTTTTCCATATATTTTTTTTAAATTTGCTACTTTTAATTTTTTCATATTAGTCTCCCCCAAATTGATTTTTAGTTGTTGTTTTAAATTTCTTAGTAATTTTCTGAAATTCCCTCTGTTATTGCCGATCCTTCTATCTTGTCTTTAGACAAATATACTGCAACAAGTCCCATAATACCAAAAATAGTAAATAATATAAGTATTTGAATCCAAGGGATCTCATATTGGGCTAGCCTAGTATATCCGCCGTCTAAAAGAGATTTGTTCAGTTTTGCTATATGATAATTATGATTAGCTGTTGCAATCACAGCTCCTATTGCAGAAGCTACCATTACATATAGTTCGCTTTCAATAAGTAGGATTTTTTTAATGCTTTTCGTATTCATTCCAATTGCTCTTAAAGTTGACAACTCTTTTCTTCTTGTAATAATATTACTTCTCATAATGAAAATTATATTCACTGCAAGTATTAATAGAGTCAAAATCTGATATATTACAGAAAGCTTTTCTTCTGAACTTTGTTGTGCTCCTATAAACTTTAGTTCTTCTCCTTTTCCATTGATTTCTGTAGAACTATAATTCTTAGTTAATTTTTTTAATCTTTTTTCTACAGGATATACCTGTCCTTTTTCAGCCGTCACAAAAAGCTTATTGTACTCTTTCTGCCCTGTTAATGCTTTATAGTCACCTTCCCTAAATATTACTTGAGCTCCTTGAGCTTGTGTATTACCATCCTGACCCGCTGCATATGATTCTTTCATTATAGCTCCAACCTCTACCTTAAAGTTTTCGTATTTTTCAATACCATCTCTATATACAGGAATTTTTATATCTATAATATCGCCTATTTTCACATCATCAATTACCTTTGCATCAAAAGAATGTGTAACTTGTGAATTTGTATTGTTGACTAAAATTACTTTCTTGTGCTCACCAGATGTAGATTTTAGGATATTTTCCCCTTTTTCAATAAATCCTTGTCTTTGCTTTAACATATCGTCACTATATCCTCTTATTAAAAGTGGATATTCATTGTTATATGTCTCTTGATAAGAATCATTTACTCTTCCTAATTCATCTTTATAAGCTTTTGACAACTTATCTTTAGAAAGTAAAATGTGGCCCTGAGGATTATTAAAATGTGGTTCTACATACCTTACCCCTTTTGTATCATTCACTTTTTGTATTAAATTCTTATCTATTTTATAAAATAAAGATTCTGAGCTTCCAGAACTACCCTCAACAGTTTTATCTACACTTCCATATGACATCGACCATGAACCACCTGTTATTCCTTCTGCCATATTCTCTTTTACAAAGCTTTTAACACCTAGATTTAATATAAACATTGTTCCAACAAAAGTGATTGCTAATATTGTCAATATTGTTCTAGGCTTATTTCTCCATAGGTTTCTAGTTGCTATACTTCTAAGTAAATTTTTACTTTTTTCATCTTTCTTTTTATTATTTTTCTTTGATTTTTTTTCATACTTCTCACTTGACCTTGTAGCTTCTATTATAGATATTTTCATAGATTTTATAATTACTATAAAACTAGAAAGAGATACTGATATAATTGAAACTACAAAAGAACATATTATACTAGGTATTTGTATTGTTAGCATAGAACTGTATCCATACACAACTCTTAAGCCAATATATGAAAAAATTATTCCAAATACTATGCCTATTAATGTTCCTAAAATTATATAAATAAAACTCATAATAATAAGCATTTTTTTTACTTTTTTATTTGACATACCAATACATCTCATAAGACCTATTTGTCTAGTCATATCCTGAAAAATGATATTGAATATGTTGTATATTACAATAGTTGATACAACTACTAGAAGCACTGAATTTTCAATATTTTCTCTGCTGTATTTTGACATTTGTTTGTGACTCTTTGCTAAATCAACCTCAGCATTTTCATGCAAGTTAAATATATTAGTATCTAATTTTTTTATCATCTTAGTTATAAATTGGGATACATTTTTCTCTGACTTAAGATATATTGTCCCTGTATATGTATCATTTACTTTTATTGGTAACTTAGAGTCCTTATGCACAAAAGCCCGAAGTATAACACCGTAACTAGATGTTTCATAATATTTATCTAGTTTTTCTATAAGACCAACAATTTTGAATGTTTTATTTGCACTGTCTATTTTGTTAATTCCATTGTCATCAAGATACTTATTTAAAAGCATTGAATCTATATTTTTATTTAATGGGTCAGATATCCCCATCTTGCTTGCAGCTTCTTTTTCTATTACTATTTCTCCGTTCTTTATTGGTTCTCTTCCCTCTATCTTATATCCAATAGAACTTATAAAGCCTTTGTCAAATGAACTTAAATCAAGCTTAACTCCACTTTTTTTATCAACTATCTCGCATAATTCTTTTGAAGTGTTTGATTTTGATATATCTTTTTCATTTGTAAGTTTTTGTACTTGGCCCTTATCAAGCCCAAAAAATTCTACGTGATAGTCACCATGTAAATCCTTCGCTTCTTTTATTTGGCAATCATATCCCGAATCCCTAATCACAATCATAGAAAAAATAAGCATCACCGAAAGTACAATACATGACAATAGTGCTATTGTTTTTCCCTTTTGTTTTTTCATATACGATATTGCTAGTTTAAATGTAGTCAAAACTTTACCGCCCTCTCTTTTATTAAATAATTGTATAAAAAAATGCTACCTTCTTTATATAAAAGGTAACATTTGTAAATTTTTTGTTCAATATAAGTCCGACAAGTGGTAATTTTTCACCGACAACTAGCATACTAAAGCACGCTTGTATGTTTAGTAAATAAATATTTATATTAATTTTTTATTCAATTGGTATATAAATAGTAGATATAAATTTATACTTGCTATCCTTAATCTTTAATTCTCCATCGTATTTTTTTATTGAAGACTTTATACTTTCAATACCTATACCATGAAAGAATTTATCTTTTTTAGAAGTAAAAATTTTATTATTTTTTAATACTATTTTATTATTTTTACTATTTTCACATATAATAACATAGTGTCCTTTTATAAAAGTACTTTTTAAAGTTATATATTTTTCTAT
>CAMTIM010000037.1 GCA_947072565.1 uncultured Peptostreptococcaceae bacterium | reverse complement strand
TATAATGAAAGAGTTGTTAAGTATTAAAAATGTAGTTAAAAAGTATGAAATGGCAGAATATAATGCGCTAGACAATGTTAGCTTTAACATAACTCAGGGGGAATTTGTTGCGATAATGGGGGCTTCTGGTTCAGGTAAAACTACACTATTAAATATTGCTTCAACTATTGATAAAACTGATTGTGGCGAAATTTATATCAAGGGTAGAAATATTACAAATATGTCTGATTCTAAAGCAGCAGACTTTAGAAAAGATGAACTTGGGTTTATATTTCAAGAGTATTTTTTATTAGATAGTTTAACTATAAGAGAAAACCTATCTATTCCGCTATCTTTACTTTCAAAGTCAAAAGATAAAATTGATGAAAAAATTGAGTCATTAGCTTCAAAGTTTGATATGTTAAATCAATTGGAAAAATACCCACATCAATTATCGGGAGGTCAAAAACAGCGTGTAGCAGTTATTAGGGCAATAATAAAAGAACCCGCTATAATTTTTGCTGATGAACCTACAGGAGCTCTAGATTCAAACTCTACTGAAAGTGTTATGAATCATCTTCATCTTGTAAATAAAGAAATGAATTCTACGATTATGATGGTAACACATGACATTTATGCAGCGAGTTACGCTAGTCGTGTGATATTTTTCAAGGATGGTAAAATTGTAAATGGAATAGTAAAAGATGATTTAGATGACAGAGATACTTTTAAAAATCAAATATATAAAATAATGTTAAGTATGAGTAAGTAAGGGGGATAACGTAGATGTTAATTAAAATTGCAAGTTCAAATATAAGGAAAAATTTTTCGTTTTATAAACTATATATAGTTTCTCTAACTATTATAATATCAATGTATGTTACATTTCAGTCATTTGCACATGATACAATAATGTTAGAAAAAATAAGCCAAGATGGTAGAGTTGAGTCAATGTCAAATACTATAAATGTATTTTTCATGGGATTTGTTATATTTTTCATGCTATACTTTAACAATTTTTTTATTAAAAAGAGAAGTAAAGAATTGGGAGTGTATTCTTTGCTTGGATTTTCTAAAAAAAAGATAAGTTTATTATTAATATATGAAAGTATTATAATGACTATTAGTTCATTTTTATTTAGTATTTTTGCAGGAAGTATATTATATATATTCGTAAATAAAGCTTTATTTACAATATTAGAAATTAATGATGCAAGCTTAAATCAAATTATAAATAAAACAGCAGTACTCAATTCATTTGTATTAATTCTAATTATGACATTTACAATAATCATTTCAAATATATACGAACTAAAAAAACTCACATTAATTAATTTAGTTAACTATAGTAAAAAGAAAGAAAAAACAATAAAAAGTAGACCATTTATTGGAGTGATAGGACTATTATTATTAATAATAGGATATTCGATATCAATAAATATTATAAAATTAGAAGAATCTATTTGGGTGAAAATAGGACATATGCCGGTTGCATTTTTTGTTTTATGTTCTACTGTATTAGGTACTATTATAGTGGTAAGATATTCTGTATCTCTAATACTCTCTAAAATAAGACACAATAAAAATATGTTATATACAAAAGTAAACAATATTGTAATACCTAGATTTATATACAGAATGAACAGCAAATCGAAAATATTAATAGTTGTAACGTTATTAGTATCAGGAACAATAACTATGGTTTCATGTTCTTTACTGGCGATCTATTTTCCGCTAAAAGCAAATGAAAGGATGAACCCATCTGTAATTGAATATACTCTAAATAGTAAAGATATAAATAGTAATATAAATAAATTAAGCTCTACATACAATTTTAATTTAAGTGAAACTGAGATTTTACAGTTAAAAGCAGATTCCAAGAATAAAGTTCCTTATGAATATACAAAAAAGGAGAATTATTCATTTGATGTAATTTCATACTCAAACTTTAAGGAGCTTTTAGAAAACCAAGCAAATAAATGCCGTTTTAAAGAATTGAAATCTGGAGAAGGTATATTTATAAATTACTATCCAAATGATGAAAGTTTAAATCAAAAGTATAAATTAAAACTAGACAATAAAAATAAATTTAAGGCTATAAAAGTAGTAGAAAACACAATTAGCAATCCCATTAGTTTTCAAAATAGTCTAGCTACTCTTGTAGTACCAGATAATGAATATAATAATATGAGATTAGATGACTCTATACAAAGAAAAACTATTTTTTCATTAAACGGTAAGGGGCTAAGAGATAATAAAGAGTTTTATAATGAGATAAATAAAATTATAAAAGATACAGATAGAGGATTTACAAGTAGCTATGCAAGAAACGCACTGATTAAAGAAGGAAGTAGCTCAACATTTATACTATTATCATTTATTGCAGTTCTTTTCTTTATAACAACAGGTAATATGCTGTATTTTACAAATGTAGTAGAAACATTGAACGTAAAAGATGAATATTTTATATTGAGTAAAATGGGCTATAGCTTTAAAATGATAAAAAAAATAATAAGAAGAGAAATAGGATTAATGTATAGTATTCCGCTAATTTTAG
>CAMTIM010000036.1 GCA_947072565.1 uncultured Peptostreptococcaceae bacterium | reverse complement strand
ATAAAGATTATGTGGTTATTATAGCAAAGAGGATACACCTGTTCCCATTCCGAACACAGAAGTTAAGCTCTTTAGCGCTGATGGTACTTGGTGGGCAACTGCCTGGGAGAGTAAGACGTAGCCACGTAATCTTTTTTTATGCAAATTATTATTCAACTAAGCTTATATTTATTTAAAAAAAATATAATATATTGTCAAAATAAGAAGGAATATTATAATTAATATAGAATATATTATAATGAAATGATTATTTATTTAAAACATAGTTACTTTGAATAATAAAAAAATAAAAGTATTATAGGTTCTTGAAATAAGATTAATAGGGAAAGAGGTTTAATGCCTCTGCAGCCCCCGCTACTGTAAAGCTGACGAACTTTCAACTTAACCACTATGACTTAGTCATGGGAAGGTAAAATAGTAGGATGAAGCTAAGCCAGGAGACCTGCCTAATAATATTTAAGTGATTTCTTCGGGGAGGAGAATAATTCTTATGATACTTATATATTATTAGTATTGATAAAGAAAGTCTAATCCCGAGGTTAGGCTTTTTAAAGTTGTTTAAAAATAAAATTATCTTACGGATATTATTTATTTTAATTTATAGAATATGGTTTATATAGTAGGAGGAGAAAGTAAAAATGCTTTTAATTGACAAATATGCATATACAAATAACTTAACAAATGTAAATCCTAAGATAAAAACTGGAGTAGGACTATTTTTTTTGATAGCATCGATGATGACAAAAAATATTCTGTTTTTAATAGCTATAATGATGTTAATGAGCATATCTGTAGTTTGTATAGCTAAAATTGATATTAAAAGTTATATAAAATTGCTTAGGATTCCTATGTATTTTTTACTTATGGGAATTATAGTGAATTTAATTAATATATCGTTTGATTCAAAATCTTTACTTTACAGCTTAAATATTGCAAATGTATATGTAGGTATATCAAAACAATCGTTAACCACATCAACATATTTACTATTTAGATCTATTTCTTGTTTAATGTGTGTGTATTTTTTTATACTAACAACACCGTTTAATCAAATTATATATTTATTAAAAAATCTTCATATATCGGATACAGTAATAGAGTTAACAATGTTAGTTTATAGATTTATATTTATATTTTTAGAGGAAGTAGAAGATATTAGAAAATCACAACAATTAAGATTTGGATATATAAATTTAAAAACCTCATATAAATCAATCGGTCTTCTTGGAAATATGTTGTTTAAAAGAATGATGAGAAGATATGACGATATGTGTATATCTTTAGATATGAAACTATATGATGGTAAATTTCACATAGTAGGTGATGAGAATGTTTAAAATTAGTAATTTAAATTATCAGTATGAAAAAAATTCTTTAGCTTTGTCTAATATTAATATGGATTTTTCAAAAGGAAGTATAATCGGAATAATAGGATCTAATGGTTCTGGAAAATCAACATTGTTTATGAATTTAATGGGTATATTACAACCTACATCAGGAGATATATTATTTAAGGATAAGGAAATTAAATATACTAAGAAGGGCTTGTATGCTCTTAGAAAAGATGTTGGAATAGTGTTTCAAGACCCAGAGAAACAAATTTTTTATTCAAGAGTATATGATGATATCGCATTTTCTTTAAGAAATATTGGAATAGAAGAAAAAATAATAAAAGAAAAAGTAAAAGAAGCTTTAATGGCAGTTAATGGGATAGAGTTTATAAACAAACCTGTACATTTTTTAAGTTATGGACAGAAAAAAAGAGTAGCCATAGCATCAGTAATAGCTATGGAAAATGAAATTGTTCTACTAGATGAACCAACAGCAGGGTTAGACCCAATTAGTACAAAATTAATTATAGATATAATTAAAAACCTAAAGAGTAAGGGTGTAAAAATAGTTATATCAAGTCATGATATGAATCTAATATATGAAATATGTGATTATATATATGTTTTAAATAAAGGTGAGATAACAGATTATGGATTAACAGAGGATGTGTTTATTAATGAAGATAAAATTGATAAAGCAGGTCTTGAGTTACCTTGGTTAGTAAAGCTTCATAAAAATATGAAACTACCTTTATTTAGGAGTGAGGATGACTTATATCAATACTGGAATAGTAGTAACTTAAATAGTAATAATTAATAAAAATGATTAAGATATAAAATATATAGTTATAAACTATTATTTTATATCTTTTTTTAATTACTGATAAGTTATATACTATAGACTAGTGATTATATATTTAAAATTTATTTGTATATATATGTTAGATTTTAATTATATTGGAAAAAATTATAATATAGCTTTCTTAAATTTGAATAAATCTTTGATATAGATTAATATAGAGTATATCACTGTTAATAGGAGGAAAAATATGAATTTAGATACATTAAATCCGGCCCAGAGAGAAGCGGTAGAGAAAACGGAAGGTCCGGTTCTTATATTAGCTGGAGCAGGATCGGGAAAGACTAGAGTTTTAACAACAAGAATTGCACATTTGATAGAAGACAAAGGAGTACAAGCCCCTAATATATTAGCAATAACATTTACTAATAAAGCAGCAAATGAGATGAGAGAAAGAGTAGAAGAGACATTAGGTTCTGATACTAAGGATATGTGGATAAGTACTTTCCATTCTTGCTGTGTTCGTATACTTAGAAAAGATATAAACAGAATCGGATATAATAGAAGTTTTGTTATATATGATAGTTCAGACCAGGTTACTTTAGTAAAGGACTGTTTAAAAGAGCTAAACTTAAGTGATAAAGTATTTGAACCAAAGGTTGTTATAAGCATAATATCAGGAGCTAAGGATAAGTTATATGATCCTAAACAATTTAAGGCAATGAATTTATCAGACAATAGAATGAGTAAAATAGCGGATATATATGCACTGTATCAAGACCGTTTAAAAAGAAATAGTGCACTAGACTTTGATGATTTAATATATAAAACTGTAGAGGTTTTAAGAGAAGATAAAGAAGTACTAGATTTTTATAGAAGTAGATTTAAGTATATAATGGTTGATGAGTATCAAGATACAAGTAAAGCTCAATATGAACTTATAAAAATCTTAGCTAGAGAGCATCAAAATATATGCGTTGTTGGAGACGATGATCAAAGTATATATGGTTGGAGAGGTGCAGATATAAGAAACATACTTGAGTTTGAAAAAGATTATGATGATGTCCATGTAGTTAAATTAGAACAAAACTATAGATCTACTCAAGTTATATTAGATGCTGCAAATACTGTAATATCTAATAATATAGAAAGAAAAAGAAAAAGCCTTTGGAGCGAGAAAAAAGAAGGCGATTTAATAAAAATACAATTATGTGAAAACGAAATAGATGAAGCTGATTTTGTTTCAGATATGATAGCAAAAATACGTAGAGAACAAAATAGATCTTATAAAGATTTTGCAATACTTTATAGAGCAAATGCACAAGCTCGTCCAGTTGAGGATGCTTTAAATAGAAGCCAGACTCCATACAATATATATGGTGGAACTAAGTTTTATGAAAGAAAAGAAATAAAAGACTTAGTAGCGTATTTAAGAATAATTCAAAATCCTCAAGATGATATATCTTTAAAGAGGGTAATAAATGTTCCAAGAAGAGGTATAGGTCTTAGAACTATAGAAAAGATAGAAGATAGAGCTAGTTTAAAGCAAGAAAGTATATATTCAGTACTTATAGATATAGAAACAAACTCAGATATCTCAACTAAAGCAAGAAATAGTATAAGTGGGTTTGTTGATATAATAGGAACATTAAGAACAATAAAAGAAGTGTATCCTGTTAGTAAGTTAATAGAAAAGGTATTAGAGACTACTGGATATTTAGATGAATTATCTAAAGATAAAAACGAAGAAGCTCAAGATAGGATAGACAACTTAAAAGAATTTATATCTATAGCTTTAGAGTTTGAACAAAATAGTGAAGAACAAGATTTACAAAGTTTCTTAACTGGAGTTGCACTTACATCTGAAACTAGTAGTGATGAAGAAAATGATAAAGTATCTCTTATGACAATTCATACATCAAAAGGGTTAGAGTTCCCTGTTGTATTCTTAATAGGTATGGAAGAAGGTTTATTCCCTATATCTAGGGCAATAAGATCTATGAAGGATTCGGATATAGAAGAAGAAAGAAGACTTTGTTATGTTGGTATAACAAGAGCAAAAGATACATTGTATATGAATTTAACTCAAAAAAGAACTTTATATGGTAAAACTAATCCATCTATAGCATCTAGATTTATGGAGGAATTGCCTAAAGAGTGTATAGAGAAACTTAATAAAGCTGAAAAGGAGTTAACTTACTCAAAGGCAAATTATAATGTATTAGATAAATATAAACAAAAATATATGAAAAATGTTAATAAGTCAGCAGTTGCTCAAAATGTAAATGCAACAATTAAAGACTCTAAAAAAGAAACTAATATAGATGATATAAAACCAGGAACAAGAGTACATCATCCTAAATTTGGAGTAGGTACTGTTGTAGGTATGATGGGTACAGAGGTTACAATAGCCTTTGTACAGCAAGGGATAAAAAAGATAAATAAAGAATATACAACATTAGATATATTATAAAATTAACTTTTGATATTAAACATTGTGGCTAGAAGTTATCAACAAAATATAGCTTTTAGTCACAGTTATAATAAATAAATTAAAAAATATAGGGGGCTATACCATGGAACAAAATAAATTTGCAAAAAATCTTATAGATTTTATTTATGAAAGTCCAACATCTTTTCAAGCTGTAGAAACATCAAAAAATCTTTTATTACAAAATGGATTTAAAGAACTTCAATTAAATGAAAAGTGGAAAATAGATGTAAATGGGAAATACTATATAACTAAAAACTCATCAGCAATAGTTGCGTTTGAAGTTAACTCTAATAATATAGACAAAGAAGGATTTAGAATAATTGGATCTCATTCAGATTCACCTACATTTAGAATAAAGCCAAATGCAGAAATGTCTGTAGAAGATACATATTTAAAATTAAACACAGAATGCTACGGAGGCCCTATATTAAATACATGGTTAGATAGACCGTTAGGAATAGCTGGAAGAGTAGTACTAAAAAGTGATAACATATTAAAGCCTATAGAGAAAACTATAAATATAAATAAACCAGTTTGTATAATACCAAACATAGCAATACATATGAACAGAACTGTAAATGAAGGATATGCGCTAAACAAGCAAAAGGATATGCTACCTTTAGTTGGTCTTTTAAATGATAGTTTAGAAAAAGATAATTTCTTATTAAATCAAATATCAGAAAAATTAAATGTAGAAGTAAAAGACATAATAGATTTTGATTTATTCTTATATGAATTTGAAAAAGGAAGTTTAATAGGTCCTAATGACGAATTTATATCAACTGGAAGATTAGATAATTTAGCTATGGCTCATGCTAGTTTACATGCTCTTATAAATGCAAAAGGTAATAAAGGTGTAAATTTAGTATCTGTATTTGATAATGAAGAAGTAGGAAGCTCAACTAAGCAAGGTGCAGATTCAAATATGTTATTAAATATATTAGAAAAAATATGCTTATCTTTAGGAAAATCAAGAGAAGAATTCTTTAATGCAATGTATTCTTCATTTATAATATCAGCAGATTTAGCACATGCAGTTCATCCTAATATGGTTGATAAGCATGATCCAACAAGTAGACCGGTTATGGGAAAAGGTCCAGTTATAAAAATAAATGCAAATCAAGCTTATACAAGTGATGCTCATTCTATATCTGTTTATAAATCTATTTGTAAAGAAGCTAATGTTAAATATCAAGAATTTGTAAATAGATCAGATGAAAGAGGAGGAAGTACTATAGGACCAATATCTTCTACTCATATAGATATACCTTCTGTAGATGTAGGAAGCCCTATACTTGCAATGCATTCTATAAGAGAATTGGGAAGCGTAGAGGACCATTATAGTATTTATCAAACATTTAATAAGTTTTATGAAATATAGATAGGAGATGAGACTGTGAGAATAGGACTATGTCTTTCTGGCGGAGGTGCCAAAGGTTCATACCAAGCGGGAGTTATAAAAGGTCTTTATGACAGAGGAATAAATAAATTTGAAGCAATAACAGGAACATCTATAGGTGCTATAAATGGATATTACATATTCACAGGAAATGTTGACAACCTAGAGAGAATGTGGACAAATATAGAAACTAGTTCTGAAAATAAGATTGAAATAGTGGATAATACTGTGGATAATTCGTATGTGATCGATGAATTAAAGCGACTTATTAATAAAAATACCCAGGAAATAGATTTCCATGTGAACTATATAGAGATAAAAGATAAAAATGTTAGTGAAAAAGTAGTTAATGTACTTAATATAGATAAAGAAGAAGGCCTAAATGCAGTTAAGTACAGCTCTTTGCTACCATGCAATCCAAATGCAACGCTACCTTTTAAGAAGCAATTTAATAAAGATATAAGTGAAGGTTTGTATGATGGATATAGCCTTGATGGTGGGTTAGTTAATAATACTTTAATAGAACCATTGCTTAAAAAAGATGTGGATAAGATTATAATTATATCCACAGTTCATGATTATGTTTTACCAGAAGAAATAAAAAGTAAACATAACATAGATAATATAATAATTGCTAGACCCAAAACTATATTTGGAAAAAATGATACTTTAAGGTTTGAGAAAGAATTTTGTAATGATATATTTAAAGAGGGATACGAAATAGGAAAATCTTTAAATATATAACTTTAAATTATCTATACTTAATAAAAAACGAATATTTTGGTTTGAAAAATTACAATTGTATCAAAAACATTGAATAAACTGCTAAATGTTAGTATAATATAAAGGTTCTTTAAACTGAGAAAATAATATATGGAGTTGATATAAATTATGGCAACTAAGAGAATCGCAGTATTAGGTGGTCCTAGATGTGGAAAAACTACATTAATACAACATTTATATGTAGAAATGAAAATAGCAGGATTAAATGTGGGATATGCATTAGAATATTCAACAGAATATTTAAAAGATAAAGGAATGATAGAAACTATATCAGAACAATATGGAATCTATTTAGGTCAGAAAAAAATAGAAGATGAATTAGACGTATTTGATTATGCTCTTACAGATTACGCTACTTTTGTACCTTATATATATGGAAGATTTATGTTAGGGAATAAAGCTAGAAGTAAAAAAGAAATACAAATACTTAAAGATTTATACTGCTTAGCAATAGAAGATATACAAAATTACGATATGATAGTATACGTACCAAGAGAATTTGGATATATACAAGATGGAGTAAGATGGCAAGATGAAGATATAGCTATTCAAATAGATGAATCTATATTAAACTTCTTAAAATCAGAAAATGTTAATTATGTGGAAGTTAAAGGTTCAACAAAAGAAAGATCTAAACAAATCCTAGATTTATTAGATGTTGAATATGAACAAGCAGCACAATTAGTTAATGAAGCAAAATAATTATATATTAATTTAAAATATAGTGAAAAAAATATTAGGATACAAGTGTAGAATATACTTGTATCCTATATTTTTCTAGTGATAGTGTATTATAAACTATGATATTGTGAATAATTGTACTTGAGTAAGATTTTATTATATTATTAAAAAATTTATAAGGTTTTTATGAAAGTTAGTATATAATAATATAGTGACATTACATAAATAAGATTTAAAATAAGGAAGGAATATTAAAATGGAAACTAAAAACCCAATAGTAACTATAGAAATGGAAAACGGAAAGAAAATGGTAGCAGAGTTATATCCTCATATAGCTCCTAACACAGTAAAGAACTTTGTAACATTAATAAACGAAGGATTCTACAATGGAATAGCATTCCACAGAGTTATAGAAGGATTCATGATACAAGGTGGATGCCCTAATGGAAATGGAATGGGTGGACCAGGACATTCTATAAAGGGAGAATTCAGTGGAAATGGATTCACTAACAACTTAAAGCATGAGCCAGGTGTATTATCTATGGCTAGAACTATGGCTCCTAACTCAGCTGGATCTCAATTCTTCTTAATGCATAAGAATTCTCCACATTTAGATGGACAATACGCTGGATTTGGTAGAGTTATAGAAGGAATGGATGTAGTTAATGAAATAGCTACAACACCAACTGGTAGAGGCGATGTACCTAAGACTCCACAAGTTATGAAAAACGTAACAGTTGAAACTTTCGGAGTAGATTATTCAGACGTAGAAAAAATGTAATTTAATTTAATGCAAACACTCTTCATAATTTGAAGGGTGTTTTTTTGTATAACTATAAACATATAAATAATATATTAGATCTATTTATTATAAAAAAGAAGGTAAATGAAGAAGGCATGTAAAATGCATGGTAGTAAAAGTATTGTTTGCGTAATTAGAAGAAAATGGAAAATTATATACTAATGTAATATTTTATGTTAAAATTTAAATAAACAAATCGAAAATTGAATAACAAAATAGCTAGGGAACATAAGTTTTGACTTACTTACTCCTTTGCTTTTAGTATAGTAACACTAAAAGCAAGGAGCATTTTTTATCTAAAGGAGAGTATTTATAAATAGGTCATATTTTCTATTTATAAAGAATAGGGGGATTTTTATGTATAGAATGGTTATATGTGAAGATGAGGATAAGCAAAGGGAGAGTTTAAAAGATTTTATATGTAAATCTTTTGAAGATATATCTGATCAAATAGAGATATTAGAATTTAGTTCAGGCGAAGAGTTATTAGTACATGAAAACTTAGAAGGAATTGATATTTTCTTTTTAGATATCCAAATGGATAAATTAACAGGTATGGATGTAGCTAAAAAAATAAGAGAAAACAATGATACGTCTGAAATTATATTTATAACATCCTTATTAGACTATGTTCAGGACGGTTATAAAGTTAGAGCCTATAGATATTTAATAAAGCCTATAATATATGAGGATTTAAGAGAGCATATTTTAAGTTGTATTTCAGATATTGTTAAAAAAAGAGAGAACTTTATGATCTTAGAAAATAGAGGAGTTATTAATAAAGTCTCAATTAGTAGTATTATGTACATAGATATTAGAAGGAGAGATTTAACAATACATACAACAAATGGTGAATATTATACCAAAAATAGTATGGATAGTATAGAAAAAGAGCTTGAAAGATATAATTTTTTTAGATGTCATAAAAGCTATTTAATCAATATAGAGCATATACAGCTTATAAGTAAAAATACTGTTCTTATTAATAATGAAGATATCCCAATCAGTAAACATAGAGTTAGCAACTTAAAAACAAAATTAACACATATTCTGGGGGATGTATTATGTTAGAGATAAATTTATTTTGGACAATCATAACGATAATGTCGGTTGTAATAGAGTGGGCTGTATTAAAAGTTGTATTAAATGAATTAAACAAATCGAGAAAATCTAAACTAGCTTTAAATAGTGGATTATTAGTTGCAGTGAGTACCATTACAATTTTAACTTTGATTAATTTTAATCCAAATATTAAGCTATTTATATGCATAATTATGACTTACCTGTTTTGTAGGTTTAACTATGATGTTGATAAGTTGAAAGGTGTACTTATAAGTTTACTTTATTGGATGATAGTAATAGGATTTGATTTTTTAGGATTAAGTATAATAGGAGTATTAAACTCAATAAAAGATATGAATGAATTATTATCTAGTAGCTTGGTTAGGTTAGAGTTAATAATTTTATCTAAATCATTATTATCTTTGCTAATACCTTTAATTAAAGTTATTAAGCTAAAGATAGAAATAAATAAAAGAGATTGTATATATATAACTATCCCTATATTAGCAAATATAATAAGTATTATAACTATATTTAGTTTGATATTTAAAGATAAAAAAACGGATTCACTAGAAAGTATATTGATATTTATTGTATCGTTTATTTTAATACTTTCAAATATATCATTAGTAAGCATTATAATTAGGATAATAAAAGACAATAAATTAAAATTAGAAAATAAGATAATAAAAGAAAAAATTGATATGCAATATAAATATTATTTAAACCTTAAAGAGTCTCAATCAAAAACTAGAAAACTATATCATGATATGAATAATCATATGATGTGTATTCAAAGTATTTATGGAAAAAATAATATTGCAGATAATTATATAGATAATATAAAGAAAAAATTAAAAGATTGTGATTCTATATTTAATACAAAAAATGTGATTTTAGATATCATTTTAAATGAAAAAAAATTAGTTTGTGATACTAAAAATATAGAATTTATAGCAGATATTAATTTTTCTAAATGTAATTTTATTGATATGCCAGATATATGTAGCATATTTTCAAATATGATAGACAATTCAATAGAAGCATGTAATAAAATAGATGGAGAAAATAGGAGAATTAAACTTAGAGGAACTGTTATAAATACATTTTTTGTAATTAAATGTGAGAACACAAAGATAAATAATATAGTTTTAAAAAACGATAAGCTTATGACAGATAAAATAGATTCCTTTTTACATGGAATAGGTATAAGTAGTATAAAAAGCTCAGTAGAAAAATATAATGGGAACATAGAAATAGACTCAACTGAAAATAAATTTAGAATTACTATTTTTATCCCATTAATTAAAAATTATGACCAGTTATGCATCTAAAGTGACCAGTTATGCCTAATATATTGAAAAAAAATATATATGATGTTATTTTATTAGAATAAAAGATTTGGAGGCGATATATATGGTCGAATCTTTTGCTAATAAGGTAACATCATTTTTGATTTGTAACAAAACAATAAATGATGAAGAGTATGATTTATATTTATATGCATTTGAAACATTGATAGCTTTCATAGTTAATATATCGGCTATATTGTTTATAGGATATGTATTAAATAGATTGAGTGAAACTATATTATTTTTGGTATGTTATTGTCCTATACGACAGTTTACTGGAGGATATCATGCAGATAATTATAAAAAATGTTTAATAGTATTTATTTCAATATACATAACTAATATATACTTGGTAAATATATTAAGTTACAAAAAATTAGATTTTATAATTATAATATTGATGTTTTTAAGTTACATAGGAATTTGCTATCTAGCACCGCTAGAACACAGAAATAAACCTTTAAGTAAAAAAGAAAGAATTAATTATAAAAGAATTACTATTTGTTTGATTGGTGTAGTTTTCTTATTTTCAATAATAGGAATTAATTTTAAACTTACATATGAACATTCATTATATGCTGCATCTGTTATTATATGGATCTTTATAATGTTAAATCTAGGAATTATTAAAAGTAAAAGGGGATAAATTTATGAATAAAATTTTAAGTTTAATGTTAAAAAAAGTAGGATTAGTAGCTGAGGGGGTATTAATTTTATCTGCAAATACGACATCGGGGTGGATTGCTCATCAACCTAAGATTCCTCATAATTTAGATAAATTTAAAAAAATTAAATAATATTTAGTGTATAAATATATATAACCAAGGATAGTTTGAATCTGCCATATTGGACTTTAATTAGTTTAAATAACTCAGGTTTTTAGGAGTAAAAGTGTAGACACTGTCTACACTTTTTTATTTATATTTATAGTAACTGTCCGGTAATAAAGACACATTAAGTATAAGAAAAGATAAGTTTGTATTACTATTTATATAAAATTAATTAAAAATTGTGACCAGTTGTGCATCTAAACTGACCAGTTGTGCATATAGTATTGAAAAAACAAATTCAGGATGTTATCTTTTAAGCATAGAAGATTTAAAGGCATTGGAAATAGCTAAACTTGATGATAATAAGACAATCTATTTTGAGTTTATAGATAGAATAGCGTAGAAAAATAGCTTATATTTTCAAATAAAAGATTAACATACAAGACATAGATAAAGGAGATTATTGATATGAATGTATATAAATTTTCAGATGATTTAAGAGTTGTACATAACGAAAAATTAGTAATATTGGCAAGTGAAGAATCCAGAGCATGGATTAAAATATCAGACGAATGCTTTGATATTCTTAATAAAGTCTTAGAAATGAATTTAAATCATAGTGAAATATTGGAATGTTTTGAATTAGAATCTGATAAGGTATATTTTGATAATTTACTTAAAAACTTATATGAAATAAATGTATTAAAGAATAAAGATGATGAAAACTCTAGAAAAATAGAGAGTTTATATTTAATCCTAACTGATAGATGTAATCTAGCATGTACTCATTGCTGTGCTAACGCACCTGATTTAACAGCAGAGGATGAACTAGACACAGAGGCTATGTATGAAATAATCGATAAAATGGTACAACTTAACCCAAGTAGTATAACAATATCAGGTGGAGAGCCATTAGTAAGACCAGACATATGGATTATAATGGAATATCTAAAAAGTAAGTTTGATGGAAAAATAGATATCATGACAAATGGATTGTTAATAAATGAAGACAACATCAATAATATAAAAAAATATTTTAACAGTGTTAGTATAAGTATTGATGGAGTTGACGAAGAAAGTTGCAAGATAATAAGAGGAAATAATGTATTTAAAAATGTAATAAAAAAAGTAGAGTTTTTAAAAGCTAATAATTTTAATAAAATCTCTCTATCGGCAGTATTGCCTAATAATGAAAATGTGCGTCGAGAGTTTGAAAAATTAAATAAGAATTTAGGTACAAAGTCAGCGATAAGACATTTTTCTCATCAAGGAAGAGCAGGAGAAAATCATAAGAAAATAGCTGAACATATGAATAAATATTTAAGAGATAGAAATATGGAAGAAAAAAATATAATAGATTGGAAAGCATATATATCTACTGATAAAAGAGATATTAGAACAGGTGCTTGTGGAGGCTGTGAAAGTACTTTAAGCATAGGAAGTGATGGAGAAATATATCCATGTAATCTTTTGATGGATTCCAATTATAGTATAGGAAATATCCTAGAAATAAACGATATAGTAAGCTATATAAATAATATGAAAATAGACTCAAATAAAGGTTATAAAGCATTTATAGATTTGAAACAATGTAATAATAATAAATGTATAGATTGTTCAGTAAAATCATTTTGTTGGTCATGCCCAGCTGAGTGTGATGATTTCTTAGGTAAAGAGGATATATTTGAAGATAGATGTGATCAAGTTAAGTCAAAACTAATGTCAGTAGTTTGGGGGTAAAATATGGATTGTACAGTATGGACAACTAAAAGTTGTAATTTGAATTGTAAATATTGCTATGAACATGAAAATAAAGAAACAGGAAACATGAGTATTGATATAGAGAACAAAACATTAGAAAGTATAAAAAAGATGATTATAGAATCAGATAAAGATATACATAATATCCAATTTCATGGAGGAGAACCTCTTTTAAACTTTGAGCTTATAAAAAGGTTTGTAGAAGAAATAGAAAAAGTTAAAGGTAACTCAACTATTAAATATGGAATGACTACAAATGGAACTATATGGAATTGTGAAATTGAAGAGTTTTTTAAAAAATATAAAGATTCTTTTTCAGGATATATATCTATAAGTATTGATGGTGACTGTAAAACTCACAATGAAAATAGAGTTTATGCAAATAATACAAGTTCGTTTGAGGTGACATTAGAAACTGCACAAAAAATGAAATCAATATTTAATTGGTTAAGATGTAGGGTAACTGTTGCACCAAATACAGTAGAAGATTTGTTTGATAATGTTAAGTATCTTGTTGATTTAGGATTTAAGCAAATAGCTATAGCTTTTGACTTATTTTCAAAAGAATGGAATGAAAATCATATATCTATAATAGAAGAACAATATCAAAAATCTTTAAAATTTTGGAAAGAACAAAATCCACAAATAGAGATTAGTTTAGTAGATGAAGTAATTAAAAAAAGAGAAGCTGTAGGAAGATGTCACCCAAGTAAACATTTTTATATAGATGGATTAATATATCCATGTACCTTTGTTGTAGGTTTAAAAGAATATAACATAGGAAATATTGAAGAGGGTATAGATGATAAAAAGGTAGAAGCAATTATAAAAATTAGTTCTATTGATAATAAAGATTGTGAAAAATGTAATAATAAAAAAGCTTGCTCTTCAAATAGATGTAAGCTTATAAATAAGGTTGTTACTGGAGATTATTATACTCCACCTACAATAAATTGTGTATTACAAAATATACAAATAAAAAACAGGAATCAATTTAAAGAAATTTTAAATTTGATATGATGCAGTTTATCTGCTTTATATATAATAAAATTTGGAGGGAATACTTATGAAAAAAGAATTTAAAGTACAAGCAATATCAGAGAAGGTAGAAGAATTAGAAGTGAATGGTCAAGAGTATAGTTATAATTGTCTACACAATTGTCATCGTGACATATTAGTTGGAAATTCTAGCACTTTAAAAGGATGTAAATATAAAGATCATCCAGATGCTTATATGCGTGTAGATCAATAGAAATTTAAAAATAAAAAGCCTAATTTTATTAGGCTTTTTATTTAAATTCTAAAATAAGTTCCCAACACTAAATTAAGGAGGTAAATATGTCTATATTAAAAATAGGAAAATTAACTAAAATATATGGAAAAGATGAAACAGAAGTAAAAGCACTAAATAACATAAACATAGAAATAAATAAAGGTGAATTTGTTGTAATAGTAGGAAAGAGTGGAAGTGGCAAAAGCACATTACTGCATATAATGGCAGGGCTTGAAACTCCAACAAGTGGAGATATAATTATAGACAACATAAATATTTCATCTCTTGATGAAAAACAAAGATCACTTTTACGCAAAGAAAAGATAGGACTAATATTTCAATCATATAACTTAATACCTGTATTAACTGTAGAAGAAAACATAAAACTACCAACAATAAATACTAATAATAAAGATGATATATACGTTAATGAACTAATGGAACTCCTTAGTATAAAAGATAGAAAAACACATTTACCAAGCCAACTATCAGGAGGACAGCAACAAAGGGTAGCAATAGGAAGAGCACTTGTAAACAAGCCAGCAATTATATTTGCAGATGAGCCTACTGGTAATCTAGATACAAAAACAGAGTCAGAAGTTTTAAATCTATTAAAAGAATCTCAAAAAAAATACAATCAAACAATAATAATGATAACTCACAACATGGAGATTGCAAAATATGCAGATAAAATTATAAAAATTGAAGATGGGTTTATAAGAGAGTAGGTGAAATTATGAAACTTAATGATATAGTAAAAAGATATATATTTGAAAATAAGAAAAACACATTATTAATAATTACAAGTATTATAATTTCAACTGCTTTATTTTTAGTAATGAATATAATAAGTGAAGATGCTAGAAATTTAATGGTTGATCAATCTAAAAAAGAGTTAGGTACAAAACATGCATCATATGGTGACCCAACTAATAAACAATTAGAGTATATAGAGAATAATCCTAAGATACAAAAAATTGGGAAATCAATGCTCTTAGGGCTTCACGATATAGGAAATGGACAAACTTTACAAATATTATCAGATGATAAGATTGTTCAAGAGCTAGACAATAGCTACAGATTGCACAAAGGAAAATTTCCAATTAAAGAAAATGAAATTGCAGTAGATACATGGTATATTGAACAAAAGAATATAAAAGATCCAATAGGCAAAACAATAAAATTAGATTATAGTAGACCAGATGAAAAGGGACATGTTTCATATACTGGAGAAAATGAATTTAAAATTGTAGGGATTTTGAAAAGTGCTCCAACTTTGAAAGCTCAAGGAATGTCTATGGGGGTTATAAGCAAAGACTGCGCTATTAAAAACATACCTCTTGAAGATAAATACAATCAAGCAATATTTACTTTTAAAAAAGAAAAAAATATACCGAAACAAGTTGAAAAGCTTGTTAAATATGGAAATTTAAATAAGGATAATATAATGTTAAATAAGCAATTAATATTAGCAATGTCTGATAGTTTGAGTTTGAAAATACCATATATTATAATTAATATGATACTTGCTTTGGCTACTATATTATTAATTTACAATATATTTTATATATTGGTATGTAATAGAACTAAAGATTTTGGAGTATTAAGGGCGCTTGGTTTCGTACCATCTGATGTTTCTAAAATAATGGTTTTAGAAGTAGTTATATATTCTGTTATAAGTATTCCAATAGGATTATTATTAGGTGGATTAGTTGCAAAATTATCAAGGGAATATATTATAGGGGTAATATATGATGTTAATTATGCAAGCTCAATTAAAAGCTATAGCTATATGAGCACATATATAATTTCTATATTGTTAAGTATATTAACTATAATAATATCAGTATCCAAGCCACTTATAACAACATCTAAAATTGACCCTATGATTTGTATGAGAAGAAATGAAGAAAAGATTAATATAAACCAAAAATCATTTATAAATAAATTTATGACTAGATTTTCTAAGGATTATGGAAACATAGCATCAAAAAATATTCAAAGAAATAGAAAGCGTACTAACTTAGCTATAGCATCAATGGCGATAGTATTTTTCTTAATGTTAACAGTATATACAAAGTCTACTAGTAATTTTTTAGATGATGGGGGACTAAGACAATGGATTCCTGGTGATTATTTAATGAACAATATCGATGCATCATCTATACTACAAAATGAAAAGAGTTATGATGCAAAAACATTAAAATATATAAAAGAGATAGATGGAGTTAAAAAAGTAAATGCATATAGAGATAAAAATTTTGATATAAAAATTGACGATAACAATATAAACAAAGAATCAACATATTGGAAACGAAACAAACACAACCTTGAACAAAATGTTGAAACCAAAAATGGTGTAAAATTATATGATAACTATTTTGAAACTTTAGGAATTGAAGATACAGAGATATTAAATGATGTATTAATAGAGGGCAAAGAAAATTTAAATAAGCTAAATAAAGAACCCTATATATATATAGATAAAGAATGTAATAAATCACTTAATATAAAAACAGGAGATAAAGTTAATATAAAATTTGATATTGTAGATTCTAAAACAGGAAATTTTATAGAACCGATTTTTAAAGAGTTTATTGTTGGAGGTATTATAAAACATTTACCAATAACATCTCAAGGTGGAGGAGCAAGCTTTGGTGCTGTTATGTCAGCAGATCAAATGAATAAATTTACAGGTATTTCATCATATGAAAGATTTGATATATGGACTAGTAAACTTGCCAATGAGACACACGTTGAGAGTGAATTAAATAAAGTTATAGAAAAATCAGGAAAGGGTATCTTGATACCATATAAAAGTGAATCGGCTGGACTTGAAAAAAGTGATAATCAAAAAACTATGGTTATGACATTAGTTGTTGGGGTGATAGTTATATTATCTTTATTCAATTGTTGTAACACTATAGTTACTAGTATAAATAGTAGAAGTAGAGAATTTGCACTATTTAGAGGTATAGGAATATCAAAAGATGAAATAAAGAAAATTGTTAAATTAGAAGGTTTAATATATATAGCTGTTAGCTTTGTGATAGCTGTAGTGCCGACCTTAATTGTAAGGGCTATAATAATAAAAGATTTTGAAAATATCAATTTGATAAATCTAAAGTTTATAGGAGCTACTATAATAATTACAGTATTTTTAACAGCTATAACTATGATAACAACAGTAAAGGCTCTAAAACAGGCACAGAGTGAAGATTTTATAGAACAGATAAAAACGTTGCAATAACAATCGAGGAGGTTTAAATGTGATTTCAATTGCAGTTATAGATAGTGGAATTGACATTGATTTTAAAGAATTTAAAAATAAAAATATAAAAGGTTTAAATATAAATACATACAAAACTACTATAGATAGTATAAAGGATTACAATGGACATGGAACATCTTGTGCCGCTGAGATTCTTAGGATAAATCCAGATGCTAATATAAATGTTATCAAGACGTTAAATGAAAATTCACAGTCTAGTGTAAAAAAACTTATTGAATCAATAGAATATGCTTCAGAGATAGATGATGTAAAATTTATTTCACTAAGTTGTTCAACGTTTCAAGATAAATACTTAGCTGATTTTAAAAAGGTTATTGATTATGCTAATGAGAAAAATAAGCTATTAGTTTGTTCTTCAGATAATAGCAATAAAGTTAGTTACCCTAGTTATATGGATGGTGTAATAGGTGTACAAAGATGTTGTGCAAGTATAGATAAATATTGGTTCAATAAAAGTTTAGATATTCAATGTATATGTGAAGCAAATTATAGACTTTTACCAAGTATAAATAAAAATTACAAATTATTTGGAGGTAATAGTTACTGTGCAGCTTATTTTTGTGGATTATTATCAAAATTAATTAAAGATAACAATGAAATTGAAAATAAAGAGTTAATAGAGATTATAAGTAAAAATGCAGATAAAACAGTATGGTCTATAGATGATATGAATCCAGACAGATCTTTAGACATAGAGCCTAATAACAAAAAATACGATTATTATAAACTTAAGATGTTAATAGATTTAATTGTAAAATTTTCAAAACAAAAGACTCAAGACATAGGGATGATGCCTGTATATAATTTAGTTGGAATAGATAATACATATGAATTTTTAAGATACGTGGAAAGTAAAACTAATAAAAGTATAGACTATAGTGGTGTTACACATGAAAACTTGATATCTATATATTCTTTGTATAATTTAATTTTTAAGGATGAAAAAAATGAAAAACAATAATTTAATACGATTTTTAAAAATAGCATTTAAGAAAAACAAATATATATCTATATTAGCGTTTATGATGATGATTGGTACATCGATTATCGGATTATTTATGCCACAGATAACAAAAATGATATTAGATGATGCTATAAAGCTTGGCAATGTTAAGTTATTATTAAATCTAACATTATTGTATATAGGAACAAACTTGATAACTAGTTTATTGTCTGTAGCCTTAGAGTATATTTACTCTAAAATGAAAAATAGGGTGTCTATAACATTTAAAACAAAATTAGTAAGGCATTTATCTAAATTATCAGGTGATTATTATACTAATATAAAAACAGGAAATATATTAAATATAATGGATAATGATATGTATATCGTAGAAAGCTTAGGAGCTGATTTACTGTTCTCACTAATTGTAGATTTTTTTACAGCTGTAATTGCTTTATTTTTCTTAATGAAAATGCAATATGATTTATTAATCATTATTGTTATAATTCAAGCAATTATTTTATTCAGTCAATCTAAATTTACTAAGTTAATAGCATCAAAAAATGAAGATATAAGAGATAATTCTGGAGATATTTCTAATATAAATCAAGAGTACATTTCTAATATAATGGATGTTGTGATATCTAAAGCTAGTTTTAAATTTTTTAAAAAATATTTATATAAAGAAAGACAGATGTTTAAAAAGAGTATAGGATTAGATATGACATTTTCTACGAGTATGGCAACTGGAAGGATATTAAGTAGCTTTATAACTGTAGCTATTTATGGATATGGAGGATATAAAATAATAAAGGGATCTATGAGTTTTGGGGAACTTATTGCATTTCAACAATATACGGGTATGCTTATTAGCCCGTGTATGAACATTATAAGATCTAATGTTCGCATACAACAAGCAAAAACCTCTGTAAATCGTATATTTACTGTGTTAGATGAGCCTATAACAATATCTAATAATAACAATGGAGTTAGATGTTTAGATAGCTTTAATGGTGATATACACTTCAATAATGTGACTTTCTCATATGAAGATGAATGTAATATTATAGATAATATAAACATGAAATTTGAAAATGGAGAAATTACAGCATTAGTTGGATCAAGTGGATGTGGCAAATCTACAATAGCTAAATTACTTTTTAGATTGTGGGATGTTAATTACGGAGATGTTCTAGTAGATGGGTTATCTATTAAAAACTACAATCTTAAAAATATCAGAAAAAATATATCTATAATAACTCAAGATGCATTGCTATTTGACGATACAATAGCTAATAATTTAGTATTAAATAATAAAAATATAAGTGACGACTATTTAGCTAAGATATGCAAAAGTGTTGGTATATATGAACTTGTAAATAGCCTTTCAAGTGGATTTGATACTGTTGTTGGGGAAAAGGGAGTAAAGTTATCAGGTGGACAAAAACAAAGAATAGCAATTGCAAGAGCATTATTATGTAATTCAAAAATTATAATATTTGATGAAGCAACCTCAGCTCTAGATAATATATCTCAAAGAGTTATATTAGAAAATATAAGTGAGTTTTTAGAAGATAAGACTGTAATAGTTATAGCACATAGGCTATGTACTATAAAAGATGCAGATAAAATATACGTTCTTGACAAAGGTAAAATAGTTGAAGAGGGTTCTCATGAACAGCTTGTATTAAATGAAAGTGTTTATTACAACTTATTAAATGAACAAAGTTCAGAAGTAGAATTTGCTTAAATATATTTTTAGAAAGAGATGATAAAAATAAATAGTCTAAGAAGTGAATTGAACAGAATGTTTGATAGTTTACAGAGTGAAGAAGTTTTAAAAAGTTTAAAAGATGAGTTTATAGATGGATTAGTAAATAATTATAACTTTGATGAAATATACACTGAAAGTGAAAAATATGAATATTTTAGTAAGCTACAAATATATATACACTCTCTTAAGGTTGGGTTAGAGAAGCAAATAGCAATGTCACATATGAAATTAAATGAATTATATACTATATATGATTATGAAGAATATAACAAGATACTTGAGACACTTAGTTGGACTGTAGAGTATGTTGAAAGTAATTATACTGAAATTAATTTAATTGAAAAAAGCATAACCAAACATGAGATCCCAGATAAAGTAAGAAAAGATTTACATAGAATAAAAGAATTTTTAAAGTTAAATTAAAGTATGACTAGAAAAAACATATGATAAACTTTAAAATTACCAATTAAATAATGAAAGAACTACACACCTAATTATAGGTTTGTGTAGTTCTTTAGTTGTTGTTAAAATTTATAGGGGCAATTCTTCTAATTATAGCATTCTTAACAGCTATAACTATGATAACAACAGTAAAGACTTTAAAACAAATACAAAATGAAGATTTTATAGAACAGATAAAAACGTTAGAATAAATCTAAATAAAAGTGTATGTAACTTAATAATCCAACGTTTTATGAATGTATGGTGTTTTGAGAGGAGCTAAATAAAATAATTATTTAGCTCCTCTTTAGTTGTAACAATAAATAACTATTTTTCATATAAATAATATATTAGATCTATTTATTATAAAAAAGAAGGTAGATGATATATGTGAAAAAAGTAATAGCTATAATACAAGCTAGAGTTGGTTCAACAAGGTTGCCTAATAAGGTACTAAAGAATATACAGGGCAAAACTATTTTAAATCATGTTATAGAAAGAGTGTCTAAGTCTAAATATATAGATGAAATAATAGTAGCTACTACAGATTTAAAAAGAGATGATGAAATAATTAAAGAGTGCAAGAGGCTAAGGGTGAAAAATTTTAGAGGAAGTGAAGAGGATGTTTTATCAAGATATTATTATAGTGCAAAAAAATATGGGGCAGATATAATAATTAGAATAACTTCAGATTGCCCTCTTATAGACCCTGTGGTAATAGATGAATTGGTAAAGTTTTATATAGAAAATGACTATGAAGTAGTGACTAATGCTATAGAAAGAACTTACCCAAGAGGATTAGATACCGAGGTATTTTCATTTAATTTATTAGAAGATGCATTTTACAATGCAAAAGAAAAATATCAACGAGAACATGTTACTCCATACATATATGAAAAAAGTAAATTTACATTTAATTATAAAAATATAGAAGATTATTCAAAATATAGAATTACAGTAGATACAAAAGAAGACTTTGAATTAATAGAAGCTATATACAAAGAATTATACAAAGGAGAGCATAATTTTTATATGAGTGAAATAATAAAGTTATTAGAGAGCAATAATACTTTAGTCAATATAAATAGCAACATTAAACAAAAATCTATTAAGTAAAAACTAAGAGTAGGTGAAAAATGATTATTGGAATAAGAGTTGATGGCAGCAAATCAAAAGGAATAGGTCATATAATGAGATGCATTGCCATTGCAACTGAATTTAAAAATAGAGGTATTGATATTTTATTTATAACCAAAGAAGATAAAAGTGTAAAAGATATTTTGATAAATAACAAGATAAAGAATGTAACTATAAATTCAGATGATTTAGATGATGAGATTGAAGAAGTAGTAAGTATAATAAAAAAATATAATATAGATTATATAATGACAGATTCGTATTGGCTTAATTATAAATACTTATTAAAGCTAAGAATGAATGTAGATAAGCTTATATGCATAGATGATAATAATATATGCGCATACCCAAGCAACATTATAATAAATGGAAATATATATGCACAGGATTTAAATTATGATGTGATTTATAAAGATACCAAGTTATTATTAGGAAGTAAATATACTATACTTAGAGACGAATTTAGAAACAATAATGAGTATAAAATTATAAAAAAAAATGTAGAAAATATATTAATAACAATGGGCGGTTCTGATATAAATAATTTCACTCCTATAGTTATAGAATCATTAATAGATTTAAATTTAAAATTAAATGTTATCATAGGACCCTCATTTAGCGATATAAGTGAGTTAGAAAATATATATTCAAATAATCTAAAAGTAAATTTAATAAAGAATCCTAAAAATTTAAAAGAAATAATGCTAAAGTGTGATATTGCTATATGTGCAGCAGGATCAACTTCATATGAATTAGCATCTCTAGGCATACCAACTATACTAATACAACAAGCTAAAAATCAAGCTAACATATGCTCTAAAATGAGCGAACTAGGGATAGCAATATCTTTAGGGGATTTTTCTGATATTACAAAAGAAACGATATCAAAAGAGATAATCAGCTTAATTGAAAATTATGATTTAAGGATAGAAATGAATAGTATTTCAAAAAAACAGATATTTAGAGATGGTATTAAAAACATAGTGGATGAAGTATTAAGTGATTTTGAACTTAAATAATAACTACATGGAGGGATATATGAATATTGATAATATAAAGTTAAATGAATATAATAGATGTTTTATAATAGCAGAACTATCAGCCAATCATGGAAATGATATAAATATAGCTAAGCGCACTATAAAAGCTGCTAAAGAAAGTGGTGCAGATGCTATAAAGATACAGACCTATACGCCTGATACTATGACAATAGATTGTGATAATGAGTATTTCAAAATAAATCAAGGTACTATATGGGATGGAAGGTATTTATATGATTTATATAAAGAAGCTTATACACCTTGGGAGTGGCAGATGGAATTAAAAGAGTATGCAAATAATATTGGATTAGTATTTTTTTCAACGCCATTTGATAAAAGTGCAGTAGATTTCTTAGAAACTATGAATGTTCCTGCATACAAGATAGCTTCTTTTGAAATTACTGATATACCTTTAATAGAGTATATAGCGTCAAAACAAAGACCTGTAATTATATCTACGGGGATAGCAACTATAGATGATATACAGGAAGCTGTAAATGCATGTAGAAGAATGAACAATAATAATATAGTTTTATTAAAGTGCACATCATCATACCCAGCTAAGCTAGAAGATTCAAATTTAAAAACAATAGCAGATCTAAAAGAAAAATTTAATGTGATAGTTGGGTTATCAGATCATAGTATAGATATAGAAGTTTCTTTGGCTGCAATAGCTTTAGGTGCTAAGGTAATTGAAAAGCATTTTATTTTAGATAGAGATATAGGAGGACCTGATTCGTTATTTTCATTAGAACCTAATCAGTTTAGAGAGATGGTAGAGGGAGTTAGAAAAATAGAAAAAGCTATTGGTAAGGTAGATTATGAGTTAGATGAAAAGAAAATTAAAAATAGAGAATTATCAAGGTCATTATTTATAGTAGAAGATATGAAAGTAGGAGATACATTTACAAGTGAGAATATAAAATCTATAAGACCTGGATTTGGGCTACATCCTAAATACTACAATCAAATAATAGGTAAAACAGTAAACTGTAGTGTTAAAAGAGGAACACCTTTAAGTTTTGATTTAATAAATATAAAAGAGGGTGATAGATAAGTAATGATAAGTTTAAGAGATGCGAATAAAGATGATTGTGATTTATTATTTAGTTGGGTAAATGATGAGGTTGTTAGAAAAAATTCTTTAAACACAAGTATAGTTGACTTAGATAGTCATATAAAGTGGTTTAATTCTAAAATAGAAAGTAAGAATTGTAAGATGTTTATAATAGTAAAAGATGACATAGAAGTAGGTCAAATAAGAATAGATATAGATAATAACATAGGTACAATAAATTATAGTATAGATCATAGATATAGAAAAATGGGGATAGGTGAATTTGCACTAAATGAAATAAAAAATAAACTTCCAAAATTAAAATTAACAGGTACTGTGAAAAAAGAAAATATTGCTTCAATAAGAGCTTTTCAAAAAGCTAATTATAAACAATATGATAGTGGTGATATTATTAAGTTTTTATGGAATTAAAAATAGAGGAACTATATGTTCCTCTATTTTAGTATAAATATAATTACATATTTTTAATAGCAGTAGTTAAATTAGGAACTAATTGTTTCTTTCTAGAAACAACACCTTCAGCAAATACGCCTTGTGCTGCATCTACATTAAATGCATCAGCTACTAATTTATCGTCAGCTTTGTATATTAAGTAAGAACCTTCTTTGATTATATCTGTTATAGCAAGGATTAACATATCATAGTCAGTAGAATTTATATAAGCTAAGAATTCGTCTTTTTTAGCAAATATAGAATCTATATCTAGAGTAAATACTTGTCCTATACCAACTCTCTTTGAGCTCATATTAAATTCTTTAAAGTCCATATTAACTATTTCTTCTATACTGTATTCATCTAAAGATGTACCAGTTTTAAACATTTCCATAGCATAGCTTTCCATATCAACTTTAGCTATTTTACTTAATTCTTCACAAGCTATTTTATCCATGTTTGTAGTAGTTGGAGATTTAAATAATAATGTATCTGATAATATAGCAGATAATAAAAGACCAGCTATATGATAAGGTACTTCAATATTGTTTTCTTTGTACATTTGGTATATTACAGTACAACTACATCCAACAGGCACAACTCTAAATGATATAGGTAAGTCAGTAGCTATACCACCTATTTTATGATGGTCAACTATTTCAACTATATTAGCTTGTTCTATACCATCTGCACTTTGAGCATACTCATTGTGATCAACTAAAACAACATTTTTCTTAGTTGGGTTTAAAAGATGTATTCTAGAAACTAATCCTAAGAATTTATTATTGCTGTCTACAACAGGATAAGCTCTAAAGTTTGTGCTTAACATAGATTCTTTAATATCATCAGCATAATCATTTTCGTTGAAAGTAACTAAATTATCTGTAGCAACTAAATTACTTATGTAGTTACATTGGTTTATTATATTAGAAGCTTTATAAGTATCTAATTTAACAGAAATTATAGAAACTCCATTTTGCTTAGCAACAGTTAATAAGTCTTCACTTATATTAGTGTCTCCAGTTAAAACTAAAAGCTTAACTTTAGTATCTATAGCATATTCTATTATGTCATATCTATCTCCAACTATAGCTATATCTCCTTCATTAAGTATTTCCATAACGCTATCCATACCGAATGATAAAGTTACTACTCTACCTTTTATATCATCATTGCAATTTACAAGTACTGAACCATCAAGGTTTTTGCATATATTAGATATAGATGTATGAATAGTATTGAAATGTTGGTGAAGAAGGCTCTTAGCTATTTCTTGCATAGTAATTATTCCTACAAATGTATTGTCTTCAGATACTATAGGTAATGTTTTTACTTGCATGCTTTCCATAAGGTTGTAAGCCTCTAATATAGAAGCATTAGCTGTTAAAGCTTCAACTTTATCGTATCCTAAATCTTTAACTTGAATTTTAACATCTTTTAATATTTGAGGTGCATCAACTTTAAAGTAGTCAAGCGCATACTGAGCCTCTTTTCTTATATCTCCTAAAGCGTAAGGTATTGCATTTTCACCTAATTGATTTTTTAGATGAGCAAGTGAAATTGAAGAGCATATTGAATCTGTATCTGGATTCTTATGCCCGAAAACTAATAATGTCATATTTTAATACTCCTTTCATGAAAAAACTTATATTTAAATTAATAATAGTCTAAGAATATATTGATTAAGTGCAAGTAAAATATCACATTTAAAATTTAATATGTAATATTTTACTTACTATTATAAATATATTTGTTAATAACACAAAAATATTATATCAAAAGGGGGGGCAAATTTGTGGCAAAAAGCAAAAAAAATTAAGAAAATAGTTATATTGCTATCTATTTTGATAGTAGTTACAAGTGGTTCATATTTTATATATAAGTTTAAAACTAATCAAAACATATATAAAGATAATACAAAGGTAATGGATACTATAAGTCAGGTCCTAAATTTAAGTACGGTAAAATACAGCTATAGTAATGTAGTTACAGTAAAAAAAGATAAAAGTATAAATGATATTAAAATACCATTTACAGAAAAGTCATTTATTATAAAGTACAATGGCGTAATAAATGGGGGAGTAAAGCCAGAAGATATAAATATATCTAAAAATACAGGAGATAAGATTTTCATAGAAATAGAAAGATGTGAAATATTAGACCATTATATAGATGATGATAATATATATGTGTATGATGTAAAGAGTTCAATATTTAATAAACTAGAGATTCAAGATGTGTTAGAAGACATAAGTAAATATAAAAAAGAATATGAAGAAAAAGCTTTAAAAGAAGGTTTAATGGAAGAAATAAAAACTAGCACAAAATCAAGTATAAAAAATATGCTCAAAAACATGGGATATAAAGAAATAGTTATAACATTTAAATAAAGATTAATAGGATAAAGATAGCTTTATAAGGTAAATATAAAAATGTACTTAAATTAAAACGAAAAAGGTTTTAAATTATAAAAATTATAATTTTAAAACCTTTTTTTATGCGTTAGTATATTGTATACAATATTGACTAAAATTTAACTATGTATTTTGAAAAGTAAAATACACATATAAACAAGGTTTGAAATCATATTAAAATACCTATAAAACAAGGTAAATACGGCTTAAATAAAATAAAAACGTTTTCATATATTTAAATAGATAAAAAAATAACAAAAGATATTGACACATTTAGACAGTTAATGTATTATCTAAATATAGCAAGTTTGTTAAATAACTAACGCAGTTTAATATAAATTATAATCATTTGGAGGAACAACACATGAGTAAAGATGTAAAAAAAGCTAAAGCAGTAGAAGTAAAACAAGAATTCAGTGTAGAAAACATGATCAATGATTTAGTAGCAAAAGCTAACGTAGCAAAAGAAGCTATGTTAAAGTTAGACCAAGAAGCAATTGATAAAATAGTAGGAGCTATGGCTAAAGCAGGTCTTGATAAACATATAGAGCTTGCTCAAATGGCAATAGATGAAACTCAAAGAGGAATATTCGAAGATAAAGTAACTAAAAATATATTTGCAACAGAATATGTTTATAATAGTATAAAATATACAAAAACAGTTGGGGTTATAGAAGAAAACGAAGAAGAAGCATATATGATGGTTGCAGAACCAATAGGTGTTGTAGCTGGAGTTACTCCTGTAACTAATCCAACTTCAACAGCAATGTTTAAATCATTAATATCAATAAAAGGAAGAAACCCAATAATATTCAGTTTCCATCCTTCAGCTCAAAAATGTTCAGCAGAGGCTGCTAGAATATTAAGAGATGCTGCTATTCAAGCAGGTGCTCCAGAAGATTGTATCCAATGGATAGAAGTACCATCATTAGAAGCTTCAAGTGCACTTATGAATAACAAAGGAGTTTCTTTAATATTAGCAACTGGAGGTCCTGGAATGGTTAAGACAGCTTACTCAGCAGGAAAACCAGCACTAGGAGTTGGAGCAGGGAACGTACCTTGTTTCATAGAAAAAACTGCAGATATTAAACAAGCTGTAAATGATTTAATATTATCTAAAACATTTGATAACGGAATGATATGTGCTTCAGAGCAAGCAGTTATAGTAGAAGAAGGTATATATGATGAAGTAGTTGGTTTAATGAAAGGATATAACTGTTACTTTGTAAATGCAAAGGAAAAAACATTATTAGAAAAAACAGTTATAAATCCAGAAACTAATTCATTAAATCCTAATATAGTTGGACAAAGTCCATACAGAATAGCACAAATGGCAGGATTTGAAGTTCCTAAAGATGCTAAAATGTTAGTAGCTGAAATAGGTGGAGTAGGACATGATCATCCATTATCTAAAGAGAAGTTAAGTCCAGTACTTGCTTGTATAAAAGTTAAGGATGCTAAAGAAGGGGTACAAAGATGTGTAGATATGACTGAGTTTGGTGGATTAGGTCACTCAGCTGTTATACATTCAAATGATGATGCTGTAATATTAGAATTCAGTAACAGAGTAAGAACAGGAAGATTATTAGTAAATGCTCCATCAACTCATGGTGCAATAGGAGATATATACAACGTAAATACTCCATCATTAACTTTAGGATGCGGATCTATGGGTAACAACTCAACAACAGATAACGTATCAGCTGTAAACTTAATAAATGTTAAGAAAGTTACTAAGAGGAGAGTTAATATGCAATGGTTCAAAGTACCTGAAAGAATATATCATGAAGCTGGTTCAATACAATATTTAGAAAAGTTACCAAATGTTGAAAGAGTAATGATAGTAACTGACAGAATGATGGTTCAATTAGGATATGTTGAAAAATTAGAATATCACTTAAGAAAAAGAAGAAATCCAGTTATGATAGATGTATTTGCTGATGTAGAACCAGATCCATCTGTAGATACAGTATTAAATGGTGCTGAAGCTATGAGAAAGTTCAAGCCAGACACTATAATATCTTTAGGTGGAGGATCTGCAATGGATGCTGCTAAAGGTATGTGGTTATTCTATGAAAACCCAGAAGCAGATTTTGAAGATTTAAGACTTAAGTTTATGGATATAAGAAAAAGAATATTCAAGTTCCCTAAATTAGGAAGACAAGCTAAAATGGTAGCTGTACCAACTACTTCAGGAACTGGATCAGAAGTAACATCTTTCGCAGTTATAACTGATAAAGTAAACAATGTTAAATATCCATTAGCTGATTATGAGTTAACTCCAGACGTAGCTATAATAGATCCAAGCTTCGTAATGTCTGTACCAGCAGCAGTTACAGCAGATACAGGATTAGATGTATTAACTCATGCTATAGAAGCTTATGTTTCTGTAATGGCAACTGATTATACAGATGCATTAGCTATGAAAGCTGTACAAATGGTATTTGATTACTTACCAAAATCATATAAAGGGGCTAATACTGCAGAAGGTAAAGAAGCTAGAGAAAAAATGCACAATGCTTCATGTATGGCTGGTATGGCGTTTGCCAATGCTTTCTTAGGAGTAAACCACTCGTTAGCTCATAAGTTAGGATCAGAGTTCCATATACCTCATGGTAGAGCAAATGCAATATTATTACCACATGTAATAGAATACAATGCGGCTATGCCAAGTAAGTTTGCTGCATTCCCAAGATATAAATCATTTGTAGCTGACAAAAAATATGCAGAAATAGCTAAGATGTTAGGATTAAAAGCTAACACTACAGAAGAAGGAGTTAAGAGTTTAGCACAAGCTGTTAGAAACTTAATGAAAGAAGTAAATGTACCAATGACTATAAAAGATTGTGGAATAGAAGAAAACACTTATTTCGCAGCAATAGAAAAATTAGCATTAGATGCATTTGATGATCAATGTACAGGAGCTAATCCAAGATCACCATTAGTATCTGAATTAAAAGAAATATATGCAACAATATATGGACCAAGAAAAGAAAAATAAATTATAGAAATATTCAGAAAATTGTGTTGACTATAGATTTAAACCGTAATATAATTAAGATATAAATAAATATAGATAAATATAATTAAGGGGCCTATTAAGGCCCCCTTCTTATTACAAAAAATTATAAAACTGATTTATATATAGATACTTTTTCAAGGTTATTTTTTATATTTATTGTACAATCAGTATAATCAACTTCGAAGTTTGCAAAAGCTGAAAACAGATCTATGTCTCTCATTAAATGTATTGTCATTGTATGAGTTTTTTTGTTCAACCTTAATATAATAGACCTAACAAAAGGAAATTGGATTCTAGAGCTAAATAAGTTTGATCCAGTATTATCTATATCTAAGCTACGATAATTTAAATCTATAAATAAATCTAAATCGTCATCCTCTTCTCTTATTATTCTATGTTCAAAATCTGTATCTAAATTTAAATTACCTATTGTTATCATTTATATACCCCATTTCACAATTGATATTTATATTAAGTTATTATAACCTATAAGATAATTATTAACTAGATTATAAATTAAATGTAAAAAGAGCTTTCGTTGGGGGAACGAAAGCTCAAATTGGGGGAGATTGAGTTAAATATTTAATTTTATATTACTATTATGAGCATATAAATTAATTTTATACATTTAATTTTGAAAAATATTATAAAAAAATATATTGTTATAAAATAAATGGATTGGATATATTAATTATCCAACCCATTTATATTTAAAATTATTTTCTTTTGATTATAAACTTAGAACCTAGGTATTTTTTTATATCATCATCAGATGAAAAATCATCTATAAGAATTTCTTTACCAGTTTCTTCGAATACTACTAAAACTTCACAGTCACCTTGTAAGAAGAATTTTCTAACAGTTTCTTCTCTAACTTCTCTGACCTTAGTTATGTTTTTTTTAGTTTTCTCATAATCTTTAGTAAAATAACTATCCATCATATTTATTATCTTTGTATATCTATTCATAAAATTTGCCTCCTGTAATTAGTCGTAAAAAATGTGTTATAATAATTGTTTGTATTAACTTAATAATTATAACAAGGAGTAATAATAATGACTAGTATAAAAAAGAAAGATATTTTAAATTGTATAGATTATTGTAAACAAAACAAGTTATTTGATAAATTAAATAAAGTATATTCAAATGTACCAAGTGGAGACTGTGCAGGATGTGGGAACTGTTGTATGGAGTCTGTTGGAATAAATTTAATTGAATTTATAAATATATTTCAATATTTAAATGATAATAAAGAATTAAGAAAAAAATCTTTAAGCAAGGTTCTAGATTATTATTTTTTAGAATTTACTAAAAAAAGTGCATGTCCATTTAAAGATGAAGACAATAGATGTTTAATATATGAAGTAAGACCCTTAAATTGTAGATTATTTGGGCATTGGAAAAAAGAAGACTACAATAAAAATTTATCCAATGTAACTCAAAGAAATATAGACTACAATAAAATAGTAAAATCAAAATATGGGTTTGATATAAGTAGTGAAGTTGTTAATTATAAAATTAAATATTGTGAAGATTTTATTCCTCAAAATGATTATTTAAGTAAATCTGATAGATTGGGATTTGCAGATGAATTGATGACATTAGATTCAAATATATATTCTAAAGGGATCATAGATATAGAGTTTAAAGATAGAGGAATAGTTGAATACTTTATAGACTATTTTTTCAATGAAGATGTATCATATAGCATAAAAATAAGAGTAACTAAAGATGAGGCTGCAAGAGAGATAGCTATTAATAGATTAAAAAAAATATTATTGTAATTAGGTGATTATATGGATTTAATAAATATAAAGGGAAATACTTTTTATATAAAAGGTGGAACAAATACAGGTGTATATATATATAATGATAATACAGCGTTAATTATAGATCCAGGATTAAGTGGTCTCAGACCTAAAAGAATAATAAATATATTGGAAAATGATAATGTTAACTTGAAATTTATTATAAATACTCATGAACATAATGATCATTATGGTGCATGTAATCAATTTAGAGAGTTTTATAAAGATGTGAATATATTATGCTCGCAGTATGCAAAAATATATATAGAACATCCAAGTTTATTTTCTAAATACATCATAGGTGGAAAAAGTAATGAATTTATGGATGAGAGATTGAGAAGTAAGTCTTTAGAACAAACATATATAGATGAAGTATTAAATGAGGGAATTGTAAACTTAAATAATGAAGATTTTAAAGTAATAGATTTTAAAGGACATACACCTGGTAGCATAGGTATATTAACTAAAGACAAAGTATTGTTTGTAGGAGACTTGCTAATAGGTTTAAATATGCTTAAAAAATATGATTTTCTGTTTTTGTATGACTTAAAAGAATACATGAATTCTTTAGACAAGCTTAGAAATATAGATTTCGAATATATAGTAGCTAGTCATAGTAAAGAATTGATTACTAAAAAAGAAAGTGAAAAAATTATAAAAAATCATGAGGATGCTGTATATAAATATGTAAATCAAATAAAAGAAGAATTAAATACTCCTATGGGTATAGAGGCGTTGTTAAAAAACATAATATTGAAAAACGAATTAAAGTGTAATTATAAAGAATATCACTTCTTTAAATCGTCACTTATTTCTGTAATTAGCTATTTAGCAAGCTTACAAGAAATTGATTATATATTATCACAAGGAGAATTGCTTTATTATACCAAAAGAAAATGAATTATGTTAAAATAGATATGACTGTAAAAATAGAACAAAGGGTGAGTGAGATGGAATACGAAAAATGGGATGAAGTATTAGCTCCTTATGACCATGCTGTTGAAGAGTTAAAGGTGAAATTTAAAAATATAAGAAAAGAATTTATGGCAAAAGGAGAATATTCTCCAATCGAATTTGTAACAGGAAGAACTAAAAAGATAGCATCTATAATATCAAAGTCACAGAGACTTAATATTGTAGATATTGAATCTGAAATGGAAGATATAGCTGGTATAAGAATAATGTGCCAGTTTGTTGAAGATATATACACTATAATAGAGCTTATCGAAAATAGAACAGATATGTCGATTGTTTACTCAAAAGACTATATACAAAATTTTAAGGATAGTGGATATAGAAGTTATCACGTTATAATTAAATACCCTATAAACTCAATCGCAGGTTCAAAGGAAATTTTATGTGAAATACAGATAAGAACACTTGCTATGAACTTTTGGGCAACAATAGAGCATTCTTTAAAATATAAATATGAGCATTATATACCAGAAGACCTAGCGGTTAGATTAAGAAGAGCAGCTGATGCAGCATTCTTATTAGATCAAGAGATGAGTGAAATAAGAGAAGATATAATGAAAGCTCAAGTTATGTGCCAAGTGAAATCTGTGACAGTAAGAGATGTACTAAATAAAATACAAGAACTATATAATTTGGGAGAGACACATAAAGCTCTTGTATATCAAAGAAGATTAGATAAAATAGATAATGAAAGAGATATAGCAGAAATAATACATCTTAAAAGAGAGATTGATAATTTATTACAACAATATAATAGTAATAATAAAAATGATTAGACAGTTATCCATACTATTGGGTAACTTTCTTTTTTAAATTATAGAAAATAATATTAAAATAAAGACATAACAGAAAGGAATATATATATGAGTTTATATGCAATAGGAGATTTACATTTTTCAACAGCGGTTAATAAACCTATGAATGTATTTGGAGACAATTGGACAGGCCATGAATCTAAAATAATAGAAAGTTGGGAAAGTAACGTAGTAGATGACGATTTAGTATTAGTTCTAGGAGATACTTCTTGGGGTATAAACTTAAGTGAAGCAAAAGAAGATTTAGACATAATAAATAAACTTCCAGGAAAAAAAATATTTATAAAAGGAAATCATGATTATTGGTGGACTACAGTAACTGGATTAAATAAATTATATGATAATATGAAGTTTTTACAAACTAATTTTTATGAATATAAAGATTATGCTATTTGTGGTGGAAGAGGCTGGATGTGTCCAAATGATGTTAAGTTTGATGAAAATGATGCAAAGATATACAAAAGAGAAGAAAATAGATTAAGATTATCATTAGAGTCAGCTCGTAAAAAAGGATACACTAAATTAATAGTAATAACTCATTATCCACCAACTAATGATAGACTTGAAGAGTCACTATTTACTAAGCTATTTGAAGAATATAATGTAGAAAAAGTAATATATGGACATTTACATGGAAGAGAATCTTTTAAAATGGGATTGAAAGGATTTAGAAATGGAGTAGAGTATATATTAGCTTCATGTGATTATATAGATTTTAAATTAAATAAAATATTGGATTAATAAGTTATAAAGTTGTAAATACTATAAACTAAATGGTTAAAAAAGGTACATTGGGGCATTTTGTTTTAATATACAAAAGAAGGAGATGTTTATTAATGAGATGGATACTAGTATTCTTATTTCTATACCTTATTCCCTTGATAGCTTTATTTAGGAATTATAGTAACTTTAAAAGATCTTGTATATATAGTAGTATTTACGTTGTATTAGTAAGTACAATAGTTATAACTAATATTTATATGAGTGGATTAAATAAAATTAAAGAAGCAATGTATTATCACAATTATGTATCTGAAGAAAGTGATAATAATAGCTATGCATCTAATTTTAGTGAAAATCCTAATCCAAAAAATAAAGATATATATCAAGAAAAGGATGAAAATAAGATAGTAGATAATCAAGAAGAAATTAATCAAGATGATGAATCAGAAATAAAAGAAGTTAATGAAAATAGTATAGATAATGCAAAGCAAACAGAGCTTAATCAAAAAAATGATAAAGAAATAATATTTGAATTTAAAAAGCAAATCTATGATATAGAGACAGTAGCACTAATGCCAATGAGAGATTGTATGCCTTATACTAAAAATATATCACAGAACATAAAAAATTTATCTAACATAAAAAAAGACTTAGAATATGCACATGAAAAATGTGAAGAAGTTATATCTATGTACAAAAAAATGGAGATACCAACCCTTTTTAAAGATGAATATTCTAAAGAATTAGATAATGCAAGAAATGATGTTAAAAAAGCATATGAGTTAAGATCTATGGCGATGGAGTCAGCAATTCAATTGGTAGATACTAAAAATCCTAAATATGTAGGTAAAATAACTCAATATCTAGATTTATCAGATAAACAAATTTCATCATTTAAAGAAAGAATAAGTGACTTAAATGTTAAAATAGATAACAATTAAAGTATGTATAATTAATTTATCAAAGCTTATCTTTTTAGGTAAGCTTTTTGGTATTATATACATATACTTAAAGTGCGAGCTTTGATTTATAATTTAACCTGTGATAGAATATCTTATTATGAAGTTTAACAGGTAATTAGGGAGGATAATATGGATAAATTAAATATATGTATTGATATAGATGGGACTATTACTAGTCCATATCATTTTATTCCGTACTTAAATGAAATTTTTAGTAAAAATATAACACAAGATGAGTGCAATACTTATAATTGGAATGAGTTATATGGAGTAGATATGGACACAATACTAAATGAATTCCATACAAATTATATGTATTCTTATTCGGAAGCAGAAGTTGTAGAAGGTGCAAAAGATATTATAGACGAACTATATTCTAAGCATAATTTATATTTTGTTACAGCTAGAAATCCAAAGCTAACAGATGTAACTACAAATTGGCTAACTGAAAAAGGACTTTCGCATATAGATGTACATTTATTAGGTAGTGACTATAAAATCGATAAAGCTAAAGAATTGCAGTGTAATGTATTTATAGAGGATAATCCTAGTAATGCTATGCAGTTAGCTGCGGAGGGCATGAAAGTTTTATTGATAGATACTAACTACAACAAAGAAATTGAACATGAGAATATAACTAGAGTTAAGAACTGGAATGATATAAAAGAAGCTATAGAATCATATAGCTAAAGTATCATCGAGTGGGGAAGGTGATCTTATGATAGAGTTAAAAATCAAAAATCAAAAAAATAGCATCATTATAAATAGTAATGAAGTAAAAGATATTATAGGATTACGTGAAGACATTGACGATATAAAAGATATATCAAATACTATAAAAGAAGAAAATATAATGGCATTTGACTGTCAATTAGCAGAAGATGTATTTGATATGGAAGATATAGAAGAACTAATAGAAGAAATGGGAGAAGATATAGACGAATCATATTTTCAAGTGTTCTTTGAAGATGTAAGAGCGTATCTAAAGGATGCTACAGATGAAATAGAACAGGAACTACAGGATAAGTATTTATCTGATAATATAAGATGTTTCTTTGACGTATACAATATAGATGAATCATTCACTGATTTTAAATTTGTATTTTTAATAAGTTTTAAAGAAATAAAAATAGCATCTCTTACTAATTTATGTAAATTAGTTGGGAGAAGACAATTAACAGGTGGATCTAAATTTTATAGTTAAAACAAAAGACCTTATTATTTAGTATGAACTAAACAACAAGGTCTCATTTGTTTTGTAAAAATTTAAATTTTATAAAGAACTATAATTCTAAATAAAAACTAATTAAGCTTTATTTACAGAACCGAATAATTCCATTTTTTCTTTAACAGTAGCTTTTATAGCTTCAAAACCTGGAGCTAAAACTTTACGAGGGTCGAATCCCTTAGCTTGTAAGTCTTTACCAGCTTCGATGTATTCACGAGTCGCAGCAGCGAAAGCTAATTGACATTCAGTGTTAACATTTATCTTAGAAACACCTAAAGATATAGCTGTTTTTATCATATCAGCAGGAATACCAGTTCCACCGTGTAATACTAATGGCATAGTTCCTGTAAGATTATTTATAGCCTCTAGAGCATCGAAACTTAATCCTGCCCAGTTTGCTGGATATTGACCATGTATGTTACCTATACCAGCAGCTAACATATCAACACCTAAATCTGCTATTAATTTACATTCAGCTGGATCTGCAACTTCACCAGTTCCAACAACACCATCTTCTTCTCCACCTATAGAACCAACTTCTGCTTCTACAGATATTCCTTTAGCGTGAGCTATTTCAACTATTTCTTTAGTCTTAGCTATATTTTCCTCTATAGCATAGTGAGAACCATCAAACATAACAGAAGAGAATCCTGCTTCTATTACTTTTAAAGCTCCATCATAACTACCATGGTCTAAGTGTAGAGCAACTGGAACTGTTATTTTTAATTCTTCTAACATTCCGTTAACCATACCAACTATAGTTTTGTAACCACCCATGTATTTTCCTGCACCTTCAGATACTCCTAAGATAACTGGAGAATTGTTTTCCTGAGCAGTTAATAAAACTGCCTTTGTCCATTCTAAGTTGTTGATGTTGAATTGACCTACTGCATATTTTCCTTCTCTAGCCTTATTTAACATTTCTGTAGCTGAAACTAACATAGTGAAACCTCCATATAAGTTAATTTGTTAAAAAATTATTAAATTTAAAATTTACCCATCATCTAATATTATAACGTTTCTACAAAAAAAGTACATAGTAAATTGTAATAACATCAAATTAAAAGTATAATAATATCTATAACAAGTGTAGAGTAAGTAATAAATAGATAAAAAAGAAAGGAAGTAGATTATGCCACAAATAAAAGTAAGAGGTATACATGAAAATGATATATGCAAAATAAGTGAAAAAATGATAGATGAATTAGTGGAAGCTGTAAAGTGTCCAAGAGATTATTTTGAAATAGAATGTATAAAGTCAGTTGCTATAAGAAATGGGAAATTAGACTCAGTTTATCCATTTGTAGAAGTAGCGTGGTTTGATAGAGGACAAGAAGTTCAAGATACAGTAGCAAAAATAATAACTAATAGTATAAGAAATAATTTAGATGTAGAAGATATGGATTTAGCATTTACAGTATTTGAAAAAGAAAAATACTATGAGAACGGAGATCATTTTTAATGGCTAAGAAATTAAGAGTAGATAAAGTACTTTCAACTATTGGGTGTGGAAGTAGAGCGGATATGAAAAGATATTGTAAGTATGGAATGATAAGTGTAAATGGAGAAGTTGTAAATAATCCTGGATTTCAAGTAGACCCAGAAGTTGATGAAATAGTATTTGATGGTGAAAAAGTAACTTATAGAGAATTTATTTATATAATGTTAAATAAGCCAGATGGCTATATATCAGCTACATTTGATAAACATGATCCAATAGTATTAGATTTAATAGATCCATCATATCTTATTTATGAACCATTTCCAGTTGGGAGATTAGATAAAGATACAGAAGGGTTATTAATTTTAACTAATGATGGTAAACTTTCTCATAGAGTATTATCTCCTAAAAAGCATGTTCCTAAGACTTATTATGCTAAAGTAGATGGAATAGTAAATGATGATGATATAATAGCTTTTGAAAAAGGTGTAACACTTGATGATGGATATGAAACTATGCCAGCTCAACTTAAAATATTAAAAAGTGATGAAATATCAGAAATAGAACTTACTATACATGAAGGAAAGTATCATCAAGTAAAAAGAATGTTTGAAAGCGTAGGTAAAAGAGTGGTTTATTTAAAAAGACTTTCTATGGGTAAATTAAACTTAGATGAAAGTTTAGAATTAGGCGAATACAGAGAATTAACAATAGAAGAAATAAAATTAATGGAAGAAAGATAGAAAAGCGGAGGTAATTTTAAGTGAAGAAAAAAGACATTATAGAATTTGAAGTAGATAAGATGGAGTTTGGTGGAACTTCTGTAACTTTAATAGGAAACAGAGAAGTACACATGAAGGGCGGAATAAGCGGTCAAAGAGTAAAAGCGGCTGTTAAGAGAACTAGAAGTGGTAAAGCAGATGTTAAAATAATAGAATTACTAGAAAATTCACCAATAGAAACAGAAGAAACATGTAAACATTTTAATGAATGTGGTGGATGTACTATACTATCTGTTCCTTACAAAAAACAATTAGAAATAAAAGAAAAACAAGTTATGGATTTATTTTTAAAGCAAGATTTATTTGGATTCCAATTTTTAGGAATACAAGGAAGTCCTCAAGAAAAATTATATAGAAATAAAATGGAGTACACTTTTGGTGATGAAATGAAAGATGGACCATTAACTTTAGGTCTTCACAAAAAAGGAAAGCACATAGATATATTAACAGTTGATGGATGTGTTTTAGTAGACCAAGATTTTACAAAAGTATTAACTTCAAGTGTTGAGTTTTTCAATGAAAAACAACTTCCTTATTATAAAGGTATGAATCATAAAGGATATTTAAGAAATCTTGTAGTTAGAAAAGGTGTAAATACTAAAGAACTTATGGTAAATATAGTAACTTCTTCTCAAGTTGATTTTGATATGAATGAATACAAAGAAATGTTACTAAAACTTGAAACAGAAGCTGAAATGGTAAGTATACTACACACTGTAAATGATGGATTGGCAGATGCTGTTCAATGTGATGAATTAAGAGTTTTACATGGAAGAGACTATATACAAGAAGAGATATTAGGTCTTAAATTTAAAATATCTCCATTCTCATTCTTCCAAACTAACACTAAAGGAGCAGAAGAACTATATACTATGACGAGAGAATTTATAGGCGATCATGCAGATAAAGTTGTTTTTGATTTATATAGTGGAACTGGTACTATAGGACAAGTTATGGCAGGAGCTGCGTCTAAAGTTTACGGAATTGAAATAATAGAAGAAGCTGTAGTTGCAGCTAATGAAAATGCTAAATTAAATGGATTAACTAATTGTGAGTTTGTTGCAGGAGATGTTACAAAAACAGTTAAAAAATTAAAACATAAACCAGATTTAATAATAGTAGATCCACCAAGACCAGGTGTACACAAAGATGCTATAAGAGATATATCTGGATTTGGTTCTAAGGAAATAGTTTATATATCTTGTAATCCTAAAACTTTAGTACTTGATTTAGTTGAATTTAGAAACTATGGCTACGAAGTAGAAAAAGTTAAGTGTATGGATATGTTCCCAAACACACCTCATGTAGAAACAGTAGTAAAATTAAAAAAAGTTAGATAAATTAATTGATTTTAAAGCCCACATGCTATTTGCATGTGGGTTTTTTGTTAAAAATACGTATATTCGATAAATGTTACAAAAAATGACGTTATCAAAAAATTTAGATTATTTAGAAGTTTTATGGGAAAAAATGTATATTATTGTAGTATACTTAAAGCAAGAGATATATTATATAAAAATTATAATACGTTATTTAATTTATTTTATTTTTATATTTTATTTCAAAAAAATAAGGAGATAAGTTTTATGAAAAAAAGGCAGAAAAGAATAGCTCTACTAGTAGCGGCCAGTATGGTGGCTTCGTTTTTCCCTGTAAATTCATTTGTATCAGCAGCAGAGGTAATAAGCCCGCCTGCCATTGCTGAGAATATGAAGTATTTAGACTTTTTTAATGGGTTAACAACTTTTATTAACCAAAAAGTGGGTAAGGATACAAGCAATAATACATTAACTAATTATCTAAATGATCCATCTTTTGAAAAGGCTATAGCTCAAAGAGAATTACTTAGAAGTGCAGGAATTTCAACAATCGAAGGCTTTATAGCTACCCCAGAAAAGAAGGAGTTTATAAATTGGCTTTTTAACAATACAGAAGCTATGAACCTTTTCTTGGAAGGTGGGAAGCCAGACACTGAATACTCAAAGGCCTTTGAAGTATGGTTTGAAATCTGGAGTAAAGATCCGGCTTCGCATACTGGTTATGAATTAAAATTAGCAATTGCATGTGCTATGAAATTTGGAAATGGTGTTCCAAAATGGTACACTTCAAGAACTTTAGTAACTCCATATGAAAGATATGAGTATTTTAAGGTTCGAGAAGCACAAGGTAAGTTCCCAGTAAGTATGAAAACAAGAACTGTATGGGAATTAAGAAATACGATTAATGCTCCTACAAGTAATGCTGATTTAGATTATGTAAGAGAAGTAATTCATAAAGATAGATATAATGCAACTAACCAAAGAGTATCTGTATGGTATCCACCTTATGTTTCTACTAGCCCATATAAAGATGAAAATGGGAATCCATATAGTGTATTTAGTGCTAGTGGAGATCAGTTCTTTGGACCTAATGCAACAATTAAAGAGGTACATGAAATAGGAGGGGTTTGTGGTACTGAATCTAAGTTTGGTAGTATTACAGTAAATTCTTTTGGTATTCCAGGTTTTAATATTGGACAACCTGGACATGCTGCCCATGTGTATCATTCACCGACTTCTTATGGTAAGTGGGACATTGGATATGATGTATTTGGTTGGGGAGAATCAGGTTTAGGTGAATCAACTCTTGTTCCATATACTAATTACAATAATATATTTAATAGAGTTGCATACTGGTTTGCATATGAGGAATCAAGAGTTGACGAATCTGCGCTTCATAAATCATACCAGCTTAAATGGATAGCAGATGCTCTTAGTGATTATAATAAAGCTCAAGATGTGCGTAAGCTTGCTAAGCAAACAAACAAATGGAATATAGATGTATGGAGAGATTATATAAATTCTATGAACGAATTTTGGAATGAGGGAGTAGCTAAAACTCAAATACCTACAAGTTCAATTACAGCAACTACTACAAGTGAAAATAGAAATGAGCTAGTTACAAACGCTATAGATGGTAATAGTAAGACCTTATGGCACACACAATATGATGGAAAAAGAAGTGTACTTCCGCAGTCAATTACTTTAGCTTTTGATAGAGAATATGAAATTAGTAGATTTTCGTATGTGCCAAGACAAGATGGTGGTAAAAATGGAAATATAACGGAATACAATCTTTATACAAGTTTAGATGGGGTAAATTATGAAAAAATTTCTCATGGTACTTGGGAAAATAATTCTAATGAAAAAACAATAGAATTTAAAACTAAAAATGTAAAATATATAAAACTTGAAGCTTTAAAGGGACATAACGATTTTGCATCTGCTTCAGAGTTAAAGGTATATAAGCCGCTTGTTAATAAGCCAATTACACAAGCTGAATTAGATGAAGTAGCTAATTCTATAATAAATGATCTTCAAGAACAACCAGAAGTTGTATATGATTTATTTAGACTGATACAAGATAAAGTTTTAAACTCAGAAACTTCAAGAGAAAAGTATCAACAATATATTGTTGACTTAAATGAAGTACTAGACAAGTATTCAAAATTAAATTGGAAGACAAAGCAAATTGCAGATTCTCTTAAGAAAAGTATGCCTGGAGTTGGATTGTATTTAGCTGATTTTAATTTTGACGGTGAAAATGCAGGACGATTAGTAGGAAGTAAGACAGATAGTGAATATAGTCTTGATTCTGGTTCAACTTGGAAAGCGGTAAAAGAAGAAAATATGAAACTTAGTGAGGAAGAATTAACTTCTATTACTGAGGAAAATGGTATCAGAGTAAGAATTACTGGTACAAATGAATATATTCTTATACCTATATACAAAGCACCATCACTACCTAAGATTTATGTAAATGATGATATAAATAAAATATTTAATTTAAATACTAATATTTATTATAGCATCGATAATGGAACAACTTGGACTAAGTATGAAAGTGAAGATAAGCTTCCAGATTTGAGTGGCGATTTTAAATTTATGGTTAGAATTCCTGCTCAAGGTAAGACTTTAGGCAGTGAAATACAGACTTTTGACTTTACTAGCAAGGTTGATAATTCACTAATTCTTCCATCAGGTATTTCTAGCATTAAAGGTGATGCATATAAAGATAACCCAGTTGAGTATGCATATGATGGTAATTTACATACATTCTGGCATTCTGACTATGAAGGAACCGTTAAGCCGCTTCCACAGTCACTTACATTTGAATTGAAAGAGGCGAGTAATCTTTATAAGCTTGAATATATACCAAGACAAGATGGTGATAGAAATGGTAATATAACTGAATATAATATTTATACAAGTATAGATGGTGAGAACTTCAAGCTTATTTCTAATGGTAAATGGTCAGACGATAATAAAGCGAAAACAGCAATATTTAATGCTAAAAATGTCAAGTATGTAAAATTTGAGGCCACAAAAGGTGTTGGAAATTTTGCATCTGCTGCTGAAATAAAGCTTTTTAAGACAGATACATTAATACCTCAGATAAGTTTTAATCTTGATGGTGAAAATGAAGGAAAAATTATTGGTTCAAATACTGATATGGAATATAGCATGGATAATGGTAAGACATGGAACGATATAACTAAGGTTAATATGCCTTTAACGTCAGATGACCTTAGAAACATTAGTCCAAACACTATTATTAAAGTACGATTTAAAAATACAGATGAAGCGGCTGAAATTAGTTTTGCAGCTTGTTCAAAAAATCCTAATGTATTAGGTGATGATATTGGAAATACAATAACTGGCCTAGACAACACTATGGAGTATAGCTTTGATAATGGAGAAACATGGGTTAGATATAACGAAACATTTAATGTGGACCTAAGAGGTAATGTTGTATTACATGTAAGAACAGCAGCTACAGGTACAACTCTAGCAGGATGTGATGTAGTATTAAATTATACAACAGAACTTGCCAGCGATTTTAATGAAGGTGCGGTATATAAATTTATTAATAAAGCTACGGGTAGAAGCTTTGATGTTGCTGGAGGTAGTGGTGCAGAAGATGCAGAAGTTATTCAGTACGGATATGGTGGTGGTAGAAACCAAATTGCATATCTAGTATCTGTTGGAGATAATGAATATAAAATTGTAATGAAGCATAGCGGTAAAGTATTATCACCACAAAAACTAAGTTCTGATGATGGCGCTAAATTAGTTCAAGCTACTTATAATAATTTAAGTTACCAAAAATGGAAATTAGTAAAATTAGGAGATAATGAATATCAAATAATTAATGTAGGAACTGGATATGCTATAACGGCTGATAATAATCATTCAACGATTAAAAATAGCAAGCTTGATTATAGCAATAATCAGATTTGGAGTATAAATTATGTTCACGATGTAGTTGTTCCAGATGTTAATTTTAGTTTTGATGGTGATAACGCAGGAAGAATTATGGGAACAAGTAATTCAATGCAATATAGTCTTGATAACGGTAAAACTTGGAAGTCGATTAATGCAGAAAATATGTTACTTTCAAATACTGACTTAGAATCAATTAGTGCTGAACATGGTATTAAAGTTAGAGTTAACGATAATGCAGGTATTGCTGAAATCAAAATTAATAATAGACCAACAGAGCCAAATGTTAGTGCTGATGATAAGGTAAACGTTATAGAAGGTATTGATTCTTCTATGGAGTATAGCGATGATAATGGCAGAACATGGACAAGATATTCAGAAAGTAATTCACCTAATTTTACGACAGATAGTACTGTCTTAGTAAGGATTGCAGGTAAGGGAGTAACGCCTCCAAGTAACAGCAAAAAATTAGATTTTACAGCAAAAATTACTATTCCACTTTATAAAGAGTTTAATCCAATGGATCATATTGCAACAAAGGATTCAAAAGGAAATGATATTACAAGTAATATTAAAATAATAAAAAACACTGTAGACATAAATAAAAGAGGTATCTATTTAATTACATATAAAACTATAGGTGCTGATGATAATGAAACAACAATTACAAGAGAAGTAGAAGTAACAAGTATAATAGATTATTTAAGTGATATTAATTATAAGAGCGGAACATGTGGTTCAGGAAATATCAAAAAAGATACGAACCTTAATAGTAGCATTAATAATGGTTCAATTGTCCTACATTCAAATATAGGTAAAGAGTTCTTCAAAAAAGGAATAACAGCTCATGCAAATTCAGAATTAATATATGATATATCTAATAAACAATATACTAATTTTGAAAGTTATGTTGGTATAGATGATACTGCATATAACACAAGTGCAAGTGTAATATTTAAAGTTTATGTAGATGGTATTTTAAAATATGATTCAAAAATTGTCTCTTCTAAAACGCCATATAAACATGTAAATGTTGATATTAAAGGTGCAAAAGAGATAAAACTTATAGTAGATTCAAATGGAACAAACAATTATGATCATTCAGTATGGGCTGATGCTAAGTTTATATCAACAAATTCAGCTCCAAAAATTGATGCAACTAATGTATCTTATGAAAAAGATGAGGTTGTAAAGTTAGATGAAATAGTATCTAAAGTTAAAGCAAGTGATGTTGAAGATGGAGATTTAACTTCAAAGATTACGTATACTACAAACTACCAAAAGGGTAGTACAGGTAACTTTGATATAGTGTATAGCGTTGTAGATAGCGATGGTAACAAAACAGAAAAAACAGTGAAAATTATAGTAGTTAACAGTAGTATATATGTTTCAGATACTGAATGGTCGTCAGCAAGTACAGGTTGGGGATCTATTCATAAGGATTTAAATCTTAATGCAAAATCACTTCGCCTGTGGGATGGAGAAAAAGAAGTAACATATGAAAAAGGTATAGGAACGCATGCTCACTCAGAAATAGTTTATAATTTAACGGATAAAGACTATGGATACTTTACAAGTTATGTAGGTGGAGATAGAGATGGTAATAATAATACATCTATAAAATTTAAAGTTTATGTAGATGGAAAGCTTGTAAAAGAGATTGATATTATGAAGAGAGATACAACTCAGGAGTTTATTAAAGTTAACATTGCAGGAGCAAAACAATTAAAGCTTGTTGTGGAAGATGGTGGAAATGGAAATGGAAATGATGGGGCTATATGGGGTGATGCTAAATTCCTTATGGCATCAGATAAAGTAGGAGAAGTAGTAGTCAAATATGTTGATATTAATGGAAATAAATTAAAAGAAGACAAAGTTATTCAAGTTAATAACAGTTATGATGTGGCTTCAGATAAGTTAAGCAAAATTATAGTAGGAGATAAAACTTATAGCTATAAGCTTACAACAGGTCAAGAAAAAGGAGAAATAACACAAGTAAATCAAAAAAACTCGGTTATTTATACTTATGAGTTAACAGTAGATACTTTTAATTTAAAAGAAGCTATAAAAAAAGCAGAACTTTTAAAAGAAGGAGATTATGAGGCTGCTTCATGGGTATTTCTACAGGAAAAACTAAGTATAGCAAAAACTCTTTTAAGTAATGGGAAAGCTACACAAGTTGAAGTTGATAAAGCTTGTGAAGATATAGAGTTAGCTATTTCAAATTTACAAAAATTTAAGGGACAGAGTCCTGTAATAAATGCTGAAAATGTAACTTATAAAGAGGGCGATGAGGTTGATTTTAATGATATCTTATCTAAAGTTGAAGTTATAGATGCTGAAGATGGTAATATAAGTTCAAAGATTACATACACTACAAACTATGTTAAAAATAAAGTAGGTGAGTTTGAAATTGTATATACTGTGGTAGATAGCAATAATAATACTACAACAAAAACAGTTAAGTTAATAATAACTGCAAAAATAGAAGATTTTACATATGTTAGTGATTTAGAATGGACAGATGCATATGCTGGTTGGAGACATGTGCAAAAAGATAAGTCTGTAACAGAGACAAAACTTAAATTATGGGATGGTACAAAAGAAGTTGTTTATGAAAAAGGAATAGGTACTCACTCTTATTCAGAAGTAGTATATGATCTAGCAGGTAAAAACTTTAAAAACTTCACGAGTTCTGTAGGAGTTAGTAGAGATGCTAATAGAAAAGCCTCAGTTATATTTAAAGTTTTTGTAGATGATAAATTGGCGTATACATCTAATCTTATGAACAAAAATACAACAACCGAATTTATTAATATTAATATTGAAGGTGCAAGTAAAGTTAAATTAGTTGTAGAAGATGGTGGAAATGGTTCTGGTAATGACCATGCAAATTGGGCAGATGCTAAATTTATAAAATAAAAAACATTAAATACCTTCATGTCATAAGTATGATATGGAGGTATTTTTAATTTGTTTATTTTAATTAAAGTAAAGCAAAAATTACAAAATTTGATTAGGATAAAAAAATGAAAAATCCAGAATATAATAAGTGAACTATATTTTGGAGGAATTTAATATGAAAAATAAAAATAAGCTTTTAAAATATATAACACCATTAGTATTAATTTTTTTATTAATAAGCGTAGTAAGTTCAAATGTTGAATTTAATATTAAAGATGTAATTCAAACTAATATGTCTCAAGGACTTAGAACAGTAAAAATAACTGAAGAAAAAACAAAAATAGATTATAAAAACGTAGTTATAAGCGTAAAAATGCCTGTAATACATTTTTCAAATAGCGAGGTTCAACGATATATAAATACATATATAAGAAGAAATATAAATGAATATATAAATCATGAAAGACAGGAGAGCGAGCTAAATAATAATGAAAAAAAGAATATAGCTATAAATTATAATGTAGCATTTGAAGATGGAAATTTAATAAATATAGTAATATACAAAAACATAAATAAAGGTAAAAAAGAATCTGTATTAGAAAAAGATAGTTATTTATTTGATTTAAAAACAGGACAAAGAATTTATCTAGATAATTTATTAAAGGGTAACTTAGATTATGAAAAAGTTATAACTAAATATATATACAATTATGCTAAAAAACAAGATTTAAAAATTGATAAACAAAAAATAATTGTAAATAAATATACTGATTTTATTATTGCAGATGGAGGTATAATAGTTTACTTCAACCCTTATAGAGAAAATAATAGTAACTTAAATTATGAATTCAAAATACCAATAGAGGTTTTTAAAAATAAAATAAAAGCACTTACCACTAGTAATATTGTTGCAAATATAGATACCCAAACAATAACTAAGGATAATAAATATATCAATAGCGTAATAAATATACCAATAATAATGACATCAAATAAAGAAATTGAAAAATATATAAATGATGAGATAAGAAAAGACATAATGGAATTTTATAATGAATCACAAGTAGAAGCAAAAAAATATTTGGATAATCTAGCTGACATAGAAAATAAATTTGTTGCTAATGTTGATTTTGAAGTTAAAAAAAATAGTGATGATATATTAAGCATAAATGTAAGATACTATAAATACAGTGGTGGTGCACATGGATATTATGAAACGGTATCATACAATATTGATATGAAAGATGGAAAATTATTAACATTAAGTGATTTATTTAAACCAGATATAGATTATAAGAAAGTAATAGATAATGAAATAAGAAACCAGATAGAAAATATAGTTAAAAATGATAAAGAATATAAAGGAGTATATCAATTTAATGGAATAAAGCTAAATAATAAATTTTATATACAAGATGATAATTTAGTTATTTATTTTGATTTATACGAAATAGCACCATATGCAGCTGGAGAACCGGAGTTTCCAATAAACAAAAGTGTAATAAATCATATGTTAAAAGATGAGTATGTAGATATATTTAAATAAATATAATTAAGCTTAAAAAACCTATAAATTTAGTTATAACACACTTGAATTTATAGGTTTTTAATATTTAATCTTAACTATATAGTTGGATTTAAAGAGGCTATTTTAGTTACAGCAACATATACTCTAGATATTTCGTACCATGTTTTAAAATCTACTACTCCAGATTGAGGTAATCCAAATATACCTTGGAAAGTCTTTACAGCTTCAGCAGTAGAATCACCATATATTCCATCTTCTCTTACTTTAGGGATGGCTGGATATCCTTTGGCTATAGCATTAAGTTGGTTTTGAACAGTTTTAACATATTTATTATTAGATCCAACTTGTAGTGTTTCACCAGGGAATGATACAGGGACTCCACTTACTATTGGAGCTTTTTCAAATGATATTTCATCTCCGTAGAAATATCTAAGTATTGCTTCGAAGTCTTTGCCTTGAGCTCCTAAATCTTTACTCCCCCATTGAGTCATTTGATTAGGACATTGAGATTTTTTACCATCACAATATTGAGCTAGTAAAGGCTGTCTTGAAGTAGGTGGACGTTTTATATATGTGTTAAAGATATCATCTACAACTACATTGATGGTATCGAATAAATTTCTGTTGTTTATAAATTTATGATCAAAATTAGTAGTAGATGTTATGGTAAAGTTGTAGCCTTTGTTTCTATACCACTCAGTAAAAACTCTGTTTAATGTAAATGAAATTATAGCTATCACGTTAGAATAAATAGTTTGAGTAGGCCAAGTAGAGTATATCTCAGAAGAAGCAACGTTTTTTATATATTCTTTAAATGGAACCCAATAATCTTTTGCAGATGTATTTTCAGGCAACCCATCATGAACTACTATAAATTCAGGCACAACTGGATTATCTAAAACAACGAATCCTGTAGGAGGAGGTAGTGGTTTTAAGTCACTCTCAGGTATCTTAGGTGGATAAGTTCCATATAAAGTATTATCACCAATATCGTATACAGCCTCATTTTGTCTAGAATATGATCCTCTACATCTAGTTTTAGCTATAAGAGGGACATTTTGTCTAGCTTCTACAGTTGGAAATAATTGAGTTCCTTCTATAACTACAGTTTCATAACCATCAACGATAGTTTCTACAGAGTACTGACTGTAGGGTCTTACATCAGATGGTTGTTGAGAAAATTTAATGTCCGGAGCAGGAAGATTTAACCCAATTACTTGACCAGAGGAATTAGTTTTTAAATTTTCTAAAACTAATGTTGCACGTTCTCCATCCTGTGGAATTGAATATACGTTTACAGTAGCATTTTCAATAGGTCTGTTAGTAGCTTTATCTAAAACACTGACTGTTAAAAAGCCATCTTGCATAGAATCACCCTTTCTTTTAGATAATTTAATAATATCTTGTATTTTATAGTATGAAGATAGTTCTTATTTTGTTAAGGTAATTGGAAATAATATAAATGAAAATATAAATAAGGGATGTGTTTTGATGAAGATAGATTTATTAATACTTGCTATTGCACCTACTATAGCTTGTATGATGTGGATATATTTAAAAGATAAATACGATAGAGAGCCTATACGGTTGTTGGGTAAGTTTTTTATAATGGGAGTTTTTATAAGTATAATAGCAATTATAATAGAAGGAATTTTAATTAAAATAAAAATATTTGAAGGCTACTCTAATTACATTTTTATGTCATTTGTAGTAGCAGCATTAACAGAAGAAGGATTAAAGTATATAGTTTTATTACCTAACTTATTAAAGGAAAAAAATTTTAATGAAAAATTAGACGGAATTATTTACTCTATATTTTTATCTCTTGGATTTGCCACAATAGAAAACATAATATATATATTGTTTGAAAATAAAAATGTAGCTTTTGAAGTGGGTATTATAAGAGCCGTAATATCTATACCAGCCCATGTTATGTTTGCAATAACGATGGGATATTATATATCTAAATATAAATTTAGTAATGAAAAGATAAAAAAAAGAGAGTACCTTATTTTATCTTTATTAGTACCAATATTACTTCATGGAATTTTTGATTTTATATTGATGATAGAATATAGATGGTCTGTTGTATTGTTTATAATTTACGTTATATTCTTATGGAAAATCAATTTAGACAAGCTAGATAAATATATAGATAAATCTAAGATGCGATTTTTTAAAAGGAGAAAAAAGAAATAGATATTTAAACGCGATATAACCAATTATACAATACAAAAAAATGTATATTTAAATATAATATAGTTCAATAATAAAAGAAGGTCAATTTTATAAATATAACAGAGGAGGTATATTATGAGCTCATTAGATAAAAATCAAGAGTATGTTATATCTAAATTTTTACAAAGATATGACTATGATGCAGTTTTAGATATATTAGAAGAAGCGGGAATTATAGAAGGAGATTTATATTTACTAATGGAGTCATCTAAATATGCCGTTAACTTTGACTTTAAAAAAGCATTAAAAAGTATAAATAGTATGAGTGAAGAGATGTTATCAAGAAGGCAAATAAATAAATTGATAAATAATTTAGAGAACTTAAATATAGGAGAGCCTGAAGATATACTATCTGAACTAGTAGAGAATATGAAAATTCAAATTGTAAATGAAGAGTACATAGATTTTCTAGGAAGGCTATATAGATTGAAGGAAGCTTTATTTAAATATATTTTTGTTAGTACTAAAGAATCAAAAACATATAAAGTATCTATGCATGGATATATGGTGTCTAAGAAAAATATTTTATATACTTTGAAAAAGAAGTATAATATATATAATGGAAATTTAATACATGGGGTAACTCAATATATAAACAAGCACATAAAAAAAACTAAAAGAATGGACAGAGTAGTAGAAATATTAAACAGCGATAGACTAGAGAGTTTAATTAGATTAAGAAATGAAAGTCCAGTGGGGCATGGTTTTAAAGGTGTAAGTAAAGAAGATATTGAGGTGCTATATGGCAACCCAATGGAGGTAGTACAAGATTTAGTTAAAGCATGCGAATTGTTAGATATTGGAATCAAGATGGATAAATATGATAATATTAATGAGATGGCAGTACACATGATAGGTAGCTTAAAAAAATCGAATTAATATATTGAGCAACCTAATTTTAGAGGAGATGGTACGGATGAATGAAAAAATAAAGAAAGAGGCGATAGAGTGGATGAAGATAATTGCGACAGCTCTTATATTTGCCTTTATAATAACTCAATTTATAAGGCCTACATTGGTAAGAGGGGAATCAATGTATCCGACCCTAGAGGAAAATGATTATTTAATAATCAACAGAATGGCTTATAAAATGGGTGAACCAAAAGATGGAGATATAATAGTCTTTAGCACAGAACTATTACAAGAAGATGGAGACAGAAAAGATCTAGTAAAAAGAATTATTGGAGTTTCAGGAGACCATATAAAAATAGAAAATTCAAAAGTATATGTAAACGATAAATTAACAAGTGAACCATATATACATGATAATTATACTGAAGGTAATATAGATATAGTTGTACCAAAAGGAAAGATATTTGCTATGGGAGATAATAGGGAAAAAAGCTTAGATAGTAGATATGAAGATGTTGGATTAGTTAATGAAAAAGATGTAATGGGTAAAGTTATGATAAGATTATTCCCATTTAATAAAATAGGAAAAGTTAATTAGAGGTTTGTTATGAGAATAGGGATATCAGCACTTTTATTTAATATTGAAGAAGCTTTAAATTTATGTGAAAAAATAGAAAATATAAAACATATAGAAATTGGTATTGATAACTTAGATGAATGTGAAAAACTATGTGATTATAAAGAAAAAATTAAAAAATTAGACTTATCACTTGGGATTCACTTGCCTATGGAATTAAATACTTGTGAAAATGTGGATTATATAAGAAATTCATGGATGGAATTTGTGAAAAGATTATATGATAATACAAAAGAATTAGATATAAAGTATATAAACCTTCACTTAGGATATGTAATGAGCAATAGACTAAAAAAAAATAGAGAAAAATATTTAAGTATTAGTAGTGATTTTTTTAAAGTATTATCACAAACAATAGATACTAATATTTCTATAGAAAATGTATATTCAGATAATGGAGATTTTTCAAATGTTGGAAACATAGCATATGATTTTGAATATATATTTGAGAGGGTAAAAAATAATAGATTATGGTTTTGCTATGATACAGGGCATAACTTAATAAATAAAGATAATTATATAAAACAATTAAGCAAAAAAATAAAAGTAATTCATTTAAGTGATAATGATGGTATCAATGACACACATGTTGGTATCGGTAAGGGAATATTATCAAAAGAACATATAAAAGAGGTTGTTAATTTAGATACCGATTACATGGTATTAGAAATTAACTATAAAGATATTGAGGATAGTATTAAAAATTTAGATTTTATTATTAAAGAGGTGTAAATACCTCTTTTTCCTATATGTAGGAGAAGGGAGAAATATGAGGAATATAAATTTAAACATTGATGGGAAAGTAATGCAATATAATATTAAAGAAGGATGTTCTTCTATATTGTTAGAGGATATAGCAAAAGAAATCAGTGAAAGTTATAAAGGGTACATAACTATTGCTATTGTAGAAAATAAGTTAAGGGAATTAAGTCATAAAATTAATGAAGACTGTGAAATTAGATTTTTAGATACAAGTACACCAGATGGTCTAAGGGTATATTCAAGAACAATGTCATTTGTATTTATAATGGCTTGTAATGAACTATTTAAAGAAAGTAGAGTTACAATAGAACATTCTTTATCTAATGGTTTATATTGTGAAGTTCACATAGATAAAAAATTAGATGAAAATGATATTTATAACATAAAGCAAAGAATGAATGACATAGTAAAAAGTAATTATAAAATAGAAAAAATATCAACTAATGTAGGCGAAGCAATAAATATATTTGAAAGTTGTGGACTTCATGAAAAAGCAGAACTATTAAAATATAAAGAATATGACGATGTCAAACTTTATAAATGCAATAATCATATAGATCATTTTTATGGATACATGTTACCATCAACAGGATATATAAAAACATTTGATTTGAAATTATATAACGATGGAGTTATTCTTTTAGGACCAAGTGAACTTAACAAAAACTTATGTGTAGAATTTAAACAGCAACCAAAGCTTGCAAATATATATAAAGAAGCAGAAAAATGGTCAAAACTTATAGGTGTAGACAAAGTAACAACACTTAACAAAATAATAGGAAACAATGAGTATGGGGAAGTAATAAGAATAGTTGAAGCACTACATGAGAAAAAACTTTCTCAAATAGCAGATATAATAAAAGAAAAAGATAAAAGAGTAGTATTAATAGCAGCACCATCCTCATCAGGAAAAACTAGTTTTGCTAACCGACTATCAATACATCTTAGGGTCAATAATTTAAATCCCGTTTCAATATCTTTAGATGATTACTTTGTTAATAGAGATGAAACTCCTTTAGATGAGTTTGGAAATTTTGATTTTGAATGTATAGAAGCTATTGATTTAAAAAGATTTAATAAAGATTTAAAAGATTTATTAGATGGTAAAGAAATAAGCCTACCAAAGTTTAATTTTAAGTTAGGTATAAGAGAAGAAACTGGTAAAAAATTAAAAATAGATGAAAATCAGCCCATAATATTAGAAGGAATACATGGATTAAATCCTATGTTAACTAAATCTATACCAGATAGTGATAAATTTAAAATATATATAAGTGCCCTTACTCAAATAAATTTAGATGACCACAATAGAATCCCAACAACTGATTTAAGATTAATAAGAAGAATGGTTAGAGATTATAATTTTAGAGGTTATAGTGCAGAAAAAACAATAATGCAATGGGAATCTGTAAGACGTGGTGAAAAGAAGAATATATTCCCTTATCAAGAAGAAGCAGATATAATATTTAACTCTGCATGTGTTTATGAATTATCTATTTTAAAAACATATGCAAAACCACTATTAGAAGAAATTTCAATAGAAAATCCATCATATATAGAAGCAAATAGATTACTTAAATTTCTTCAATATTTTACTGAATTGAAAGACACATCAGACATACCTTTCACATCTATATTAAGAGAGTTTATAGGTGGTAGTAAAATAGTAGATTAGACACATATGAAAGTCCTGATATTGACAGAATGTCAGGACCTTTTGTATTATATAACTATCATATATTTAGAAATATAACTAAATAAGGAGGTAAATATGGAAAGAATACTTAAAGAAGTGTTAGATACAAATAGAAAATACGTGAATTATGGTCAAGTGGCTAGCTATATACCCCAACTAAAAAATGCACATAGAGACGATTTGGGGATATGTATAATAGATAAAGATAATAATGTATATAAAGTAGGAGACTGTGAAACTAAATTTACAATACAGAGTGTATCAAAAACTATAATACTTGCAATGGCTTTAATGGATAATGATTGGACGGATGTTTTTTCAAAAGTTGGGATGGAACCAAGTGGGGACCCATTTAACTCTATAATGAAACTAGAAACAAATGATATGAAAAAACCATGCAATCCGATGATAAATGCTGGAGCTATAGTGACAACATCATTAATAAAAGGAGCTACTCCTCAAGAAAAAGAAGAGAGAATGTTGAAGTTCTTTAGAAGATTAGCTAAAAATGATAATATAGGAATTAATTATGATGTGTATGAGTCAGAAAAAGTGAGCGGAGATAGAAACAGAGCAATGGCATACCTTCTTAAAAATGATGGGTTCATTGATGGTAATGTAGAAGAAGTATTAGATTTGTATTTTAAACAGTGTTCTTTAGAAATAGATGCAGTAGATTTGGCAAGAATAGGTATGAATCTTGCATCTTATGGCATTGATGTAGAAAATGGAGAAAGAGTAATAAGTGAGAGAGTTTCTAGAATGGTTAAAACTTTCATGGTTACATGTGGTATGTATGATGCATCTGGAGAGTTTGCTATAAAGGTTGGAATACCTGCTAAATCTGGTGTTGGAGGGGGCATAATGGCATCAGTTCCAAACAGAATGGGTATTGGAGTTTATGGACCATCTTTAGATAAAAAAGGAAACAGTGTTGCAGGAGTAAAAATATTAGAAGACCTATCTAAAAAATTAAATTTGAATATCTTCTAAAAGATAGAATTTTTTGACAACTACATATAGGTAATATATAATTAAATTAACATAACATAAAATCTTTTTTTTAGGGGTGGGGGAATGAAACAAGTACTTGTGTTAAGAGATTTAGAATGTATAAAAGCTATTGCGCATCCTCGAAGAATTGATATTTTAAAAACATTTAATAAATCGCCTTTATCAGCGAAACAATTATCACAATTATTAGATGAGCCTCATGCTAAGATTAACTATCACATAAAAACTCTTTATAAGGTGGGTATATTAGAGTTAGTAGAGGAAAAAGTAAAATCAGGAATAGTGGAAAAGTATTATTACCCAAAAGCAAAAAACATAGTAATAGGAAAAAAAGTGCTAGATTTTTCTTTAGAGAATGAACAAAAATCGGAAAGTTTATGCATATCTAAATTTGAAAACATAAGTGAATTATTTTATCATGTAGCAGAGGAAGAACAATTGTCAAATGATAGCATTATTGACTACAATGAACTTTCTTTAAGCTTAGATGAAGTTAATGATTTAAAGAATACTATGAAATCAAAAATAGATGAAATTTTAAAATCGAGAGAAAAAATGGATATAGATCAAGAATATAAACTAGCTGTTTTAACTATACCTATGTTAGAGAAAAAAATATTTAATATGTAATAAGTGTCAACTTTTGTTGATACTTATTTTTTTGGGTATAATTAAATAATATAAACAATTAATAAAACATAAAAGGAGAATATATATGTTAGTAATAGGACCGCACATATCAATATCAAAAGGATATAAAAAAGCAGCAGAAGTTGCAATAGAAATAGGAGCAAATACATTTCAATTTTTTAGTAGAAACCCGAGAGGAGGAAATGCTAAAGCGTTTGACGAAAAAGATATAGCTAAATTCCAAGAAATAAGAAAAATAAATAACTTTGGACCTTTATTAGCTCATGCACCTTATACTATGAATTTAGGTGGAGCAAAAGACGAAGTATATGAATTTGCTAGAAAAGTTATAAAAGAAGATATAGAGAGAATGGAATTTTTAGGAGTTGAGTATCTATGTTTCCATCCGGGAAGTCATGTTGGAGGAGGCGTTGATTTTGGAATAGATAGAATAGTTAATGCACTTAATGAATCTATAAAGGGTGATGAGAAAATAACTATACTTCTTGAAACTATGTCTGGTAAAGGAACTGAAATCGGATTTGAATTTGAACATCTTAAAAGAATAATAGATGGAGTAAAACACAGTGAAAGAATGGGAGTATGCTTAGATACATGCCATATTTTTTCAGCTGGATATGATATAGTAAATGATTTAGATGGAGTTTTAGATGAATTTGATAAGATAATTGGATTAGATAAATTAAAAGCGATACATCTTAATGATAGTATGATGCCATTTGGAGATAAAAAGGATAGACATTCTGTAATCGGAGAAGGTAAAATAGGATTAGATGCAATAATTAACTTTATGACGCATCCAAGCATAAGTCATCTTCCATTTTTCTTAGAAACACCACTTGAAGAAGAAGGTCATAAAAGAGAAATAAAAATGATAAAAGATATATTAGAAACTAAGTAAAAATATATTCCAAATAGTTAGGTGCGGAAATAATGAGATTATTAGGGAAAACTAATATGAATATTAAAAGAGTTGGGTTTGGTGGAATACCTATACAAAGAATTACTCAAGAGGACACATTTAAAGTAATTGACGAGTTAGAAAAACAAGGAATAAATTTTATAGATACAGCAAGAGGATATACTGTAAGTGAAGAGTATATAGGTAATGCACTAGAGGGAAAAAGGGATAAGTTCTTTATAGCTACTAAAAGTATGTCTAGAGATTATGAAAGTATGAAAAATGATATACAAATAAGTTTATCAAATCTTAAAACTGATTATATCGATTTATATCAAATACACAACCTTAAAAGCGAAGAATATGATACTATATTTGATGATAATAAAGCATATAGAGCATTATTAGAAGCTAAAAATTGTGGGAAAATAAAACATATAGGAATAACTAGTCATAGCTTAGAAACAATGCAAAAAGTAGTAGAAGATGATAAATTTGCTACAATTCAATTTCCATACAATATAGTAGAAGACCAAGCAGATGAAGTATTTAGAAAAGCAAATGAAAGAGGCATAGGAGTTATTGTTATGAAACCTTTAGCAGGAGGGGCACTAGATGATGCTACTTTAGCTATAAAATATATACTTTCAAAAGATTATATAGATGTTGCTATACCAGGTATGGATAGCGTTGAACAAGTAAATCAAAATGTTTCTGTATTAAAAGACTTACAACTAACAAAGTGTGATAATGATAAAATACAAGAGATAAGAAATAGTTTAGGAAAAAGATTTTGTAGAAGATGCGAATATTGCCTACCATGTCCTGTAGGAGTAAATATACCTACAAACTTTTTATTAGAAGGATATTATACTAGATATAATTTAAAGGAATGGGCAATAGAAAGATATGAAGCAATAAGTGGAAAAGCAAATGAATGTATAAATTGTGGATTATGTGAGACTAAATGTCCATATGAACTTCCTATTAGAGATATGTTAAAAGATGTAGCAGTAAAACTTGGATAGTTTGGAATTATAAAATTAAAAAAAGATAATAATAAATAGAACTTAATAATTACTAAGTAATTATTAAGTTCTATTTATTTGAAAATGTCACGTTAGCGTGACATAAAATACAAAGAAAACTAATTATATTGGGTCGATACTATAAGATACATTATATTTAGAAAGTGGATAAAGTTCTATTTCAACACGTGGATTTTCTTTATCTATAAAATCAAACAATAAAACAGGCTTGAGTTGTTTATCATTTTTTATAATTCCACTTTTTTCAATACCATCACATATACTTTTAGGGTAATTGTGTAAATCGCCCATACGTTTATCAGGGAAATATAATTTTAGTATCATAATTAAATCTTCTGTGATAGTATCACCATCATATTGTTGATTTATAAAACCAGCAATCATATTTTCATAAGCTAAATATTTAGAATGTTTACCACTTGATGGCATCCATGCTTGACCGTGAATATTATGAAGTTTGAAATTGGATTTACTTATAGGTCTACCTGGTATTACTAATTTAATCAAATTATCACCATCCTTACACCTTAGTTATTATAAATCTAATGAGAGATTAAAGAAAGGATATTTTATGAACAAAAATGAATTAAAAGAATTTTGTGCATCACTAGGACTAAAATGTGTAGGCATAGCGAGTGTTGAAATAGATAAGAATTTAGAAAGAGTAGTAAAGCGTAGATTGTCAAATGGATATGTAACTGGAATGGAAGAGAACGTGATAGAAAAAAGAATGAATCCAAAACATACAATGGAAAATGCAGAATCTATAATAGTATGCGCATTTCCATATTATATAGGAGAAAAAGAAAATTCTAATTTATCTAAGTATTGTTATGGAAAAGATTATCATATTGTAGCAAAGAATAGCCTTCAAAAAATATGTGATTTTTTAGAATCAAATATTAAAAATTTTGAATACAAAATATTTGTAGATAATGGGCCATTGGTAGACAGAGATTTGGCGTATAAAGCAGGTATAGGATATTTTGGGATAAATAATAACATAATAACAGACGAATATGGTTCATATGTTTTTATAGGATATATTATAAATAATTATGCATTTCATCCTGATGAACCCTTACCAAAAACATGTATAAAATGTGGTAAGTGTGTAGAATATTGTCCGGGAAATGCTCTTTTAGGAAATTTTGAGATGAATCCTAAGAGATGTTTATCTTATTTGACACAAAAGAAAGAAGAATTATGCGATGAAGAAATAAAAATATTAACAAGTGGTAATAGTATATTTGGATGTGATATATGCCAAGATGTATGTCCACATAATAAAAACATATCTAAGACTGATATAGCAGATTTTATGGATGATATAATATATAGATTAGATTATGAAGAAATTAGTGATATATCAAATAAAGAATTTAAGAGAAGGTATGGAGATAGAGCTTTTAGTTGGAGAGGGAAAAATATAATTAAGAGAAATTTAGAATTATTAAAAGAGAAGTCTGATGACTAATAAGTCAAAAGGCTTCTTTTTTATATTATCAATAAAACAATAATTAAGTGAAGTACAATAACATTTTATTTTTATTCTATCAACATATACAAGCTATTACACATAGAATGTAAAAAAGAAAAGAAGGGGGAGAGGTTTATGTTAACGTATAAAAACACATCTGAAATAGAACCTCTAGAAAGCATATTAGGTCAAAAAAGAGCTATTGATGCAATGGAGATAGGATTAAAAATTGATAACCCTGCCTATAACATATACTTAGCTGGAGAATCAGGAACAGGTAAAACAACATACGCTATTAAAGCATTGAAAAAATATGCATCCCAAAAAAGTGCACATAAAGATTGGTGCTATGTATATAATTTTGAACATCCTAGAGAGCCTTCTGTGATTGGCCTTGAAAAAGGATTAGGAAAAGTATTTAAAAAAGATATAGAAAAACTTATAGAAACACTTTTAGATGAATTAAAAGATACATTTGAAAGTGAAGATTTTGAAATAGGAAAAAACCAACTTATTGATGATTATGAAATACAAAAAGATGCTTTATTAAAAAAAATAAAAAAATATGGAGAAGAAAAAGGATTTAAATTAAAAAATAGTAAAGTAGGTATGGTGTTTATACCTATAAAAAGTGAAGATAAAGATGACGATGATAATTATGAAGATAGCGAAGAATTCTATAAAGTAAAACGAGAATTAGAAAATATGGCAATTCAAGTAGTTTATAAAATAAGAGATGTAGAAGATGCAGCAAAAGAAGCATTATTAGAACTAGAAGAAGAAGTTGCTAAATTTGTAATTGATCCATATATACAATCTTTAACTGAAAAATATGAAGAATACGATAAAGTGAAAATATATTTAGATAATATGAAAAAAAATATATTAGAATATGTGTACTTATTTTATATGGATGAAGAAGAATTAAAAGATAAGTATGACAAAGATCACTTCTTAAAATATAAAGTAAATCTATTTGTTGATAATGATAGCGATCAAAATAATCCAACTGCACCTATAATTGTTGAAATGAACCCAAATCCATCTAATTTATTTGGTAAAGCAGAATATGATTATTATAATGGAAATGTAAAAACTGATTTTACAAAACTAATACCAGGAGCAGTACACAAGGCTAATGGAGGTTATTTAGTTTTATATGTAGATCAGTTATTAAGATATGGATTATCTTGGGACATATTAAAGAGAACAATTCAATCAAGAAAAATAAGTGTAGATACTCAGACATCTATAAAACCAGAAAGTATACCTATAGATATGAAAGTCATTTTAATAGGAAATAACTATACGTATAATTTATTATATAATTATGATCCTGATTTTAATAAATATTTCAAAATATTTGTTGATTTTGATGATGAAATGGATAAAAATGAATGCAATGAAGATGGCATAGCTAGATTTATAGCCTTACAATGTAATAGAAATAACCTTAAACACTTTACTTATAATGCAGTAAAAGAGGTTATTAAGCTTAGTACAAAAATAACCGGAGATAACTATAAACTTTCAACTCAATTTAATAAGATACTAGAAATTGTTGTAGAAGGAGACGCATATGCAACTATTAGAGGTGTTGAATATGTTGACAAAGAGGATATAAAAAAGGCAATAGATGAAAGAAGAAAAAGATTAAGTAGAATAGAAAGTAAGATAGATGAATCATTAGAAAAGGGATTTACACTAATGGAAACTCAAGGTCGTAGAGTTGGAGTTATAAACGGATTATCTGTATTAAATATGGGAGAGTATTCTTTTGGAAGACCATCAAGAATAACAGTAACAACTAGCCCAGGAAGTAAAGGAATAGTTAATATAGAAAGAGAAGTTAATATGAGTGGGCCTATTCATAATAAAGGCGTATTGATATTAGGTGGATATATATCAGAAAACTTTGCCCAAGAATTTCCTTTATCAATAAATGCTTATATTTGTTTTGAACAAAACTATGGTGGCGTAGATGGAGATAGTGCAACTGGTGCTGAAGTATACGCTTTAATATCATCAATAAGTAAGATACCTCTAAAGCAGAATATAGCAGCAACAGGTTCTATGAATCAAAAAGGCGAGATACAAGTTGTAGGGGGTATAGTTGAAAAAGTAGAAGGATTTTACTCAACTTGTAAAAGAAAAGGATTAACTGGAGATCAAGGTGTAATAATTCCAAGAAACAATAGCCGAAACTTAGTTTTAAGCGATGAAGTAAATGAAGCTATTGAAAATGGTGAATTTAAAATTTATGAAATTGATAGAATAGAAGAGGCACTTGAAATTTTAACAGATATGAAATTTGAACAAATTAAGAAAATAACAACAGAAAAGTTGCGTGAATTTAGCAACATTCAAAATAAAACAAAAGAATAGTTTTATTAAAAAATTTAATGGGTAAATATAAAAAGAAAGTAAAAATGATATAATTTTTTGCTTTCTTTTTTTTAATTTAATGCATTTTATGTTAAAAAAGAAATAAGAAAAAATTACATAATTATGATAATAAAATTTGTTATATATTGATGAATATGAAGGATAATATATTAATAAAAGAAATTTTAAAGGGGGATTTATTATGAAAGAGATTGATAGATTATTAGATGTACTAGAGGAAACTTATCCAGATGCAAAATGTGAACTAAATTACACTACACCATTTGAACTTTTAATAGCGACAATATTATCTGCACAATGTACAGATGTTAGGGTAAACAAAGTAACTGAAAGCTTATTTAAAAAATATAGCACACCTAAAGCTTTTGCAAATTTAAGTATAGAAGAAATTAGCCAAGAAATAAAAAGTTGTGGTCTTTATAAAAGTAAATCTCAAAAAATAAAAGAAACATCTCAAATACTATTAAATGATTACAACGAAGAAGTGCCTAACACTTTAGAACAATTAATAAAATTACCTGGGGTTGGAAGAAAAACTGCTAACGTAGTTCTTAGCAATGCGTTTAATGTAGATGCTATGGCAGTTGATACACATGTGTTTAGAGTTTCAAATAGAATAGGTATAGTAAATACTAAGACACCAGAAAAAACTGAATTTGAACTAATGGATGCAATACCAAAGAGTAGATGGTCTCATGCCCACCACCTTTTGATTTTCCATGGAAGGAGAATTTGTAAAGCAAGAAAGCCTGAATGTGAAATTTGCCCTATAAAAAATGATTGTAATTACTATAAAGAAGGGAATGACAACGGTGAGACGACTTAAAACAATAGCACTAGGATTATCAGTAGGAATCTTTTTTTTAGGAAACACAAGCTTAGTACAAGCTACAAGTAAAGAAGGCACAATACACAAAAATATCTCAATAGAAAATATTGATGTTTCAGGATTAACTAAAGTAAAAGCACAAGAAAAAATTGGAAATTTTATAAATGGTAATAAAAAAATTAGTTTATCTAGCAATGATAAAATTTATAACCTAGATATTAATGAAATAGGTGTAGTTTATAAAATAAATGAAAGTGTAGAAAAAGCATATAATCTAGATAGAACTAAAGATATAATTTCAAATATCAAAACAAAAATAGATTTAGATTTAGGTGAAAAACTAAATGTTAATATAGAAAGAAAATTTGATGAAAATAAAATTAATGAATACATTCAATATATAAAAAATGATATAAAAAAAGACCCTATAGATGCAACTATTAAATTAGATAAAGATACATTGAGTTATGGAAAAGAAGAATATGGGTTAGACTTAGATGATAGTAAATTAAAAAATATCATAATAAACAAAATAAATAAAATAACTTATGATAAAGCAGAGATTCCTACAGTAGTAGTTAATCCAAAATATAAATATGATGATTTATGTAAGGTTAATTCAATTTTAGGAACTTATGAAACAAACTTTAATCCTAAATCTTCAAATAGAGTTAATAATATACAAGTTAGTGCAAATACAATAAACAATATACTTTTAAATCCAAATGAAGAATTTTCATTTAATTCATATGTGAAGACAAAAGAAGTTACAAATCAATTTAAGAAAGCTCCAGTTATAATAAATGGAAAATTAGAACCAGGATTAGGCGGAGGTATATGTCAAGTTTCAAGTACTTTATATAATGCAGCACTTTATGCAGGTCTTGAGATAACAAATGTTAGAAATCATAGCATTCCAAGTGCATATATACCAAAAGGAAGAGATGCTACTATTGCTAGTGGAGATGTAGACTTAAGATTTAAAAATAACTTTGAAAGTCCTATATTTATTGTTCAAAAAATAGATGGGAATAAAGTTATTTCTACAATTTATGGAAGCGAAGAATATAAAAAAGAAATTGAAATAGTAACAGAAATAGTTAAACGTGTACCATATAAAGTAAAAGTGAAAAATAGCAATGAATTATACAAAGGAGAAAAAGAGCTATACCAAAGAGGCAGAGAAGGTTATACAATAAATACTTTTAGAATGTATAAAGATAAAACAAAAGAACTTATACACGAAAGTTATTATCCTCCTATGGACAAAATAATAATAAATGGAATTAAAGAAAAGAACAGTGATGAATTAAAAGAACAAGTTGTATAAGACACAAAGTCTCCTACTACGTAACTTTGGTAGGAGATTTTAATTTTTATATAAAGGCATAAAGATAAGTTTTTTAAAGTGAGTTTTTAGAAAAGTGATTTTCTGTTATAATTGTAAATGAGAAATATTAGAATGTAAAATGATTAAGCTTGATGTATTTAAGCTTGATTTAAACAAAATAAACGTAATAATTTATTTACAAAATGATAAGGAGAACAGATATGGCATTAAACGTAGTTTTAGTAGAACCAGAAATACCTCAAAACACTGGAAATATAATAAGAACTTGTGCGGCAACAGGAACAACATTGCACTTAGTAAGACCTTTAGGATTTTCACTTGAAGATAAATATTTAAAAAGAAGTGGACTTGACTATTGGGATATAGCAAACATACAATACTATGATAGTTTTGAAGAAGTAGTACAAAAAAACCCAGACGGAAAATTTTTCTTTTCAACTACAAAAGTTAATCAATCACATTCAGATGTGGAGTTTGTTGAAAATTCATTTATAGTATTTGGAAAAGAAACAAAAGGATTACCTGAAACATTAATAAACGAAAATTTAGGAACTTGTATAAGAATACCTATGATAAATATTGAAAAAGCTAGATCATTAAATTTATCAAACTCAGTTGCTATAGTTGTATTTGAAGCATTGAGACAATTAGGTTATCCAAATATGAGATAATCCCAATTATCCTGAATATAGTTTAATAAGGGGGAATGTACAATGAATAAAATAAAAATAATATGTGATAGTTTATCGGACATACCTAAAGAATTAATAGATAAATACGATATAGAAGTAGTACCATTAACTGTTATATTAGATGATAAAGAGTATAAAGATGGAGTTGATATATCTAATGATGAATTCTATAAAATACTTAGAGAACAAAATGCATACCCAAAAACTTCCCAAGCAACTTACCCTCAATTTAAAGAAGTTTTTGAGAAATATGTAAATCGAGGAAAAAAAATACTTTACATAGCAGGGTCATCAGTAGCAACAGGAACATATCAAAGTGCGGTATTAGCTAAAAATGATATAGATGGTGAAATATATACTTATGATTCTCAAACATTTTCTTATGTAATAGGAATTTTAGTTGTTAAAGCAGCTGAACTTGCACAACAAGGAAAAGATGTAGATGAAATACTAGATGAAATAAAAGTATTAAGAGAAAAAACTTATGTTTTATTTTCAGTAGATACACTGGAATACCTGCAAAAAGGTGGAAGAATATCTTCTACTAAAGCAGCAATAGGAAGCATATTGAATATAAAACCAATACTAGACATAAAAAATGGATTAGTATCACCAGTATGTCAAGTTAGAGGAAAAAAACATGTAATATCAAAGATGATAGAATTAATAAAAGAAAACTGTGGAACTGACTTAACAAATCAAGTTATATCAATAGGATATAGTGATGACTTTAAAGAAAGAGATGCGTTAACACAAGCAGTTAAAGAAGAATTTAATCCAAAAGAAATACTATATTTCCAAATAGGAACATGCGTAGGTTCTCATGCTGGACCTGGTTTAACTGGGATTATATGTCTAAAGAATAAATAGTATGTCACATTAAAAAAGATCTTCATTTTGAAGATCTTTTTTTTATTTTTGCAAAGTGCAAATGTTTTCTTGTAAAAATTTACAGTAATAAATACACACTATTTAAGAAAATATAGTTATATAGTGCGAAAAATATAATATATATTACCATAAAAATAAAATTATATATGGAAAAAAAAATCAACATAGTGTAAAATTAAATCAGTAAACAATAAAAACTAAAAATTAAAGATTATTTGGAGGAAACTTATGAAACTTAAAAAGTTATTATCGTTAGGTTTAGCTTTAGTTATGAGTACAGGTATGCTAGTTGGATGTAGCCCAAAATCTGGTTCAGAAAAGGATAAAAAGGCTGAGGGTGAAAAGGTATTCAAGATAGGTATGGTAACTGATACAGGTGGAGTAAATGATGAGTCATTTAACCAATCTGCTTGGGCAGGCCTAGAACAGTTACAAAAAAAATATGGAAAAGACAAAGTTCAAGTTAAATATTTAGAATCTAAGCAAGATGCAGATTATGTACCAAATGTTGAGACATTAGTTGATGAAGACTCAGATTTAATAATAGGTGTAGGATTTAAATTAGCAGATGCAATAGAAGAAGCTGCTAAAAGTTACGACGACAAACAATTCGCTCTTATAGATGCTGCGTATGAAAAGCAACCTGCAAATGTAACTTCTTTATTATTTGAAGATAATGTATCAGCATATTTAACAGGATTAATAGCTGGTAGAATGACAGAAACTAATAAAGTTGGATTTATAGGTGGAATCTCTGGAGAGGTTATAGATAGATTTGATTATGGATATAGAGCTGGAGTTGAAGCTGCTAATCCAAAAGCTGAAGTAACAGTACAATATGCTAACAGCTTTACAGATGCTGCTTTAGGAAAATCTATAGCTAATCAAATGCATAAAAATGGAAATGATATAATATTCTCTGCTGCTGGTGCAGTTGGAATAGGAGCTATAGAAGCTGCTAAAGAAAACAATAAAAAAGCTATAGGTGTTGACCAAGATCAAAATAAATTAGCACCAGACAATGTAATAACTTCAGCAATGAAAAATATAGACGTTGCAGTATTAAACTTAGGAAAAACTATAATTGATGGAACTTACAAAGGTGGACAACTTATAGTTAATACATTAGATATGGATGGAGTTGGAATAGCACCAAGTAGTAAGAAAAATGTAGCTCCAGACGTATTAGAATATGTTAAAGGTGAAGCTGAAAAGATTAAATCTGGAGACATAAAAGTACCTCAAAATGAAAAAGAATACAAAGAATTAAAAAAATAAATATAAAAAATAATACAAAAAAATAATATAAAAAATAAGAAGCTATCCAAGACATAGGATAGCTTTTTATATGGTTTGATATTTAAAATAATTTAGATAGAAAAAATGATATAAAAAGTATTATACTCTATATATAAAGTAAACTTATTGTATAAAAATATACATATGGTAAATATAGGTTGAAATATAAAAATAACAGACAATAAAAATTAAGTTTTTGCTTAAAAATATATTAAATGGTTTGTTATGGACACTGTATTTTAGTATAATGAAAATACTGAATATTTAAAATTAAGGAGGTAAAGAAGAGCTATGAATAATAGTAATATCGACTACAGTCAAAAAGTTGTAGAAATGAAAAAGATAACTAAGATGTTCGGAAATTTTGTTGCGAATGATAACATAGACTTGACTGTGCACAAAGGTGAAGTACATGCTCTTTTAGGTGAGAATGGAGCTGGAAAGTCAACTCTGATGAACGTTTTATATGGTCTATATCACCAAACATCAGGTGAGATCCATATAAATGGAAAATTAGTAAATATGGACAACCCTAATGTTGCAATATCTAATGGTATAGGAATGGTTCATCAGCATTTCATGTTAGTACAGCCATTCACAGTAGCCCAAAACATAATACTTGGTACAGAGCCAACAAAAGGAATGGGAGCTATAGACATCAAAAAAGCTGTAAAAGATGTTGAAGCATTATCAGAAAAGTATGGATTATACGTTGATCCAAACAAAAAAATAGAAGATATAACAGTTGGTATGCAACAAAGAGTTGAGATATTAAAAGCGCTATATAGAGGTGCAGAAATATTAATACTTGATGAGCCAACAGCAGTTCTTACACCTCAAGAAATTCAAGAACTTATACAAATTATAAGAAACTTAACTAGAGAAGGTAAGTCTGTAATAATAATAACTCATAAACTAAAAGAAATAAAAGCGGCAGCTGATTATTGTACTATAATCAGAAGAGGTAAATATATTGATACTGTAAAGGTTTCAGAATCAAGTGAAGATGACTTAGCTGCTAAGATGGTTGGTAGAGAAGTAAACTTTAAAGTAGATAAAGTAGAAGCTAAACCACAAGAAGTTGTTTTACAAATAAAAGATTTAACAGTAAAAGATAATAGAAAAATATCTGTAGTAGATGAATTGTCACTAGAAGTAAAAGCTGGGGAAATACTAGGAATTGCAGGTATTGATGGAAATGGACAATCTGAATTAGTTGAAGCTTTAACTGGACTAAGAAAGTCTGAATCTGGAAGTATAAAAATAAATGGACAAGAAGTGCTTAATAAAAAACCTAAAGAAATGTTTACATCAGGAATAAAAAATATACCTGAAGACAGACATAAAAGAGGTTTAATATTAGATTTTTCTGTAGCTGAAAATATGGTTTTACAAAATTACAAAGATAAGAGATTCTCTAAAAATGGAATTTTAAATAAAGACGCTATAGATAAATATGCAGAAGCTATAGTACAAAGATTTGATGTAAGACCTACAGATCATACAACTAAAGCTAGATCTTTATCAGGAGGTAATCAACAAAAGGTTATAATTGGTAGAGAAGTTGATAATATAGAAATTTCAAGAGAAGCTACACAAAAATCACAATTATTAATAGCAACTCAACCTACAAGAGGACTAGATGTTGGAGCTATAGAGTTTGTTCATAAATCATTAGTTAAACAAAGAGATGAAGGAAATGCAGTACTTTTAGTATCTTTAGAATTAGATGAAGTTATGAATGTATCAGATAGAATAGCAGTAATATACGAAGGTAAAATAGTAGGAATTATGGATGCAAAAGATGCAGATGAAAATACATTAGGACTTATGATGGCTGGAGGTGAAGAGCATGAGTAGTAATACAAAAAAGAAAAAAATGTCACTAGCCGACAATGCAGTATTATTTTCTTTAATATCTATAATACTTGGACTTATTGTTGGAGCTATAGCACTTCTTTTAGCAGGTGAAGATCCAATAGTAGCGTATTCTGCTATGTTAGAGGGAGTATTTGGAAAGCCTAAATTTATAGCGTGGACTATAATAAGATCTACTCCGCTTATATTAACAGGTCTTTCTATTGCCTTTGCATTTAAAACAGGATTGTTTAATATAGGTGCAGAAGGTCAATTTATAATAGGAGCATTAGTTGCTACTATGGTTGGTGCTGGAGTGCAGTTACCAGCTATAATACACATACCATTTACTCTTTTAGTGGCAGCGTTAGCAGGAGGATTATGGGGAGGATTTGCAGGATGGCTAAAATCTAAGTTTGGAATAAATGAAGTTATAGCAACCATAATGCTTAACTGGATAGCTTTCTATTTAAGTAACTTTATGATAAAAAGTACTTGGTTAGCAAGACCAAATAGTGAAGCTTCAGTAAGTATACATGATTCGGCAAGTATAGGAATAGATTGGTTAACAGAATTAGTAGGACCAGCAACAAAAGTAAACTGGGGTATAATAATATCTATAGTACTTGTTTTAATAATTGCATTTATATTATTTAAAACAACTCTAGGTTTTGAACTAAGAGGGGTTGGATACAATAAATTTGGTGCAGAGTACGGTGGAATAAACGTTAATTCATCAATATTAAAATCTATGGCAATTGCAGGTTTACTTGCAGGTATAGCAGGAGCTATACAAGTTATGGGTGTATCTGGTAATGTAACAATACTTGCAGCGCAAGAGGGATATGGTTTCGATGGTATCGCTGTTGCCTTAATTGCAAATAGTAATCCAATAGGAGTTATATTCTCAGGATTGTTATTTGGAGCATTTAAATATGGTGGAACGAAGATGCAAGCAGTAGGAGCACCTTCAGAAGTAATAAATATAGTTATAGGGTCAATAGTTTACTTTATAGCTTTAAGCAGTGTTTTAAGAATGATGTATGTTAAATTTAGAGATAAAAAGAACAAAGGGGGTAACGTATAATGGAAGATTTTGCTTTAATTCTTAGTACTACCTTAATGTATTCTACACCCCTTATATTTGCAGCTTTAGGAGGAGTGTTCTCAGAGAATTCAGGTATAATTAATATAGGTATAGAAGGTATGATGACAATAGGTGCTTTTGCAGGTGCAGCATCAGGTGTTATCATAGGAAATCCTTGGATAGCTTTTATGATAGGTGGAATAGCAGGTGGTATATTTGCATTGATACATGGAATAGCGACTATAAGTTTTAACGCAGACCATACTATATCAGGTGTTGCGATAAACTTATTAGCTCCTGGAGTAGCATTATTTGCATCTAAGATAATGTTTGATGGTGCAACTATGACACCAACTATACCAATGGAAAATAAGATACCAAGACCATTAAATGGATTATTTCCATCAGGTAGTGTATTAGATATTATATTTAACTCATATGCAACAGTATTTTTAGCGTTTATATTAGTTGTAGTTGTATGGTATGTACTGTATAAAACTAGATTTGGACTTAGAGTAAGAGCAGTTGGAGAACATCCAGGATCAGCAGATACATTAGGTATAAATGTTGCATTAACTAGATATTCAGCTGTAATAATATCAGGTGTATTAGCAGGATTAGGTGGAGCATCAATGAGTTTAGCTGTTGTTTCTTCATTTAGACCAACATTAATTTCAGGACAAGGATATATAGCTATAGCAGCAGTTATATTTGGTAAATGGAGACCACAATGGGCAATGGCAGCATGCTTATTATTTGGATTCTCAACAGCATTATCAGTATACTTTGGTAATCCAGAATTACCATTTAGGATAAATGAAAACTTATTATCAATGATACCATATATTGTAACATTAATAGTTTTAGTTATATTTGTTAAGAGTTCTAAGGCTCCAGCAGCACTTGGTAACTCATATAAAAAAGGTGAAAGATAAAAAAATGATAGCATATGCTATCATTTTTTTTTGAAAAATATTTGTAAGCATATAATATGAATTAAATAAAACAAATATAGATATAATATAAGAAAGAGTTGTTGTAGATGAGATTAAAAAATCTATTCTAAGTACTAATAAATTATCAAATTGATTTTTATACTTCCTCTTATAGCAAGAAAGGAGCGAGTAGTTGACAATGAAAAATATTTACCTAACTTTATCAGAACAAGATAAGGCATATGCTATGAAATTTTTAAATAGCAATAACTTAAAAAAGGAACTGAAATATGATGATGAACTTGTAGAAATAGAAATAAGTTCTGATAAACAAAATGAAATAAATAAAAAAGAAGCAACTGAAGAAATAACTGATTTAATAATTGGCATAATGAAAGAAAAAATGTTAAAAGAACATTTATTAAAGCAATATCATGATACATATTTAAAAGAAGACGAAAAAATATATGTGCATTTATTAGATTTGTTTGTTCAAAAAGAAAATTTAATTAGACAATCTGTTTATAGCGCTGTATATAATTATATACAAAATAATGATTATATAAATCTAGAAGGTTTTGTGAAATTTAGAATGAAAGGTTTTTCTAAATACATATCAAATATAGTTGATATAGCAGTAGAAGAATATATAATAAAAAAAGACCAAGATGAGTTTATAAATGTTTTAAAATATTTTATAGATATGCAGGATGAAAAGATAGATTTATTAAAAGTTCATATAATGAAAGATAATTCATTTTTATTATACGACAAAGATGGCAATAGGATAGATAATATTGATAATCAAGAAATTGTAAATATGATAATTAAAGAAAATTTAAATTATGAGGATTTTTTAATAAGCACACTATTAACACTTTGTCCTAAAAAAATAGAAATATTAGATACACTAAATAATAACGCATCTAAAGAAATAATAGAAACTATAAAATCTATATTTGTTAATAAGGTAGTAACAGTATATGAAAATTAAATTAAATAAGTATTAATATTTAATTTATCATAATAACAATAATAAAATATTACTTTTTAAAATTCGATAAAAGTCTTATAATGGTATAATAAATAGTTATAAAGTGAACTATATATTATATTGGGACGAGGAGAATTTATTATGAGTAATATATTTAAAATATTAATATTAGCAAGTATAGGTGGAATAATAGGATATGTAACTAATGTTGTAGCAATCAAGCTAATATTTAGGCCTATAAAACCTATTAAAATACCAATAATAAACAAAGAGATTATAGGATTAATACCAAAACGAAAAACTGAGATTGCTAGTAATATAGGGGAAATAGTTCAAAAGGAATTTATTTCATTAGATGAAATATTAGAAAATATAATAACAGAAGAAGATAAAGAAAATGTAGTAGAGTACATAAAGGTAAAAGTCAAAGTTATAATAAATGAAAAAATGGCATTTGCTCCTAGTGCTATAAAAAATATCATACAAGGGTATGTATCAGAAGCAATTGAAAATGAAATAAAGCAAAGTATAGACGATTTAAGTGAAGAAGTAATAAGAAAAGCAAATAAGCGTATAGATATTGGTAAAATGGTAGAAGATAAGATAAACAACTTAGATTTATATGAACTAGAGGAAATAATACTTAGAATAGCAAAAAATGAATTAAAGCATATAGAGATATTAGGTTTAGTATTAGGATTCTTAATAGGTATAGTGCAAGGATTAATAATTATATTTATATAATATATTTATTGTTGCTACAAATATAAGTATCTGCTATAATTATATTAAATTTAAAACAAAGCTATGAAAAGGAAGAGTAAAATAGAAACAATTGTCAGAGAGGATAAGTCACCGGCTGAAAGCTTATCTAAATATGACTATTTGAAAACTACCTTGGAGCAGAATTTATTAACATATATTAATATATATGCGAAAGTATTCGGTTGACTACCTTATAGTCATCAAGAGGGTTGTATAAATATACGCCAACTTGGGTGGAACCGCGAATTAATACTCGTCCCAAATACATTATTTGGGTCGAGTTTTTTTAATATAAAAAATTAATCAAGGAGGTAAAAAAATGATAAAAGTTACTTTAAAAGATGGGTCAATAAAAGAGTTTGAAAATGAAATATCTGTTATGGATATAGCTAAATCTATAAGTGAAGGGTTAGCTAGAGCAATAGTTGCAGCATCAGTTAATGGGGACGTTGTAGGATTAGACTACAAAGTAGAAAAAGATTGTGAATTAAACTTATTTAAGTTTGATGATGTAGAAGGTAAAGATGTGTTTAGACATACATCTGCACATATGTTAGCTCAAGCTATAAAAAAATTATATCCAGAAGCTAAGTTTGCGATAGGGCCAAGTATAGAAAATGGATTCTACTATGATATAGATTTAGAGCACAGACTAACAATGGAAGATTTAGAGAAAATCGAAAAAGAAATGAAAAAAATAGCTAAAGAAGATTTAAGGGTAGAGAGATACGAGTTACCAAAAGAAGAAGCTTTAGCTTGGGCAAAAGAAAACGAAGAAATATATAAAGTTGAGCTTATAGAAGATTTACCAGAAGGCGAAATAATATCGTTTTATAAACAAGGAGACTTCACTGATTTATGTAGAGGACCACACTTACCTTCAACTAAAAAAGTTAAGGCAGTTAAGTTATTAAGTGTAGCAGGTGCTTACTGGAGAGGTGACGAAAAGAACAAAATGCTTCAAAGAGTATATGGTATAACTTTTGAAAAGAATAAAGATTTAGAAGAATACTTACATTTACTAGAAGAAGCTAAAAAAAGAGATCATAGAAAATTAGGTAAAGAGTTAGATTTATTCTTTATACCAGAAGAAGGACCAGGATTCCCATTATTCTTACCAAAAGGTATGGAACTTAAAAATGAATTATTAAAATTCTGGAGAGAGATACACAGAGCTGATGGATATTGTGAAATAGAAACTCCAATAATATTAAACCAAAAATTATGGGAGACTTCAGGTCACTGGTACCACTACAAAGAGAATATGTACACTGTTCAAATAGATGAGCAAGACTTTGCTATAAAGCCAATGAACTGCCCAGGTTCAATGTTATATTATAAATCTAGCCCACATTCATATAGAGATTTTCCTATGAAAGTTGGTGAGTTAGGTAGAGTTCATAGACATGAGTTATCAGGAGCACTACATGGACTTATGAGAGTTAGAGCATTTACTCAAGATGATGCACATATATTCATGTTACCAGAACAAATAAAAGAGCAAATAAAAGGTGTTGTAAACTTAATAGACAGTGTTTATAAAACTTTCGGATTTGAATACCATTTAGAACTATCAACTAGACCAGAGGATTCAATGGGTACTGATGAAGAGTGGGAAACTGCTGAAAATGGATTAAGAGAAGCTTTAGAAGAATTAAACTTACCATATAAGTTAAATGAAGGAGATGGAGCATTCTATGGTCCTAAGATAGACTTCCATTTAAGAGATTGTTTAGGTAGAACATGGCAATGCGGAACTATACAATTAGATATGCAATTACCTCAAAGATTTGATATAAATTATATAGGGCAAGATGGTGAAAAACATAAGCCAGTTATGATACACAGAGTTGCATTTGGAAGTATAGAAAGATTCATAGGAATATTAATAGAGCATTATGCTGGTAAATTCCCAGTTTGGTTAGCTCCAACTCAAGTTAGAATACTTCCTATATCTGATAAATACAATGATTATGCTAATGAAGTTAAAAAAGCTTTATTTGAAAAAGGTATAAGAGTTGATATAGATGATAGAGCAGAAAAGACAGGATTTAAGATAAGAGAAGCTCAACTTCTAAAGATACCATACATGGTAGTAGTAGGTGAAAAAGAAGAAGCTGAAAAGAAAATATCTGTTAGATCAAGAGATAACGGAGAAGTAGGAACTCTAGATTTAAATGAGTTTATACAAACAGTGTTAAAAGAAGTTGAAGAAAGAACAAATGTTATACAAGGATAATTAGTATAACTCTAATAAAAAGGGTGTAGCACTATTTTCTAGTGCTACACCCTTTTATATTCTTTGAATTTTCTATTACTTAACAAAGTTCTTTTTTGATTAAAGATTTTAATTCATCATGTGTCATTGTTTCTTTGTCGAATAAATGTTGAGAAACTAAATGTAAGTCATTTATATTTGCTTGTAATAGTTTTAATGTTTCATTATAGCAATTTTGAACTATGCTATTAGCTTCTTTTTGGACTTGTTTAGACATAAATGTTTTGATATTTCCATCTATAGTCATAAATCCTAAATTACTCATACCATATTCACACACCATTTGATTAGCAATATCTGTGACTTTTTTTAGGTCATCCTTTGCACCAGTTGATTTGTGGTTAAATATTATTTCTTCTGATGCTTTTCCAGCTAGTAAAATTTTAATTTTGCCCATTAGTTCATCTTTAGTGTATATATATCTATCTTCATCTGGAAGTTGAAGTACATATCCTAAAGCTTGACCTCTTGGAACTATAGATATCTTTTGAATAGGACAAAGGCCAAGTATATCACTGACTATAGCATGTCCTGCTTCATGATATGAAACTATTTTCTTTTCTTTTTCTACCAATACAGAATTTTTACACTCAAGTCCTGCGATAACTCTTTCGATTGCTTTATCAAAATGAAGTTCTGTGATAATGTCGCTATTTTCTCTAACTGCAAATATAGCAGCTTCATTAGCGATATTTGATAAATGAGCACCGTTAAAACCATGAGTTTTTTTAGCTAAAAGTTCTAAATCTACAGATTTGTCTATTGGTTTATTTTTAGTGTGAACTTTTAAAATCTCAAATCTAGTATGATAATTAGGAGAACCAATGTGTATATGTCTGTCAAATCTTCCTGGTCTAAGTAGAGCCTCATCAAGTAAATCTAGTCTGTTAGTAGCTCCAACTATTATTACATTAGAATCCTTTGCAAATCCATCCATCTCAACTAAAAGTTGATTTAGAGTTTGGTCTTTTTCATTATTACTTTCAGAATGTCTTTTAGCACCGATAGCGTCGATTTCGTCTATAAAGATTATACTAGGTGCTTCTTTTCTAGCTTTTTCAAATAATGTTCTAACACGTTTAGCACCTACACCAACGTATTTTTCAACGAACTCAGAACCAGTTACATTGAAAAATGATGAATTTGTTTCTCCAGCCATAGCAGATGCAAGTAAAGTTTTACCAGTTCCAGGAGGCCCATAAAATAAGACTCCTTTAGGTATTTTTGCACCCATTTTCTGATATTTGCCCGGAGATTTCATAAAATCCACTATTTCGAATAACTCTTCTTTTATTTCTTCTAACCCAGCAACATCACAAAATGTTGTTTTTGGCTTAGTAGCACTAGAGTCATCAGTTGGATTTTCCTTCTCCATTTTAGTTTGAGCAAATACAGGTACTGGTTTGTTAATCTTCTTTAAAAAATTATCTAACATTTTCATAGCCATACACCTCAATAATAAAAATTGTTTACTTGCTTTTATAGTTTCCATAGTTGCTAATATTTATTATTAAAATTTTCTATAAACAAACCACAGAGTATGTAACATCTTTAAGTATGGCCAGAAATCAAGGCAATCATTACTTATTTAATAAAAAAAAAATTAAAAAATGTAAAAAAAAATGAAAAATAGTTGCAAAAAAATTAATGTAATGGTATATTATATGGAGTAGCTAATTGAGCTACTAATTAAAAAATGAAGAAGAAGTCCGCTTCTCACCTTACGATAAGTGTTGTTGGGTAAATATAAGTTAAAGTTTTTATAGATATTATGCATAAAACTTTTTAAATTTGTTAACTTATATAGCGGATGATTTTATATCATTCGCTTTTTATATTTATAAAAAAATTTGGAGGTGTCCTACCATTAGTAAAGAACAAGCAATCAATGAACAAATAAGAGATAAAGAAATAAGAGTTATCTCGGACAGTGGCGAACAACTTGGAATAATGCCAACTAAAGAAGCTCAAGCAATAGCAGATAGTAAAAATTTAGACTTAGTAATGATTTCACCTAATGCTGCACCACCAGTATGTAAAATAATGGATCTTGGTAAGCATAAGTATGAACAAGCTAGAAAAGAAAAAGAAGCTAAAAAGAATCAAAAAACTATAACTGTTAAAGAAGTTAGACTTAGACCAGGTATAGATACTAACGATTTAAATACTAAAGCTAATAATGCTATAAAGTTCCTTAAAAAAGGCGACAAAGTTAAAGTTGAGCTTAGATTCAGAGGTAGAGAACTAGGACATAAAGACATCGGAAGAACAGTAATGCTTAAATTCATAGATATAGTAAAAGAGTTTGGAGAACCAACTAAAGCCCCAGCATTTGAGGGTAATAACATGGTTGTAATTATAGATCCAAAAAAATAGATGATTAACTGAGAGGAGGAAATTAACATGCCTAAAATGAAAACTCATAGAGGTGCTGCTAAAAGATTCAAGAAAACAGGAACTGGAAAATTAAAGAGAGCTAAAGCTTTCAGAAGACATATACTAACTAAGAAGGCTGCTAAAACTAAGATGCAATTAAGAAAATCAGGAATAGTTACAGCTGGAGATGCTAGAAGAATAGCACAATTATTACCATACTAAGAATCGGATTAAAAAAAAACATAAAAACAGAGGAAAACAAAGGAGGTCATAACGATGGCAAGAGTTAAAAAAGCTATGAACGCTCGTAAAAAACACAAAAAAGTGTTAAAACTTGCAAAAGGATATATAGGAGCTAGAAGTAAATTATACAGACCAGCTAACACATTCGTAATGAAGGCGTTAAAGAACGCATATATAGGTAGAAAGTTAAAGAAGAGAGACTTCAGAAGACTTTGGATACAAAGAATAAATGCTGGAACTAGAGCTCATGGATTATCATACTCAAGATTCATGAACGGATTAAACTTAGCAGGAATAGAAGTTAACAGAAAAATGTTATCTGAAATGGCTATACATGATGCAGAAGGTTTTGCTAAATTAGTAGAAGTTGCTAAATCAAAATTAGCTTAATCAAAATATAATTAATTTATATAATCAAGGTCTTTGAATTTTATTCAAAGGCCTTTTTGATTATATAAATTTTTGATTATATAAAAATGAAGTTTTTTATTACTACAAGAATTAAAAATTAAGCTTATGTAAATAATATTCTTTACACAAATTTAACGTAATTAGGTATATATATCATTGTCTTTAAATAAATTTTGGAATATAATATAATAATGGTTCTAAGGGTTAAATATTTAGATGATATATAACCATGGATTATCTGAATTATAGAGGAGGTCTAGTGCTAAATGAAAATACTAGTGAGTAAGCTGGCTGCCTTCATAAATAAAATGCAACCAACACAAACAATGGTAATGGGATTTGCTTTAGTTATTTTAACTGGCGCATTATTATTAAATTTACCAATTGCAACTCAAAGTGGAGAAAGCATTGGTTTTTTAAATGCTTTATTTACATCAACATCAGCAGTATGTGTTACAGGATTAGTTATGGTAGATACGGCTACATATTGGAATACATTTGGACAAGTCGTAATAATAATGTTAATACAGGTCGGTGGACTGGGATTTATGACAATAACAACGTTATTTGCTCTTATAACTAAAAAGAAAATAAATTTAAGAGAAAGACTTTTATTACAAGAATCACTAAATCAAATGGATTTATCTGGATTAGTTAAATTAACAAGATATGTCTTATTAATGACTTTTACTATAGAAGGTATGGGTGCTTTACTTTTATCTACTGTGTTTGTTCCACAATTTGGACTAATAAAAGGGATATGGTACAGTGTATTCCATGCTATATCAGCATTTTGTAATGCTGGATTCGATTTAATGGGAACTTATTCAGGTCCGTTTACTTCATTAACATCCTATGTTAACAACTTTACAGTGTCCGTAACTATTTGTGCACTTATAGTTTTTGGAGGATTAGGATTCCCTGTTATACTAGATATAATTAAAAATAAAAAGATATCTAAATTAAATATACATTCAAAAGTAGTATTATTTACTACAGCTATACTAATATTTTTAGGAATGGCGTTAATATTAGTACTAGAGTATAATAATCCAGATACATTAGGACCTTTAGGAATAAAAGGTAAATTGCTTGGAGCTTTATTCCAATCGGTTACAACTAGAACAGCTGGATTTAATACTGTAGATTTAGCAATAATGCGTCAAAGTAGTATATTTATAATGATAATACTTATGTTTATAGGTGCTTCTCCCGCTTCAACTGGAGGAGGAATAAAGACTACTACATTAGCAACACTAGTACTTACAGTTAAATCGTTTATACTTCAAAAAGAAGATATAGAAATATGTGAAAGAAGAATTGGAACATCTACAGTTAGAAAATCATTAGGAATATTCTTTATAGGAATTACTGTAGTTGTTTTTGGAACTTTAATTATTTCGATTACAGATCCAGATTTTACATTAGTAGAAGCCGGATTTGAAGTTGTATCAGCTTTTGCTACAGTCGGATCTAGTATAGGTGGAAGTCCTAACTTAAGTAGTTTAGGTAAAATGTTCATAATTTTATTTATGTTTATGGGAAGAGTAGGATCGTTAACTATATTTATGGCGTTAGCATCAAGAGGAATAAAGAAAAATGCACCTATTAAATATCCAGAAGGTAGAATAATAGTTGGATAAATATAACAAATTTTAAAATGAGATAAATATTATTGAATAGACATTGGAGATGATTTTATATGGAAAGGAAGAAAAAAATGAAGCAATATATAGTTATAGGATGTGGAAGATTTGGAGCTTCAGTAGCTACAACTATGCATCTTTTAGGGCATCAAGTTATGGCAATAGATAAAGGTGAAGAAATAATTCAAAATATAGCAGATAAAGTTACTCATGCAGCTATAGTAGATGTTACAGATGAGCAGTCATTAAGATCTTTAGGGCTAGGGAACTTTGATGTAGCTATAGTTGCAATAGGATCGGATATAAGAGCATCTATAATGGCTACACTTATAGCTAAAGAGATGGGCGTATCTCAAATCGTATGTAAAGCCAAAGATGAGTTACAAGCGAAAGTTCTTTATAAGATAGGTGCAGATAGAGTAGTATTCCCTGAAAGAGATATGGGGGTAAGAGTTGCACATAATCTAGTTTCTGATAATATATTAGATCATATAGAATTAGACCCTGAATATTCAATAGTTGAGATTGTTACGCCAACTAGTTGGGTAGGAAAAACATTGATCGATTTAGAATTAAGAGCAAGATATGAAATTACTGTTTTAGCTATAAAAACAGGTAAAAGTATAAATGTTACTCCAGCACCACAAGAAGAATTAAAATCAGGTAGTATTTTAGTTGTAATTGGACAAAATAGTAAAATAAGTAGCATAGCATCAGAAAATAAAGATGTAATTAGGAGAAGATAGTAATGTCTATAATGATAACAGCTAAAGACAATGAAAAAATAAAATATACAAAATCATTATTGAAAACAAAAAATAGAAATAAAGAATGTAAGTTTATAATAGAGGGATACAGAATATTAACTTTAGCTATTGAATGTAGTGCAGATTTAGAATATGTATTTATAAACGAAGATTTTGAAAATAAAGAAGAGCATGTAGAGTTTTTAAACACTTTAAAAGAAAAAAATATAAAAACATATAAAACTACAAATAAAATATTTAATGATTTAGTTGATACGGAAAGTACACAGGGAATACTTGGAGTAGTTAAATTTACTCAAAAAAATATAGCAGATAATTTAAGCGATGAGAATCGATTTGTACTTATATTAGATAGAATACAAGACCCTGGTAACATGGGTACAATAATAAGAACAGCAGATGCGGCTGGAATAGATGCTATAATCGCATTAAAAGGGTGTGTAGATATATACAATCCAAAGGTTATAAGATCTACAATGGGATCAATTTTTGATATGAAAGTAATTCATACGACACAAGAAGAAGCTTTAAGAATACTTAAATTGAAAAACTTTGAGATAGTATCTAGTTATTTAGACACAAATAATTTCTACAATGATGTAGAATACAACTATAAAACGGCGTTAGTTATAGGTAATGAAGCTAATGGAATAAATGATGAACTAGTATCACAATCAGATGTATTGGTTAAAATACCTATATACGGTAAGGCTGAATCTTTAAATGCAGCTATTAGTAGTGCCATATTAATGTATGAAATAAAAAAATACCAAGCTTAATATATTGTAAATAGTGTATAGTATATGTTATAATTATACGAAAAATATATTTTAAAATACTGTGAAAGAGAAAAGTATTTTGATTTAACTTAGTTTAGAGATAAGTGCCAAGGCTGAAAGTACTTTCTAAGAATTCAAAAGAAGTTCCCTCTGGAGTATTAAAGCTGAAATTTATAGTAGGTTTTAACGTCAAAACGCGTTAAGTTTATTTGAGGTGGTTTAATAAATTAAATTTATTAAGCTACTAGGGTGGTACCGCGAAATTATAGTCTTTCGTCCCTAGATAGGGATGAAGGGCTTTTTTTAATACACAAAAAGCGAAAGGGTGATTAATGTGCAAGAAAAATTACTTAATCTACAAGAAGCTGCTTTAAATGAAATTAAAGATACTTCAAGCATAGAAGTTGTAGAAAGCCTAAGAGTTAAGTACCTAGGTAAAAAAGGTGAGATAACATCTATTCTTAAAGAAATGGGTAAGTTATCAGCAGAGGAAAGACCAGTAATAGGTCAAGTTGCAAATAAAGTAAGAGAAGCTATAGAAGAAAATATATCTTCTAAAAAAGAAGAATTAAAATCAATCGAAAAACAAAAACAATTAGCAGAGGAAGTTATAGACGTTACTATGCCAGCAAAACCAGCATTAGTAGGGAAAAAACATCCTATATCTCAAATAATAGATGAAGTAAGTGAAATATTTATGGGGATGGGATTCTCTATAGCACAAGGTCCTGAAGTTGAAACAGTTGCAAATAACTTCGATGCATTAAATGCACCTAAAGACCATCCATCAAGAGATATGAGTGATACATTCTACATAAATAGTGAATTATTACTTAGAACTCAAACTTCTCCAGTTCAAGTTAGAACTATGAAAAATCAAGAACCACCTATAAAGATAGTGTCTCCTGGAAGATGTTTTAGATTTGACTCTCCAGATGCAACACATTCACCAATGTTCCATCAAATAGAAGGTCTTGTAGTAGGAAAAGATATTACAATGGCTCAATTAAAAGGAACATTAAACATGTTCGTTAAGAAGTTATTCGGAGAAGAAACAAAAACTAAATTTAGACCACATAATTTCCCATTCACAGAACCAAGTGCAGAAGTAGACGTTACATGCTTTAAGTGTAGTGGAGCAGGATGTCCTATGTGTAAAGGTGAAGGATGGATAGAAATACTAGGAGCTGGAATGGTACATCCAAATGTACTTAGAAACTGTGGAATAGATCCAGAAGTTTATAGCGGATTTGCATTTGGTATGGGTGTAGATAGAATTACAATGCTTAAATACGAAATAGATGATATAAGATTATTATTTGAAAATGATATGAGATTCTTAAATCAATTTTAATTAGGAGGGATTTAAATGTTAGTACCTTTAAAATGGCTTAGAGACTATGTTAACATAGATAAAGATACACAAGAATTTGCTGATATGATGACTATGACAGGATCAAAAGTAGAAAAAGTAGAATTCTTTGGAAAAGAAACAAACGGAGTTGAGGTATGTAAAATACTAGAAATAGAACAACATCCAGATGCAGAAAGATTAACAGTTACAAAAGTTGAAGTAGCAAATGAGCAAATACTTCAAATAGTAACTAATGCTAAAAACATAAAAGTTGGAGATTTTGTTCCTGTTGCAAGAATAGGTGCAGTATTACCAGGTGACTTTAAAATAAAAAAAGGTAAATTAAGAGGAGTATTATCAGAAGGAATGTTCTGTGGTGCTGAAGAATTAAGTATACCATCTCAATATGTTGAAGAACACAAAAAAGATGGGATCTATATACTAGATCATCAAGATTCATTTGAATTAGGAATGGATGTAAGAGAAGTTCTAGGAGTTAATGATGCTTTAATAGAGTTTGAAATAACTTCAAATAGACCTGATTGTAGATCAATAATAGGTATAGCAAGAGAAGCAGCTATTACTTTAGGAACTGAGTTAAAATTACCAGAGATAAAAGTAAATGGTTGTAGTGAACAAATGCAATTTGAAATAGACATCCAAACTGATTTATGCAAAAGATATTGCGGTAAAGTAGTAAAAGATGTTAAAGTAGGACCTTCTCCATATTGGATGCAAAGAAGACTTATAGAAGCTGGAATGAGACCAATAAACAATATAGTAGATATAACAAACTACGTTATGTTAGAGTTAGGTCAACCACTTCATGCATTTGACTTAGATGATATAAAATACAATAAAATGATAGTTAAATGTGCAAATGAAGGTGAAAAATTCACTACATTAGATGGTGTTGAAAGAACATTAACATCAGATATGCTAGTTATAGGAAACCAAGATAAGACACTAGACTTAGCTGGTATAATGGGTGGAGAAAACTCAGAAATAAAAAATGAAACAACATCTATATTCTTAGAAGGAGCAAGTTTTGCTAAGGAAAACATAAGAGCTACATCTAAGAAATTAGGACTTAGAACTGAAGCATCTTCTAGATTTGAAAAAGGAATAGATGTTAATTTAGCAGAAATGGCTGTAAATAGAGCGGCTCAGTTAATAGAAGAATTAGAATGTGGTAGAGTATTAAACAATATGTTAGACTACTATCCAAACAAAGAAGAAGTTCAAAAATTAACAGTTAACCCTCAAAGAATAAACAAACTATTAGGTGTAAATGTGTCTATGCAACAATTCATAAATATATTAGAAAACCTAGAGTTTAAATGTAACTTAGTGGCTTCAGATAAGTTAGAATTAGAAGTTCCAAGCTTTAGATTAGACATAACTGAAGATGCAGATATATTAGAAGAAATAGCTAGAATATATGGTTATGAAAACATACCAGCAGCTGATTTAGAAGGAAATGCTACAGCAGGTGTAAAAAGTGAAAACCAAAAATTCATAGATACTGTAAAAAATAATGCTATAGCAGTAGGATTAAATGAAATATTAACATATTCATTTGTAAGCCCTAGAGGTGTAGATAAAATAAACTTACCTGAAAATGATGAAAAGAGAAACTTTGTTAAGATAATAAACCCATTAGGAGAAGAAACTTCTGTAATGAGAACAACTTTAATACCTAATATGTTAAATGTAATATCTACAAATGTATCTCATAAAGTTGAATCTGTAAGTGCATTTGAGTGTGGAAACACATTTACACCACAAGATGGATTACCAGTTGAAACTAAGAAATTCTGTTCTGCAATGTATGGAAACGATGTTGATTTCTTCTCATTAAAGGGAGTTGTAGAAACTATATTAAACAATGTAGGATTTGATGGTTATGAAATTGAGCCAGAAACTACTAATTCTACATTCCATCCTGGTAGATGCGCGAAAGTAGTGTATAATAATATATATATAGGTACTTTTGGTGAATTACATCCAGATGTTATTGAAAACTATAACTTAGGACAAAGAGTTTACGTAAGTGAAATAAATGTAGATTTAGTATTTGAAAACTTAACTAAAGTTAAAAAATACAGTCCACTACCAAAATACCCATCTACATCTAGAGATATAGCATTAATAGTTAAAGATGAAGTAATTGTTAAGCAAATAGAAGATATAATAAAAGCTAACAGTGCAGGTCTAGTAGAGAGTTATCAATTGTTTGATGTCTATAAAGGGTCGCAAATAGAAGAGGGATACAAGTCTATAGCATACTCTATAACATATAGAAGTGCACAAAAAACTTTAACAGATGAAGATGTAGCAAAAGTACATGATAAGATATTAAGTGAGTTAAGTGAAAAACTAAACGCAAACTTAAGATCAAACTAACTAACGTAAGGGGAGTGTGTTAGTATGAACAAAGTTATGGTAAAAATCAACGGTGCTGAATATCCAATGGTGGGAGAGAAATCAGAACAGCATATGGTAAGCGTGGCATCATACGTTGATAAAGAGATGAGTAAGGTAATTGAAAGTAATCCTAGATTAAGTTCATCTGTTGCAGCAATAGTTACCGCTGTTAATATAACAGATATATTATTTGAATGTTCGCATGAAAATGAAGAACTTACTAAGAAAAATGAAGAGCTAAGCAACAAAGCTGGAAGTTCAGATGAAGAAATAAAACTAGAGATGGCAAAGTTACAAATTTTATTAAAGAAAAAAGAAAAAGAAGAAGAAGACTACAATATAAAAATCAAAGAATTAAATAAAGTGATTGAAAATCAAAAATCACAAATAAAAGACTTAGGGAATAGAACAGAGTCTACTAAAGAAGAAGTTGATAGCTACAAGTGTGAAATAGAAGAACTTAAAGCACAACTTGAACAAGCAGAAGAAAAAGCTGTAGTAGCAGAAAAACTGTCTTCTAAATTCCAAAATGATGCATATAAAGTGCAACTAGAAAAAATAGAGATTGAAAATGAGGTAAAATACCTTAGAGCAAAGAAATAGTAATAATAATTAAACCTTCAGGAAAACCTGGAGGTTTTAATTTTGAGAATTAGGGATATTATAAAAATAAGATAAATATTCCTTAAAGGAGGACGTTATGAAAGACATAGAATTATTAGCACCCGTTGGGTCTTTTGAAGCATTAAAAGCAGCTGTTCAAAATGGAGCAAATGCTGTATACCTAGGAGGTAAAGATTTTAGTGCAAGAGCATCAGCGAATAACTTTGATAGAGAAGAATTAAGACAAGCAGTTATGTATGCACATATAAGAGATGTAGAAGTCTTTGTAACTGCAAATACATTAATAAAACAAAATGAAATACATGATTTTGTGGAATATGCAAAATTTTTATACGATATAAATGTAGATGCAATAATACTTCAAGATGTAGGAATGGCAAAACTTATAAAAAGTATGTTACCTGATTTTGAACTTCATGCAAGTACTCAAATGGTTGCACATTCACTAGAAGATGTTAGATACTTAGAATCAATAGGATTTGATAGAGTTGTTTTAGCTAGAGAAGTAAATGTAGAAGAAATAAAATATATTTGTGATAATTGTAAAGCAGATATAGAAGTATTTGTTCATGGAGCGTTATGCGTATGTTATTCTGGGCAATGTTTAATGAGTTCTATGATAGGAAATAGATCTGGAAATAGAGGAAGATGTGCTCAACCATGTAGACAAAAATATGAACTTATAGATGTACATAGTGGAGAGGTAATAAACAATAGTGGAGATTATTTATTAAGTCCAAGAGACTTAAATACTATAGAAGAAATCGATAAAATAATGGATGCTGGAGTTCATTCTTTAAAAATAGAAGGAAGAATGAAAAAACCTGAGTACGTTGCAACAGTTGTAGATGGCTACAGAAAAGCAGTAGATGAATATAGAGCTACTAATAAATTACAAGTAAATGATGAAACAATAAGTGATTTATACACTATATTTAATAGAAAATTTACAAAAGGATTATTATTAGGAGAAGTAGGAAAAGATGTTATGAACTCTGAAATACCTAATAACCAAGGCTTATATATAGGTAAAGTATTAGATTGTAACAAAAGAACTAAAAGACTTAAAATAATGCTTGAAAATACTCTTAAAAAAGGTGATGGAATAAACCTTGGTGGAGGAACTATAGGAAGAATTATAAAAAATGGTGATATACATACAGTAGGTCATAAAGGTGAGCTTATAGAACTAGATTTTATAGGAGAAGCTAAAAGAGGACAAGTAGTATTTAAAACTTCAGATAGTGAATTAACTGATAGAGTTCAAGCTACGTTTACACAAGAAAAAGAACTTGTGAAAAGTGATATAGATGCAAAAGTAACTATAAAATTAGGACAAAATCCTATACTTACATTAAGTGATAAAAAAGGTAATAGTGCAACTATAGAAGGTGATAAAATAGTTGAACCTGCAATGAAGGTTGCATTAAGCCAAGAAAAAGTAGAAACTCAAATGCAAAAACTTGGAAATACTCCTTACAAACTTAGAAATCTAGAAATAATTTTAGATGACAATGCTAGTTTGCCAGTAAGTATAATAAACCAAATGAGAAGAGATTGTATTGAAATATTAGATAAACAAAGAATTAAGATAAAAAATAGAAATTACAAAAATAAAATAGTAAAATATAATCCAACTAAAGTAAGTAGAGAATCATCAGAAAATATAGCTGTAAAAGTTAAAAACTTAGAACAGTTAGAAGCAGTTCTAGAATTTAATAACATTGATATTATTTACTATGAAGATGCTAACACTTTACAAGAAGCATTAAATATGGGAATAAAATTTAGCAAAAATATATCTTACTCTGCACCAAGAATAATAAGAAACAAAGAGTATAAGCAATTAGATAAAGCTAAAGAAACAGGAGTTAATTCTGTACAAGTTGGAAGTTGGGGTGCGCTAGATTACTTTAAAGGAAAAGATTTAAATATTGATTATTATTTAAATGCTTTTAATAGTGAGACAATAAATCACTTTAAAGAAGCTGGAGCAACTAATATATGCTTGTCTCAAGAATTAAATATATATGAAATAAAAGAAACTTTAAAATATACAGACTTACAGACTGAAGCTGTAGTATATGGATATACTCCACTTATGATAACAGAATATTGCCCAATGGGAGTTCTTGTTCGTGATTGCAAAAAAGACAAAAGAGCACCTATCTGTAAGCAAAGTACATATGCTTTAAAGGACTTTAAAGAAGAACAATATAGAATATCTCAAGATATATTCTGTAGAAGTACTATATATAATTCAAAAGTAACTTGTATGCTAGATAACTTATATGAATTAAATGAAATTGGTATAAACACATTTAGATTAGATTTCACATTAGAAGATGGGCAAACGATCAAAAAGATTGTAGAAGCTTATCAAGAAGTAATAAACAATGATTATAAATTAGGAGTTAAGGCAACTAAACTTTACAATGAATTAGATGATTTAGGAGTTACAGCAGGACATTATTATAGGGGCGTAGAATAAGTAAAAATTATACTTTATTATTTAGTCAAAAAAATGTATATAAAGTAGAAATTTAGGAGGTAATGGGAAAATGAGAGACCAAGCAGTTGAACTATTGCATAAATATTTAAAAACTGAATATTTAAGAAAACATTCATATGCTGTTGAAGCAGTTATGAAAGCTTTAGGCGAAAAATTAGAACCAGAAAAAGCTGACGAATGGGCTATTGCTGGATTATTACATGACTTAGACTCTGATTTATTAGATTACAAAAATAATGAAGAAGAATCGAAATTACATGGAATAAAAGCTGTAGAGATTCTTAGAGAAGAAAATTTCGGTAATGAATATATATATCAAGCTATAAAAGCTCATGATGAATATACAAATGGAGTAAAAAGAAAAACTACAATGGATAAAGCTATTTATGCAGCAGACCCTATAACTGGATTTATAACTGCAATAACTCTTGTATATCCAGACAAAAAAATAGCTAGTGTAAAAGTTAAATCTATAATTAAGCGTATGAAAGAATTAAGATTTGCAGCAGGGGCAAATAGAGAGGCTATGAAAAGTATAGAAGAAATAGGCATACCATTTGATGAATTTGCACAATTGTCGTTAGAAGCTATGCAGGGTATAAGCGATGAATTAGGATTATAGAGTACGCTTTACTTCATTGACTATATTGAGTAAATGTGATATTATTATCGACAGAATAAGATTAAATAATGCTCTGGGTATTAAATGTATCCAGAGCATTTTAAATTTAAATAGCGGATATCATGAAACATGAAAGAGAGATATAGAATATGAGTAGAAAAAAAATATTTAATGGAAAAAGATTAAAAGCAGCTAGGACATATAGAGGAAAAACAATAGATGTATTAGCAAAAGAAGCAAACATAAACAAAAAAGATATACTTGCATTTGAAGAAGATAAATACAAGCCAGTAGTTGAAAATGAACTAAAAATATCAAACACACTAAACTTCCCAAGAGAATATTTCTTCCAAAATGACGATATAAAAGTAATCGTTGAAAGTACACACATAAGACCAGAATCACCAATACCAAGAGTTGAAGAAATATCATACAAAGAGAAACTTGTAATGACTCATAGAGTAGTATCAGTTATAGAAGAATATATAAAATTCCCTGAAATGAAAATAGCTGATGATTTAAGTAAGTATGATGATATGGAAGAACTAGCAACTAAGGTTAGAAGAAGCTGGGGACTAGGTGATGGACCTATAGGAAATATGTTAAGTTTATTAGAATCTAACGGAATAATTGTATCAGGGCTTAATGTAGATAAAAGAGGAGCATTATCATTTACTCAAAAACAAAGTATAGAAAGAAATTCAAGATACCTAATATCTCTTGGAAATGATAAAAAATCAGCTACAATAAGAAACTATGATTTAGCTTATGAATTAGGTTATATAGTATCTACTGAGATTGGAATGTCATCTAAAAATTTCTCGAAAGATGAATTTGCTTGTGCATTCTTACTACCAAAGGAAACTTTCTTTGAAGATTTAGCAAACGTAAATGAAATTAATGATTATGTTGAGTTAAAGAAAAAATGGATAGCTCCTGTATCAGCGATGGTATTAAGAGCATATCAATTAGAAGTTATCAATTATAAGAAATATATGTATTTAATGAGAGAGATGGAAAAGCAAGGTTGGTTAAAGAAAGAGCCTTTAGATGAAAATATAAAAGCTACAAGTCCAGCTTTACTAAAGAAATCTGTTGAGATGTTAATAGATAATAAAATAATGACTAGAGAAGGATTAGTAGAAACAGTAGCTGATTCTGGAATAAGTCTTTATGCTGAAGATATAGAAATGCTTTTAGGATTAAAAGAAGGAATGTTATCTCCAAAAGTTAATAATAAAAAAAATAATGTAACAAAAGTTAATTTTAAAAATAGAAAAAAATAGAGTTTACAAAAGTAGCATAGTTGTTGGGATTATACCTAACAACTATGCTACTTTTTTATTTTTAAAATAAACAATAAAAGAAAAATGCCAATGCATTTTGGTATGGTTGCATTTATAGTATTATATTAGCTTAGAGTATATGTTTTGGTTTAATAAGTAATAATAAACTATTATTTGTTTAATAAAGATAGATAAAAGGGATAAAAATATTTATAATGAGAGTAAATAAAATTTAATTAAACACAGCTTAATTAAAAACATTGGAGACATAATATGAAAAAAAAGCACATAACGATAGCCATTATATTATTAATTTTAATATCATTATTTCTAGTGGTAACAATTAATAAAAAAGAAAAAAATATAAATACTAGTAGTGAGAAATATAAATTAGATGTAAATCCTATTTCAAAAGAAACTGCAATAAATGTATTAAAAGCTGAGTATGGAGAGTATATATCTACAAAGGTAGAAGATATAAAAATTGTAGACAATGAATATGTAGTAGATGTTTATATTGATATAAAAGATAGTGAGGATGATGCAGAGTCACACGAGCATTCACATAGTCAAAGTTTAGGGATACATAAGATAGACATGTTAACAGGTGAACTTAAAAAGCAGTAAGGAAAATATCCTTACTGCTTTTGTTAATGTTTTACGAGAAACATTATTTATTAATGTTGATTCATAGATTTTAATAAAGCAACTAAATAATTCCATACATTTTCAGTAGAAGGAATATTTAAATGTTCATTAGGTGTATGAACCTCAAACATATCAGGTCCAAGAGAAATAGCTTGTGCATGAGGCATTTTATCTAATAATAATCCACACTCAAGACCAGCATGTAAAGCCATTATAGTTGGTTTCTTACCAGTTAATTTTTCATAAGTATCTATGCATATATCTTCTAATTTAGAACCTTTGCAGTATTCCCAAGCTGGATAATCACTTTCTAATTCGAATGTACCACCTAAAGTTTTAGCTAATAATTCCATTTTAGTAGTTATATCATTTTTTAAAGTTTTAACAGAACTTCTAACTGCACATTCAAAAGTAACTTCGCTATCAGTAGATCTAATAACACCTAAGTTAGTAGAACTTTCAACTAAGTTTTCTATATCCATACTCATACTTTGAATTCCATTAGGAATTAAGTTTATTAATCTTATAACATTATTTTTAGTATCACAAGTGAAAACTTTGTCTGTAGTAGTTTCAACACATTCTACAACTAGTCCAGGATCAGAAGTACTGAATTCGTGTTTGAATGTAGCTGCTATTTCTTGTATACATTTCTTAGTTTTTTCAACATCATCTTTAGCAACAACTATAACAGCTTCAGATTCACGAGGGATAGCGTTATTTTTAGATCCGCCTTCAATTTTAGCTAAATCAAAATCTACACATAGTAAATTTAATAATCTACCAAGTAATCTATTAGAGTTAGCTCTTTGTTTTACTATGTCCATTCCAGAATGTCCACCAAGTAATCCTTTAATATCTATTAATAAAGCTTGTTTGTCAGATGCAGCATTAGTATACTCAGCTTTTAATTTAGACCAAGCAGTTACTCCACCAGCACAACTTACAAGTAAAAATCCTTCTTCTTCAGAATCTAGATTTATTATGTATTCACCTTTAAGAGCTTTACAATCTAAAGCCATAGCACCAGTCATACCAGCTTCTTCATCAGTAGTAACTAAAAGCTCTATTTGAGGATGCTCTAAATCATTAGATGCAAGTACTGCCATACCCATAGCTACAGCTATACCATTGTCAGCACCAAGAGTAGTACCAGTTGCATATATCATATCGTTTTCTATTCTTAATTTAATAGGATCTTTAATAAAGTCATGATTAGTATCTTTATTTTTTTCACAAACCATATCCATATGACCTTGAAGTATTACACCAGGGCAATTTTCATAACCTTTTGTAGCAGGCTTTCTTATTATTATATTCATTGCTTCATCTTGTATAGTTTCAAGACCTAATTTTTCTCCGAATTCTTTAAGAAAAGCACTTATTGCTTTTTCATTTCCAGATCCACGAGGTATTTGAGATATTTCCTCGAAAGATTTAAATACAAGCTCAGGTTTTAATCCTTTTAATACGTTTTCCATTATGAACAACTCCCTTTATTATAAATAAATATAGATTAAAATAGCTATCTTTAGTAAATAATGTACAAAAGCTACTAGTTTAAAATCTAAAAATAATATTTTATTATTAAAAATAAAAATTAATAAAATATATAATTTATACTATAACATATGTTTCAAAAAAATATTCATTATAAATATTCATATAGAATACTTTTTTATATATTACAAACAAACTAGTATTATGTATAATATATAAATAGCTACATAAATAGTATAATACAAATATACACAAAATACACGTTAGAAAATAAATATATTATTTAATATATTATTTAAGGAGGAACTATGAATCAAAAAGCATTGAGAGTTTTAGAATTCAATAAAATAATAGACATATTGAAGAGTAAATCATCATCTTCTCTAGGTTTAAGATATATAGAAAAATTACACCCAAGCTCTGATTTTAAAGAAGTTAAGTATATGCTAGAAGAAACTAGTGAAGCTCAAGCTATACTTACCAAAATAGGATATGTTGGACTTCAAGGAATGCATGACATAGAAGATAAAGCGAAGAGGGCTAACGTAGGGGCATCACTAGACCCAGGTAGCTTAATTATGATAGGTGACACTTTAAGAGCCGCTAGAACTCTAAAGAACAGCTTGTCATCAAGTGACCAAGAAGATTTTAATTACCCTATAATACAATCTTTAGCAAATTCTTTATATGCATACAGAGATATAGAAGATTCTATTTACAATGCAATAGTAAGCGAGATAGAAATATCTGATAGTGCATCAAACACGCTTAGGGATATTAGAAGAAGGATAGTACAAAAAAACCAATCGATAAGATCAAAATTAAATTCTATAATATCTTCTACTACTTACCAAAAATATTTACAGGACGCAATAATATCAGTTAGAGGTGATAGATTTGTAGTGCCTGTAAAATCAGAGTATAGATCACAAGTAGCAGGTATAGTTCATGACCAGTCTTCATCAGGTGCAACTTTATTTATAGAACCGATGAGTATAGTGGATATGAACAATGAACTTAGACAACTAAGACTTAGTGAAGGTGAAGAAATAGAAAGAATATTATCGGAATTATCAGCGATGGTTGGCGAAATAAGTGAAGATTTAATATCTAATCAAGAAATACTTGGTAGACTAGACTTTGCGTTTGCAAAAGGAAAGTTATCTATGCAAATGAGAGGTGTAGAACCTACTTTAAATGAAGATAAATTTATAAACATAAAAAATGGTAGACATCCTTTATTAGAAAAAGATAAAGTTGTTCCAAATACAATTTACTTAGGAAGAGACTTCCATACTTTAGTTATAACAGGTCCTAATACAGGTGGAAAAACTGTAACTATAAAAACAGTAGGTTTGTTTGCACTTATGAATCAAAGTGGATTACATATACCAGCTGACTTTGGAAGTAGTATGTGTGTATATGATAATATATTTGCAGATATAGGAGATGAACAAAGTATAGAACAAAGTTTATCTACTTTCTCATCTCATATGACTAACATAGTATCTATATTAAAAGATGTAAGCGAAGACTCTTTAGTTATATTTGATGAACTAGGTGCAGGAACAGACCCTATAGAAGGAGCGGCACTTGCAATAGCAATATTAGAAGATGTTCACATGGCAGGAGCAAAATGTATTGCTACAACTCACTATAGTGAAATAAAAAATTATACACTAACTAAAGAAGGCGTAGAAAATGCTGCAGTAGAATTTGATTTAGAAACACTAAGTCCTACTTATAGATTACTGATAGGAGTTCCAGGAAAATCAAATGCCTTTGAAATATCTAGAAAACTAGGTCTTAGCGATTATGTAATAACAAGAGCTAGGGACTTTATAGACACAGAAAACATAGCATTAGAAGATGTACTTCAAAATGTTGAAAAAAATAGGATAAAAGCTTTAGAGGAAAGAGAAGAAGCTGAAAAATTAAAAAATCAAATAGAAGCATTGAAGATAGAGTATGATGAAAAAATAGCAAAAGTATCAGCTCAAAAAGAAAAAATGATAGAAAAAGCAAAATCAGAAGCTTTTAGTATTACAAGACAAGCTAAAGAAAATGTTGATAACATAATAAAAGAACTTAGAGTACTAGAAGAAGAAAGAGCATCTAAGGAAAAAAATCAAAAAATAGAAGCACTTAGAAAAGAATTAGCAAGTTCTATGGGAAAACTCCAACCAAGTGTTGAAAGTATGATAATTCCTAAAGTTGCAAATAAAGAAATAAAAGATTTAAAAGTAGGAGAAGAAGTAAAAGTTATAACTCTTAATCAACAAGGTAGCGTAGTTTCTGTTGATAAAAATAAAAAAGAAGCTGTAGTACAAATTGGGATAATGAAAATGAACCTACCTTTTAAATCTCTTAAAAAGGTTAAAAAAGATGTTAAGTCTGTAGTAACTAAATCAACAAGAAGTATAATAAAATCTAAATCAGGAAATGTGAGAAGTGAAGTTGATTTAAGAGGACTTAACTTAGAAGAGGCTATTATGGAAGTTGAAAAATACTTAGATGATGCTTATGTAGCAGGTTTAGAAACTGCAACAATCATACATGGTATAGGAACTGGTGTATTAAAAAGTGGACTTCAAGATATATTAAAAAGAAATAAACATGTAAAGTCTCAAAGAGGCGGACAATATGGTGAAGGTGGAGCAGGAGTAACCATAGTTAAATTTAAATAAATTTATGCGTATTTTAACAATAAGGTGGAATATAGATGATATTAGTATCAGCATGTTTAATTGGAATAAACTGCAAATATAATGGTTACAATAATAAAAATGAAAAAGTAATACAGTACTTAAAAGATAAACAGTTTATAATTGCTTGTCCAGAACAATTAGGTGGAATGTCAACACCAAGAGAGCCATCTGAGATAATTGAACTAGATACAAAAGATGTTATAAAAGGACAAATTAGTGTAATTAACAATAAAATGCTAGATGTAACTAACAAATTCAAAGAAGGTGCTAAAGAAACCTTAAAGATAGCTAATATATATAATTGTAAAGAAGCTATCCTAAAAGATGGAAGTCCATCTTGTGGTTCTAGCTACATATATGATGGAACATTTAGTAGTAAAAAAATCGATGGAATAGGAGTAACTACCGCACTATTGATAAATAATGGAATAAAAGTTATAAGTGAAAACGAATTGTAGGAAAATATAAGTATATAAATACGGTAAATATCTTGAAAAAACTCGAAAATTGATTTACCATAAAGTAATACATAACAATAAGAGTAAGAGAGAGGAGAAATAGCATGCAAGATTTTAAAATAGCAGTAGCAAAGTGCTTAAAAGAAAAGATAGAAGACTTATCGGTAGAAGAAATAGTAGGACTAATAGAAGTTCCACCAAATAAAGATATGGGGGATTATGCTTTCCCTTGTTTTAAATTAGCAAAGATATTTAGAAAAGCACCTAACATGATAGCAGCAGAGTTAAGTGAAACTATAGAAGCTAAAGATTCTATAGCTAAAGTTATGCCTTTAGGAGGGTATGTTAATTTCTTCGTTAATAAATCTCAGTTAGCACAAACTGTTATAAATGACGTACTAACACAAAAGGAAAAGTATGGTCGTAGCGAAATGGGTAAAGATGAAAATGTAATAGTTGAGTTCTCATCTCCAAATATTGCGAAGCCTTTCCATATAGGACATATAAGAACTACAGTTATAGGTAATGCTTTATACAAAATGTACGAATCACAAGGATACAATACTACTAGAATAAATCATTTAGGTGATTATGGTACTCAATTTGGTAAGTTAATAGTAGCTTTCAAAAAATGGGGAGATAAAGCAGCAGTAGAAGCAAGCCCGATACCAGAATTATTAAAATTATACATACAATTCCATGATGAAGCAGAAGCTCATCCAGAAATGGAAGATGAAGCTAGAGCATGGTTCACTAAGTTAGAAAATGGTGATGAAGAAGCTACACAATTATGGCAATGGTTTAGAGATGAAAGTTTAAAAGAATTTAGTAGAGTTTATGATTTATTAGATATAGAGTTTGATTCTTTAGCAGGAGAAAGTTTCTACTCTGACAAAATGCCAAGAGTAATAAAAATGTTAGAAGAAAAAAATCTATTAAAAGAATCTAAGGGAGCTAGAATAGTAGATTTAGAAGATTACAAAATGCCACCAGCACTTATAACTAAAAACGATGGATCAACATTATATATGACAAGAGATTTAGCAGCGGCTATATATAGAAAAGAAACTTATAACTTCGATAAGTGTATATATGTAGTTGGATCTCAACAAAATTTACACTTTGAACAATGGTTTAAAGTAATAGAACTTATGGGATTTGAATGGGCTAAAGATTTAGTTCATGTTGGATTTGGTATGGTTGCTCTAGAAAATGGAACTATGTCTACTAGAAAAGGTAGAGTAGTATTCTTAGAAGACGTTTTAAAACAAGCTATAGAAAAAACAAAAGAAACAATACTTGCAAAAAATGCAGATGCATTAAATGTTGATGAAATAGCAAAACAAGTAGGTGTTGGAGCTATAGTATTCCAAGAATTATCTAACAGTAGAATAAAAGATTATACATTCTCATGGGAGAGAACATTAAGCTTTGATGGAGAAACAGGGCCATACGTTCAATATACTCATGCTAGATGCTGTGCAGTACTTAGAAAAGCTAATGAACAAGCAACTACAGATATAAACTATGAATTATTAAATGATGTTGATAGTGCAGAAGTATTAAAAGTTATAGCATCTTTCAATAAGTGTATAGTAGCAGGATTAAAGAAGAATGAGCCTCATTTAGTAACTAGATTTGTATTAGACTTAGCTCAAGCATTTAACAAATTCTATCATGATAACTCAATACTAGTTGAAGATGTAGAATTAAGAAAAGCAAGACTTGCTTTAGTTGCAGCTACTAAGCAAACTTTAGAAAACGGACTTAAGTTATTAGGAATGCATGCACCAGAAAGAATGTAATAAAATATAAAAATACAGGAATGTCGAAAATTGATACTTTACATCTAAAAATGTAGTATCGTATAATAGAAGTAGATAGTAGTATAATCAAAAATCTTGTAAACTACTATCCCCCTGTATAAATGGCAGCTTATAAGCTGCCTCTTTTTTTTAGTTACTCAAGTAAGAGTATATTAAATGTAGTAGATGATAAAAATAATTATTATAGAGCTTTATTTAGGAAGGTAATATTAATGAAAGATGATATAATAAAAAAGTCCTATATACAAGCATTTGATATAGGAGATAAAAATTTAAAAGATTTAATTATAATAAATACAAAATGTCTAATTGATGACAATACACAACGTTATGTTTATATAGATAATAATAGGCTTAAAGATGAGTTGATATATTACAGATATTATGGAGAAACTCCAACATATAAAAATATATTAAATTTACTATTGCCAGTGATACTTTCAAATACTAATATTCAAAAAAGTGAAGATGTTGTACTAGATTTGATTCAAAAATACGTAAGATACCTAAAAAGAGAAGTATATTTATTTGAATATATTTTAGGTGCGGTTATCTACAACATTATAGTACATAAAATAATTGAAGATAAAAATATAGAATACGAAGATTTGTTAAAAGATATCAAGCAAAGAATAATAGGCTTTTCTATAGAGTTAGATAAAGTTAATACAATAAAATTCCAAATGGAAAGAATAAAAATTATACAATCAATTGATAAGTATATAGATTTAAAAGTAGAAGATTATGATGATGAAAAAATCGTAGAAAGTATGTTAAATATTTTATATGATATATATATAGAAGATAGAGAAGTAGATAATGATGGGGTTTTAAGTATAAAAAAATCTATATTATCTATATTAGGAAGTGAAGAAAATCTAAAAATAGATAATATAGACTTTGTTTTATCAATGTCACAATATATTATTAAATTGAGAAAATATAAAATCAATAAAAAAATTTATGATAAAAATGCAGATCCAAGAAACTTAATTAATTTAGAAGCTGGAGATACTACATTAGACAATATACTTAATCAAATAACAATCGTATCAAAGCATTTTAGCAACAATATACTCCATATAAATGTAAAATCTAAATCTGGTATATACGAACTAAAATTTAAGAAGTCATAAATTTTTAGTTATTAGTTTCTAAATAATTTACGAATTGTTCTTCAGTAGTGCTAGTTAAAAAACATAGTTCTTTTACTATGCTGTTTCTAAGATCAATAAAATCTTCAAGGCCAGTATTTTCGTTTGTGTACTCTAGGGCCTTTACAATAAGTAATAAATCTCTTTTTGATAAAGCGTTGATAGATACTTGGTCAATTAATTCCATAAAAAACTTCCTTTCTAAATCAGATATACTTATAATACTATTATTCTACAAAAAACATTGAAAAACCTTCTATTAAAAAAAATTTTGATAGAATTTTACACATACTATTTTAACCTAAAAATAGCATAAAAATATATAACAATATTAAAAAGAGGTGAAATAATTGAAAATACTATTAACAACACTAAATTCAAAGTTTATTCATACAAATTTAGCTATAAGATATTTAAAAGCATTTGTTAAAGACTTAATAGATGTAGATTTAAAAGAATATACAATAAATAACGATTTAGATTATATATTAAAAGATATACATAAAAATGATTATGATATTATATTATTTTCAACTTATATCTGGAATGTAAATGATATAGTGAGAATATGTGACAATATAAAAAAAGTTAAACCTAATACTAAAATTGCACTAGGTGGGCCTGAGGTAACATACGATAGTGAATGTTCTATGAAAAACTATCCATTTGTAGACTATATATTATGTGGTGAAGGTGAATTAGTTTTTAGGGATTTAGTAATGCATTTACAAGGCAGCAAAAACATAGAAGATGTAGAAGGTATAGTTTATAGAGCTGAAAACGAAATAATAACTAATAGACCTAAGGCACTATTAGAAAATTTAGATGAGATACCAAGTCCATATGAAAACTTAGATCCAACAGAGTATGAAAATAGAATAGTTTATTATGAAACATCGAGAGGCTGTCCTTTTAATTGTCAATATTGTTTATCATCAACGCTTAAAGGACTTAGATACTTTGGTATAGATAGGGTGAAAAAAGATTTAAAAGCATTGATAGACGCTAGAGTTTCTCAAATTAAATTTATAGATAGAACATTTAATGCAAATAAAAATTTTGCAAAAGAAATTATGAATTTCCTTATGGAAAATGATAATGACTATACTACATATCATTTTGAGGTTACGGCACATTTATTAGATGATGATATGTTAGATTTCTTAGTGGATTGTAAAGAAGGATTATTCCAATTTGAAATCGGAGTTCAAACAACAAATCAAAAAACTTTAGATGCTGTTGGTAGAAGAGATGATTTTAAAAAATTATCTTATGTAGTGCAAAAAATAGCATCATATAGAAATATACATCAACACTTAGATTTAATAGCAGGTCTTCCTTATGAGGATTATTCTAGTTTTGAAAATTCATTTAATGATGTTTTCAACTTAGGTATAGAGCATTTACAATTAGGATTTTTAAAGATGATAAAAGGAACCGGTATAAGAAATACTGCCAATGATCATGGATATAAATATAAAAATTATACTCCTTATGAAGTTTTATACAATGATTATATTAGCTATTCACAAATATTAAAATTAAAGGATATAGAAGAAATATTAGAAAAATACTATAATTCTAAGAATTTTGTATTATCAATGAGATATATAATATTTAATTATTATAAAGAAAGTCCATTTAAGTTTTTTGAAGCATTTGCTACATACTTTGATGAGAATGGATATTTTGATATGGCACAAGGAAAGAACCAATTATACAAAATATTACTAGATTTTTATAGTGAAAAGATAAATACGAATAATGATATGTTTAATGATATTTTAAAATATGATTATATATCTTTAGGAAAAACATCTAATTTACCAAACTTCTTTAATAAATTAGAAAAAGAAGATTTTAAAAATAGATGTCATGTATTTTTACAAAATGAAGAAAATTTATCTAAATACTTACCTCAATTTATAAATATTTCAGCTAAAAATATAATAAAAAATGTTCATTTTGAACCATTTGAGTTTGATATATTAAAGCTAAAAGAAAATATAAATACTTCAGTAAGTAAAATAGACAATATAATATTGTTTGTATATGATGATAAAAAAATATTTGAAAAATCAAAAGCACATAGCGTAGAAATATAAAGGAGATTAATATGAAATTTAAAATAGAGAAATATTTAGTTAAAAAAGCTGAGCAATTAGCTTTTATAAAGATAAAGCACGATGGTGAGTTTAAAGTTGAAGGATACAGTGTTCCAAATGGTGGATTAGATGTGCCTATAAAAAATGAAGTATTAGTTAAAGGAATAAAAGAAAATACAGCACAAGATAATATAAATGCAATGTCTATAGCAGATGCAATGATATTTATAATTGGTATAGATAGCCAATTTAAAAATAATGATGAATATAGAAAATTTTTAGATGCATTCAGTAAAAAAATAAACTTAGATTTAAAAGCATATATGGGATATATGTCTAGAAAATACTTTGATATTGGAGAATGCACAGACTCATTAATATATCTAAAAGCTATGATAACTATGTACCCTGAAGATATAAATGGATTATATCATTATGCAATAGTATGCCAAGAAGTTGCCAAACAATATCAAAAGGATATGGAAAATGAAGCAATGAATAAGTTTTTACTTGAGGCATTATCTAAATTAGAAAAAGTTATAGATTTAGATGAAGGATTTGCATTAGGTTATTATCACTTAGGATACCATTATTATAATCAAGGTCAATATATAAAGACTAGAGTAATATGGGAAGAAGCATGTAAATTAGGATTAGACCCAGATTTAATAGCTGAAATACAAGAAAATGTAGGTAAAATGGACTTTAAAGTTCAATATGAAGAAGGATATAATCTTGTATTCCAAGGAAAATGTGAAGAAGGACTAAAGAAACTATTACCACTAGAAGAAGAACATTCTGATTGGTGGAACTTATTATTTATGATAGGACTAGCTTATAAAGATATGAACGAAATTGAAGAGGCTAAGAAGTATTTTGAAAAAATATTATTAATAAAACCACATCAAGTTGACGCTATGGTGGAATTAGGTCTTTGCGAAGCAGCTAATTTTAACTTAGAAAAAGCAATTGAACATTTTGAAACAGCAGCAAAAATAAAAGAAGATCCAGAAATATTATGTAATTTAGGAATGGCATACTTAAATAATGGTAATTTAGACGATGCTATTTATTATGTAGAAAGAGCTCATGAATTAGATTCACAAGATGAAGTAACGATAGCGTGTATGCAAGAACTTAGTAAATATAGATAAAATAATTTTAATTAACCAAAAAAGGCTCCTAATAAGGGGCCTTTTTTTATAATAATATGCTACTATATAAGTATACACAAAAAGGGGGTGGCTTTAATATGATAAAAAATTTAGAAGATATGTTAACACAACTTAAGGGACAAGACAAAGTAACACTTTCTGTAGCAGCAGCAGAGGATAGAGAAGTATTAATAGCTATAAAAGATGCAGTAGAAAAAAAAATAATAAAGCCTATATTAGTAGGAGATATTGAAAAAATACAACAAATAGCAAAAGAAATAGATTTTAAGTTAGATGATATCAAAATAATAAAGACTGAAACTATAGAGGAAAGTGCTAAAGTAGCAGTTCAATTAGTTTGTAATAAAGATGCTGACTTCGTAATGAAGGGAATATTAGATACAGCAGTACTTTTAAAGGCAGTATTAAATAAAGAATATGGGCTTAGAACTGACAGCTTATTAAGCCATGTCATGATATATGAACTTGAAAAATACCATAAATTATTATTATTAACTGATGGTGGAATGAATATAGCACCAGATTATGAACAAAAAGAAAAAATACTTAAAAATTCTATACAAGCAGCAAAAGCATTAGGCATGGAAACTGTTAAAGTTGCATGTATTGCAGCTAAAGAAAAAGTTAATCCTAAAATGCAAGCTACAGTAGATGCAGATTTGCTACAAAAGGCCTCTAAAGAAGGAAAATTTGGTGAAAATGTAATTGTTGAAGGTCCTTTAGCTTTTGACCTAGCAGTATCTAAGGAAGCTAGTGATATAAAAGGATTTAAAAGTGAAATAAGTGGAGATGTAGATATATTAGTTGTACCGACTATAGAGGTAGGTAATGGAATAGGAAAATCATTTACTTATATGTCAAATTCAAAATCAGCAGGTGTGGTTATGGGAGCTAAAGCACCAATAGTTTTAGTATCAAGAGCAGATAGTCATGAATCAAAACTATATTCTATAGCATATGGTGCACTAATAGCACAAAATTTAAAATAAAATATAGTTAAAATATGTAAAATGTGTATGTACAAATCAGTAAATTGATACTATAATAAAGTTGAATAAGGTAAACGTTTTTCAAAAATATTTATTGGTAAAAAAATTTATAAAATTATTTTAGTGATATAATTAAAATTTGTTGATTTTAAATATTTATTTGATAAATGATTTTGTTTAAATTTGTATAAAAAAATACCAAATTATCAAAAATTAGTATATAATCAAATTAAGGAATTTTTAATTTGAACTTTTATAAAGGCTAAGGAATTGATGATTACTAATTTGTTTATGATCATCCTTAAAATAATATTTCAATAAAATAACAATTAAAAACGGACATAATTTTTTTATCACCTAGGGAATAAAAATCAATAAAAAAGGGGATAGGAATATGGATAAAAAAATGTTAACTATCGATTTAAATAGCCAGGTTATGATAGACAAGGCTGAAAAAGATGGTGTAGAGACTATGTACGATAGAAAGTTAGCTATGAAAGCACAATGTGGCTTTGGTCTTCAAGGTAACTGTTGTAGAATATGTGGAATGGGGCCATGTAGAATAACACCAAAAACTCCAAGAGGATTATGTGGAGCAGACGAACATACAATAGTAGGTAGAAACTTTGCAAGAATGGTTGCTGGAGGAACAGCAGCTCACTCTGACCATGCTAGAGATTTAGCACATACAATGGCTTTAAGTAGTAGAGATGGTAACTACAAAATAAGAGACGAAGCTAAATTAATAGAATTAGCTAAAGAATGGGATGTAGCTACAGAAGATAGAGATATCTATGACATAGCTCATGAAGTTGCTGAGATAGGTCTAATGGAATTTGGTAAACCATATGGAGTATCAAGACTTATAAAAAATGCACCAAAACAAAGACAACAAGTATGGAAAGATTACGAAATAGAGCCAAGAGCTATAGATAGAGAAATAGCTACAATAATGCATTCAACTCATATAGGATGTACTGCAGATATAGATAGTTTAATACATATGTCATTAAGAACATCTATGGCAGATGGATGGGCTGGATCTATGATAGGAACTAGATTTAGTGATATCTTATTTGGAACTCCAGTACCAAGACAAACAGAAGCTAACTTAGGTGTATTAGAACAAAATAAAGTAAATATAGTATTACACGGTCATGAACCAACATTATCAGAAATGATAGTACTAGCATCAGAAGATCCAGAATTAGTAGCTTTAGCTAAAGAAATGGGAGCTGAAGGAATAAACTTAGCTGGTATGTGCTGTACAGGTAATGAGATTACAATGAGACATGGTGTAAGAATAGCAGGAGATTTCCACCAACAAGAACTAGCAATTATAACAGGAGCTGTAGAAGCAGTTATAGTTGATGTTCAATGTATATTCCCAGCATTAGCAAAAGTTGCTGATTGCTATCACACAAAATTCATAACAACTTCTCCAAAAGCAAAAATAACAGGATCAACTTACATAGAATTTAAAGAAGAAGAAGCATTAGCAATAGCTAAAGAAATAGTAAAAGAAGCAGTATTAAACTTCAAAAATAGAGATAAAGAAAAAGTTTTAATCCCAGAATTAAAATCAAGCGCAACAGTTGGATATAGTGTAGATGCTATAATACCTCAGTTAGATAGAGTTGTAAACTCTCATATAGATCCATCAGGAACAGTTAAACCATTAGTAGACTGTTTAAAATCAGGAGTATTAAGAGGAGCTGCTGGTGTTGTTGGATGTAATAATGCTAAAGGTGTTTCAAATGAAGCTCATGTAACTATTATGAAAGAATTAATTAAAAATGACATAATAGTTGTTACTACAGGATGTGGTGCTCAAGCAGCAGCTAAGTTTGGATTAATGGATAAAGATGCAGCTAAGAAATATGCTGGAAAAGGTTTGGCTACGGTTTGTGAATTAGTAGACATACCACCAGTATTACACATGGGTTCATGCGTTGATATAAGTCGTATATTAGACTTAGTTGCAGCATGTGCTAAAAACTTAGATATGGATATGTCTGATATTCCAGTAGTAGGAATAGCTCCAGAATGGATGTCTGAAAAAGCAGTAGCTATAGGATGTTATGTTGTTGCATCTGGTATAGATACTTACTTAGGAATAATGCCTCCAATTGCTGGTTCATCAAGAGCAGTAGAGATATTAACTGAAGGATTAAAAGATAAAGTTGGAGCAAGCTTTACAGTTAATGAAAACTGTCATGAGTTAGCTGCTACTATAATAAGTGATATAGAAAAGAAACGTGTTCACTTTGAAAAATTAGTAGAAGAAAAAATGATGGTTCCAGCTGAAGCTTAATAATTATATATAAATAAAAAAACTATAAATACTACTTTGAAAAGTTAGTAATTAACCAAATAGGTTCTAGTAAGAACTAACTATAGTTTATTTTGTATGTAAAAATATAAAATAAACTTAAAATTTAAAGTAAATTTGTTAAATATAAAACAAAAGTTTAAAAAACAATGGGGAATGTGAAAAAAAACAACATAAAATAAAGTTATAAACGACAAAAGGTGGTATAATAATGAAAATAGCAATAACTGGTAAGGGTGGAGTAGGTAAGACGACTTTTTCTTCTATGTTATCTAGAATGTTTGCAAATGACGGGTACAGAGTTGTTGCTGTAGACGCCGATCCCGATGCTAATTTAGCTTTAGCACTAGGTTTTCCAAAAGAAGTATATGATTCAATAGTTCCTATATCAGAAATGAAAAACTTTGTATCTGATAGAACTGCTGCATCAATAGGATCATTTGGAAAAATGTTTAAATTAAATCCTAAAGTTGATGATATACCTGAGAACTTTTGCAAAGAGTACAATGGTGTTAGATTACTTACATTAGGAACTGTAGATTCAGGTGGATCTGGGTGTGTTTGTCCAGAACACGTATTATTAAAAAGACTATGCTCTCATTTAATACTTCAAAACAAAGATGTAGTTGTTATGGATATGGAAGCTGGTATTGAACACTTAGGTAGAGGAACTGCGGAAAGTGTAGATGCATTTATAGTAGTTGTTGAACCAGGTGAAAGAAGTCTACAGACTTATAGAAAAGTTAAAAAGCTAGGAAATGATATTGGCGTTAAGAAAGTATTTGTTGTAGGCAATAAAATCAGAAATAAAGAAGATGAAGAATTTATAATCTCCAACTTAGAAGATGGAGAATCATTAGGATTTATTTATTATAATCAAGATGTTATAAATTCAGACAGATCAAATCAATCTCCATATGACACAAGTGAAGAAACCAGAAATCAGGTAAAAGCAATACAACAACAGTTGATGAAATTGCAAAATCTGTAATTAAAAAGTTAATAAGTTAACCATCAATAAAACTTGATGGTTAACTTAAAAAACACTATTACACATAAAGTATTTACAAATGAAAAAATATGTATACATAGTGTCATATAGATTTATAAAAATATTTATTTTTGGGAGGAGATTCAGTTATGGGATTCAAATCTGATATAGAAATTGCACAAGAGGCTAAACCACAAGATATAAGAGAAATAGCTAAAAAGTTAGGATTAGGTGAAGACGACATAGAATTATATGGAAAATATAAAGCTAAGGTAGACTATAATCTTTTAAAAAGAGATAATGGTGGAAGAAAATCTAAGTTAATATTAACTACAGCTATAAACCCAACTCCAGCAGGAGAAGGAAAAACTACAACTACTATAGGAGTTGCAGATGGATTAGCTAAATTAGGTGAAAATGTATTAGTTGCTTTAAGAGAACCATCTCTAGGACCAGTATTTGGTGTTAAAGGTGGAGCAGCTGGTGGAGGATATGCTCAAGTTGTTCCTATGGAAGACATAAACTTACACTTCACTGGAGATTTCCATGCAATAGGAGCTGCAAATAACTTATTAGCTGCTATGCTTGACAATCATATACACCAAGGCAATGTATTAGGAATAGATTCTAGAACTATAACTTGGAGAAGATGCGTTGATATGAACGATAGACAATTAAGAAACATTGTTGATGGTTTAGGCGCAAGAGCAGACGGTGTAGTTAGAGAAGATGGATTTGATATAACTGTTGCATCAGAAGTAATGGCTGCTTTCTGTTTAGCAAGTGATATAAGTGATTTAAAAATTAGACTAGGAAGAATAATCGTTGGATATAACTTCCAAGGAGAGCCTGTAACTGCAGAACAATTAAAAGCTAATGGAGCTATGGCAGCATTATTAAAAGATGCTTTAAAACCAAACTTAGTTCAAACATTAGAAGGAACACCAGCATTTGTTCATGGTGGACCATTTGCAAATATAGCTCATGGATGTAACTCAGTTATAGCTACAAGAATGGCTATGCACTTTGCTGATTATGTAGTAACAGAAGGAGGATTTGGTGCTGACTTAGGTGCTGAAAAATTCTTAGATATAAAATGTAGAATGGCTAACTTAAAGCCAGATGCAGTTATAATAGTTGCTACTGTAAGAGCATTAAAATACAATGGTGGAGTAGCAAAAGATCAATTAAATAATGAAAATTTAGAAGCTTTAGAAGCTGGACTTCCAAACTTATTAAAGCATGTTGAAAATATAACTCAAGTATTTAAATTACCAGCAGTAGTTGCTATAAATGAATTCCCAACTGACACAAAAGCAGAAGTTGAGTTAGTAAGAACAAAATGTCAAGAACTAGGTGTTAATGTTGCCTTATCTCAAGTATGGGAAAAAGGTGGAGAAGGTGGAATTGAAGTAGCTAAAGAAATCATAAGATTAACTAGTGAACCAAATGAATTTAAGTTCTGCTACGAAGATGATGTAACTATAGCAGAAAAAATAAATGCCATAGCTACTAAGATATATGGAGCTGATGGTGTAGACTTTACTCCACAAGCTAAAAAAGAATTAGATAGATTAGAAAGTTTAGGATTTGGAAAAATGCCAATCTGTATGGCTAAAACTCAATATTCTTTAACTGATGATCAAACTAAATTAGGAAGACCAACAGGATTTAGAATAACAGTAAGACAATTAACTGTTTCAGCAGGAGCTGGATTTATAGTTGCACTTACTGGACAAATAATGAAGATGCCAGGACTTCCAAAAGTTCCAGCAGCTGAAAAAATAGATGTTGATGAAAATGGGGTAATCGCAGGATTATTCTAATATATAAATAAAGTAGTGTGTGGTTTTCCACACCCTACTTACACATAATACAATACCTTTAGAGTACTCAAGGGGGAAAAACCATGAAAATATCAGAAAAAAATTGTGTTGAATTTGTAGAAGTACTAGCTTCTAAATCAGCAGTACCTGGTGGCGGTGGAGCTGCTGCATTAGTTGGTGCTGTGGGTATGGCTTTAGGTAGTATGGTATGCAATCTGACAATAGGTAAGAAAAAGTATGCTGAGTATGAAGAAAGTGTAAAAGAAACGTTAGAAAAAGCAGGTCAAATAGAAAAAAAATTATTACATATGATAGATGAAGATGCAGAGTGTTTCCTACCTCTTTCAAAGGCTTATGGACTTCCAAAGTCAACTGAAGAAGAAAAGAAGATAAAAGAGGAAACAATGGAAAATGCATTAAAGGTAGCTTGTGAAGTACCAATAAACATAGTTAAAGTATGCTATGATGCAATAAAGTTACATGAAGATTTAGTGGACAAGGGATCAAAACTTGCTATAAGTGATGTAGGAGTTGGGGTTCAATGTTTAAGAGCTGCAATCCTTAGTGGACAGCTAAATGTAGTAATTAACATAAATTCTATAAAAGATGAAGATTATGTTAATAAAGTAAAAACTGAAGTAGATACTCTAGTAACAGAAGGTGTAAAAATCTGTGATGAAGTATATGCTAAAGTTGAGAAAGCATTAGGAAAATAAATATTAAATAAGAAAATTGATACTAATTATAGTATTTAGATATAAATAAATTTAGGGGGCGTTGAACATGGAAGTAACTGCAACTAAAGGACAAATAATAAAAGGTAAACCAGTAGCTGATCAAATAAGTGAAAGTTTAATAAAAGAAGTTAATGAATTAGTTAAAGAGGGTATAAATCCTAAGTTAGCTATATTAAGAGTAGGAGCAAATGGAAGTGACTTAGCTTATGAAAGAGGCGCATTAAAAAGATGTGAAAGCACAGGAATACAAACAGAAGTTGTAGAGTTACCTTCAGATGTTACTCAAGAAGAATATGTTAAGACTTTAAAAGGATTAAATGAAAATAATAATGTACACGGTATATTATGTTTTAGACCACTTCCAAAACAATTAGATGAAGAAGCTATAAAATATATAATAGCTCCAGAAAAAGATGTAGATAGTTTCAGTCCAATAAACTCTGCAAAAGTTATGGAAGGTGATAAAACAGGATTCCCACCATGTACTCCAACTGCAGTAGTTGAAATATTAAAACACTATGATGTAGCTTTAAATGGAGCTAAAGTAGCTGTACTTGGAAGAAGTATGGTAGTTGGAAAGCCAGCTGCAATGCTTTTATTAAATGAAAATGCAACTGTTACAATATGTCATTCTAGAACTAAAGATTTAGCTAAAGTAACAGCTGAAGCTGATGTTTTAGTAGCTGCTGTAGGTAGAGCTAAAATGGTTAAAGAAGACTTTGTTAAAGAAGGCGCAGTTGTTATAGATGTTGGTATAAATGTAGGTGAAGATGGAAAATTATGTGGAGATGTTGATACAGATGCAGTACTTTCAAAAGCATCTATGATAACACCAGTTCCTGCAGGGGTAGGTTCAGTAACTACATCTGTACTTGCTAAACACGTAATAAAAGCTTGTAAATTACAAAACAATAAGTAATAAAAAATAGAGAAATATATACGTTTTTAAGGGGGAATAGGGATGATAATTTCTGAAAATAAACCAATGCAAGAAATTTTAGGATTCTTAAAGGATTCTGAGAAAGTTGTCTTAGTTGGATGTAGTCAATGTGCTGCGACTTGTAAAAGTGGTGGAGAAGAAGAAGTTCTTAAAATGAAAGAAGTTTTAGAAGCTGAAGGAAAAAATGTTTTGGGGTATACATTATTAGATCCAGCATGTAATCTTTTAAAATCTAAAAAAGATTTAAAAGTATTAAAAGAAGAAATTAAAGAAGCTGATGCACTTTTATCTTTAGCTTGTGGAGATGGAACACAAACTATAGTTAAAAATGTTAAGAACCTTCCAGTTTATCCAGCTAACAATACTTTGTTTATCGGTGAAACAAAAAGAGTTGGAGAATTTGAAGAGTCTTGTAAAGCTTGTGGGGAATGTGAACTTGGATGGACAGGCGGAATATGTCCAGTAACTATGTGTGCAAAGGGATTAATAAACGGGGCATGTGGTGGAGCTAAAAATGGTAAATGTGAAGTAAACTCAGAGCATGATTGTGCTTGGATAATGATATATAACAGATTAAAAGATATAGATCAATTAGAAAACATGGTAGCAATAAGACCAATGAAAGATTATTCTAAACAAAATAATCCAAGAGGTTTAAACTTAAAGGAAAAAGAAAAAGAAGCTACAGTTGAAGCATAGAGAGTTTAAAAAGGTTAAAAGGGGGATTTATTGATGAGCTTATTAAAACAAACATTAGAGAGTGGAAAGTTTGCAGTTACTACTGAAATGGCACCGCCAAAAGGAACTGACCTTTCTCACTTAGTAGAATGTGCTAAACCATTAGTAGGAAGAGTTCACGCAGCGAATGTAACTGACTTCCAATCAGCAGTAATGAGAACAACTTCACTTGCTACTTGCAAGTTATTAAAAGATGTAGGATTAGAGCCAGTTTTACAAATGACTGGAAGAGATAGAAATAGAATAGCTATACAAGGTGAAATGTTATCAGCTGGCCTATTTGGAATAAATAACATGCTAGCTTTAACAGGAGACCATACAGTTGTTGGAGACCATCCACAAGCTAAAGGTGTATTTGATTTAGACTGTGTTGGAATACTTCAAACTGCTGAAACTTTAATGAAGGGAACTGACTTAGTTGGAAACGCATTAAAAGGATCTCCAGAATTCTATTTAGGTGCATCAGTAACTCCAGAATATGCTCCAATAGAAGTACAATTAATGAAAATGCAAAAGAAAATAAATGCTGGAGCGAAGTTCTTCCAAACTCAAGCTGTTTATGATATAGAACATATGAGAGAATTTAGAAAATTAACTAAAGCTATGGATTGTAAGGTATTAGCAGGGATAGTACCTTTAAAATCTCCAGGGATGGCAAAGTTTATGACTGCAAATGTTCCAGGTATATTTGTTCCAGATGAGCAAATAGAAAGATTAAGATCTGTAGGAAAAGAAAATTGGGTATCTGAAGGTATAAAAATGTCAGGAGAATTCATAAGACAATTAATTGAAGAAGACTTATGTGATGGTGTACATATAATGGCAATAGGAGCTGAAGAAAACGTTCCTGCTATATTAGATGAAGCTGGATTATAAAAATTAATAAAATAGCTAAAGACTAATTAAACATGGGGGAAAATAAAATGAGAATAGCAGTTATAGGGGGAGGACCAGGTGGATACGTTGCAGCTATAAAAGCTGCTATGCTTGGTGCAGAAGTAACAGTAATAGAAAAAAGAAGAGTTGGAGGAACTTGTTTAAATGTTGGTTGTATACCAACTAAAGCATTACTTGCATCTTCTTCTATGTTAATGAATATAAGAGAAGCCAAAGATTTTGGTATAAATATAGAAGGCGAAATAAAACCAGATTTTAAAGCTATGATGGGAAGAAAAGATAAAATAGTAAGTCAATTAATAAGTGGAATAGAATTCCTATTTGAAAAAAGAGGAGTAAACTTAGTTAATGGATTTGGAAAATTAGTAGATAAAAATACTATAGAAGTTACTAAGGAAGATGGTTCAAAGGAAATGATAACTGCTGATAAAATAATATTAGCTAACGGATCAGTTCCTGTAGTTTTACCAATGTTCCCATATGATAAGAAAAGAATAATAACTAGTGATGAAGTGCTAGGATTAGAAGAACTACCAAAGTCAATGTTAATAGTTGGTGGAGGAGTAATAGGTTGTGAGATAGGACAATTCTTAAGAACATTAGGTACAGAAGTTACTATAGTTCAAAGAGGTAGCCAAATATTACCTTTTGAGGATAAAGATGTAGCAAAACAGTTGCAGAGACAGTTCAAAAAGGATAAAATTAAAGTATTAATAGATAGTGGGGTAGAAAAATGTGAAGTTGTAGGTGATGAAGTAGTATCTACACTTTCAAATGGGAAAGAGATAAAAACTCAGTATGTATTAATGGCAATAGGTAGAAAACCAAACCTTCAAGGTTCTGGAGTAGAAGATATAGGGATAGAACTTAATAGAGGTAAGGTAGTAGTAGATGAAAATTTACAAACAAATGTAGATGGTATATATGCAATAGGAGATTTAATAAATACTCCATTCTTAGCACATGTTGCTTCTAAGGAAGGTATAATAGCTGTAGAAAACGCTTTTGGTAAAAATAAAACTGTTGACTACACTGCTGTACCAAGATGTGTATATACAGAGCCAGAACTTGCTGCTGTAGGTAAAACAGAAAGACAGTTAGAAGAAGAAGGCTTAGAATACAATGTAGGTAAGTTTGAATTCAGAGGATTAGGTAAAGCACAAGCTATCGGTCACTTCCAAGGATTTATAAAAGTTCTTGCTGATAAAGAGGACAAGATAATAGGAGCTTCAATAGTAGGTCCTCATGCTACAGACCTATTGACAGAATTATCACTTGCTGTTCATTTAGGATTAACTGTAGAGCAAGTAGGAGATGTAATACATGCACATCCAACATTATCAGAAGGCTTAATGGAAGCTCTTCATGATGTACATGGAGAATGTGTTCATGCAGCACCTCAATTAGCAAAAGCATAAAAGTCAGAGTGAAATTTAAAAGCTCTGTCTTGACTAAACAAAGGGGGAAATCTTAGGATGGGATATAACATAGCTGTAGCAGGAAAAGGTGGAACTGGTAAGACTAGTCTTACAGGGCTTTTAATTAATAATTTAGTAAGCAATAAAAAGGGTCCTATATTAGTTGTTGATGCAGATGCTAATGCAAACATAAATGAAGTATTAGGAATTGAAATTGAATCAACTATAGGGGCTATAAGAGAAGAAGTAAGTAATAGAGAAAAACAAGGAAATTCATTTCCAGGAGGTATGACTAAAGCTCAATATTTACAATACAGATTAAATACTTGTCTAGCAGAAGGCGAAGGATATGACTTAATGGTAATGGGAAGATCTGAAGGGGAAGGTTGTTATTGCTATGTTAATGGTATATTAAGAGAGCAGACAGATAAACTATCAGATGCCTATGAATATTTAGTTATAGATAACGAAGCTGGAATGGAGCATTTAAGTAGAAAAACTACTAAACATATAGATAAACTATTATTAGTTAGTGATTGCTCAAGACGAAGTGTACAAGCTGTAGCGAGAATAAGAGATTTAGCTAGAGAACTTAAATTAAGTGTAGGAGAAATATACTTAATAGTAAACAAAGTACCAAATGGAGAGTTAAATAAAGGTATAAAAGAAGAAGTAGAGAAGCATAATCTGAATCTTATAGGTGTAGTACCTATGGATGAGATGATATATGAATATGATTCTTCAGGGGTACCATTAGTAAAACTACCTGAAGATTCAAAAGCTAAGATTGCAATAAGCGATATAATAGCTAAATTAGAATTAAATTAGGCTTAAGGGGGAAAAAACTATGGCATTTAAAATGTCTGTTCAAAAATATTCTGGTAAGATATCAGAAGTAGAAATAGGAACAGGAGAAAAAGCAATAAAAATAGGTGGGGAAAATACTTTACCATTTTATAACTTTGATGGAGTAGCTGGAAATACTCAAAAAGTAGGAATAGAAATAAGCGATGTTTATCCAGAAGGATGGACTGATTCATTTAAAGAAATGTATAAAGAAGTTGCTGATTGTCCAGTTAAGTGGGCTAAGTATGTAGAAGCAAACACAAAAGCAGATTTTATATGTTTAAAACTTGTAAGTGCAGATCCAAATGGATTAGATAAAACTCCAGAAGAATGTGCACAAGTTGCTAAGGAAGTTGCACAAGCTGTTAGCTTACCATTAGTAATAGCTGGTTGTGGAAATCATGAAAAAGATGGAAAATTATTTGAAAAAGTAGCTCAAACGATAGATGGATACAATAGTTTATTCTTATCAGCTACAGAAGATAACTATAAAGCAGTAGGAGCAGCAGCAACTATGGCTTATAGCCACAAAGTATCAGCTGAATCTTCTGTTGATATAAACTTAGCTAAACAATTAAACGTTTTATTAACTCAATTAGGAGTAAAATCTGAAAATGTAGTTATGAATGTTGGTTCTTCAGCGGTTGGTTATGGATATGAGTATGTTGCATCGACTATGGATAGAATTAGATTAGCTGCATTTGGTCAAAATGATAAAACATTACAAATGCCTATAATAACTCCTGTTTCATTTGAAAGTTGGAATGTTAAGGAATCTATAGCAAGCGAGGAAGATGAACCAGCTTGGGGATGTATTGAAAAAAGAGGTATCGCAATGGAAATATCAACTGCAGTAAGTTCATTAGTTGGTGGATCAAATGCAGTAATACTTCGTCATCCAGAATCAATAGAAACTGTAAAAGAACTAGTTAGCGCATTAGCTTAATTAAATTGTAGGGTTAGGGGGAAAAAATCATGGCATTAAAAGCTTTAGATATATTTAAATTAACACCAAAGAAAAACTGTAAGGATTGTGGATTCCCAACTTGTATGGCTTTTTGTATGAAAGTTGCTTCAGGAGCTGTAGAAGTAAGTAAGTGTCCACATATGTCTGATGAATCATTAGCAAAATTATCAGAGGCAACTGCACCATTAATGAGAGGTATAAAAATTGGAGCAGATAATTCTGAATATGAATTAGGGGCAGAAACTGTATTATTCAGACATGAAAAAACTTTAATAAATAGAAATAGATATGCTGTAGCATTTTGCGAATGCATGACTAATGAAGAAATAGATGCTAAATTAGCTAACATAAAAGCTGTTAATTATGTAAGAATAGGCGAAGAAATGAAAGCTGAAATGGCTCTTATAGAGTATTTCGAAAATAAAGAAGGATTTTTAAATGTAGTAAATAGAGTTAAAGATAGTAACTTAGATTTAGCTTACATATTAGTATGTGAAGATGCAGCTATAGCTAAAGAAGCTGTTGAAATATTAAAAGATAAAAAACCAGTAGTATACGGTGCTACTAAAGAAAACTACAAAGAAATGATAGAAGTAGTTAAAGCAGATAAACTAGCTCTAGGAGTTAAAGCATCTAGTTTAGAAGAATTATATGCTACAGTTGAATTAATTCAAGCTGCAGGATATAGAGAGTTAATATTAGATGTAACTGGAGAAAATATAAAAGATACATTTACAAATGCAGTTCAAGTTAGAAGAATAGCTTTAAAAGAACAAGACAGAACATTTGGATACCCATCAATAGTATTTGCTAACAAATTAGCACAAGACAATGCAAATATGGAAGTTGCATTATCATCAGTATTTACAGTTAAATACGGTTCTATAATAGTTATAGATGATATAGATTATGCAAAAGCTTTACCATTATTCGCATTAAGACAAAATATATACACTGATCCACAAAAACCAATGAGAGTTGAACCAAAAATATATCCAATAAACAACCCAGATGAAAATTCACCAGTAATAGTTACTGTTGACTTTGCATTAACTTACTTCATAGTATCAGGAGATGTAGAAAGATCTAAAGTACCAGTATGGTTAGCAATACCAGATGCTGGAGGATACTCAGTTCTTACAGCTTGGTCTGCAGGTAAGTTTGGAGGAAGTTCAATAGCTAACTTCATAAAAGAATCAAATGTTGGTGAAATGACTAAGAATAGAGATTTAATCATACCAGGTAAAGTTGCAGTTCTTAAAGGCGATATAGAAGATTGCTTACCAGGATGGAATGTAGTAATAGGTACAGAAGAATCAATGGAAATACCTAAGTTCTTAAGAGAATACAAAGCAAAGAAAGATGAAGCTTTAGCAAACGCTTAGAGAATAAAATACATATACTATACAAAATCCAAGGGGGATAATTATAATGGAAAAATTTATGATTATAGGTGAAAGAATACACTGTATATCACCAGTAATAAGAAAAGCATTAGCTGAGAGAGATCCACAACCAATATTAAAAAGAGCGCAAGAACAATTAGAAGCTGGAGCTCATTATATAGATTTTAATATAGGACCTGCAGAGAGAGATGGAGAAGAGTTAATGGCTTGGGGAGTTCAATTACTTCAAAAGGAATTTAACAATGTTCCATTAGCATTAGATACTGCTAATAGAAAAGCTATAGAAGCTGGTCTTAAAGTATACGATAGAACTCATGCAAAACCAATAATAAACTCTGCAGATGCAGGTGGAAGAATAGATTTAATAGATTTAGCAGGGGAATATGAAGCTAGAGTTATAGCTTTATGTGCTAAAGAAGGTATACCAAGAGATAACGATGAGCGTATGGCTTACTGTCAAGAAATGTTAGAAAGAGGTTTAACAGCAGGATTAGAACCAGAAGATATGCTATTTGACCCATTATGCTTAGTTATAAAAGGAATGCAAGATAAGCAAATAGAAGTATTAGAAGCTATAAGAATGATGACTGAAATGGGATTATTAACTACAGGAGGATTATCTAACGTATCTAACGGATGTCCTAAGCATGTAAGACCAATACTTGATAATGCATGGCTTGCTATGGCTATGGCAAATGGATTTAGCTCAGCTATAATAAATCCATGTGATGCAGAATTAATGAAAACTATAAAGTCTTGTGACATAATAAATGGAGCTTCTTTATACGCAGATTCTTATTTAGAATTAAATGAAGGTGCATTTGCATTTAACGGATAATAGATAAAAATTATTTTAAAGTACAGATTAGGAAACTATGCTTAGTAAGCTTAAAGCGATATATAGTTTCCTAATGTATTACACAAAATAGATAAGAAGCTTAAAAGGGGGAATTAGAGTGAATTTATATAATACAATATTTAATGGTTCAGAACAAGCTTTAGCAGCAGCTAAAGGAATGTTAGCAGAATCTATAGAAAAACATGGAAGAGATCATAAGGTGGCATTCCCTGATACTGCATATTCATTACCATGCATATATGCAGCAACAGGACAAAAGATGAACACTTTAGCTGATTTAGAAGCAGCTCTTTCAATAGTTGAAAGTTTAATAAATAGAACTCATTTATTAGAGCATGCACTAAATTCAGGTCTTGCTACAGCTCTTGCAGCTGAAGTAATAGAAGCTTTAAAATATGTGGGTGAAGAAGCTCCATATAGTGAGCCTTGTGCAGGTCATATAACTGACCCTATAATAAGATCACTAGGGGTACCTCTAGTTACTGGAGATATACCAGGAGTTGCAGTTGTACTTGGAGAATGTCCAGATGCTGAAACTGCAGCTAATGTAATAAAAGACTATCAATCTAAAGGTTTATTAACTTTCTTAGTTGGAAAAGTAATAGACCAAGCTATAGAAGCTGGAGTTAAGATGGGTCTTGAATTAAGAGTTATACCTCTAGGATATGAAGTAACTTCTGTTATACATGTAGTATCTGTTGCAATAAGAGCAGCTTTAATATTCGGAGGATTAACTCCAGGAGATTTAGCTGGATTATTAGACTACACTGCTAAGAGAGTTCCTGCATTTGTTAATGCATTTGGACCATTAAGTGAATTAGTTGTATCTTGTGGTGCTGGAGCAATAGCTTTAGGATTCCCAGTTATAACTGATCAAACAGTACTTGAAGTTCCAATGAACTTATTAACTCAAAAGGATTATAGTAAGTTTGTAGCTACTTCTCTAGAAGCTAGAGGAATAAAAATAAAAGTTACTGAAATTCCAATACCGGTATCATTTGCAGCTGCATTTGAAGGTGAGAGAATAAGAAAGAATGACATGTTCGCTGAGTTTGGTGGAAACAAAACTGAAGCTTGGGAATTAGTTATTAAAAAAGAATTAAGTGAAGTTGAAGACCATAAAATAGATATAATAGGACCAAATATAGATGAAGTAGAAGCTGACGGAGTAGTAAGATTACCATTAGCTGTAATAGTTAAGATAGCTGGGAAAGCTATGGAAGATGATTTTGAACCAGTTCTTGAAAGACGTTTCCATTACTTTATGAACTACATAGAAGGTATAATGCACGTTGGTCAAAGAGATATGTCTTGGGTAAGAATATCTAAAGATGCTTATGAAAAAGGATTCAGATTAGAGCATATTGGAGAAGTTTTATATGCTAAAATGAAAGATGAATTCGAATCTGTTGTTGATAAATGTGAAATAACTATAATAACTGATGCTGCTAAAGTATCAGAATTAAAAGGTGAAGCATTAGCTAGATATGAAGCTAGAGATGAAAGATTAGCTTCATTAGTAGATGAAAGTGTTGATACATTCTATTCTTGTAACTTATGTCAATCATTTGCACCAGCACACGTTTGTGTTGTTACTCCTGAAAGACTTGGACTTTGTGGAGCTGTTAGTTGGTTAGATGCTAAAGCTACTAAAGAATTAGATCCAACAGGACCATGCCAACCAATAGTTAAAGGTGAATGTTTAGATGATAGAAACGGTATATGGGCATCTGTAAATGAAACAGTAAGTGAAATATCTCAAGGTGCTGTTGAAAATGTTACATTATACTCAATACTTGAAGATCCTATGACTTCTTGTGGATGTTTCGAGTGTATATGCGGTATAATGCCAGAAGCTAATGGATTTGTTATAGTAAACAGAGAATTCTCAGGAATAACTCCAGTTGGTATGACATTTGGTGAGCTTGCTTCTATGACTGGTGGAGGAGTTCAAACTCCAGGATTCATGGGTCACGGAAGACACTTCATATCTTCTAAGAAGTTTGCTTATGCAGAAGGTGGACCAGAGAGAATAGTTTGGATGCCAAAAGAATTAAAAGAATATGTATCTGAAAAATTAAATGCTAGTGTTAAAGAGTTAACTGGTATAGAGAACTTTACAGATATGATATGTGATGAAACTATAGCTAATGATTCTGAGGGTGTATTAGCTTTCTTAGAAGAAAAGGGTCATCCAGCACTATCTATGGATTGTGTAATGTAATTTAGGATATTAGGGGGATAAAACAATGAAGGTTATACCAAGCTTAAAATATTCAGATAAACACACTTGGGTAAAAGTTGAAGGGGAATTTGCTTACATAGGGATAACTGATTTTGCTCAAGATCAATTAGGGGAAGTATTATTTGTTGAAATGCCAGAAGTTGAAGATGAATTAACTACAGGAGAAGAGTTTGGAGTAGTTGAATCTTCAAAAGTTGCATCTGACCTAATCGCTCCTATATCTGGAGAAGTTGTTGAAATAAATGAAAAATTAGATGATGAGCCAGAATATATAAACGAAGATGCATATGATGCATGGATAGTAAAAATTAAACTATCAGATGCTGATGAAGTTGAAAGTTTATTAAACTCTGATACTTATGAGGCTGGATTAGAATAATAAAAATAAAGAACATAGTAGATTTGAGTGCACGCAAATCTATTATGTTCTTTTTTATAGGTATAAAAATTGATAAGATTATAAAATGAATATATAAAAATATAGTATTATAATACTATGAATTTTAATACTTATAAGCTAATTTATGGTAAAATTATAGTATCAAATATATTGGGGGGATAGATATGATTAAGGTTAATTTTAAATCGCATAATAAAGAAATTTACTGCAACAAAGGGGATAATTTATTAGAAGTTGCAAGAAATTCAAATATATTTATAGATGCTCCATGTAATGGAAGTGTGTCTTGTGGAAAGTGTAAAGTAAAATTACTAAAAGGAAATGTAGATAGTGAAAAAACTCTACATATAAAGGATGATGAGTGGGAACAAGGGTATATATTAGCATGTAACACTACTGTTATAGAAGATATAGAGATAGAAGTTCCATCTAAGTTATCGTCGTCTATGCATGGTATGAAAATTGAAGGTAGTGACAAGAAAAAGGACAAGGAAATTTTTGATAGAGCAAAGAATATAATAGAAACTCACAACCTAGATTTTAAAACAAACATAGTAAAAACTTATATAGAAATCGAAGAACCTACATTAGATGATAATTTAAGTGATGTAGATAGACTAGAGAGGCATGTAAGAAATAATTTAGGGTTTAATGAAATAGATTTCAAATTAGAATTACTAAGAAAAATGCCTGTTATACTTAGAGAAAACGATTTTAAGGTGACTATAACATACGTAAAAAAGAAAAATAAAATAACTATATTAAATATAGAATCAGGAAATAGCGAAGATAAACTTTATGGAGTTGCAATAGATATAGGAACAACTTCGGTCGTAGTTTGTTTAGTAGATTTATATACAAAAGAGGTTATAGACAAAGCATCATCAGGTAATGCTCAAATAAAATATGGAGCAGATGTAATACATAGAATAATATACTCAACAAAGAAAGATGGATTAACTAAATTAAATCAAGCGGTTATAGATGATACAATAAATCCGTTACTAGAGTCTCTTTACGTAAGAAACGATATAAATAAGGACAATGTAGTAACTCTTGTAGTAGCAGGTAATACAACAATGTCTAGTTTATTTTTAGGAGTATATACAGATTATTTAAGACAAGAACCATTTATACCACCGTTTTTAAAATCACCAAAAATAATGGGACAAGATATTGGGCTTAATGTTAATGATAGTGCATACGTATATCTTGCTCCTTCAGTGGCGAGTTATGTAGGTGGAGATATTACGGCAGGTGTTTTATCAGCAGGAATTTGGGCTAGTGAAGAAAATATTTTATTTATAGACTTAGGAACTAATGGTGAAATAGTATTTGGTAACAAAGATTATATGATGAGCTGTGCTTGTTCAGCAGGACCGGCTTTTGAAGGTGGAGGAATAAGCTGCGGAATGAGAGCATCAAATGGTGCTATAGAAAAGGTAAGTATAGATAAAGCTAATTTAAATCCGAATCTTACAATAATAGGAGAGTGTGAACCTATAGGAATATGTGGGTCTGGAATAATTGATTTAATATGCCAAATGTTACTTACAGGGATAATAGATAGAAGAGGTAAAATCTATAGAGATTTAAATAATAAAAGAATAAGATTTAATGAACATGATATAGGAGAATATGTATTAGCATTTAAAGAAGATTATAATTTAGAAAATGATATAACTGTAAATGAAGTAGATATAGATAATTTTATAAGAACAAAGGGAGCAATATATTCAGGTGCTTCTACCCTTATAGAAAGCTTAGGAATGGATTTTAGTGTTATAGATAAGGTTTATATTGCAGGTGGAATAGGAAACAATTTAAATATTGAGAATTCAATTTTAATAGGGTTACTTCCAGATATAGAAAGAGAAAAATTTGCTTATATAGGAAATAGTTCATTAGTTGGTTCTTACCTTGCACTTATAAGTAAAGATGCAAAGAAAAAACTTAAACAAATAGGAAATGAAATGACATATGTTGAGCTAAGTGTTTATCCAACATACATGGATGAATTTATATCAGCATGTTTTTTACCACATACGAATATAGAACAATTCCCAACAGTTAAAAAATTATTGGAGGACTAAACTATGAATATTACGCCTAAAATGGAAAAAGCTATGAAAATCAAAAATACTAACTTCGGGAATGAAATACAATTTTCTTACCCAAATGAGACATTAGCTATAAGTACTACAGGTGATAATTGTAATTTAAGTTGTGCTCATTGCAATGGACATTACCTAAAGAATATGACTCCTATAAATGATTACAAATCTAAAATAAAAACAAAAAATATAAGTAGCTTTTTATTAAGTGGAGGATGTAGCTTTGAAGGGGACGTTCCTATAAATAGAAATATAGAAACTATAAAAAAACTAAAAGAAGAAGGATATAAATTAAATGCTCATTTAGGTCTTATGGACAGAAAAAGTATTGAAGATGTGTGTAAACACATAGATATAGTATCTTTTGATTTAGTTTTTGATAAAGAAACAATAAAAGAAGTATATAAGATAGATAAAAATAAAGAGGATTATATAAAAGCATATGAAACAATAAGAGAAGTTACAGAAGTTGCTCCTCATATATGTATAGGTTTAAAAGGTGGTCAAATAAAAGGAGAATATGATATCATAAATTATTTATCAAAAAAACCTCCTAAGAAAGTAACATTTATAGTTTTAATACCAACAAAAAATACTGAATATGAAAATGTAAGTCCACCAGACTTAGAAAAAGTATGTGATGTACTTTGTGAAGCTAGGATAAACTTGCCTAACACAGAAATTAATTTAGGTTGCATGAGACCTAGGGGAAAATACAGAAAAGAATTAGATGAATTAGCTATAATGTGTGGGATTAACAAAATAGTATTACCATCAAATAATGCAAAAGCTAAAGCAATAGATATGAATATGACTATAGAAGAGACTAAGGAGTGTTGTGTATTATGATTAGATTATCTTTGGGGACTGCAATAGAGCTTGGATTATTAAACAAAAAAAGTGACATACCTCCTACAACTGCATACATAATGATAGGGAATAAGTGTAGCAATAAATGTGCATTTTGCTCTCAATCAACAGAAAGTAGTACTAGAAAAGATAAACTTTCTAGAGTAATCTGGCCAGAATATTCTAAGGAAGAAATCCTTAGTGCATTTGAAAATTATAAAGGAAACAATATAAAGAGGATGTGTATTCAATCTATGGCAAGTGAGGATGCACATGAAACCGTAGCTGAATTTATAGAGTATATGAAAGATAAAATAAATATGCCAATATCTTTATCTGCTAAACTTGAGAAAAAAGAAGATATTGAAAAATTCTTCTCATATGGAGTAGATAAAATAGGTATAGCTATAGATGCTGCAAATAAACATCTATATGAAACCATAAAGGGCAATAACTATGAAGAAAAATTAGAGTTTATAACTAATATGGCTAAAGAATATGAGGGAAAAATTAGTACTCATATAATAGTGGGGTTAGGGGAAACTCATGAGGATATATATGATTTATATACATACTTAAAATTAAACAATGTAACTATAAGTTTATTTGCATTTACTCCAGTAAAAGGAACTAAAATGGAAAAAATTAATCAACCAGATATAGAAAGTTATAGAAGAGTACAACTTATGACGTACATGATTAACAATGGATACGAAAAAGAAAGCTTCACTTTTAAAAATGGTTATATTGATGATATAAAGATTGATGATAAAATAAAAAAAGATATAGAAAATGGATATCCATTTGAAATAAGAGGATGTAAAAATTGTAATAGACCTTATTATAATGAAAGGCCTGGGAGTACAATTTATAATTACTCAAGAGCTTTAAATGACGAAGAAAAATTACTTGCTATAAAGGAAATAAATCTAGGGGGATAGTATTATGGATAAGTGGAGAGTTATAAAAAGTAAATCATACAATGGTGCAATGAATATGGCGATTGATGAAGCTATAATGATTGCGCATAAAGAAGGCAAAGTAAAGCCTACACTTCGATTTTATACTTGGGATCCAGCTTGCATAACTATAGGATATTTCCAAAAGCTTGAAGAAGAAATAGACTTAGATAAATGTAGTGAACTTAATGTAGATTGTGTAAGAAGAATTACAGGTGGAAGAGCTGTACTCCATGAGGATGAACTTACATATAGCATAATTGTTGGGGAAGATAATGAGTTGATGGATAGTAGTATAACTAAGTCATATAAGTTTATAAGTGAAGGATTGGTAAAGGGATTAAATTTATCTGGAGTATATACTGATGATTTAAATAAAGGGGAAAAAATAAGCAGAGAAAATTTATCAGCAGCTTGCTTTAATGCACATGCATCTTATGAAATATCTATAAATAAAAAGAAAGTAGTAGGAAGTGCTCAAAGTAGAAAAGATGGAATAATATTACAGCACGGTTCTATAATATTAGACTTTGATGTTGATAAGTTATTTGAGCTTATAAAAAGTGAAAATGAAGAAAAAAAACAAAGATTAATAAACTTTACAGCTAAAAAAGCTAGTGGAATAGAAAATGAAATAAATAAAAAAATAGATATAAAAGAATTAGAAAAAAATATCGCAAAAGGTGTACAATCACATTTTAATATAGAGTTCGTAGAAGAAGATTTAACAAGCTATGAATATGAACTAGCTAAAAATTTATATGAAAAATATAGCAGTAATGAATATAACAAAAAACGATAAAATAATTGACTTTATATAAAATAAAGTGCTATACTCAAACTATAAATAAATAGTAAAATTTTGAAATCATGAAGGTTTCTTTAGTGTATTGAAATACCTGAAGGAGCCTTTTTTTGACTATATCTAAAAACGTTTTACTAAATAATATAAAAGGTAAAGTTAATGGAGGGGATTAATATGTGTGAATCAGCAGCTTATATTTTAAAAGAGGATAAATTAGAAAGAGTTATGGAGAATGTAGTAAATGTAGATCCGTTTGAGGGAAAAGTTTATTTAACGGATTTATTAGGTGAACAAAAGATAGTAGATGGAAAAATAAAAGAAATAAGATTGATGGATCATAAGATAATAATATCTGAAGCAATCTAATTAATAATAACAAATGACTAAATAATAAAATAGGGGAATAATTATATGATAATCGCAGTAATAGATGCAATGGGTGGAGGAATAGGAGCTCAGATAGTATCTAATCTTAGAGAAGAATTACCTACATACATAGATATATATGCATTAGGGACAAACTCGATAGCTACAAGCTCTATGATGAAAGCCCATGCCAATAAAGGAGCAACAGGTGAAAATGCAATTGTAACATCTGTTAAAAAAGCTAATATAGTTATAGCGCCTATGTCTATAGTAATGCCAAATTCTATGATGGGAGAAGTAACTTGTAAAATGAGTGAAGCTGTAGTGGATTGTGAAGCTTTAAAAATACTTTTACCAATTATTCCAGAAAATATAGAAATAGTAGGATTAGAAAATAAACCATTGGCACTTCTTATAAAGGATAGTATAAAAGTAATTAAAAAAGAATTTAATATAAAATAATGGGGGAAAAAGAATGTTATTTAATAATAATAAAGTAGTATGCCACCATGCAGATGATCATGACCACGAACACGTTCATGCACATGACCATGTTCATCCACATTCTCATGGAGATAGTAATGAAAGCAAAGATGAAAAGACTTTAAAAATATTATTACTTCATTGGGTAAACCATAATGAAACTCATGAAGAAGGATTTAGAGAATGGGTAGAAAAAGCTAGAGCAATAGGAAAAGAAGAAACAGCTGATAACATAGAAAAGGCTATTGAATATATGCAAAAAGCAAATGAGATGTTTATAGAAGCTAAAAAACATATGTAAATTATATTTATAAATAATTAATAAAAGGATGATTTCAATATTAAATGGGATCATCCTTTTTTAATATAAAAGATTATATGTAAATTTGTAGCATTATATTTAATAAAAAAGGTAAAAGAAAAAGATGGATATTTAAAAAATAAATTTATTATCTCAGATTTTGACTGTTTAATAGTTAAAAAGGCTTTTTATAGATTTATATGTAACAAATTGATGTAGACAAGTATATATAGGAGGACAATTATGTATAATGATAGACCTAAGATTGAAATGAGAAGAATAAGTAAATCTGATAGATTAAACAATAAAAGTAAAAGAAAACAAGAATTAGAAGAAAGAAAAGCTAAAAGAAGACAAGAGCTAGAAGCAAAAGCAGATGCAGACGCAGGTGCAAAAGTAGATGCAGACGCAAAAGCAAAAGCAGATGCAGACGCAGACGCATGTGCAAAAGCAGATGCAACAGCAGATGCAGATGCAACATCAGATGCAGATGCAACAGCAGACTCAGATGCAACAGCAGACGCAGATGCAGACTCAACATCAGACTCAGATGCAACATCAGATGCAGACGCAACAGCAGATGCAGACGCAACAGCAGATGTAGATGCAACAGCAGACGCAGATGCAGATGCAGATGCAGATGCAGACTCAACATCAGACTCAGATGCAACATCAGATGCAGACGCAACAGCAGATGCAGATGCAACAGCAGACTCAGATGCAACAGCAGATGCAGATGCAACAGCAGACGCAGATGCAACATCAGATGCAGACGCAACAGCAGATGCAGATGCAACAGCAGACTCAGATGCAACAGCAGATGCAGATGCAACAGC
>CAMTIM010000035.1 GCA_947072565.1 uncultured Peptostreptococcaceae bacterium | reverse complement strand
GATATATACATATCTAATATCTTAGCAGTATTTACACTATCTAAATTTTTCACACCCATAATTAATGGTGTTACTAAACACAAACAAATTACAACTATCATATGAGGAAATAAATTAAATTTTAAATTTACTTTAGCTATTTTTAAATATCTTTCCATGTAAATTTAATTTCCCCTTTCTTTTTATGTCATACACAAATATAGTTATAACTATTAATACTATCCCAAATATAGTATATAAAGCTCTATTTATCACAAGTTCATTAAAAACTTCTTTGTATATACCATAATCCCCGAAAGAATTAAATCTAGGAATTAATTTCATACCTACATTCCCAACTAAATTAACGCCACAACTTAGCATAGTTAAAAACCACCATATTCCTTGAACTAAAATTGCAATTGGTCCACTTGTAAGTTCTGTTAATAAAAATCCCATTGAAACTGTAACTAATACAGTCGGCATAAGCCATCCAAATATAGCTTTTATAAAAGCAAAATAGTCTGCACTTATTCCGTTACTACTTGCAGAATAAATTGATTGCAAGGTTGGCGTAATACTAATTAAAATTAAAGGAATTATTATCATAGCTATAATTGCTAAATATCTTGATAATATAATTGTAGCTGATGAACACTGCTTAGAAAAAATCACTTGCTGTGCCTTTGCTCTCTTATCTTTTGATACTCTAGTTACTGCTAAAAATACTGGAAGTATAGCTAAGATAATTCCCATATAATCACTAAATATTCTTGCACAAGCTCTTGATATCTTATCATTATTTATAACACTTTCATAATCTTTAAGCGCCTCATCATAAGTCATCTCAACCTGTGCATTTAGATATAAATGTTTAGGATTAAAATAAAAACTTGATCCACCTAAAATATCATTTACTTCACCTATGTATTTTGAAAATTCTTCAAACGTAATATTATCTTTAACCTTTATAAACTCAACTTCTGGAACATACTTAGTATTAGTATGGTAACTTTTAAATTTCTTTATTAGTTGAGCTTCTTTTATACCTGTTATATCTTCTAAAATTTTATAAACTTTAGATATTTCATCATCATTAAGTTTTACTTCTTTATAAAATGTTAAAGGATATGTTATGTATGAATTTGAACTAAATTCATATGCTAGTCTATCAACAGTAGACTGCATTATTATATTTTTATCATCACTATATTTAGACCCATAACTTTCCTGATTAGGCATAGGTTTTGGTATCCCTCCAAAGCTTCCCATTTGAGTAACAAAGAACATAATTATACAAGCTAAGAATATATAATAAGTGATACTTTTTAATGTTTCCTTACACTCTTTCAAAAATAAAGTCTTAAACATTATCTCATCCCCCCACTTGTATACATAAGATACATATATGCATCTTCAACATTTGGAAGTGTTTCTTCTGCTCCCTCAAACAAATCAGATTTATTCTTAGCAATAAATCTTACATTAGCATCTGTAGACATCATAAGCACATTAGTAACTATATATTTTTTCTTTACATCTTCAATTTCCGCTCTTGAAATTTTCGCTTCATATATATTTCCCTTAGCTTTATCTAAAAGATCTATAACACTACCTTTAAATATTATTTTGCCCTCATCCATTACTGCAATATTTTCACAAGTAGATTCTATATCTCCAACTATATGAGTTGATAATATAACTATTCTATCTTCTGCTATTTCAGCAAGTAGATTACGAAAACGAACTCTCTCTTCTGGGTCTAATCCAGCTGTAGGCTCATCTACTATTAGTACCTTAGGATTATGAAGTATAGCTTGTGCAATCCCAAGTCTTCTTCTCATACCCCCTGACATAGCTTTTACCTTAGTTTTCATATTGTTATTTAAATTAACTTTAGACAACATCTCTGGTATTCTTTCTTTTCTAGCTTTTTTATCTAATCCTGATAGTACCCCCAAATAGTCCATAGCTTCATATGCTGACATATTACTATACATTGAAAAGTCTTGCGGTAAGTATCCTATCATTTCCCTTATCTTACTACCTTCATTTACGCTTATACCACATACAGTAATGTTGCCTGAGCTTAAAGAAAGTAGAGTTGCTATTGATTTCATTAATGTAGTTTTTCCTGCCCCATTTCTTCCTAGTAAACCAAACATTCCTTTTTCTATCTCTAAATTGATATTATTTAATGCTTGTTTTTTACCATAAAATTTACTTACATCTTTTAAAATAATTTTTGTCTCCATAACTTTCTCCCATCCTTTATTTTCTAATACAAGTAAATTTTAACTAATAATTATCTATTTTTTATCTACAAAAAAACTTGCACATATAATAGCCCCACCATTTGTGCTATTATTTAAAGATAGTTTTCCTCCATGTTTTTCACATAATGACTTACATATTGTAAGCCCTATACCAAAGTGACCATCTATACCAGCCCTACTGCTGTAATACGGGTTTGATGCAAAATATAATTCCTTCTTTGAAAAACCTTTCCCGTTATCTCTTATGTAAATATATAAAACATCATTTTCCCATTCTGAAATAATATCAATCTTATCTTTTGTAAATGATAAAGCATTAGACAATAAATTATCTACAACTTGTAAAATAATACTTTCATCAAAATATCCTTTATCCTTTTTTAATTTGTTGTATATATTAATTTCAATATCCTTACTTTGGGTAATTCCATCTATACTTTCTTTTATATTTTTTTCTAATAAATTAAATTCTGTAAGCTTTGGATTTACTTCTATCTCTCCTATATCTTGAATATCTTTCATAGTTTCTGAAAAGTTTTTTAATCTTGTTAATTGAGACTGTATTAATGTAAGATTTTCTAATAATTTTTCTTCTGTTATTTTTCCTTTTGGGTAATACTTAAGCAAAATATCTGTATATCCCTGGATAACAGTAAGAGGTGTTCTAATATCATGAGCAAAAGCTGAATTTAATTGTCTTTGTGACTCCATGATACTCCACATATTTTCATTATTAACAATAAGCTGTATTCTCATTTTATCAAAAGCTTCACATATTTCACCTAGCTCATCTCCACTATTGTAAGCACATGAGAAACTCAAATCATTACGGCTTATCTTCTTAGCCTCTTCTTTTAAAATATCTATAGGAACTTTAATTTTGTTTTTATAAAACATATTAGAAGTAATTATTATCGCAATTATAGAATAAATAACTATCGAATACTCTTTAATAATGCTTGATCCATATAAAATAACTTTATCTATTAGTTCTAACTTAACAAGTGACTCAATTTTTGTATAGCTTTTTATATCAATTGAATATTTTGCATATACGAGTTTTTTCCACCCCTCACAAAAAGTTGTGGTTGATATATATAAAACTATTACAGCTATAATAGCTATACATATGTATAAGCTCATGGTTTTTCTTAATGACTGTGCCTTTATTTTCTCTTTTAATTTTAATAACTGCTCATCTATCCAATCCATTTATATCCGACTCCCCAAACTGTTTCTATAATTTTATCATCAGCATGCTTAGTAATCTTCGTGCGTATCCTTCTTATATGTTCAGTAATAATACTGCTATCTCCATCTTTATCAAAGCCCCAAAGTTTTTCATAAATATTTTCCTTAGAAAAAATTTGTCCACTATTCATACTCAAAATCTCTAAAATATCAAATTCTGTCTTAGTAAAGTTTATTTCATTATCTCTACAGAAAGCTTTTCTGTCAGAATAATTAATAACTATTTCTTTTGTAAATTTCACTTTTTCTTTTGTAAATCTACGTTCTTCACGCCTTAAATGAGCTTTAACTCTAGCATTTAATTCGTCTATACTAAATGGTTTTAGAATATAATCATCTCCACCTACCATAAACCCTTTTACTCTATCACTTTCTTCAACTTTTGCTGTTAAAAATAAAATTGGGCAACTAACAAAATTTCTTATTTTAGTGCATAATTCTATCCCATCCATTTCGGGCATATTCACATCTAGTAATATAATATCTGGATTTACATCTATCTTCTTTAGAGCATCTTTCCCATCATAAGCTGTATAAACTAAAAAATCTTCAAGTTCAAAAAAATCTTTCAAAAGTGATACAATACTAACTTCATCATCTATAACAAGTATTTTATATTTCATTTACTATACCCCTAATCAATATTATTTTTATATAATAATTAAAAATTAAAATTTTAACATATATAGTAAATTTTAACATATATTTCTCTATAATTTCACTATTGCTCTACATATCATAAATATGTTCTTAATAAGCGCATAAAAATAACTCTACCTTAGTTGTTGTAATATATACACTAAGATAGAGCTCTACTTTATTTATTTATTATTTTTACTAATTCTTTAAGTTTATCTTCATCAACTTCCCCAAAAGGATTGTTATCAACTCTTATCGCTGTTCCAAAATGGAAATCTGTAGCATTAGTTGTATCTTTAACTTCTTCTATATTATTAAATCCAAGGCCTCCACCTAAAAGAATGTTTATATGCTCAGATTTATTAATCATCTCTTTAATAATTTTCGAATTATCTTTTATCTTTCCTTTTCCACCTGATGTTAATATGTTTGTTATACTTTTGTATTTGTTAAGTGTGTTTAAACTATCTAAAACATTAGTCTCATCTATTGCTTTATGAAAAGTTACATCTAGGCCTATGCATTTATCTAAAAGTCTTTTCAAACTTTTTTCATCTATGTTGTTGTTAATATCAAGGCTTCCAAATACAACACCATTAGCTCCAAGGCTTTTAACTATTTCTATATCTTTTTCCATTATAGCTATATCTTCTTCACTATAAACAAAGCTTTTTGAATGATGTCTTACCATAACGTTTACAGGTATGTTAACACTTTTAACCACGCTCTCTATAAGTCCAAAACTTGGTGTAAGTCCACCTTCAGTTAATGCACTTACAAGTTCTATTCTGTCTGCCCCACATCTTTGTATAGCTTTTGCATCTTCTACGCTCATTCCTATTATCTCTATCATGTCTGCTCCTTAGTTTTATGTATATTTATTGTTATCATATGTATTTTGACTAATTAATATTGTTAATTATTTCCCCCCTCTACATTTATTAAACTTATGTAGATGAATTTCAGTTAAAACTATAGGTCCACATAAAATCAGTATTGTTGCTACGGTATAAACTAAATTTGGAAGTTTAAAATCTATTAAATTCGTTAATACAACGAAACTTATAGAAAATATTAAAGACATTTTACAAGCCTTATAAATATATATATTTGCTTCTTCCCAAGTTTCTTTATCCTTCATTGCACAACCAATTTTATAACCTGCGTGTATATTTGGATATTGTTTATAATCATCATGTAAATACTTACAAATTGAACCCATAAAATACATAAAAACCCCTAAAAAAATCGTTAACATTTACAATTTGCCCCCCTATAATTAGATTGATAATATATAAAATTTCAAACTAATTTATAACAATTGCATACTTTTGAATATATTATATATCTGATTGGATTATATTGCAAATACTAAACAGAAACACGAAATGCTTAACTAAGTTGTACGCCTTGATCTTTAGCGAATAAAAAATGACCTATAAATAGGTCTCTTTAAAAATCAAAACTGTACATAAAAAATTTGTTTTAATTTCATATACAGTTTTGATTATATACTAAGCTTGTTTATATATTAAATGTTTTTTAAATTTAATTTTAAATCTTACTAATAAAACTATATAAACTACCAAAGAAATTATTCCTACATATGAAATACCATTAAAAACACTACTAACTCTTAATACAGGGCTATAATCTAATTTAACTTCATAACGTCCCCATTTACCATCTTTATTTGGAACCCCTATGTTATCCCCTCTCATAGCTAGAGAATGAGTTTGATTTGAATTATCACTATAAGTATAAACAGGTTTTTTATCAGGATCTGGAATAATCTTAAAATATCTTACATACTTAAATTCTTTATCTTTTAATACTTTTTCAATTTGATTTTTATATGTTTCTGGCTTATTTATGTTTTTGTCATATTCAATTATAGCAACTTCTGAACCTAGCCTAACTGGTATATACTCTATTTCATCAATTAATCTATCACCATAAACCATAGTTGCAAGACCTAATATTAGTGATACAACAAAAATATTTCTAAAAATATTTATAAATCTTCTATTTAATTTTTCATTGTCCTTTTTACTTTCATTAAGAGCTTTATGTAAATCCTTTAACATATCAGTTCCATCATCAAACTGATTTATAGCTTCAATTTGAGCTTCTTCCTCTGAATACCCATTAGCAATAAATTCATGAACTGATGTTTGTAAATGCCCCCTTAGTTCTTCTTTTAATTCTTTAACTTCCTTACTTTTATCATTTGTATATAACGAATTTAAATATTCATCAATTTTTTTCATAGTTTATCGTCTCCCCTCTAAAAATTGGTTCATTATGTTTTGTACAAAGTCCCATTCTTTAATCTTTATACCTAAATCTGTTTTTCCTTCATCTGTTATATTGTAGTACTTTCGTCTACTTCCTGCGCCTTGCTCGTCACCCCAATAAGATTTTATTGACCCCTTAGATTCAAGTCTTTTAAGCGATACATACATTGTTCCATCTTTTAAATTAAATGTTGTTTTCTCCCTAACTATTTTTGCTATTTCATATCCATATGAATCTTTTTCATCTAAAATAGATAAAATCAAAGTATCTATATGCCCTTTTAAAACTTCTTTATTTAATTCCATAGTATCACCTCCTTTTTCGCTATACCTCATTATGCGAGGTAGTTATATTTATATACTAATCTATAATACCTCGTAATGCAAGTGTAGTTTTTAAATTTATCTAAAATAGGTTGCTTCAAAACATTTTATTAATCCATAAAATTCCTTGTATATATTAATAAAATATTATATACTATATTATGTAATTTTTGGAGTTATAGTTATGCATCATAGAAACTCAGTGAAGATGAATGACAACCTGCTGAGAGCTGATGGTACCGGGGTGAATTGATAAGGATACTTTGAAAATTCTATGCCTTTTATGATTTGTGAAAATCATAATGAATGGTAAAAGCCAAAAGAATAAGTCAGTTTGCCAAGCTTTAGTGCATATAAAAGTAATAGCCTTGTGGTGGCTGCAATAGACGACTCAGTGAGGAATAATCCAACGGGGTATAAGTGTGGTAGCTTATATGACATTGGAAATACCAAACAAAGCCATTTGTCTTGAAACAGAGAAATCTGCGTATAACACAAGAACTATGTTAAAGTAGCCTTATGACAAAGCAGACGAGATTTATACTTCTGAAAGTTAGGTGAAATTTATGAGTAATCATTCTCATGTAGGGCATGGTACTTTGTACTGGGGTAAGAAGCTTAGGGTCGCTCCCGACAGCTCAGACTTATCTCCCTAGTGACCGAATATATATGAAACTATTGCGAGGTACAGTGAAAACTGTCTATGATGTATAATTATAATTCTAAAATAATATCTAAGTAAAAAAGAGTAAGTTGTGATTATTTATATAAATAATCACAACTTACTCTTTTTATTTTAAGGCTAGGTAGACTTATTTAACTAGCCTTAAACAATATACTAAAATTCACAAGTATTATATAAAACGAATACAGATAATTTTACTTTAATCTATCATCAAACATTAGTTGAATTTGAACACCAAAAGGATCTTCAACAATTCCATATGCTTTACTAAAAACATTACTAGCTAATGATATAATTATCCTAACCTTTTCATCTGAAATTAAACTATTGTAAAATTGTTGGATTTCCTCTAAGTCAGCACTTTGGATGCATAGAGAAAAATTATTACCTACTTTATATTTTTCATTAGTATCCATGGTATTCTCTGCAATCATAATTTTAGTTTTACCTATTTTTAAGATTGAATGACTTATATAGTTTTTGTTTTTATCATTAATCTCTATCGATTTATCTCCCATTTTTACCATGTCTGTATATGTTACTTTCATTAATTGCTCTGCATTAAGATGCTTCTTGTAAAAATCTATAGCATTTTGTGCGTTTCCATTCATAGAAAGAAAAATAGCAACTTCTAGTGTTGTACTCATAATTTTAATCTCCTTTTATTTAATAAATTATTAATCAATTATTATATTATTGACATAAATAGATTATAATACTTAAAGGTGTCAAAATATGAAACCTTTAATCGAGAATTTTTTAGAAGGAGTCTATATGAAAAAATCAGAAAGATTAAATCATATGATAATGTATCTAAATGACTTAGACTATTTTAATTTAAGTGATTTAATGAATAAATATAATATTTCAAAGAGTACAGCTTTACGTGATATTAGTTCACTAGAAGAATTGGGAATGCCTATTTACGCAGAGCAAGGTAGATACGGAAGATATGTTATATTGAAAAATAGATTATTGTCACCTATTATATTTACAATAGATGAAGTATATGCTCTATATTTTGCAATGCTAACATTAAAATCCTATCAGTCTACTCCTTTTCATTTAAGTATCGATAAACTAAATGAAAAATTTGAAAACTGTCTATCAGTAGAACAAATAAAAGAAATTAATAAGATGAAAACTGTTTTGGAATTTGAATCATCAAAGCATAATAATATTAGTCAATTCTTAGATAAGATTTTAGAAAGTATTATTAATGAGGTTAGTTGTAAGATTGAGTATTTTAAAAATAGTAAACATGTAGATTACCATATTCAGTTTTTTAAAATTTCATCTAAATTTGGACAATGGTATGCTAATGGAATAGAACTTAATAGTAATAAATATAAAGTTTTTAGATGTGATAAAATAACTTCTTTACAATTTACTAATGATAGATTAGAATTTCCAATAGAAAAAGTAATAAACTCGTCCTTAGAATTTTACCAATCTGATAAAAGTATTAAATTCGAGGTAGAAATATCAGATAATGCAGCAGACATTTTTTATAAGGAACATTATCCTTCTATGAAGATAGAATTAGGAAAAAATACTATTATAAAGGGGGTTTATAATATAGGTGAGGAAGATTTTATATCTAATTATTTTCTTAGATATGGCACTTATGTTAAGTCAGTAAAACCACAATCATTAAAACACATTATTTATAAAAAAATAAAAAATATACTAAACCATTATGAAGAAATTTAAAATAAGTTATAAAATAACCACACCTTAGAAATAGATGTATTAAAAATACTAAGGTGTGGTTATATATATTTCAAACACTAATATGTATTACTTTACTTTTGAGTCTTTAATCGATTCAATACAATAAGAAATTGTTTGAACTAGCCATATAATTATTACTATTACCATAGGCATAATACCAAAATCCCATAAATCATGTCCTACAATACAGAATAGGGAAAGTATCATACATGTTCTAGATACAGATTTGTAAGCTTTATAAGAACTTTTATAGATTCCTAATTTTATAGATTCATCACAGCTATCTAACCATTTTTTAGAAAAATTCATATCATATATACTGCCTTTTAGTAAAGGGTTAATTTCTTTTTGTAAATCAACTATTTTCTTTTGAATTAATATAGAAGAAGTAACGCATAGTATCATTCCTATTAAGAAGCAAAGATATTTTATATTGCTAAGATTACCATTTACATCATCAAAAGGTAGTAACATACTTCCTATTCCTACGAAGAACATTCCAAAAATTATATTTACAGAAGTAAGGAAAATTAAATAAGATAATTTTTCTTCTATTTTATCTATTATATCGTCATCTTCATTTCTTTGTTTCCATAAATCATATTCTTTTTTTAAATTAGTGTAAACTATTTTACTTATTATTATTACTAATATAGAAAGTACAAGACTTGCAAATGGAGTAATTACCTCTAATGTATTTATTAGCAAACTAGGTACACTCTCTCCAAAGGCTTGTTTTAAATTATCAAACATACCAAATAAAATTTTTTCAGCAATTAAAATTATTGCTAACATAATAGCAAAACCTTTAAAAGCTTTCCTATCTTCTTTTTTGATTTCATCTACATGACTGTTATTCATTAACATCATCCTCCTCATAACTAAAAATATCTTCCACACTTGCATTGAAAATCTTTGCTATTTTTAATGCTAAAGTTACTGAAGGAGAATAGTCCCCTCGTTCAATTTGGCTTATTGTCTGCCTAGACACTCCAGCCAAACTCCCCATCTCCGTCTGATTTACATTAATCTTAGCTCGATATTCTTTTAAACGATTGTTTAATGGCATATAACCCCTCCTGACTATTTACATTGTCATAATGACAATTATATTTGTCATAATTAACTATAATCTATGACAGCTATAGTTGTCAACAAATATCATTATTATTTTTTTATACTATGTATTTTATCTTTAATTTTTAATGGTATTTTATAACCTCTTTTGAATGCTTAAAGGTATTGTTCTATTAACTGTAGGTGGTGAAAAAGTCTAAAATTTTTTTCTCTAAAAACAAAAACTGTACATGAAAAATTTATTTTAATTTCATGCACAGTTTTAATTGTGTTGTAAATACTTTTATATATAAAGTTAATTAACACTTACATAT
>CAMTIM010000034.1 GCA_947072565.1 uncultured Peptostreptococcaceae bacterium | reverse complement strand
ATATTTTTAATTATATATCCATAATCCTACATATAGCGATGTTTATTGAAGGACTCTTTAAATTATTGGAGAATTATATATTTTAGGTATAATTTTCAATTTTAAAAATTTTAATGATATTTGCTATGATTCGATTTTTTTAAGGAGATGCTATGCTTAATTTAACTATATGTTGTGATACACCTAATCAAGTAAATACTTTGGATGGTTATTTGATGAACTTTTCTTCTTCTCATGACTTTAACTATAAGCTTTCTAAGTTTAAATCTTTTAATGATTTAACTAATAAGCCCCCTTTAAATATAGATATTTTATTACTTAGTGTTAATTTAAATAGTAAACAATATGCATTTAATATTTATAAAAAGTTTAAATCTTTATACAATGATATTCAAATAATATTCATACCTGAATTAATAGATTTTGTTCTTAACGGGTTTTATCTAAAAGATTTTAGATGTATTCTAAAACCTTTAAAATACTCAGCTTTTGAAGAAGAACTTTTAGATTGTCTTGATTATTTGATGAATACAGATAACCATATAAAAAAAATACAATTTCATAACAACACACTTCATTTATTAAATGGATTATCTTCAGTATCAATTCTATTTATAGAATCTATAGGTAAAAATTGTATTGCTTATACTACTAATACCTTTATTGAAATTCCTAATAACATTGATATATTAGAAAAAAGTCTATGTCCTTCTACATTTTTCAGATGCCATCATAATTATTTAATTAATATAAAAAAAATAGGTAAGTTAAATACAAATTCCGTTATTATAAATTCTAAAACAATTCCAGTAGATAAAAAAAAGTTTACTTTATTAAAAAATAAATTATTAGTCATGCTTAAAATAATATAAAAAAGTATTCAATCGAATATTTTTTTATATTATTCTTTTAACTATTTTATGCTCTATAATATTTCATTACCTTTGGAACATAGTTTTGTGTTTCTCTTGGCATTTTGTATATATGTTCCATAGATTTAACCCCTCTTTTTGCCATTCTAGTTGGTCCACCATTGTAGGCCATAAGTGCCATCTCTACATCTCCATTGTATTTATCTAAATATTCTTTTATGTGTCTTGTTCCACCATCTATATTTTGCTCTATATTAAGTGGATCTTTAACATTTAAATCTCTACAATTTTCAGGCATAAGTTGCATCAATCCTTTTGCTCCTGCTGAAGATACACAGTTAGGATTAAAGTTTGATTCAACCTTTATTATAGATTTTATTAAATTTTCATCTACTCCATATTTTTTAGATGCTATACTGACAGCTTCATCTATCCTTTTGTTAGTATCAGGATTTTTTGATGTTGACTGTATTTTATTTGAATTTTGAATACTGTTTTGTGTCTTTAAACTTAGTTCTTCATTATCTTTTTTGTTTTCTTGATTTATAATATTTATATTTACAGTATTATTTGCATTGTTCTTCGCAATTGCTTTTAATAAGCTTATCATTATCATATCAAAAACACCGCTATCAGATTTACATTCACAATTACTTGTGTTTCCTGCCGATAGTTTAGATGTCATTTCTAATAATTGCATTCTATCAATCATTTTTTCTCACCTCGAATAGTTTATTATTCTAATTATACGGATGGCTATTTTATAACTTTATTAATATAATAATTTCTAAATTAATTTATTTATGTAAATAAAAAAATGAACTCTAATTTTTAGAGTTCATTCTTTATATTATTTCAATCATTTTATAAAGCTAATTCAAGATATCCACTTGGATGGAAGTAGTAGATATTTGCAGTATTTTTATCAACGAAAAATCCTAAGTCTGTATCATAGTCTGGTAAAAATACATATCCACTTAATCCTCTTTGAGCTATTACGTTAAATGTATTTTCGTCACCTTGGTATGCAAAATTCGCATCTTTTTTGTACATTTGTAATAATTCTTTTGCTTGTTGTTGACTTAACACATCTATAACTTTAACACTATTTTGTTTTACTGTTTCTTCTTTTTTATTATTTTCAACAACCGGTGTTTCTTCTTTCTTAGTTACTTCATTTTTTATTGTTTCTTCTTTTATTTCTGGTTTTACTACTTCATTTTTTACTTCTTCTTTTACTTGTGGTTTTACTATTTCATTTTTTGTTTCTAATTTTGTTGTCTCATTTTTAACTTGAGTATTAACTTCAGTTTTTGTTATATTTGGTTTTACTACTTCTTCTTTATTTGCTCTATCAACTTTTAAATCATTATTTGGCATTGTTTGTTTATTCGTAGTTTTATCTATATTTTCAACTAATGCTGATTCTGGTTTATCGTTTGTTCCTTGTGCAAATATTGTGCTTGTAATAGGACTTATAAATAATAATCCTCCACATAATACTGATAATGTTTTTATTGCTCTTTTCATGTTCATCCCATCCTCTACTAGTTATATTTATGTATAATTTCATTTACTTTTATATACTATGTTGCTTTATCTTTTCTATGACTTAATATTATCATATAGGGGTTACATATAACAGTTACACCACTGTTACTTTAGATTACAAATTCGTAAACTAAGTTACAGCGATGTTACTCTTTTGCTTTAATTTGAAGAATTAATTTCAAAATGATTTTATTTCATTTTAAATTTCATTTATTTTGTTAAGCATTAGTCGTGCACAAACATCGATTTATTAAGATTTACGTTTAAAATACAATACTAAATTAATATTTTTAGCAAAATCAATATCATTTATTTTTCATACAAAATGCAAGTTTGTTTTTTATTCTTGCATTTTGTGTTATTTCCATGTTATTATTTAAATATTAAATAACAACATTTTAATTCGAGGTGGGTATATGAAAAAAAAATTAGGACTAACTAGTAAAATCTTTATAGGAATACTTCTAGGAGCGATTTTAGGAATAACATTAAAATGCCTTCCTGAGAGTACCTTTAAAAATGCAATCTTATTAGATGGAGCATTAAAAATCATGGGAAGTGGCTTTATAAACGCTATAAAAATGTTAGTAGTACCATTAGTATTTGTTTCATTAGTATGTGGTTCTTCTTCTATGGGAGATGTTAAAAAACTTAGCAGAATAGGAGTTAAAACTTTAGGATTTTATCTAATAACTACTGCTGTTGCAATAACTTTAGCTCTTCTAGTTGGTAAATTAGTAAATCCAGGTGTTGGACTTGATATGTCTAGTTTAATGACTCAAGCACCAACTATAGGTGAAAGTAAGTCATTTGTAGAAATAATTCTTGCAATGATACCATCAAACCCGATTCAATCATTAGCAAGTGGTGATATGCTTCAAATAATTATATTCTCTTTATTACTTGGTATATCTATTAGTGTTGTTGGTGAAAAAGCACAACCAATAAAAAACTTATTTGAATGTGCTAATGAAATATGTATGAAGATGGTTAGTATAATAATGCTATTAGCTCCTTATGGTGTATTTGCTTTAATAACGAATACTTTTGCTACAACTGGGTTTGATGCTATATTCTCATTACTTAAGTATATGTTTTGTGTATCTTTTGCTTTAGTTTTACAAGCATTGATAGTTTATTCAGGTATGGTTAAACTTTCTACTGGTCTTAAGTTAAAACCTTTCTTTAAGAAATTCGCAAGTGTAGCTGCTGTAACATTCTCTACTGCTTCAAGTAACGCTGCTCTTCCTTTAACTATTGAGACTATGGAAGAATTAGGAGTTGATAATTCTGTTGCTTCATTTACACTTCCATTAGGCGCTACCGTTAATATGGATGGTACTGCTATAATGCAAGGTGTTGCTTGTATATTTATATCTCAAGTGTACGGTATTGACTTAAGTATAAATGAATTACTTACAATTATTTTAACAGCTACTTTAGCATCTGTTGGTACTGCTGGTGTTCCAGGAGTTGGTATGATAACTTTATCTATGGTATTAACTTCTGTGGGACTTCCTATTGAGGGAATTGGTTTAATAATGGGTGTTGATAGACTTTTAGATATGGCTAGAACTACTGTTAATGTTATGGGGGATTGTGCTTGTACATTAGTTGTTAGTAATATGGAAGGCGAGTTAGATAAATCTATGTATTATGGAGAATCTGCTAAAATAGCTTCTTAGACTTTAATAAATAAAAAATAAAACATCCAATTGGATGTTTTATTTTTTATTTATTTACTATTCTTTTATAATTTTTGTAAGTCATTACAAAATAAACTGTATAAACTAATAATATAGTTCCTATTACAAATATATTATTTCCTACCGTATCATAATCTCCAAATACCGCTACAACATTGTTTGCCACTTTTATCCCAAAAATACTATGAACTAAAGCTAAAGATATAGGAAGAATAAAATATAATAAAACTTGTATAAATATAGATTTATTTATCATAATAGTACTTACTCCCAGTTTTTTTAATACCTTATATCTACCCAAACTTTCATTAGCTCCTGATAATTGACTAAGAGCAAGTACTGCTGCACTTGATATTAAAAATACTATCCCTATATAAATTCCTACATACAAAAACATGCTTGATATTGCCATATTATTTTCAAAAGCCATAGTTCTACTAAATGGTTTTACCTCTAATTCATTATACTGTTTTGAGCCTTTTTCTAAATTTTCAAATTCATTCACTATCTTATGCTCTATATCTTCTTTATTTCCATTATAATTCAAGCTTAAATAATTTCTTATTTCATTAAAATTTTCAACACATTTATCATCAATTATAAATACTACAAAGTTCATACCCATCGGTCCTGTTTCTATAGGCATGTATTCATAATCTTTACAGATTTTAAAATCTTTCTTACCTATTTTTATATTGTCATTTTCTTTTATATATTCTTCAATTGCAGGTTTTAATTGATCCATATCTGTCAATAAAATAACTTCTTTTTCTTTCATTTGTACTTTTTCTTTTCCTTGCATTTCTCTTAATTTATTATAAGAAGATAATTTCATTATAGGATTATTAAACTTTTTCAAAATTTTCACTTGTTCTTTTAAAATATTGTCACTTGTATCTTTAAACATGTTTGAAAATTCAACTTTTGAATCGTATAAATCATAGTTTACAAACTCATCACTATATTTATTTATATCCATACCTAAACCTTTTAAGCTTTCACTCAAATCTTTATCATTTACATCTTTCTCATCATTTACATCTTTCTCATCATTTAAATCTTTTGTAATTGTCATATCATATGGTGTTTGAAATTTTGATGCCTCTTCAATAGCATTTTTTATACTAATTGCTGATGAAGACATGCCTATTGCTACAAATAACATTATGCATATAACGCTCAAAGATATATAATGAGTGTTTATTTTACTGTTTAATTGTCTAAGGGTAAATGCATTAAGGTTTTTCAAATAATAATTTTTACTACTCTGAGTAGCTTTTATCAAAAATCCTGCTAAAGCTCTAAAGAATAGTAAAGTTCCAAGTATACCTAAAGCTATAGAAATTTTGAATTTGTTATTTGATATGTCAATTAATTGGTTTTCTAATATAAATTTATAAGCAATACTTAGACATATTATTGATATTACAAACAAAAATACAGATAAAATCAAATTATTTGTTTTTAGTTTTTCATTGTTCTTTCCACTATTTATTAAATCTATCAAATTGTATTTAGATAGAACCTTAAAATTTAAAAGCATTACTATTGCAAATGTTATTCCAAAGTAAAGTATACTTTTGAAAGCAGACTCTTTTGAAAATACAAATTGATATTTATTCATGTTCACTTCAAACATACTGGCTGTCACGCTTGCGAGCCCTTGGGATAAAAATGTACCTATAAATATTCCAACTACTAAGGATAAAATTCCTATTATTAATGTTTCATAAAACAGCATAAATGATATTTTATTTTTGCTAATCCCTAAAGTCATATAAATTCCAAATTCTTTATTTCTTCTTTTTATAATAAAGTTATTTGCATATATAACTAAAAATCCCAAAACAAAAGATACAAAAACAGATACAGCAGATATAGTTTTTGATATTAACTCTACATATGATTTTTTACTTTGTGACAAATCCATCATTATTGTTTGAGATTCTAATGAGTTAAATATGTAGAATATACAAACCCCTAATGCTAAAGTAAAAAAATATATACTATAATCTTTCATACTTCTTTTTACATTTCTATATGATAACTTAAATAACATTCTCAGAGTCACCTCCAAGAAGCGTAACTACTTCTATTATTCTTTTGAAGAACTCTTTTCTATAGTCATTTCCTCTTATAAGTTCATTGAAAATCTTTCCATCTTTTATAAATAATATCCTTTTACAATAACTTGCTGTAAAAGCATCATGAGTTACCATCATTATAGTAGAGTTCATACTTTTATTTAAACTAACTAAACTTTCAAGCAACACTCTTGCTGATTTAGAATCAAGAGATCCAGTTGGTTCATCTGCAAGTATTAAAGATGGATTGGTTATTATTGCTCTTGCTGATGCTACTCTTTGCTTTTGACCCCCTGATATTTCACAAGGAAACTTACTTAGTATATCTGATATACCTAAGTTATTAGCTACTGTTTTTACTCTTTGGTCTATTTCATTTCCTTTTACTCCTATTACAGATAATGCTAATGATATATTCTCATATACTGTTAATGTGTCTAATAAATTAAAGTCCTGAAATATAAATCCTAAATGTTCTCTTCTGAATTTTTCTATATTTTTTCTAGATAAAGTTGTTATATCTTTGTCCTCTATTTTAATAGAACCGGTTGTTACTTTATCTATTGTTGATATGCAGTTTAAGATAGTTGTCTTTCCACTTCCACTAGGCCCCATTATTCCAACAAACTCGCCTTTTTCAACTTCAAAGGATATATTATTTATTGCCTTAGTTAGATTTTTTTTATTCCCATAATATTTTTCTATATTATTTACTTTAAGAACTGTATTCATACTCTACCTCCATATTTGTTTTTATACTTATATTTTATAGGTATTAGAGGTTTTAATTAATAGCTAAACCTTACACTAAACTTACGATAATGTAAGTTTTAGTTATATGTTTGTCATATTATTTTTTGGAAATTTAATTTTAACTATTGTTTTTTCGCCTATTGTAGATTCTATGCTCAACCCTAGATACATTTTATCACTTAATTTTTTAGAAATATAAAGTCCCATCCCAGTAGATTTTTGTAATTTCCTACCATTTATACCTGTGAATCCTTTTTCAAAAACCTTTTTTAAATCCTTCTTATCTATTCCAATTCCATTGTCCTCTATAAATAGTTCTATATCATTTTCATTTTGGTTAGTGTATATCTTAATTTTACTTCTTTTGGTTTTTGATTTTTCATTTATATTTCTTATGTACTTTATAGAATTTGATATTATTTGATTCAATATAAACTCTAACCATTTACTATCGCAGTAAATTTCATTTTCAAAATCTACTATTTCTATTGCTATATTTTTTTGTCTTATTAATTTTTTATTTCTTTTTATTACGTTGTTTACACATTTTCTCAAATTAATTTTCTTTATAATATAGTCTTTTTCTAATTCATTTCCCTTTGAATAATATAAAACTTGTTCTATAAAGTCTTCAATTTTCTCTAACTCTTCTAACAAACTTAGGGTTTGTTCATTTTTATTATTTTCTATTATTAGTTTGCTTGATGATATTGGGGTTTTTATTTCATGAACCCACATATCTATGTATTCTTGATACTCCTCTTGAGAATGTATATATGTATTTACCTCTTCATTCATACTTTTATCTGTAATACGTAGTAGTTCATAAAATATTTTACCTTCTAAAAAATTTGGTTCATCTATTAAAACTGGTAATAAATATTTTTTATCTATTTCTTTTAAGATATTAGCAACTTTATTATAATAACTAGCTTTTTTTATATATTCATACGTCATTTCTATAGTGGTTAGCACTATCCATAATATCAGTATAAAGTTTATAGTTATATTTTCTACTCGGAGTAAACTTAATATATAAATTATAAATACTAAAAATACCAATCTTAAAATTATAGATATTTGTTTATCTTTTATATAATTTTTAAAATTCATAGTTATGGCATTATATAGCCTAGCCCCCTTTTAGTTTGTATATAGCCTTTACAATCAACTAGTTCTAATTTTTTTCTAAGTCTATTTATATTAACAGTTAAGGTATTATCATCTACAAACAAATCTAAATCCCATAAATAATCCATTAAGTCTCCCCTTGACACTATTTTACCTTGATGTTTCATTAAACAATTAAGTATTCTAAATTCATTTTTTGTTAAATCTAATTCCTTATTATCAAAGCAAATACTATTTTTTGTTAAATCTAAATCTAATTTTTTATATTTAAGAATTTCTATAGATGCTTTGCTATACATTCTTTTTAATATAGAATTTATATGAGCAAGCAATATTTGAGTGTTATATGGCTTTGTTATAAAATCATCAGCACCTAAATTCATGCTCATAAGTTCGTCCATTTCCGTATCTCTACTTGTTACTACTATTATTGGTATATCTGATTTTTTTCTAATTTCTCTACATATATAGTATCCATCATATATAGGCAAGTTTATATCTAACAGTAATAAATGCCCTTGCTGGTTTAGTGTATCTTCTATTATAGTTTCAAAGTCTGATAATACTATTACTTCATAATTATAGTTAACTAAAAAATTTCTTAGTTCTTTTCTTATTTTTTCATCATCTTCAATTATTATAATTTTTTTCAAATTTATTCCCCCTATTATACATCTATCTTTATTTTACCACAAAAAAGGCATAGACAATTTTGCCTATACCTTTATATCAAACTAATAAATGCTCATTATAATTTTAATGAAGCACCTTCCCAGTCTTTTATGAAGTTTTCTATTCCTTTATCTGTTAAAGGATGTTTAATCATTTGGTTTATAACTTTAAGTGGTACTGTAGCTATATCTGCACCTATTCTAGCAGCTTGTGCTACATGTATTGGGTTTCTTACACTTGCAACTATTATTTGAGTTTCTATACCATTTACATTAAATATATCTGCTATTTCTTCTATTAATTCTAATCCATTTTGTCCTATATCATCAAGTCTTCCTACAAATGGACTTACATAAGTTGCTCCAGCTCTTGCAGCTAAAAGTGCTTGTCCTGAAGAGAATATTAAAGTTACATTAGTTTTTACACCTTTTGCTGATAATATTTTAGTAGCTTTTAATCCTTCAGCTGTCATAGGTAATTTTATAACTATGTTTTTATGTATTTGAGCTAATTTAGCAGCTTCAGCTACCATTCCTTCATGATTTAAACTTATTACTTCTGCACTTATTGGTCCATCTACTATTTCAGTTATTTCTTTAACTACTTCTATAAAATCTCTTCCTTCTTTAGCTATTAAAGATGGATTTGTAGTTACTCCACATATAACACCTAAATCATTTGCTTCTTTTATTTCTTCTATATTTGCTGTGTCTATAAAAAATCTCATTTTATAAATCTCCTCTAGTTTAATTATTTTATGTAATTATAAATTATTTTATTGTCTAACACTGGTTAGTGTTTGCTTATGCTTATTAAATTATTAATAAAAAAGTTATATAACTTAGATTATTACTATACCATATTACATAATTATTTTCATGTTAGTTTATTATTTAACTTTTTTATTTGTTTATTTATAACTTTATTCTACATAAAATACAATATTCCTCTATATTAAGGTTATTTATACATAAAAATACATGTATCTTTACACTTTAAAGATACATGTATTTTATTATCTGAATTTTATAGTTCCATTTTCTATTGAATCTAGTATTGCTAATGATTCTAGTTTAACTCCTTGATCTTCTAGAAGCGCTCTTCCGTCTTGGAATCCTTTTTCTATTACTATTCCAACCCCAACTAAATTTGCATTAGCTTGGTCTACTAAATCTTTAAGCCCAAGTGCAGCTCTCCCATTAGCTAAAAAATCATCTAAAACTAATATATTTTCACCTTCATTTAGATATTTTTTAGATACCTTAACACTGTATTCTTTAGCTTTAGTAAAAGAATATACCTTAGTTTCATAAACATCTTTATCTAAATTTTTAGATTCTGCCTTTTTAGCAAAAACTACTGGAACATTTCCAAAATGTTGTGATGCAATAGATGCTATAGCTATTCCAGATGCCTCTATTGTAAGTATTTTATCTATTTTTTTATTTTCAAATCTATTTTTAAATTCCTTACCTATTTCATTTAGAAATGCTACATCTAATTGATGATTTAAAAAGTTATCTACTTTCAATATATCATTTCCTAAAACACAACCTTCTTTTAATATTTTATCTTGTAATGATTTCATTTATAATACCCTCCATTTTCATGTATTAAAAAACTCCTGTCTATTTCTAGACAGGAGTTTGTAAGTCAAATTAAAAGTATATATTTAAATAGTATTACTGTATTCAAACGATACCTTATAAACTCCTGTAGTCAAGCAATTTACGGCAGCTTGGTAGAAACGTTTGATCCATATTATCAAAAATATACAGGTAATTATATTAATTATTTCCTATAAGTATATATTACCCTTGTATTTTATTCAACAAATACTTTTTTTATTTAGCAGTATATCCAGCTTTTAATAGCATTTCTACTGCAACTTCACCTTTAGTATCATTTACTAAAACTATAGGTCCCGTGCATCCCATTCCACTTTCTGCATACACTCCATTTTTCCATAATTCTTTAACTGCATCTTCTAAGTCCATTATATCAACTCCAGATATTTGAGTTGTAACAACTTGTTTATCTGGCATTTTAACATCTTCACTAATCTTTACTTCTTTTTTAGTAACATTTTGCATTATAGTATCAAACTTAGATTTTTTAGCATTTATAAATTCCTCTTTAGCAATTTCACTAACATTCCCTTTTGCTACATCATACGCATATTTCAAAGCATTTGAAACTACAGGGCTTCCTGAAGCTCTTGATAATATAAGTATTTTTCTATTATAATCCTCACCTACTCCAGGTCCATATCCATATCCAATAGATTCATAGTCTCCTCCACTTGTAAATGAAGAAAATACCTTCATAAATATATTACCACTTAAAGTATCACAAACCATAACATCTGGAGCTCCTACTAATAAGTCATTGCCTCTCATTACACATCCACCATCTGCTCTTACAGATTCTGCAAACTCTAAGTCATATCCATTGTCTTTTAGTTCATTTAAACATTTTTCAACTTGTCTAGCTCCATCAACATTTAAAATTCCAACCTTAGGAGTCTTTATTCCTATACTTTTAGCTGTTGCAATTCCATAGATAGCATTTCTAACCATCGCCTCTATTCTATTAGTTGCACTAGTTCCTGTTGTTGTTGCTAGTATCATTTCTTTTCCTCTACCTGGTGTTATTACTCTACCAACTGTAGATACACCTATGGGAAAATTATAGTGCATAGTTACACAAGAATCTATATAACCACTATCCAATAATTCTTCCATTTTTGTATGCATTTCTTTTTCATCATTAACTTCAACAACCTCAAGGTCAGTTTCTACTTTAGGTCCTATTAAAACTATATCAAATAAGTTAGATTTAGCAAACTTTGCTCCATTCACTAAGTTATCTACTCCGTGTTCACTTCCAAGTGTAGTTAAACCTATTTTTATTTTTTTTGTAAATTGCCCACTTTCTATTGCATTAGCAATTTCTAGGAGAGTTTCACCTATTATCTTTTTAGCCATAATATTTTCCTCCTATTCCTCTATCATATCTAGTGCTAATTTTTTAAGAGACTGCGCTATTATTTTCTTTATTTCTTCCTTAGATACTGTGTTAGCCTCTTCACTTACTCCGTTGTTTCTTTCTATTACAAATGATACCCCATCAAACAAGTTAGTCATTCTTCCTAAGAATAAACTTCCTTTTCCAACTATCATAGCTCTATTTTTGTCCCCAGTACTTAAATCATCTATTGCAAACCCTATATACGGAGCACCTGATGGTATATGTCCTTGCGTTGGTGCCCATCCTGGCAAGCCTTTATTAGCTACAAATTCTTTTAAATCTTTCTTTTCCATATCTCCACGCTTAACAGCAAGTGCCCCTATCATTTTATAATTAGCTTCTGGTACATCTCCTGCTCCTGCTGGTTTTGTTATATCTGGATTTTGCATTTCAACAGAGAATACATCTACATCTGTTATTTTTAAGTTTGCTCTATCAAGACCTGATGTTATAAGTGCTGTCATAACTGCCTGAGGAGAAGATCCTGTTCCAACATTATGTTTTCCTACTAAATCAGTTCTAATTATGGGATTAACTCCATCATTTTCTGATACAAGTATAGCAAACCCACCTACTACATCTTCTAAAATTGGAAGACCCTTTTTAATATGATCCTTTGCATTCATTCCAAGCTTTGCACTAGCACCACCTGCAACTACCACTACATTTTTATATATACCTGATTTTACAAGTGCTGCTGCTTGAATTAATGCATGAGTTGGAGCTGCACAAAATCCTCTAGTATCTGAACCTGTAGCATTATTAAAACCGGCTATCTCTGCTATAGATTTAGCAAAGTTTCCTCCACCCCTTTGATTTATATCTCCACAAGCTTCTTCTGAACACTCTATAACATAATCTATATCCAGTGCGTTTATTTTGCTACTTCTTAATAAATGTACACATGATAACACTCCAGATGCCTTAACTACTAAATTTTCAAGCATTGTGTGTGCATTTAAGTTTAAATCTACATCATGTGCCCTTTTTATATAGCCAACAAATTTTCCTTCATGATATAATGCTTCAGCTATATGATTATTTATTAATTCTAGGCCATCTTCTATGTTATCACCCTTTAGCTTTCCTACAAATGCAGATAATTCAGGGTAGTTATTTTCAATTTTAGTTTTTACTATGCTTACAAACTCTTCACTTAATTTTACTAAGTCAAAAGCATCGCACATTTGCATTAAAGCAAAAAATTCGTCTTGAGGCATTATTTCGCCTAGCTTTCCTAATCTAGTTCCTTCTGTTTTTTCATTACACCAAGGCATATTTAGATTTTTTAATTCTTCTGGTCTATTATTTCCTATGTATACTTGATTTGGCATGTAATTGACTACATCTGTATAACTTCTTATATGATTACTTATCTCTTTTAAAAACTCCGAATCTGGATTTGTAGCTCTTTCAACATTACAAGTACTCCCATTTTGTACTATCATATCTGGAGTATGTACAAGTATATAACTTGCACCTTTTAATACTGGATAACTCATAAACGCACCCCCAATTAATTTTTAGATCTATCCAACACCATAGTCTTAAAGAGGTGCTGGTTCACATACTCATTTTCACAAATAGATGGACCAAAAGTCCATCTATTTGTTTTTATGTATTTAATTTATGTTTTAATTTAAGCCATAGATTTAGGTTTTAATATACTAGTATCTACTTTTTCAAACACTGTTTGGTCCTCTACTTCTGTAAGTAAAGCTACTAACGCTTTTTCTACTAATCCCCTTCTTAATGCTTTTTCCTCAGCAGGTTCAAGTGCAGGGTTTCCAAGTGGATGAGGTATTGCTATAGTTGGAACTATTCTATTTGCACCAACTGTTAGTGATATTGGAACTACTGTACACATATGAACCACAGGTACTTCAGTAACTCTTTCTATCTCTTTTACCATCGTTGCACCGCAACGAGTACAAGTGCCTCATGTAGAAGTTAATATAATAGCATCAACATTTGCTTCCTTTAATTTATTACCTATTTCATTTGCATATTTCTTTGCATTTGCAACTGAAGTTCCATTTCCTGTAGTTGCATAGAATGTTTCGTGTAATTCTCCTATTACACCTTCTCTTACCAAATCTCTCAATACATCAACTGGTAAAACTCTATCTGCATCTAAGTTAGCATATACTGGATCATACCCACCATGAGCAGTTTCATGCGAATCTTCAGTTAAATCATCAAATCCTACTAATGAGTATTCTCCATACTTAGAAGCTGAAGAAGATTCTATTCTATCAGGATTTCCTTTTGGAACTATTCCTCCTGAAGTAACAACTGCTATTTTTGCATTAGATAAATCTTTTAATGCAGCACTTGGTTCTACTCTATCAAACACAGGCATTGGATATTCAGTTACAAATTCCTCACCTTTGATTTTCTTAACTAACATATCAACCGCTCTTTTAGATCCTTTTTCTTCATGGAAGAAGTTTACTCTAATACCTCTTTCTATATATCCTTCTTCTTTAGGTGAACCTATCTTTTCTCCACTAGCCAATTTTTTTGCAAATTTAACCATTTTAGGAAGCGCTTTCCTCATGCCTGCTGCAGAGTCTGATGTTTCTACTATATAAACATCCTTTTTAAACATATCTGCACCTGGATTTTCTATGTACATTCCAGTAAGAACAGGTATATTTAAGCTTTCTTGAACTACCTTAGTTATAGCACCTGCTGCAACCCCATATCTACCAGCATTGAAAGATGGACCTGCTATGAAAAATTGAGGATTAAATGATTTTATCATTCCTAAAACCTCAGCACTTGCACTATCTAAATTCTCATTAAAATAAGTATCCCCACATACTACTGTTCCAACTACTTCCATGTCTTCCCCTAATAATTTATTAAGTTGGACACTTATTGGAGGTAAGTTTTCTGCCACATGTGGCTTAGTATCAGCTTTTTCTTCTCCACCTATCCCAGCGAAGAACTGATTTATATAATGAACTACTCTTATTTTTCCCATATATTTTTCACCCCTTTTTTGTTTAATTAAGCATTAAACTTACAGAATTGTTCTCTAACACTAGTCATTTCTTCTACTATTTCGTCTACTTCAAGTACCATTTCCATCATACTTATTTGCTCTTCATAAACAGATGGATCAAATTCTGCTTTCATCTCTTCTTCTACAACATGATATACTCTAAGTCCTAATTCAACTCCAGCAAGTGGTCCGGCGAAAGTTGGATCACCAGCAGTTACTGTTTCAGCTGCAAGTCCAGCAGCTTCGGCTTCAGATGCACCTAATAAAACCACAAGATTGTCTGCTCCGTGTTTTTCACAAGCTTCTTTAACTCTCTTTTGGTTTTCTAAGTCCATAGCCCCTGCAGCCGTTCAGACAAAACATTCTGTTGAAGAAAATATTACTTCTGCTCCTTCTATTCCTTTTATACACTCTTCTATCGCAGGTCCTGGTATACCGTCACGGTCACCTATTATAAGGACCTTTTTATTAGCAAGTATGCTCATAGTTATCCCCCTTAATTTATATACACTATTTAACTTATATTATTAATAAGTTACTGTAGATAATTTTCCAAATCCTGTTTCATTAGTAGCTCCAGTTATAACTTGTATCTCAGCTTCTATGCTTCCATCTTCTCTTAAACTTCCAGCAAATCCACCAGCTATAAAATCTACTACTTCTATATGACCTAATATTTTATCCATCTTAGGAAGCACTATTAATTCATTAGCATTTCCACCTGTCACAACTGCATTAGCTAGTACATCTGCATCTGCAAGTGATTGAGAACCTCCATCACGTCCTGCATATTCATCAGTTACTATAACAGTTTTAACATTTTCACCTTCTATTTTTTTACAGTTCATTATTAAATCTGTATCTGGATTTCCAAATCCTTCTTGAGATACTATAACTGCATCTAATCCTAAATACTTACATAACTTAGCTGTCCAGTTAGAAGATCTTTCTTTATCTGCCAGATATACGTTTTCATTAGTTATAATTACACCTACAAAGTTTATTTCTTTTCCATGTTGCGCATATAAATCCTCTACAACAGAATTATTTATATGAACATAAGATGGATTTTTATCACATGCAGAAACACAGTTACCACTTACAATTGCACCATCCATAAGTTCTGTTGGATAAAGCATAGTTGGAACTATTTGCTTTGCATCTACTCCATACACATATGTATCATGAAGTAATCCTTGAGTTTGAAGCATATATACATATCCTACTTTTGGAAGGTTTGGATACTCTGCTATTGAATCTAAAAGTGGTTTAGTTTCATAAGTTTTAACTTCATCAGGAGTTAAATCTCTAGCAGCTTCACCTAAATATGCTGCAGCTTTGAACCCTATCATTCTAACAGCTTTTTCATGATTATGTTGTTTTAAGCCATCAATTGGTTCAGCTATGACTACTATATTGTTTAGTGTAGAAAACGGACAATAGTCAGCACCAGGACCCATCATATCAATTATACCTTCTTGGAACCCTACTATTTTACCTGTAGTTACAACTGCACATCCAGAAAGTACATGCGTTTTACCTTCTCCTACTGTATCAACTTTGGAGATTATTCCTGGGAATATTCCACCCCTACCTTCAACCTTAACTCTTGGTTCTATAACGTCTTTTACTGGTGTTATTCTTACACTTTCACCTGGGCGAACTAGATCTATATCTATAGATTTTATGTGCTCGTCTCCACCAATTTCTTCAAGCATTTCTTCTTTATTAATTAATAATACTCCATCTTTTACCTCAGTAACATCAGCAAATTGAATATCTTTTATAAAGATTTTTCCTAACTCAAGACGCATACTGGCACCCCCCAATTTTTTAATTATTAATTTTTTAACAATGCCTAACTAGCTTAATCATCTAACTTTTGCTATTTGTTAGTAATATTTATAAATTAAGCTAGTCATGCAAACTATATATAGATTTGAGATTCACCCAAATTTATAACAATATTAAATATACTTTTTAATCATTTGTTCTATGTTAGTTTTTGTAGCATCATCTTTTGTAAGCTCATCTATTTTAGCACCATCTTTATATATAGCTATAGTTGGAAGACCTAACACTTTTTCTTTTATAGCTAGTCTTCTAGCTTTTGTAGTATCTAATTTACAAAACTTAAAATTGTCATTGTACTCATTAGCTAATTCTTCAACTTCTGGAAGCAATGCTTTGCAAGGTTCGCATCCTTCACTCCAAAAATCTACTACTACTATACCTTCATGCTTTAAAACTTCCTCTTCAAAAGTGTTCTTATCTAAAACTACCATATTATAAATCCCCCTTTAGATTTTAATTAAACTCCCTTTTTGAAAATAAATTTTATGCGTTTGCTTCTGATAGATGACCTAGCTTATTTTCAATATATTTTTCAGCAGTTATTGTAGCTATAGCACCATCATTTGTAGCAGTTACTACTTGTCTTAATGCTTTAACTCTACAATCTCCAGCTGCAAATACGCCTTCTATATTAGTTCTCATTTCCTCATCTGTTATTATGTATCCTCTATTATCCATATTTATTTTATCTTTAAATAGATTTGTTTGCGGATCAAGACCAACAAATACGAATACTCCCATTGTTCCATCTTCTTCGTCAGCTTCATATTCTCTTAATTCACCAGTTACATTATTTTTAAATACAACCTTTTCTAGTATTCCATCCCCATGCAACTCTTTTATAGATGTATTGTACATAATTTCTATATCTTTATGATCTATAGCTTTTTGAGCTATTGATTTAGCACATGTTAATTCTTCACTTCTATTAACAATAGTTACTTTTCTAGCAAACTTAGTTAAAAACATACCTTCTTCAACTGCACTATTTCCTCCACCAACTGCAAATACTTCTAAATCTGTGAAAAAATCTCCATCACATGTTGCACAATAAGATACGCCTTTTCCTGTAAGTTCCTTTTCTCCTGGTACCCCTAGTTTTCTTGGTGTTGCTCCTGTTGCTATTACAACAGCCTTACCCCTGTATTCTGATTTTTCTCCCCTTAATACTTTTATTTCTCCATCTATATTTACTTCTACTATATTATCTTTAATCATCTCTGCACCAAAACTTTTACATTGTTCAACCATTCTAGCTATTAATTTTGGCCCACTTGCATCTTCTACAGATCCTGGATAATTTGCTACATCATGTGTAGTAACTATCTGTCCACCAGTCTTACCTTTTTCTAATATAAGAGTCTTAAGCTTTGCTCTAGCCCCGTAAAGCCCTGCTGAAAGTCCTGCTGGCCCTGATCCTACTATGATTAAATCATATAAATTTTCCATTATTTTCCCCCTTATTAAACTTGTCTATGTATTAAACTTTATTTGCTAACACTTTAATTTATTCATAGATTTAATATATTAAAATTAATTTTTATACTAAACTATATATTCAATTCTTTGTAGGGTATTATTTAAAATGTCAAAATCTATAACTCTAAAGTCATCTATAACTTGATCTGTCCAGTTTGGAGTCTTTTTGTTGTTTTGGAATTTAGTTGCAGTTGCTATTGCTTCTTCTATTAATATTAATGAATTGTGGTCTAGATTATGTCCTTTTTTCATGATTATACTTCTATATGGCGTTTCATTAGGCTTTACGCTTCCATAAAGAGGATGAGACAAAAGTTCATATCCCTTATGTATAAGATCTCTGCATTCTTTTAAGATTTCTATATATGTAATATCTTTTTGTAAAATTTCTTTGTTAGTAAGTTGTGTTTTAATAATTGGATTATTCGTGATTATTATCATTTATCCCCCTCACTTTCAAAACTTTATATTTTTAGAATTAAAAAACAGAGAAAACAAATTCCTAATTTGTTCTCTCTGTTAATATTATTTTCAGAGGTCCGTCTAGACATAGTATTTTCACCTGAGAATTTCACTTGATTTAATTTAGGTAATTAATCAAATTTGTCCCTTCGGTCGCTTTTATATTAAAAGCTGTCTCCCATGCCCTTCACTCGGATATTTAATTTTGTTATATTTTATTTCTATATTATTTAAGTTAAGTATATAATCTTTCTATAACACTTTCAACAAGTTTTTTAATAAATTTTATTATCTTTTTCGACTTATTATTAGTTATAAAATTTGTCAATAAAGCCATTTATTTCGTTTTATAAAATAGAATTTATAACTTTGTATCATCAATTTCTTTTAACCATGTTTTTATAACATCTATAACATTTTCTACACACCCATCTTCAAATGGAGATTTTAATTTACCTATGTTTACAATTTCTAAAAATGATTTAGTTCCCCCAACTTTACATATATCTAAATAATTTTGCCAGCCTTCTTCTTTATTTTCTCTCATTCTTTTCCAAAATTGTAACGCACATATTTGAGCCAATGTGTAATCTATATAATAAAATGGGTTTTTAAATATATGACCTTGTTTAAACCACCATCCACCATTTTCTAAAAACTCGCATCCTTCATAATCTTTATGAGGTAAATATTTTTTTTCTAACGCTGTCCATGTTTTTTTTCTTTCATCTTTACTCATATTAGGATTTTCATATATCTTGTGTTGGAATTCATCTACAACTATTCCATATGGAATAAATTTAATAGCTGAAGATAAATGAGTGAATTTATATTTATCTGTATCTTCTTTAAAGAATAAATCCATCCATGGCCAAGTTATAAATTCCATACTCATAGAATGAATTTCACAGCTTTCATAAGTTGGGAAATTTATTTCTGGCATATCAATCCATGTAGACATATACAATTGAAAAGCATGTCCTGCTTCATGAGTTAATACATCTATATCATCAGCAGTTTGATTAAAATTTGAAAATATAAATGGAGCTTGATAATCTGGTATATAAGTACAATATCCACCAGCCCCTTTTCCTTTTTTAGTTACTAGGTCCATAAGTTCATTGTCTAACATAAACTCAAAGAACTCTTTAGTTTCTTTTGATAATTCACCATACATTTTTTTACCATTTTCAATTATGTAATCTGAATTTCCTTTAGGCGTTGCATTTCCACTTTCAAATTCAAAGTTTTCATCTACATAAGTTAATTTATTTATCCCTAGCCTTTTAGCTTGTCTTTCATAAAGCTCGCTTGCAACTGGAACTATACATTCTAATACTTGCTTTCTAAAGTTTTTAACCATATCTGCATTATAATCAGTTCTCATCATTCTTATATAGCCAAGTTCTACAAAATTATCAAAGCCAAGTTTTTTAGCTATTTTATCTCTTAGTTTTACAAGCTTATCAAATATATCATCAAACTTATCTTCATTTATTTTGAAATAGCTGTAATAAGCTTTACTTGCTTCTATCCTCATGGCTCTATCTTTAGACAGCATAAATTTTCCAAGTCCAGATAAATTTCTTTCTTTACCTTCAAATTCTATTTTTGCAGACGCTAGTAACTTAGTATATTCTGAGCATAACTTATTTTCTTCTTGAAGTTCTTTTATTATATTTTTATCAAAAGCTTTCAGAGAATACTGTGCTATTTTTATAAATTGCATTCCAAAATCTTTTTGTATATCTTGTTTAAATTTAGAATCTACTATACTTTGATAAAAATCTGAATTTATTTCTTCGTATAATGGAGAGTATTCATCCCAATAAGCTTTTTCTTTTTCATAAAATTCATCTTGCGTATTTATGCTATTTCTTATTGAACATAATGTAGACATTGTTTCTATATTATTTCGTATTTCATTAAGTTCATCTATATTTTTTCTTTGCTCATTATAATTACAAGATGCTTTTATCTTTTTAACTAATTCTAAAATTTGTTTTTTATTTTGATCATAATTTGGTCTTTCATATTTAAATTCTGAAAATTTCATTTTATTCTCCTTAATTATTTCATTTTTATTGTATTATTATATATACCAATTATAAGTAGTCTTATACAATATCTTTGATACTTTAGTTTCACCCATATTATACCACATTTTTTTTGACATTCTTTATCCTTAAAATAGCCATTTTATACTTAAGAAATCTTATTATTTTCACATAAGCTAACCATTGCTTTATTTATTTTAGTTTATTAATTTAGGATATATTGATATAATTGTATCAGTCTTAAATTTTAATATTATCGGGAGGTTTTTTATGTATAAATTAATAGCTTTAGATATCGATGGTACTTTATTAAATAGTGAAAAAAAAATAACAGAGCCTGTTTTTAACTCTATTCAAGAAGCAAAGAGAAATGGTGCAAAAGTGGTTTTATCAACAGGAAGACCTTTACCAGGAGTTACTCCTCTTTTAGAAGAGTTAAATCTTGTTGATGATGGTGATTATGTTATATGTTTTAACGGGGCAGTCGTTCAAGAAGTAAAAAGTAAAAAGGTAATTTCTAATATCGAAATGAGTCATGCTGATTTTAAAACTATATATAGCATTGTAAAAGAACTTAATACTAAAGTTCATATAAATACACCAACAAATGTTATAACTCCACATATTGAACCTAGTAAATATACTCTATACGAAGCAGAGATAAATAAAATCCCTGTAGTTTATAAAAATGAAAACGAAATAGATGATAGCATAACATTTTGCAAGATAATGATTATAGATGAACCAGAAAAATTACAAGAAGTATTGGATTTCCTTCCTAAAGAAATATATGATAATTACACAGTAGTTAGATCAGCTCCTTTCTTCTTAGAATTTTTAAACAAAGCTGCAAACAAAGGGACTGCACTACAAGCATTATGTAATAATATAAATATGCCTATAGAAAGTACTATCGCTGTGGGTGACGAAGAAAATGATCAACACATGATAAAATTAGCAGGGCTTGGAGTTGCTATGGGAAATGCTAGAGATAGTATAAAAGGAATTTCTAATTATATAACTAAAACTAATAATGAGCACGGGGTTGCTCATGTTATAAATAAGTTTATATTAAACAAATAATTTATTTAATAATTAATAAAATAAAGAGCACATCTATTGATGGGCTCTTTATTTATAAATCTAAATATTATTATTTTTACGAAATTCATGATTATTTTTTAAAATTTTACAAAAACTTTACAAGTTGAATAAATTATTGAAACATTATTTTTATATTATGTAATTACGAAATATAATGAAACGAAAGAAGGAAATAATTATGTGTGGATTTGTAGGATTTTTAGACAACACTTTAAATAAAAAAGAAGTACTTAGCAATATGCTTGATACTATAATACATAGAGGACCAGACCAAATAGGTGAATTTATAGATAATAATATAGCTCTAGGATTTAGAAGATTAAGCATAATAGGTGTAGATAATGGACTCCAACCTTTATTCAACGAAGATAATAGCTTAGCACTAGTATTTAATGGAGAAATATATAACTATAAGGAATTAAGATGTGAATTAATAGATAAAGGTCATATTTTTAAAACTAATACAGATAGTGAAGTACTAGTTCACTGTTACGAAGAATTTGGTGAAGAAATGGTTAATAAATTAAGAGGAATGTTTGCTTTTGTAATATATGATATATTCAATAAAAATATATTTGCAGCAAGAGATCATTTTGGTATTAAACCACTTTACTACTACAAAACTAATGACAACGGATTAATATTTGGTTCAGAAATAAAAAGTTTCTTAAAACATCCTAACTTCAAAAAAGAAGTTAATAAAGATGCTTTAAAACCTTATTTAACATTTCAATACTCTGTATTAGAGGAAACATTCTTCAAGGGAGTATTTAAACTCCAACCAGGTCACTACATTACATTTAAAAACGGAATTTTATCTACTAATCAATATTTTGATATAACTTTTGATCAAAAGAATATATCTTTAAAGCAAAGTGTAAATGATATAGAAAATGTTTTAAAAGAATCAGTAGAACTTCACAAAGATAGTGAAGTTCCTGTAGGAGCATTTTTATCAGGTGGTGTAGATTCTAGTTATATAGTTGCTAACCTATTACCACAAAAATCATTTTCTGTAGGATTTGAACAAGATTCATTTAACGAATCAAGTCTTGCAAAAGAATTGTCAGATTCTTTAAATATAGAAAATATACAAAAAATAATAACAGCTGATGAGTGTTTTGATAATTTATCAGAAATACAATACCATATGGATGAACCACAATCTAATCCATCTTCTCTTCCCTTATATTTTTTATCTAAATTGGCAAGAGAACATGTAACTGTTGTTTTATCTGGTGAAGGCGCTGATGAAATATTTGGCGGATATGAATGGTATGATGATGATGATATTATAAAAAAATATAAAAAAGTACCTTATATTTTTAGAAAAACTGCAGCTAATATGGCTAGAAAACTTCCTAATTTCAAAGGACGAACTACAATTATAAAAGGTGGTAGCAAGGTGGAAGACTATTTTATAGGCCAAGCACTAATATTTGAAGAAAATGAAGCTATAAAAATTTTAACACCACAATATGCAAAATCTAAATCAATAAAAGAAATAACAGGTCCTATATATGATAAAGTTAAAAATCAAGATGATATAACTAAAAAGCAGTACTTAGATTTAAAATTATGGCTACAAGGAGATATATTACTAAAAGCAGACAAGATGAGTATGGCACATTCTTTAGAATTAAGAGTTCCATTTTTAGATAAAGAAGTTATGAAAGTTGGAGAATCTATACCTACTATATATAAAGTAAATAATAAAACTACCAAATTTGCACTAAGAGAAGCTGCTAGAAAAAATCTTCCAGAAGAATGGGCTAAACGTGCAAAAAAAGGATTCCCCGTTCCTATAAGGTTATGGCTACAAGAAGAAAAATACTATAAAATGGTTAGAAATGTTTTTAATAGTGATTATACTTCTGAATTTTTCAACAAAATTGACTTAATAAATTTACTTGAAAACCACTATAATGGTAAAATAAATAATGCTCGAAAAATATATACAATATATGTATTTTTAGTATGGTACAAGAAATTTTTTATTGAAGAAATTTAAATTTTTTAGTAAAGGAATATTAATAATGAAATTTTGGAAAAAAATATTTATATCATCAGTAATTTTATGCATTGTTATTTTTAATAGTGCATCTATTTTACTTATTGAAGGTATGCACAAAGATAACATAGATAATGAAATTTTTTCTGCAATGAATGAATATGAAAATATAATATCCGGAATATATTTCAATTTTGATAAGTATAAAGAATTTGATAAATATGATTATGCCTATTTTGATACAAAAAAAATTCTCACTGATTGGTTGTCTATTGCATTAAAAAGTTCAATTAATCCAGATAACATTAATTTCTTAAATATAGAGATCTTTGATAAATATAATAATTTTATTACATCTGTGTTTAATAATAGGTTTAATGTAAATAGTAGAACTGAAGTTATTAATTCAAACGTAGACGATAAAAAATTTATAATCCGAAATATCAAAAATAAAAAAATCCTTTTCATTAGTAAATCAGTGAATCTATCAAAATATGAATTCAAGTTAGTTTTGTCAAAAAATATAACTTCACTATATACTCAGAGGATAAATAGTTATAAATTATTTATTACGGTAGATATAATTTTTAGTACTTTGCTAGCTATATGCATGTACTATATTTCTAGGCAACTTACAAAACCTATTGAAACTTTAAGTGATACTAGTATTTCAATAGCAAATGGAGATTATTCTAAAAGAATAGATAAAATATCTAATGATGAATTCGGTGTATTAGCCAATAATTTTAATACTATGGTAGAATCATTACAAAACAACATTGATAAACTAGATGCTATGAATTCTGACAAACAAAAATTTATAGATAATCTAAATCATGAAATTAAAACACCTATAACATCTATTATCGGTTATTCAGAACTTTTATTAAATGCTAATATTGATGAAGATGTAAAACTAAAATGTTTGCAATATATTCATTCTGAAAGCAAGAGACTAGCTAGTTTAAATTCTTCACTGTTAAGATTGACACTATTAAAGCAAGATGAATTAGATTTTGAAAATATTCAATTGAATGATTTGATTATGTTTGTATCTAATTCTTTAGATGTTAGATTAAAAGAAAAAAGTATAGATTTACAAATAGATGTAAGTAATTATATTTTTGTATCTAATTGGGATTTAATGTCTATATTAATTATAAATATACTTGAAAATGCTATAAAAGCTTCTCATTTTAAAGGAATAATAAAAATTAAATTGAATGATCTTGACCAATTACAAATAACAGACTTTGGAGAAGGAGTACCCGCTTCAGACTTAGATAAAATTAAACAACCATTTTATATGGTTGATAAATCTAGGGATAGAAAGAAAAATGGATTAGGATTAGGATTATCTATATGCAATCAAATATGTGATAGATTGAATATAACATTCAATATAGATAGCAAGCTTAAATTTGGAACAACTGTAACAATAGATATTTCAAAAGGAGCCTTTAATAAATGAATTTTTCTAAACTCAAAATAAATATCTCTATAATTATTTTAATAATAATTGGTTTTGTATTTATATATTTGCATAAGTATAAATCATTTAGCGATGATGTTTTATATTCACAATATAAACTCAAAAATTTTACACAAGCTAGAAATGAAGACGAAACCAAAATGATTTCAAGAGAAAGAGCTTTAAAATTAGCAAATAATTTTCTATCAGACGTATTGAGATTAGAATATACTTTTGAATTAAAATCTATTTCTCTTGAAGAGGCTACAGACAATCTATTTTTATGGAATATAAGTCTAATTAATAGGACTACTTCTAATGTATATACTTTAGCTATAGATTCTCACACAGGAAAACTTATTATGTTTGAATCTTATATAAACAACAAACCCCAAAATCCATCTTTACCTAATCTAACTAAAGATGAATTTACTAAAGCTACAGTATCGTTATTTAATTTTTTAGATATTGACATAAGTAAATACAAGTCAATACATACAACTTATACCAATATATATGGTCAAAATTATCAAGAATATAGATATTTATCTAAAGATAAAAAGAATTGTATATGCATTATTATTCACAAAAAAACAAAACAAATATATAAATATGTATTGCTTACACCATCATTAATAGGAGTTGAAGGTTATGAAAATATTATTAGTGGAAGATGAAGAATCAATTAGATACCTCATTTCTATAAATTTAAAAATGATTGGGTATGAAGTTTTAGAAGCAGAAGATGGAGAATTAGCAAAAGAAATTATCGAAAATGAAAAAATAGATTTAATCCTTTTAGATGTAATGATCCCTAAAATAGATGGATTTACATTGGCTAACCTTATTAAGGATAAAAGAATTCCTTTAATATTTTTAACAGCTAAAACATCTACTGATGATAAGGTACGGGGATTAAGGCTAGGTGGTGATGATTACATAACCAAACCATTTGAAACAATTGAGCTAATTGCTAGAATCGAAGCAGTTTTAAGAAGATATGGTACTAACGATAAAACTTTAAAAATAAAAAATATTGAAATTTTCACTGATGAACATATTGTAAAAAAAGATAATTCTATAATAGATTTAACCGCTAAAGAGTATGATTTGCTTATGATGTTTATAAGTAACAAAAATATAGCATTAAGCAGAGATTTGATACTTCAAAAAGTATGGAATTACGACTACCTAGGTGGAACTAGGACTGTTGATATACACGTCGGACGGTTAAGAGAAAAACTAGATTTAGAGGATTGTATAAAGACAGTCTTCAAAATAGGATATAGATTAGAATTATAATAAATAAAGACATCCCTTAATGTAAATTCCTTTTTAATTAAGGGATGTTTTGTTTATCTTGTTATCTTTCTAGCCAGAGTAGCTGTCCAAATTCCAACCATAGTTACTCCAAGTAACATCTCTATTCCAGACAACAATATACTGTAATCAATCGGAGTTATATCTCCATATCCAACAGTAGTAAATGTAACTATACTAAAATATAGCGACTGCATAAAGTATGTATTTAAATTTTCAAATAAAATTTCCTGGGATAAAATCACTTTATAATTTATTGTATACTCTCCCACACTCAATCCCGTTATCATATATATTATTGCAAACATCATAACAATTTCCAAAGAAGTTATAAGTGCAAAAGTAGGTCTCTCTCCATACCCACAAAGTAACCAGAATATAGCTGATTTAACTTTATCAAATCCTCTTAAAGACTTATATTCCATGCATTTTGATATATAATAATATTCTCCAGCATTATTTAATAAGTTATTAGCTTCAAATTTTGAAGCAATACCTTTGTAAACCTTAGATGCTTTTGCATAACTTTTTTTATATTTTTTATCAACTATAATTTTATCTATAAAAGTATATTCATCAAATTTAGTTAAATAATTGTCTTCAAATGAAAATTTTTCTACCTCTAAATCTATAACTTTAAAAGATCTACAATCACAATCTGTAATACACATATCTTTAATATATATATTTTTTAATATAGCATCTTTCAAATTTGTATGTTCAAACTTTACGTTATGTAAATCTACATTTTCAAATATACTATTTTGCATATTACAATTTTTAAACTCACAATCAATTAATATAGCATTATCATTTAATATAAATATACATTCTTTTTCATTATAAAAGTTGCAATTAATAAATTTCACATTTTTAAAAATACATTTAGAAAATATATTTCCATAAAATATACAATTATAAAATTCTATATTATTGAATTTACAATTAGTAAATGTATTATATTCAAATTCTATTTTTTTTACTTTTTCTATTTTTAAATTATATTTATCAAATATACCAATGCTTTTATTCTCTATTCTTTTTACTTTTATTTTACTTTCATTTTCTATTTTATAAATATCATTAAAATTTATATCAGAATTGCCTCTTATCACTTGTGGTTTTATATAAAAATTATTTTGTAATATATCAATTTTATTAATATAATTCTTTTCATTTTCTATTTTTCTAAATCTTAAGTTTAACTTAACATCTTCTTTTATCTTTAAAAATTCATAAGGTTGCATAATCTCATCCTAACTATTTTTTATTAATATCCTGTATTTATAGAATACTTGTACACCCTTTTTAATATATATTATAAATAATCAATATTTAGAATATAAGATTTTGGGAGGATATTTATGGATATTAAAATTGAGCAACTAAAAGAAAATTTACCTAAAGAGTGCTGTTCTTTTTGCAAACATCTTACTTTAGAGGGTCCTAATGAAAATTATGAGTACAATATAAAGTGTATAATGTCAAATTCAATACCAATATTCAAAGATTCTTGTACTTATTTCGAAACAGAGCATTCAAACCTAAAAAGTAGTGATTTAGACGATTTATACAACAATTTTTTAGAGGCTTGCATTAAGATAAATTATAAAGAATATTTAAATTCTACTCATTTGCAACTATTTAAAGACTCCGTTATAAAACAAAGTGATAATGAATGTTGCCTTTGTGGATGTAATACTGATTTGAATGTAGTACACCTTAATAAAAATTTAGGAAGAGAAACTTTAGAAGATGTAGCTTTAATTTGCAATAGTTGTATTTCAAAATCATAAGTAGTTATATTCTAAAATACATAAAATTATATATTTGTCACATACTAAGATAGAAAACAGTCTTAGGAGGTATTTATATGTCAAATGGTAATTTAAGTTGTTCTGCAACTAATTGTATTCATAATAATGCTAGTTCTTGCTATGCTGGAGCTATAAGTGTAGCTGGAACTCAAGCTACAACTACTGGTTCAACTGCTTGTGCTTCTTTTGAAGATAGATCATCTAGTAGTATGAGCAATTGCGGTTCTGAAGGATGTACTTGTACAAAAACTGGTAGTATAGCTTGTCAAGCAACTAAGTGTTCATACAATAATTCGGGTTCTTGTAAAGCATCAAGTGTACAAATAAACGCACAAAATGCAAGTTGTGAAACTTTTGTATGTAAATAATCCAAAATGGAGCATATATGCTGATTTAACAATCAACCTATATGCTCCATTTTTCTGTTATGCTTTTACTAAACTTTCTTCTTGGTATTCTCTTGCTTTTTCTTCTTTATTTAATACTCTTAAAGTTCCTAATGATAATGACTCTAATTCATTTTCACCTGGCAAAATCTCTACTTTAGATATAAATTCTACTCTCTTTTTAATATTAGCTGTCATCATTTTAGAGTATGCTATCCCACCAGTTATAATTATTGCATCAACTCTACCCTCTACAACTGTAGCTAATTCTCCTATTGATTTAGCTACTTGATAAGCCATTGATTCATGCACAAGTTTTGCTTCTTTGTTTCCTTCGCTTATCATTTTTTCAACTTCTCTAACATCTACAGTGTTTAAGTATGAAACTATTCCACCTTTTCCTCTTATCATCTTAAGCATTTCTTTGTGAGTATAGTTTCCTGAGAAACATCTATCTATTAATTTTTTACAAGGTACTCTTCCTGCTCTCTCTGGTGAGAATGAGCCTTCATCATCAGAAACTATGTCTACCATTTTCCCTTTTTCATGAACACTTACAGTTATTCCTCCACCCAAATGAGCTACTATTAGATTTAAGTCACTATAATTAGTATTATTTTCTTTTGCATACTTTATAGCCATAGCTCTAGAGTTAAGTGCATGACTTAAACTTTCTCTATCCATACCGCTGATTCCTGATAATCTAGCAACATCTTTAAATTCATCTACAGCTACTGAATCGTATATGTATGCGTTTATTCCTAATAGTCTGGCTATTTCATAAGATATTATTGCTCCTAAATTAGATGCATGTTCTATAACCGGTCTATTTTTTAATCTATCTATCATTTCATCATTTACTAAGTATGCTCCTGATTTAACTGGTGGAAGTAACCCTCCCCTTCCAACAACTGCACTTAAAGTATTTATTTCTATATTATTTTCTTGAAGAACTTTTAAAACTTCACTTTTTCTCATATCAAATTGATCTTGCACCCTATCGTATTTTTCTAAATCTGTTGCATTATGATCTATACCTTTTACCAATATTTGTTTGTCATTATCATATACAGCAATTTTAGTAGATGTAGATCCTGGATTTATAGCTAATATTCTATAGTTCATAGTTATGCCCCTTTTCAACTTTAATTTAATCTAAATGTTCTTAATTTTAAAATCATATGTATTTAAATTAAGCTATTATGAACTTAATGTAAGTTCATAATAGCTCTTTAAAAATTAATTTGTAGCTAATGCTTCTTTAGATACTAATTTCATACCATGTTTTAAAGCTTTTATGTTTATATCTACAAATTTTTCTTTTACATTATCTTTTATTATTTTTTCCCAATTTATATCTTCTAACTTCATAGATTTTACTAAAGCTCCTAATAATATTATATTCATAACTTTAGCATTTCCAAGTTTTACAGCCTCATCTGCTGCATTTAACATTGTTGCATCTAATCTATTTAATTCTTCTTCTATTTCTTTTTCTTTGTATTCAGCTTTTCCAGTAAGTACTGGCATAGAATCCATTCTATAATTATTTGATATTATTTTACCTTCTGGTTTTAGATAGTTTAACCATCTTAATGCTTCCATCTTTTCAAAAGAAACTAATATATCAGCTCCACCAACTTCTATAACTGGTGAATATACTGCATTTCCATATCTAACTTGTGAAGATACCGAACCACCCCTTTGACTCATTCCATGTATCTCACTCATTTTAACATCGTATCCCGCTTCCATAAGTCCTGTAGTTAATAATTTACTAGCAAGTATAGTCCCTTGACCACCTACACCTACTAAAAGAATACTCTTAGTCATATTAATTTACCCCCTTACTTGTAGCACTATTAGTTATTGCTTCTTTAGGACATACTTGAGAACAAACACCACATCCTACACATTGATTTTTATCTATATTTACTACTTTTTCTTCTTTATCAAATGATATTGCTGGACATCCTGTTTTCATACATATTTTACATCCTACACAACTTTCATGTTCCACTTCACATTTAGATGTAAATGGATTATTAAACTCTGTTATATCTTGTTTTGAGAATTTTTTAAGTACACATGGCCATCTAGTTATTATTACTGAAGGCTCATCTAAATCAAATGCCCAATCTAGAGTTTCTTTTACTTCTTTTAAATTATTTGGATCTATATTTCTTATATTTTTAACTCCACAAGCTTTTACTAAGTTTTCAATATCTACTTCGTTAGTTACATCACCTTGTAATGTATATCCTGTTCCTGGATTTTGTTGATGTCCTGTCATACCAGTTATTCTGTTGTCTAATATTACTGATATTGAATTTCCATTGTTATATACAACATCTAATAATGAATTTATTCCTGTATGGAAGAATGTTGAATCTCCAAGTACTCCAACAACTCTCATTTCATTATCTTCTTTCATATTAAACACCTTTTGTGCTCCATGTCCTGTACTTAAACTTGCACCCATACAAACTACTGTATCCATTGCATTATAAGGAGGTGCAAATCCAAGAGTATAACATCCTATATCTCCTGTTACCATTACATTCTTTCTCTTTCCTAACTCATAGAAGAATCCTCTATGTGGACATCCTGCACATAAACCTGGAGGTCTTGGTACTACTAAATCTTTATTATACTCTATAGTATCATTTGTTTTTCCAAATATAGCTTCTCTTATTACATCCGGAGTCATTTCTCCACTTATAGGTAATACATCTTTTCCTATACAGTTTATTCCTGCACATTTCATTTGATCTTCTATAAATGGATCATTTTCTTCTATAACATAAATTTTGTCTACTTTAGAAGCAAACTCTTTTATTTTTTCCATTGGCATTGGATTTGTAAATCCTAACTTCATATAAGATGCATTTTCTCCAAATACTTCTTTTGCATATGTATGACACATTCCTGAAGCTACTATACCTATTTTTTTATCATTTATTTCATAAGTATTTAAATCTGTATTATTAGAGTAATCTGCAAGCTTTTGTAATCTCTCTTCTACTGAATTTCTTAATATTCTAGCATGTGCTGGAACTGTAAGATTTTTTTGAGGATTTTTTACATAATCTTTTATACCAACTTCTACTCTATCAGTACAATCTACAATTCCTTTTGAATGGCATAGTCTTGTTGTTACTCTATATAAGACTGGAGTGTCATATTTTTCACTTACTTCAAATGCTTCTTTTAACATATCTTTAGCTTCTTGGCTTGTTGCCGGCTCAAATAATGCTATTTTAGCAAATTTAGCATAGTTTCTGTTATCTTGTTCATTTTGTGAAGAGTGCATTCCTGGTTCATCAGCACTTATTAGTACCATTCCACCATTTACGCCTGTATAAGCGAATGTAAATAATGGATCTGCTGCTACATTTATACCAACATGCTTCATAGATGCCATAGTTCTAGCCCCCGCTATAGAACCACCTATTACTGCTTCTAGTGCAACTTTTTCATTTGTTGCCCATTCAGCTACTATGTCGCCTTTATACATAGCTACATTTTCTAATATTTCGGTACTTGGAGTTCCTGGGTAAGCAGATGCAAACTTAACACCTGCTTCATACGCTCCTCGAGCAATAGCCTCATTACCTGTCATTAATTTTTTCATAATTTAATTCCCCCATGATAATAATAGTTTAAATCTATTCTATGATAATATTAAAATTTAGTATTAAATTTTAATTTTTTTCAACTACTTTTGGTTTTTAATGTATTGTAGAGCATTTTTTATAATGCTTGGAGATACCTTACATTTATTTTCATTTACTGCACATACAGCAAATCGAAGACCCGCTTTTAATGGTACAAGATATAAATTATCCTTTGTTAATTCTTCACACACTTCTCTTGGATTATCACATGGTATACTTACAAAGAATCCATCTCTATATGGTAATATATCAAGACCTACTTTTTCTGCCTCTTCAACAAATACCTTAGCTCTTCTTTTTAACATTTCTTTATAAAGTGTTTTTTCTTGTGTATACTTTTCAAACTTGTCCTCATCTTGAACTATGTTAGATAGTAGCTTCATTGCTCCTCTATTACAGTTTGACCAATTTGCTCTACATGAATGAACACATCCATAGTAGAATTCTTCGGCAACGTTTTCACTAGCTGTTATACACACTGCAGCTCCCATTCTCATTCCATATGCTGTAAAACCTTTTGACATACTAAATCCAACTATTACAAGTATATTTTCAGGAAGATTAGAGAATTTTTTAAAGAATTTTCTACTTGCATTATCATCACTTGCAAAGTCAATGTATGCGATATCTACAAATAATATTATTTTCTTATCTGGATTTGTTGCTACTTCTTTTGATAAACCTATTATTTTATCCCACTCGTCATCTGATACACTATAGCCTGTAGGATTATGTGCTGGTGTATTTAAAATTGTAAAAATTCTTTCCTGCTTAGATGCTATATTTAAAAATTCTTCTTTAAATGAATTAAAATTAAAATTATTGTTTTCATCAAATAACTGATATGTACTTACTTTTCTTCCTATTTCTTCCGTTATACTTACATATGGACTCCAAAACCAATCTGATGTTAATATTTGGTCTCCTTCTTCAGTATAATTCCAAGCTGCTAACTTTATTGCTCCACTTCCACCTGGGGATGCTACCGCTTTTATATACCCATCTGGCATATATTCTTTGAAACATACTTTTTTAACAGCTTCTAGATAGTCTGGCTGACCTTCTAGAGAAGCATATGCTGATATATCTTTATTATCTAATGATTTATACTCATTATAAACAGTATCCATTGTTATTAATGTTCCATAATCATCCATAAGAGCACCTATAGTAGCATTAATAACATTATCTTTTCCTATAGATTTTTCCGCTCTTTGAGCTCTTTCTGATAAGTTAAATATTATGTCCTTTTGTCTTGGCCACATAGAATGCTTTGCCACCATACTTTGACTCATATCATCACCCCTAATAGTAATTTTACTTATTATTAAAGCAAGAGCTATGCCAATAGTTTATATTTTCCGAAACTTTATTAATTTAATAAAATTATAAGTATAACTAAAAAAAGATAGGCTAGCTTTAAACATCACCTATCTTTTATATCTTTTATTGAATACGTTTTTTTATTTTATAATTTATTTTATATTAGCGTTCATTTTTATTAACAAACGTTAATTTTTATTAACATTTTATTTTTTTTTATTATACTTATTCCATAGAGCTGTTCTACTTATACCTAGAATATTTGCTACTTCAGTTTTTGAAAGACCTTGCTTAAATAACATATCTATAATTTTAATTTCTACGAAGCTATTAATTTCTTTCATATCAATGTTAAAGTCATTATAGTCAATACTATTTACTTTGTCTTCAGTTTCTTTATCTAAGCATATATATTTCATTTCTTCATTTTCAATTGATGATGTCTTTATTTTGCCTGTTATAACATATTTTTGTGCAACATTTTTTAATTCTCTAACATTACCAGGCCAATCATAACATTCTAATTTCATTAATTCATCTTTGTTTAAGGTAAAGTGTTCATCTATAGAATTTAAATTTCCTAAAAGATTTTCATTTAATATAGTCCTTACAAAATGTTCAAACAAAAATGCTATATCATTTTTTCTATTCCTTAAAGGAGGTATGTTTATTTCTAAACTACTTAGTCTATAAAATAAATCCGCCCTAAAAGTTTTATCTTTTATTTTAGATATTAAATGTTCATTTGTTGCAGCTATTATCCTAATATCTAAAGGAATCATACAATCTGATCCTATTCTCATTATTTGTCTTTCTTCTATTACTCTCAAAAGTTTATTTTGAACATGAAGAGGTAAGCTATTTATTTCATCTAAAAATATAGTTCCACCATGGGCTAGTTCAAATAGACCTTGTTTTCCACCTTTTCTAGCACCCGTAAAAGACCCTTCTTCATATCCAAATAATTCACTTTCTAATAAACTCTCTGAGATAGTAGCACAATTTATAGCAACAAAAGGCTTGTCTTTTCTTTTACTTATATTGTGAATACTTTGGGCTAATATTTCTTTTCCTGAACCACTTTCTCCGTATAGTAAAGTTGTATAATCAGTTTTACCAATTTTTTTAGCTTCTTCTATAAACTCCTTAGTTTCAGGGTCTTTATGTATAAAATCAGAAAAGGTATACTTTGCATATAAGCCTCTTTCATTTAAATCTATTCTTATATTTCTTTCTAGTTTTTGCAATTTTGTAATATCTTGAAGAATCCATAGTACTCCATGAATCTCTGAATCTACTTTTATGGGTACTGACCTTGTATTTACTACCAAATCACCTATATTCCTTATCTGGCGTTTATTATCTAGTCCTCCTAATAGCCACTCCATATTACTAAATACAGTTGTTATTAACTTATTTGATACATCTTTTTTATCGCATTTCAATATTTTTTTTGCACTTGCATTACATAGTATAATGCTGCCTCTTTTATCAATCGCAATTATTCCATCTTTTACACCATCTAATACATTTCTCAATACTTCATTATTAAATTTTTCATCTTCTAATGATTCTAATAGTTTTTTAGAATACTCAATTACTTCTTTTATAGAATCATCACTTGCATTAATAAATACATTATTCATTTTGTATTGTCTAGCAAAAGAACATGCTATTCCACTGCCAACAATAACTACATCATCTTTTTGATCTAGGTATTTTATAACTCTATTTCTTATTTCGTATTTTGATTTAAACCATTCTTCAGTAACATCTACGCTCATTATGTTTTTCCAACTAGAATAGTCAAAATCAACTTCATCATATCCTAAGACAAGTACTATTTTCTTTGAATAAGTGCTTGCTATCTTTATTGCTTTTAATAAATCTATTACTTTCATATTTAAAGGTATTACCGGTACATTTACGGTATCTAATATTAATTTATATCCTCCACCTCTTCCGATAATAATTTGCGCACCCTTATCTTCTAGTATTTTTCCCTGTTCTTCCAATAAATCTACTTTTATAATATCTATTATAATATTTCCATTCTTTATATCCTTTGAATAAAGATTTTCTATTTTTTCTTTTAGTTCATAATCTGATGCTATAATCCCTATAACTTTTTTCAATATTCAATCTCTCCCTTAAACATATTACTTATTTTATTTATATAAAATAACTTAATATTATTAATCTGTATTATATCATAGATACTGTTTTTCCCAAATAAAAGTATTTAAATATTACTTTCTATTCTTAAATCGCCTTATTTTCATAATTTTATATTTAATTGAATATTATTGTTATAAGTTAATATTTTTTGAGGAGGTTTTTAATATGCAATACAGAAATTCTAAGATGTATGTTCCAACAGACAAAGGCTCTTTATCTGTACATGGAACAAGTTATGTAGAAGTGAATTCTGATAGAGCTCGATTAAATGTGCGAGTGTCTAGCGAAAATAAAAGTTTAGAAGAAGCTCAAGATAAAAATAGCGAAATTTCTAAAAGAATTCTATCTAGTTTATCAGACTATGGAATCGATAAAGAAAATATTCATAGTGAAGATTTATCAGTTATAAGAAATTATGATTATAACACTAATACATTAACTTCTTATAAGGTAACTCAACTAATAACCATATTGATTGATGACTTTGACAAAATAGATGATGTATACTCATTAGTTATAGAAAATGGTGCCAATGATGATATGAGTATAGATTTTATTCTTTCTAATCCTAATCATTACTATAATAAAACTTTAAAAAGAGCCACACAAGATGCCTTAAACAAAGCTAATATATTAGCTAAAAATTTCGGAGTCAAATATAACCCTATCCCTTATAAAATAGTTGAAACTAGCTCCCCACTATACTCTATTACATATTATTCTAGTTCAATTACTTATGCTCAAGGAATATCACCAGGTTTAGTTAAAATAACTGCAGAGATTGAAGCTACGTTTTCTACATATCCATACTAAGTAAAACTCAAATAATTTTATACATATAAATAGCCTATTGATATAAAAATCAATAGGCTATTTTTTCTATACTATGCAATTCTCTATTTGTATTATATAGTCTTGACAGTTCTCACAAACTATTATACTAACTATATAGCTATCATCAACCTTATTCGCTCTTGATAATTTATTAAAAGATAAACCATCATATTCTTTAGATATATCACTTATTACATATTCCCCTTTTTTAGTAAATATATAGAAGTGATACTCTACAAATCCGAAGAATTTTTGCTTTTCTTTTACTCCTGCTAAACACTTAGGACATGCTTCTTGATAATATTGTATATCAAAATCTACATCATTTGCAGAATTTAGTATTTCTAATATATGTTCTTCTTTTATTCCTTTTACTGGTTTTTCTTCATCATTTATCATATCACTACAATTTTCTGTAGTTAATAAATATTCTTTTTCTTCGTAATTAAATTTGTATGAACTCATATTACACCTCACTGTTATTCTATTTCAGACTTAAACGGCACATTTTCTATTAATGCCTCGCTGTATTCTTTTTCATTTATATAACCTAATTCTTTCATCTTATAAAGTATAGTCTCTTGTCTTTTCTTAGCTTCTGTATGTTTGCTATATCTTGCTGGGCTATTAGTTATTCCAGCTAACATTGCACACTCTGCTAAGTTTAAGTCACTTACATCTTTTCCAAAATATGCCTTAGATCCTTTAGAAACTCCATATGATGATTTTCCTAAATATATATTATTTAAATATACTGCAAGTATATCTTGTTTACTCATATTTTTGTTCATTGATGTAGCATTGTAAATATCTTTCATTTTCCTTTTTATGGTTTTATCATTGTTAGTCAGTAAATTTTTAGAAATTTGCATTTCTATAGTACTTCCCCCTTGGGTAGTCTTTTTAAATAAATTATGAACTACTGATCTTGCTAAAGATATTTCATCCACTCCATTGTGTTTATAAAATCGCTCATCTTCTATTGAGACAACTGCATCTTTCAAATATTTAGGTATTTGGTCCTCAGCAACAACTTCACTGCTTATATAATTTTGCTTTAGCAATTCACTTGTCACATTTTGTGAATCCTTCAATACAGTAAACACAATAACTGATCCTACTATTGATAATACAACTAAGAAAAGTAATGCGATTACTAAAACTTTTTTAGCTATATTTGATAGCTTCTTCTTTCGCTTTAAACGTTTCTTATTTTGTCTAGAAATATTTTGTTTTGCATCTGGTTTCTTATTTATATTTTTATTTGGTTTATTTACAGTTTGTCTTTCTCTTTTTATATTGTTAGTTTCTTTTTTTTCATTATTACTTTTAGTATTTTTTAAAGGCTCTTTATTTAAATTGCTAGAACTTACTTTTTTTCGCCTTATTTTATTTTGGTCATCATTATAATAGCTCATGTACTCCTCCTCATTATATAAGGTAATTATACATTGTTATACAAAATAAATCAAAGAACAAATTTGTAAGTTTAAATTTATAGTATTTTGTGTATTTTTATATAAAAAATCAATTGTAATTATTAATTTTTTTTATTATGATGTTATAAAATATATAGCTTTGGGTATTATATAATGTAGATAATAGTTTAAGGAGGTATGTGAAATGGCTTATTTTATACACGATACTTGTATTAGCTGTGGTGCTTGTGAACCTGAATGTCCAGTTAGTTGTATTTCTGCTGGAGATGAAAAATATGTTATAGATGCTTCTATATGTATTGAATGTGGAGCATGTAATTCTGTTTGTCCTGTTGACGCTCCACAACCAGAATAATACATAAAAAAAGAAAAGCAATTGCTTTTCTTTTTTATTTTACCTTTATGCTCTTTGTTACAGTTTCATTTGCCACATCTTCTATATTAGACATTTCTAGCTTTATATTTTCATTTGTATTATGTAATGCTACTCCAATTTTAATATTTTTGCTATCTCCAGTCTTTATATTACCTATAAATCCACTTATATTATCATTTGATGTACTCACAAAATATTTAGTTGACTTACCTCCTTGGTATGGATAAATATCTATATTCGATAACTCTACATCACACTTCCCATTATTTGCTACATTCATAGTTATTATAGCCGATGCATTATAAGTATTACCTATATTAATTTTTTCTTTTATTATATTTACATCCATTATCCTTATTTTTAAATCATTGTCACTTGTGTTATTTATCCATACGTCTTTTCCATACTCATCATGTTTATCTATACAAAGCGAGGTCTTGCACATAAGCATTACAAATAAAATAGTAAACATACTTATTAATTTAAATCTTTTCATAGTTTCCTCCTAAGCGTTTTTCTTAGTTTATGCATAGGAAAATTTTTCATTCATTTTTGTTTTTTTAATTATTTTTTATAATATTTATTTAATTTATATTTTATTTATATTTTTTAAAAACTTTTTTGTTTTTCCCATTGATTTTTTTGTCGAATTTTGTTATTATTAATTTAAGGTTATTCCCCTAATAACCGACTATTTACTCCCCAAATAAAATATATTCCCTAATAAACCCCTTTTTATAATATATTTTACCCCTTTTAATGGCCTTACTTGATCGGTTAAAGTAAGGCTATTTTTTTTCGTGATTTTTTATTATTTCTCTTATTTCTCTATAACCTTTCGCTTTACTTTCTATAAAAGGAATTATTTTATCATCATTTATGATATTCCATGTTTCATTTTCTTTATATAATGCTACTTGTATACTTTTAAAATTATTTTCCAATGTCCAAGTAAAATAATTTTTATCTCTTTTAGTATAATGCCAATCTAAGTTTTCACTTATATTAGATATATCATTCATTATCTCTAAAACACTTTCATATCTATCTTGAGGATTTACCATTAAACATCTCTCTATTACATTTATCATTGATTTAGGTATATGAGGTAGATATTTTTTTCTAATTGGAAATTTACCTTTTGCACATGCTAACTTTAAACAATTTAAATCCTTATATTTTCGAGCTTGCTTGTTGTATTCTTCATTTCCATTACACATTCTATATAATGTAGTTCCTATTTGATATATATCTATTTTTTTACTTATAATAGAGTTTGTGCATTGTTCTGGAGCTATATGCTTATAATATACATTTTTTAATCTAGCATTGCCTAGATAATTCAAATATAGTGCAGATCCAAAATCTGTTAATACAGCTTCCCTAGAATCACTTATTAATATGTTATTTGGCTTTATGTCACAATGTATTAAACCATTGTTATGAATATATTGAATAGCTGATAAAAAATCTAGCGAATACTTTATTATTTCTCTTATTGTAAGATTTGTATTCTCTAATAAATGATACAATGACCCATTTTTAAAATATGGCATTGTAATATATATATACTCATCATCATAAGATGCGGTGTTTATAGTTATAATATTAGGGTGCTTAGAGTTATATACCTTCTTAGATTCTTCAAAATATTTATCTACTTCTTTAAAATTTTTTTTATCAATTTGCTTTAAAATAAATCTAGATGATAGTTGTGCATCCTCTACAAGATATAATGCTGAATTTACCCCTTCTGAATTTATCTTCTCTATCACTTTAAGATTAAATTTTGGACTTATTTGCATATGCTCACCCCCCTATTAGAAAGTACTTCTTCAACCATTCCTTCAATTTTAACAATATCAACTATATCTACGCCTATAGCATCTTCTATATTTATATATGCTTTTTTTACATTATATTGATTTATAAGCATTTTCATGAATTTTCTCAAATAATTTAATTTATTTCCTATGTCAAAAGACTTAGGAATTATTACCTCATCCGCTAATATATCTTTTCTGTTATTATTTTTTAATTCAAATACATTAAATTCTAATTTATCTATAAAAATATTAATATCTATAAAAATCATAATATCAACCCCCCAAAAGGATTTTTACGTCTTTTATATATTATGAAATTATATTAATTTTAAATACTAAATATAAGTAATTTTTTATTCTATATTATCCCTATATAAAATAAAATAAGTGTAAAATTTACACTTATTTTATTTATCATCTTTTATTTTCAAAAATAACTCAGCTGTTGCTAATGTATCACTATCAGCTCTATGAGCATTTTTATTTTCTATATTATAATATTCACATGCAGTTTCTAATTTTTTATTCTTGCCTTTGTATGTTTTACTACTCTTTAATAACTCTAAAGTACATATATGATTTTCTATTGGTTCTAAATTTAATTCTTCAAGATAGTAATTTAAAAATTTCAAATCAAATTTTGCATTATGAGCTATGATTGTTCTATCACCTATATAATCTCTAAATCTCGGTAGTACAGTTTCAATACCTTCTTCATTTTCAACCATTTCATTAGTTATATTAGTTATATTAGTTATAAAGTATGGTATAATCCCTTTTGGTTTCACAAATCTAGAATAGTTTTTCACTATTTTATTATTAATTATTTCTGTTATACCTATTTCTATTATCTCACAGCCTTTATATGGATCAAGACCTGTTGTTTCTAAATCTACAACTACATATTCCTTCATCAAAGTTCTCCTTAAATTTTAAATAATTTATTATTTTGTTTAACACAAAACTAAGTACCTGCTATATAAAGTATTATATAGCAGGTACTTAGTTTTTTGAATATAATTTTATATTATATATATGGAACTGGGTTCGTATGTTTTCCATTTATTCTTATCTCAAAATGTAAATGAGGTCCAGTTGATCTTCCTGTTGTACCAATCTTTGATACTACTTGTCCTTTTTGTACTCTTTGTCCTACTGATACTAATAATTGACTATTATGAGCATATAATGATACTTTTCCATCATCATGTTGTATCATAACTGTATTACCATAAGTACCTTGAACTGCTGAGTATGTCACAGTTCCACTGTCTATAGCTACTGCAGGTGTTCCTGTAGGAGCTGGTATATCTATTCCTGTATGCATTTTTTGTATATTTAAAACTGGATGTAATCTATATCCATATGGAGAACTTATTGTACTATGACCAGGCACAGGCCAAGATCCACTAGATATTATAGCTCCATTTAAACTATCATCAGTATTATTTGCTGCATTTAGTTCTGCTTGCTTAGCTGCACTCTCTGCTGCCAATTTTTCTACTTCATTTTCTAAACTATCTTCCTCAGTTTCTAGCTCTCTTTTTAAAGCCTCTAACTCACTTTTATCAGCTTTAACTTTTTCTTTATTTTGTTCTAAAGTTACTTTAAGTTTTTCCTGTATATTCTTTTTATCATTAAAATCTTTTTCTTTTTTTTGAACTTCAGATTTATTTTTGTCTAGTTCTTTTAATATTTTTTTGTCTTGTTCCACAACTTGTTTTACTATGTAAATATTATTAAAAAAATCTGATAAAGAATCACTACTTAATATTACATTAATATATTC
>CAMTIM010000033.1 GCA_947072565.1 uncultured Peptostreptococcaceae bacterium | reverse complement strand
CTGTTACCGACATAATCTATACACACACCATCATCACTAGTCAATTTATGATTCTGCCCTGCATTTACTTTTGTCGTTAGATTAGTCACATCTTCATTAGTAGTATCAGTCTTTTTTTCTAAAGTTGAAATACTTGTTTTAGTTTCTATTAAAGCTCCTTCTACAGTATCACTCTCAAAGTTATTATTTTCATCTTTAATCGTTACTTTTTCTGCTGTTAACTCTATAGTGTTTAACCCTGTAGCAATTTCATTTATTGCATTTACTATATTTGATTTATCCTTAGTTATTAATTCATTCTTATCACCGGTAGTTTTCTTTATTTTATTTTCTAAAACGTCTAAATCTTTCTTTGATGCAAATATAACAGTTGGATCCACCTTAATTGTTACAACAGAAGCATTAGACACCTCTAATATCATTTTTATTAATAGATCTTTAGTGCTTCCATTTTCAGATAACGGCTTGTAAGTTTCTGGATATTTACCTATAGCTATCATATTTCCTAAATCATCAAATGCAGCAGCTTCTCTTATAGTAAACCCTCCTACATTCCCAGGAATAACTACTTCTATGACAATCCAGTTTGGATTATCTTCATCTGTATACACCGCATTTATGTTTGTTTCATATACTACATTTCTCAACTCTGTTTGTTCCTCTGTAGGATTATAATAGTTTCCATTACTATCACCCACTTTAAACTTAGTTAAGTTTACTTTTTCGCCTAATCCTGTTGCATTAGCAACTTTGGATTTTCCTAACTTCGTCAGTATTGTATAAAATTGTTCTTCCACTATATCACCTCTTTTTTAGGATAAACACTTACATTCTCAATTCCTTCACTTATAGTTGTATTTATATTAAATTTACCTTTGCTTTCTATGCCTTTTACACTCCATGGATATACTGCTATTTCTTCTCCACATAGAGTTGTTGCTGCAAAGTATATATTCAGACTGCTAATAGAAATAAGCTTATAATTAACAGCTAAATGAGAAGGCTTTATTTTTTTTACTGTTTTATATAATTCTTCTAAACTTTTAGGAAATGTTGTTCTTCCTATCAAATCTATCTCAAAAGTGTACGGCGCAGTATTCTCTATTACTTTAATATCCGCCCCAGTATACTTTTGTAGAACCATCGCCATACGCTTAGGATTCATAATATGTCTACTTTGTAGTTTAGCTATAACCTTATTTCTTCTAGATTGTATCGGTTCATCTATATTTATAGGTAAGCCAGTTCTTTCTTCCCAATATTTTAATCCCCATGTTGCAGTTTGGGGAAATAGCTGTAATTTAACATCTTCTATCTGATCATCTATATTATCATATTCTTTTCCGATTGCTTCATACAAAGATTTCATAATAACAGAATTGTTATATATGGGTGATAACATATCAAACATCTTTTTCCCATTTTCGGAATTAAGCAATGTTAATCACCTCGCCTATTCCAACAACTTGATCACTTAAAACTATATTCTCTTTTACATCATTTATTGTAAGATTACAATAATCCTTAACACCTTCATCTGCTAGCATCATTGAGCCGATAATTGTATGTATAGCATTGTAATTTACAGTTCCACCTATATCTATCTTGTCTAAGTATTTATCAATTTTATTTTTTAGGTTTGTCAAAACTGTTTCTTCTGAATATCCTTCTGAAAATATGAAAGAAGCATTGACATTAATTAACAATGTTGTAGGCGTATCTATTGTTACAATAGCACCTGTAGGAGCCTTTCCATCTCTATTTTCACGTTCTAATGCTTTTGGATATATGTATAGTTGAACGGATTCTATAAGTTCTTTTGTTGCTGTTTTTCTATTTTTATCTAGAATTAAGACCTTAACAGTTCCAGGTCCATTCCATTCTTCAATTACATATGCAAAACCTACTCCGTTAACTTCTTTAGCCCAATATGAATAGTCACTATTAGCTCCTGATAGTCTATCTTCTTGTTCTGCGACTATAACTCTTTCCCTAAAATGTTCTTCATCTTCTATATCTGTACCGCCTTCAAAGTTTTTATTGCTTACTGATTTAACTCCGTTTATAGGGGTAGTTAGTACTGTTATAGTATTGGGTTGTGCATTTCCTATAATGCCTGGAGTAATGCACTCTGCTTTTATTTCTAGTATTCCTGTACTATCAATTACCTTTGTCTCTTTCAACTCAAATTCAATACTTTGAACATCATCTGAGGCTGGAGTCGATGCAACTTTACCTTTTTCTATTACAGTTCCTTCTGTTCCTGTAAATATAACTATTCCAGTAGCTTTCGTAGCTGGATTCTTAAAGACCCCTTTGAGTTCCCCTAACCGCTCTAAGTAAATGCCATAAGATGTTTGAGGGAAAGCTAGTTTTAAAATATTTGTGATTTTCATTTGTTGTTCTGCTGCTACTTCAGCTGTTGGTTTTGTTGAATCCCAATAAAAATCACCCTCTAATGTACTAACATCATTGGGTGCTCTTTTTAACATTCTTGTATGTATTTCTTCTTCTGTTTCTTCGAGAAAAACTGGTATCTTCAAATCTCTTTCCAATTTATCACCTACTTCCTCATAGAACTACTTAATTTTACTTGTTCTTCATCTTTTGTATAAACATTAAAGTCAAAAATGACTTCGCTATCATTATTCTGCCAATTAAATGTAAAATTGTTTACGGTCTTAGTTCTAGGATGGACCATTATTGTTTCAGACACCATTCTTTCAATTTCTAATTCCATAGCATTTCTATTAAGTCCTAATCCTAAAATAGTATTTAATTCTTGACCATAAAGTTCAGTATAAGCATTTTTAGAATATCTTTTAGTCTTTAAAGCTTTGACACACCATTGTTCATATGCTTTTAAATCATCTACTAAAGCTATGTCTCCATTTGCTTTCAATATAAATTCACCTTTTTCAAAATCAAAAGCATAAGATTTTTTTAAATTATATTTATAGGTGTTAGTATTATTAATTACTACAGTTTCAAAATTATCATCTATAGGGAATAAATTAGACATTTGAAACCCTCCCTATTATTACAAACTCACTTCCCATTGTAGCTACAAGGACTCTATCACCATTAGCTAGTGGTCTTAATTGGGTCGGCAAGTCAATAGTATTAGTATTAGTAATTGATAGGTAATCCAGTATAAGGTAATCTTTTATTTCTTTTTTAAAACTATCTAACTTTAGGCCTGTAGGAGTAAGGCTACCCAACTCGCAACCTGTTATAGCGAGTGCTTCATTTGTTTTCTTGTTTATATTTGCTTTAATCTGTCTAGCGACTCCATTAAAGTTACTCATTATAAAATTTCCTCCTTATATGTGATCTTGTTCCAAGGCTTAGATCCATTTTAGATACATTTTTTATATCATGTTTTACATCTATAACGAATAATTCTTGACCTTTTAAAGATACTTTGTCACCTGCTCTTATAGTATTAATATCTTTTACAGCTTTAACGCTTATAGATTCTTCTCCAGTATTAAACATACTATTAGCAGCTGACTGTGCCTCTTTTGCATTAGTTATTTTCTCATCCTGTTTTATTTTTTGCAAAGTACCATATTTATCAGTATCTTTTTTATAAACTCCGATTACAGGGCTTTTACTTTTATCATCATTACTTTTACCAAGAATTTTTACAGAAGTAATTGCTCCGCTTAAACTATCTGTTCTATCTATATCGTCTAGTATTGTATCTAAATTCCAAATCTTTTTATTAACCCCTAATAAAGATAATTCCAATGAATTACCCATGCGAACTCTATATAGATCTCCGCCCTTTGAAACAGTTTCTTTTAAATCTTTTTTTATCATATCTAATATCTTACTTGACTTATATACAGTCTTAGCAAGTTTCACTTTTGTATCTGCAATATTTCCAACCGGTATATTCCAGTCCTTGCAATACTGTTTTAATCTTTGAGTTGCTGTATTCTCGCCAAATTGATACTCGTCCTCGGATTCCTCTAAATACACAGTTCTTTCTTTGCAACTAAGTGTAATTTTTTTACTTTTCTCAGACCTTTTTGTTTCCCATACTATACCATTAAATATATTTATCTCGTTAGTTGTATCAAATTCAGTATCTAGAATCTGTATTCTATCACACTTTTTTATTTTTAAATCTGCTAATGCTTTAGTTTCAATTAAAGATATATCAACTTTATATGCTATTCCGTCTATAGCTTCATCTAATGTTATGCCTTCATTAAATTTTGATATATTAAATTTTTCATTTATTATTATCCTCATTTTTTAGGTATCACCAACTTATATCCAGCTTTTATTTTATTAGGATCTTTACCTATTATTTTCTTATTTTCAGATATGTTATAAATTTCTGGCCACCTACTTCCGTTTCCAAGAAATTTTTTAGCTATTCCCCACAGGGTATCTTTTCTAGTTGTAGTATAAATTGTTGTTTTTGAGTTATTATTAATACTTGGTCTGTTATTGATTAAGCCTATATTATTGTTATTGTTTTTTGTTGCCTTTTTAATCTCTTCAACTTTCAGTTCCTTGTAGGCCCTAAAAGTTATATCTATATATATCTCTCTTTCTTCCCCTGATTTTCTTTCATGATTGATTTTAGATATGATTACCTGTTCATTTAAATTCATATCTGATATCATCAGTCTTAATATCCTTTTCTCTTTAGCCCATTTCTTTAAGTCATTTAGTGCTTTATCTGGTTCGATAATGACTCCAGCTTTATAGTACGGGACGCTATAATCAAAAGGTAAAATAGTATTAAAATTAATTTCCTGTATATTCTCTCCATCCTTGAATATATCTACTTCTCCAATGTCTAGAATATCTACTGTTTCTATTCTGTTGTCATACTTTAACTTTAGAGAATCGAACGGATTAACAGGGAATTGAAACGTTTTTGTTTCTACTATTTCAAATAGATAAACATTTATATTTAAATCTGTGTTTATTATATCCAATCTATCACCTGCTTTTTTGAACAATAAAAGCACCTACATATGTAAGTGCTTGATTAACTCTAATTATTAAAGGCCGGATGTACCCATGCATTTTCTGCTTGTCTAATAAAATCATCAAGTGTTGTAGTTGGTAAATCAATATTATTTAATGTACTTCTACTATAATCAAATGAAAGTAACTTCTGCACATCTGTATTTCCTGAACTATCAGTAACATTTCCAACAAACCAAAAATCATATTTTGTTATATCAGATTTATAATTTGAATCAACTGACTTGATTATGTTCTTAGCATTTATAAAGCCGCTCTTCAACATATCGCTTGATGAGAAATTGCCTGTTAAATTCATCTTTATTACTACAACCTTATCTTCTCCTAAATCTGAATAATTAACACTTAATATCTTTGCCTTCTCATCATTACTTATAGATTTTAGTATCTTTGTATTCATATTCTCCTCAACTGGTAAATTAGCTGTCTCATTTATTGGTACTTCTGATTGCTTATTGTTCTCAACTTTTTTCTTCTCTTCCAATTGCTTTTTAGCTTCAAATTCTGCAAATTCCTGTGCTCTTATTTTATTTTCCTTTTCTTTTTGTATGTCACTAACCAAACTTCCAAACATAGATACAACAAAAATCAAACTAACTATTGTTTGAGCTGTTTTTTTATTTTTAATACCTCCATATAAACCGAAAAGACTTACTAAAATTATAAGTGCTGCAATTGCATATCCTCCCAAATCAAAAGATACCACAATCACACCTAATAAAATTAATAATATAGCTAATTTTATAAACAAGTTCAAGTTAGTCCAAAATGATTTTAATTTCTTTAATAAATCCACAAAATGCCCTCCTTAAGAATATTCAATTTAATTATATCATTCATAAGGAGGATTTTGCAGAACTTATACAATTTCTTCCAAGGATTCTCTTAGTTCTTTTTCTACTCTAGCTAAAGTTTCCTGTATCAGAGCTTCTTTATCTGTATTTTGTGCATCTACAGTTACATTTACATCTATATTATTTGTATTACCTTTGTTATTAATAATATTATTAGGCATAGCTTGTTGATACTTAGGTCTTTCCTGAGTGGTATCTCTATCTGCAAATTGTTGTCTTGGTTTAAATTTACTAATATTATTATTAGATACTGTAGAAGTTGTATTATTTGAAATGTTTTTATTTACATTTATACCTAATCTTTCCCCAGTCTCTTGCCATAAGGCTAAGCCTCTACCTCTTCTTGCACTTGAAAGTGGTATTATCGACTCTGGGCCAGCTTCTCCAACCATCCCCACATGAGTTCTTGTTACTATGCCACCATTTGCATGTTTAGTAATGCCTCCGCCCTCTGAAACACTTTTCTTTACAGTAGTTTGTGTAGTTGTGACACTAAACGATGCTGTTATAGGTGCTGATACTACAGATTTCATAGCTGACCATCTAGACGTTATCGTGGAACACATTGAACTTACAGAGCTAATTGCAGATGATCTTAAAGCATTAAATGAAGTTCTTGCTCCGACATACATGCTCGATGCAGCTGTTTTTACATTTGAAGATAGCATATTCATAGAAGTAGAAACCCCATTGTATAAATCTGAACCTGATTGTTTTCCTGTTTGTGCTAACTGTCTAAAAGATTGAGCTGCACCCAAATATGCGCTTGTAGCTGCCACTGTCACATTGCTACCTAACATACTTAAAGATGTACTCATCCCGTTATACAAACTTGATCCAGCTTCTCTCCCTACTTGAGCAAGCATACTAAAACTAGTTTTTGCTCCATTATACATATTAGTAGCACCTTGTTGAACTGCTGTTGTAGCTTGATTAAATCCTTGGTCCACACCAGAACCTAAATTATTCCATTCTGCGTTAGAACCATTTACAGCATTAGCTGCGCCTTGTTTAGTTGCATTAGCAATTTCTTGTCCTTTAGTTTGAACACTAGGTAATCCTGTTTGCATCCCATTAGTTACTCCATTTACCGCATTTTGACCTAGATTCATACCACTTTGTTGAACGATTCCTTCACCTTGTCCTAAAGCTGCCGCAATCGCCTCTGGAGTTGTAACCATCTGAGCAGCTACTTCTTGTGGTATAGTGCTAGTTGCCTCAGCTACTTTTGCTCCTGTAGGTTCAACAGCCTTTGCAACATTATCTGGTATTAATCCAGCTGCTTCTGTAAATAAAGTTCTAGCAAGGTTTATAGCTTCAACACCGTCTAAACCCATGCTTTTTAGGTTTGTGATAACTTTACTCTTTTGTGTTTCAATAGGGGTACTAAAATCAACACCATTAAAAACTTGAGCCATTTGTCCACCCATACCTTGTATAACTGATTGAAGTTTTGGACCTGCTGCATTGATTGTGTTTAACATTCCTGCAACAGCATCATTCATTCCTCCTGTAGTCATTCCGTCTTTGAAAGAGTTAAATGCATCAGTCATATTCTGTTTCATGTTGCTTGCAGAATTTGCACAATTCTGATCTATAAAATTCATAGTTTCTATTATGCCATTTTTATATTCATCAGCACTTATTTTTCCAGCTTTGAAAGCATCACTTAAATTTTTCCCAATTTTATCTGCCTTAGTTTTAATATCCATATCAGCTGTAACCCCAGCAAGCATTATAGACATATTCTCATTCAAACCTCTCATTGCTCTTAAACCCTCGTCATCTATACCTTGTAATCCTTTTGCAATTGCATCTGCAGCTTGTTTTGACTTTTGCCCTGCAATATTTGCAGTCTGGTCTAAAGCTATAGAAAAAGCATTTTTTAACCCTTGTAATTTATTTTCTGATGTATTCAATACCCATTGTCGTCTCTGCACCTGCATCACTAAGAGCTGCTCTTCCAGACGTTTTAATATCAGCCCATGTTTCTTTAAACAAAGATTTCAAAGCTGATCCTTTTTGTGCCCAAGACTTTCCAGAAAATAAAATACCAATAGCTTCAGCTAAACCGCCTATTATTTTAAATATAGTTCCAAATACCAATTTAATTGTACCGCCTACGGTTTCCATAATATTGCCTACAATCATTCCAAATATGCCGAATTTTTGTTGTAAATCTAATAAAACAATTTTATTATTAGATATACTTACACAAAGTGCAGCAAAGATTGCTATAACAGCTCCAATTGCTATCGGTATTAAAAATATAGAAGCACTTGCAAACATTGCTGAAATACCAGTAAATCCTAATGCTGTTGCAAGCTTTGATAGGCTTACAACCAACCTCATAATCCCAAAGCCAGCTTTAAAAAGCATCATTGCGCCTATAACTATACCGATTACAGGTAAAAGCAATTGAAATGTTGCTTTTATCCTATCGAAATTGTTTACAAATTTGTCTACAACATCAACAATAGAATCCCCAATTTCAGGCATCTTGCTTATCATTCCTTCGATAAAACCTCTTATCTTTGGTGCCAGTTTATCTCCTACACTAATACGAACCTCATCTACTGCACTACTTAACAATTCCCATTGCCCTTGTATCGTATCTAGCTTCATATCAGCAATCCTTTGTGCTTCTCCTTCTGATTCTGCTATAGCACTTGTAAGTTTATTAAAATCACCTTCCGAAGCATTAACAACTGCCGCCCAACCTGCCATCGCAGTTCTACCAAAGATTGAAGAGATAGCTTGTGATTTCGTAACACCATCTAAGCCGCCCAACTTTTCCCTTAAAGTTCCTATTGTTTTAGTAAGATCAAGATTTCCGTCCTTTGTCTTAGAAATCTCTATCCCATATTTTTTCATGGCATTTGCTGCTTCACCTTTTGTGTCTATCAATCTAACGAGTCCACCTCTAAGTGAAGTACCTGCCATACTTCCTTTTACTGAAGCACTAGCCATAAGACCCGTTGCAAGAGACAAATCTTTCATAGACACACCGAGCGCTCCACCCATAGAACCAACATACTTGAATGTTTCACCCATCATAGTTATGTCCGTATTGCTGTTAGTAACAGTTGCAGCCATAGTATCTACAAACATCCCTGTATCTTTTGCTGTTAATCCTAATGCTGTAAGTCCATCTGTAACAATATCCGAGGTTAGAGCTAAATCTGTTTGCCCTGCACTTGCTAAACTAAGTACTCCTGGTATTCCTGCTATCATATCTTTTGTTTTCCAGCCTGCCATACCCATATAATAGAATGCATCTGCCGACTCTTTTGCAGTAAATACAGTTGTTGCACCCATATATCTAGCGTTTTTAGTCAAGGTTTCAAACTCTTGTTGTGTTGCTCCAGACACAGCTTGAACATTTTTCATACTTTGTTCAAAATCAGCAAATCCTTTTACTGCTGAACCTAATCCTATACCTCCTATTGCTGTAGCGGCTGCAGTTGCAAGAGCTATAAACTTTCTAGTTGCACCTGAGGTAAATGAAGTTATCTTTCCATCCAAACTTGATAATGCAGATGAAGCATTATCTATCAATGAAACTGTTGCCTGATATTTTCGTCCTACAAATTCGCTTAATTTATTTTTAGTTTGAGAAATAGTATTCAAAGCTTGTTCAGCTTTACCTGTTATTTTTACAATAGTCTCAGCCTTTAGATTTTGTATTTTTGCCTTAACTTTACCAACTGTATCACTTACTTTATCTTTTGCATTTAATATCAAGTCTTTTGGCTTATTTATAATGCTTTCCATTCTTGACTTAACCCTATCAAGTACAGTTGAAGCTTTGTCATTTGCTTTAACTGTACTTGATACACTTTTTTTTATAGATTTTAGTCTGTTATTTATACGGCTAACTACACTAGAAGCTTTGTCAGTTACTCTAACAGCTGGGTTTACTTTAATTCTATTTAATGCATTTAATCTTTTCTCAGTTTGTTTAGCATATCTTTCTGTTGCTGTTAGTTTATTTTTAGTGTCACCATCATTGACTTTTATAACAACATCAACATTATATTTTCCACTTTTAGCTATTTCTCTCACCTACCTTTCTATTTTTCATTTTTCTTTGCTGCTCGCTTTTCTTCCTCGATTTCATGATCGGAGAACTCTAGAATAAGTTTCTGAGCTGTCTCACTTTTTTTATAGAAATCATCTGGACAAATATTATGTTTTACAAAAATATTATAAAGGGCGGTTATAATTCCGCCCCTTTTAATTAGTTTTTTATATCAAGTTCCTCTAATTCATTATCGAATCCAGAAATCTCAAGTATATTCTCACTTAAAGCAGATAATTCTCCTGCTAAAAACTTTCTTCTTATTACCTCTCTACCACTAGATACATTCATACTTTTTAATAATTTTTCATTATTAAAATTTGGTGAAATAGCTGATTTTTCTATAAGAGCTATGTTGAACTCATCATCATCTAATTCTTTCTCTCTTCTTCCACCTCTAAGCTTTTTCTCTTTTGTGCAATCTTTCTTTAATTTACTTATTTCTTTTTCTGTTAATGCTTTTAATGTTATTGGTATTTGTAATCTGTCTATTAATACTCTTCTCTTTGGCAGCGGTGCATCTTCCATAAGCTTCGCAATTATATCGTCTTCTGTCATTTCCATTTCTAAATCTAATTCTTCTTTTATTGTCATTTTATCCATATTTACCATTATATTAAACCTCCGTTATTTTAATTAAAAAAGGCTACAAGCTTTAACTTGTAACCTAAATTAAGTCTATTTATCTATTCTATTGCATCTAGTAATTCATATCCAGAGAAGCTACCTTCTACCTCTTCCTCTATTGTCTCTCCTGCTTTAATATTAGCTAGTTGCAATTTCTTTACTTTACAATTCTTGTATCTAATTCTTTCATATCCAAATGCCTCTGGATCATTTAGTTCTGTTAATAATTCAAATCTTTTAAAACCAATTTTTAACCATTTCGATGTAGTTTTTAAACCTTTCAATGAAAATGAACCCTTTTTAGTAGAACTTTTAACGTGTTCCCATTCACTACCTATTACATTAAATGTTTTTTCATCATCTTCTACATCTGCTGTAAATTCCTGTGCGTATGTTTCTTGTTCTCCATCTACAAATATTTTTGCATTTGAACCTTCCATGACCCTTGTAGGATCTAAATTTTCTTCACTATACATAATTCATTCCCCCTATCTTACGTACCCTGTACCATAAATTCTCTTCATTGTATCTACATAAACAGCATCCCATTTCCAAAAGAACTCGTCTGACTCAGCTTTAGCTTGCAGTTCTGAATCTATTTCTACATTGACTTCAGAAAAAACACCTTCAGTAATCAGAGTTTCAAAATATTGTTTAAGAGCACATAGAATATTAACTTGGCTAGAATCATCATTTGAGCTTTGTCCTACAAAATCTTTTCTCTTTAAAGCAGTGTCTTTGTTTATCCTACTTAAAATATTATTAAGTCTAATAAAACCTAAGCGTTTATCTTTTTCATCAGAGTACAGCTTAAATGTATTAACATCATCAACAACAATAACATCCTTATCATCTGTATTTAACACAAGCGTTCCTGCTGCTAAACAAGCTTTTACTTCTGTAGGACTTAATTTAGGTTCTACATCTTCAAATATAGTTTTTACATTACAAATACTACCTTTGAAATTTTGTGATGCTGCTAACGAAGCAATATACACGCTAACCTCTACAGGTGTATATTTTACATCTTCATATATCCCAGAGTTTCCTATATTAACTATACTAACATTATTAAATGACTTTGATTTTTCATTAATCTCACTAATAGATTGATTTGCCTTTGCTCCAGTAAAGTAAGTAAAATCATTTCCTTCTTCCTTGTTTTTAATAACCCAAGCTTTTACAGTTTCTTGAAGTATTTCATCGTTTATACTATCAAGTACAAAACTATCTATAGTGTATCTCTCGAACTCATCTAGAGCTTTGATATATGATTCATTTGTAATACTTGTGCAACCATCATTTCCGCCTATTAATGGTTGATTTACTATAGGCTCTAATGTTGAAGTACTATCATTTATCTTAGAAGCTACTACAAAGTCATTCTCTAAATTATTATTTATAGAATTGATAATCTCTTCTTGAGTACCTTTCAATCCTATAGTCAACAATTGTTTATTAGATTCAAATATTATTAAATCCTTTTTATTTGCATCTAAGATATTACTCTTAATAGTTACATTAAATGCTCTGCTTGTTGGATATTTCGTATCTAACTTTATAGATTCCGTTGAATCTGTATCTAAGAGCTTTATAGATCCTATTTTATGCTTTCCATCTGTCAATCTATAAAGTAATAGCTCCTTAACATTACCTAAAATTGCAAGTCTTCCTAGCTTGTAAGCAGTATAACTGCTATCCTTGCCAAATACATTTTCTAGCTCTTTTAAACTAGTTATAGATATAACCTTCCCAACGTCTCCCCAATTAGCTTTAACAGGCATCGCTAGTACACCTTGTATTCCATTAGCGGCCTCTTTTGCTTTAGTTTTAAATCTATTATAAACGCCAGGTATACTTGGTCTATCTTTTTCATTCCAGGTTCCTTTTGCCATTTATTGCACCTCTCTATTTAAAAAATTATTTACTAGAGTTTTAAACTCTTTTTTACTTAATTCTTTTTCATTACAATTAAATAAAGCCCCTATAGCTACTTCCTTTCTGTAGCCAAGAGCTTCACAGTTAACAATAAAATCTTCAATTGGATATTTATCCTCTGTAATTAATTTTGTTTCTGTTTCTTTTGTAATTGTTTCTGTTTCCACAATCACACCTCCTAATTTATAGAACCTCTCCCATACATATGATTTAATGTAGGTATATCTCTTTTAATTTTGCCTAGTAATGCTAAATCGATAGTCAATTGTCCTATTGTAAACATATCAGCATCTCTATTTTCTTTAACTTTATCTACTTTTAGAAACATTCTTCTTTCATTTAACTGAACTCTTTTATCTATAATTAACTGCATTTCTAACTTATTTAATAAATTTATAATCTCGTCTTTATCTTTGCTTACGATATGACATTTTAGAGTTTTATCTATTTTTATTAAATCATAGTTGATTCTTTCCTGTTCAACGTCTGTTACTCTCCATAATGCACAAGGAGCAACAAAGTTCATTTTCCAGTTATCTTTATATACATTTATCCCTAATAACTCATTAGTATATTTAGATAATGCTTCAACCCATGTGTCGCTTATTTCTCCAGTATCTTCGTAAAGAGCTATAATCGAAAACTGTAATCCTCTTGCGATACAATCCCAATCCTCATCTACGACATCTTGACCTGTAGAACCTTCAAACTTACATGTAAAAGCTTCATTTTCATCTACTATAGTTTTAAAATCTAAGCAATCTATTACTTTTTTAGTTAACATATCTAGTTTTTTGAATGTAGTTCTCTTTTCATAGAGCCATATTTCTATAGTTCTCTTAAACCCTATAGTATCTCCGCTATCTACATCATTTCCTTGCAGCACTACAGCATAAGGTTTGAGAGTATCCTTACCAGGTACAGTTGGTTCAAAACAATCTATCAGCTCTGGAATATTATCTATTAAAGCTTTCCTAATTCCTACTCTCATATCCTATCGCCCCCAATAAGTTTCTACATTATTTTTTATTCTATCGAAATTTTTTTCTACAGTTGGTTCAATTATCGGCTTACCGGTAGTACCTGGATGATTAACTTTTTTAACAGGATGAGCTGCCCCTCTCCAATATAAAGCCATTCCATTTTTAGGAGTTATTACATGTGGTTTTGAGCCCTCTTCCAATATTGCTCCATACTCAACACCATGAGCTAAAGATATAATATAAGTACCACTACCTCCTTTAGACGTACCTTTTATAGATTGTCTAGCGTGAGCGGTCCTATCTTTCCATGAAGCATTAGATTTAGCATCAGCCTCAAGCATCATTGCTAAACTGTTACAAAGTAAAAGCATTCCAGCTTTTTTTCTTTCAATATCCTGGTTTATATCATCAAAGATACTCAAGCTAATCAATCCTTTCTAAATCGCACTGATAACCACAAAGAACTCCTTTGACAATCTGCGGATAAACTTCTATAATTCTCATTTTTCCATAAGGACAATTGAATTCTATTCTTTCTTTTGCGCTAACAGGAAGTTCGACTACATTGTCTATCCCTACAAGCATTCCATAAGTTTTGCTAGAATATGAAGTACCTTTTGTATCGCTAGATACTTTAATGTCTGTATTCTTCTGAGCAAAGATTCTAGCATCAAAAGTTAATTCTATCTCATGCTCTTCATGTGCTCCATCAACAACAATTTTACTTATTTGTTTGATAGTAATTGTAGTAGGATTAATAGCTATATTCTCTAATATATCTCTTTTACGTCTTTTTGGAGTAATCATAGTTCTATCTCCGTATCCATTTTAAATATAAATCCTGTATTTATAGAGCTTTTATTAATACACATATCCTTAAACTTGTCTGAATTTTGATAAGCAATAGATACCATATCTTTTATATTAGAACGTTTATAGCTTTCTTGCCCTGTTTTATACTCGTAATTCTCACCTACTGTAGTTTCATATGTCATTGATTTAATTAACCAAGCTTGAGAAGCAGCGCAATATATGCAATCTGCTTCTAATAAATATATTTCGAGCTCTTTATCTGTAAATGTTTCTTCATCTCGATCATTTATTAATATCCTTAGCTTTGTAATTAATTCTTGTGTTGGTGTCATTTTATCACCCCATTTGTTGCATAAAAATAACACTCTTTTGAGTGTCTATTTAAAGCTTATTTCTTGTACATTTTCTTCTATTGCAGCAAATACGCCTCTATAACAATACCCTACAATTTGACTCTCAACTAATCTTGATAAATCTTGATTTCCTGTTTCAGTTGTTAAATCTCTCTTCACAAGTTCTTTGAACCCTCTCTTCGGTCTTATTAGATATGCCTTGCCTGGTTCAACACCTTGGTAATTGTATGTCTTACTTCCAACAGATACATCCCATCCATCATAATATATTATTGTTGATATTCCTGTTAATGAAGGATATACAGATCCATTTAATTGATGACCACCTCTTAAAGCCATTTCTATATCTGTTTTATCTGCAGAAGAAGCTAATAATACAGTACCTGGTCTCTTAGCTTTTACAACATCTTTATTAGCTGCACTTAAAGTTTTCCAAAGGCCTAACCAAGTAGGATCTCCAGCTTCTCCTTTAAATGATGTTTTATTAGATGCTTTATATGTCTGTCCAATTATTGGATATAAATGTATATGATTTAATAATGCATTATAAGATTCACCCATTGATTTATTTAAAATTTCAACTTTAAAAGTTTGATTATAATCTTTCATTTCTTTAGTATATTCAAACCCAGTTGCAAATGTCTTTAATCTTGCCGTTGGACCATGTTCTGCTGCTATAGAACCGAACTTAACCTCTCCACCTTCCATATGCTCTAAGAATACACAATTTCCATATAATGCCCATTTTGCATCTAATACTTCTGGTAAATTAGAGTCTGCTATTCTATCGTAAATAGGACCATATACAAGTTGCACCTGCTCTCTTCCTAGCTCAACATCAAGAACAACTTTTCTAAGTAAATCCTTCATGTTTGAAGTAGATCCAAATGACATCATTTCCCCTAGCGGTTTATTAAGCTCAAGTGTTTCCATTTCTCCATTTACTATTTTCTTCTCTGCATATTCTTCTTGTCCATTTATTATAAATGGTATATTTTCTTGTATATTACTCTTCCTTCTATCTTGTAATAAAGTTTCTTGACTTATAACATTAAACATATAATTTTATCCCTCCTATACTTGTGGTAACAATATAAACCATATTACATTGTTAGAGTCTTTACCCTCAGTAACTCTTCCCACTAGTTTATTATCTGTAGCTGTTGTTGTAAACTTACTATCATTCCAATAAATTAAATCTCCTACCTTGAAAGCTTCTGTTGTAACTATATTGTCTGTTTCGTACTCTGCTTGTTCAATTTGTAGTTCTAATTCTTCTCCTATCTCAGCATCCTTTAAAGCCACTCCAAAGAATCCATCTATAAGACAAAATTTCTGTGCTTCTAGTTTTTTAGAAGCTGTAACTCTTACTGCTTTACCATCGCTTATTTTAGCTCGCCTAACTGGTAAAATCGTACTTGATATTGGTTGTCCTTTAAATGCCATTTTACTCCCCCCTTATATTCTTGTTTTCTTAACTTTTAGTGATGAGCCTTTATTACCTTGTGCTCCTCCTGTGCCTGTTCCTATATCAAGATGTTCATTAGATATTAATGTCTTAACTAATTCGTCATTTAATACCGAATCTATCTCTCCAGCAATAACATCTTTGTCTGCATCATCAGATACTTTAAGCATCTTTTTAACTAATCCTTGAGCCATTTCTCCGGTTACTTTCTCTTTAATCAATGTATCTATTGTTTCAATTTGATTAGCCTTACTCTGTGCTTCAAGTATTTTCATAGCTTTTTCTATCACGTCATCCATTTCTCCAGAAGTCTTATCATTCTTATTTTTATCTTCTAGTTTATCCCCTTTTGCAATCTTAATGCCTAGAGATTTTGCTATATTCTCTTTACTTGCTTTTCCATCTTTTACTAATTGCTTTAACTTACTCATTAATTCTTCAAAAGTCATATCATTATTCCCTCCTTCTGTTTCTGTTCCTTTTTTATTTTCCATTTCCATAGCTATAATACTTGTTGGCATGCCTGGTCTGTGAAGTGGGGTCCAGTCAATTGACAATGGGTCATATCCCACTACGTTCATCTCTCCACTGCTTCCTTTTTTTAGTTTTGGATATCCAAAGATACTAACCTCTTGTATTCTTTTAGTCCTAACCCAACGTTTTAAGTTTGTTGCATCTGCATCTATAAGACCTCTAAAGTATGCCTTATCCCCTCTCATTTCTGCTCCAATCCAGTGAGTTACTGGTGGTACAAACTGAGTTGAAACATCTTCTGCTTTTTGATGTCCTAAGAATCCATTAAGTGTATTTGCTTTAGTGTAATCTACAATGTCTTTTAAGCTTTCTTTAGTATAGTTCCAACCACGTTTTGACTTAGTAGCAGGTATCTCTACTACAACTTCCAATGGATCATTATCTGCAGCTCTTAGATTTTCTACATCTACTCCTGCAGCTAAAGGTATATCACCAGGCTTTATACTAGTTATAAAAGCATTTACAGAATCCATTTCTCCTGCAATTTCTAGTTCTTCCATTTCTCCTACTGCTATTTTATTAATCATTGCCTCACCACCTTTCAAAATTTCCAATAAAAAAAGACACTTATAATGTCTTATCAGCTACTCTATATAATTTAAATAAACGTCTTGATACCAATATTCAATTGATGGCTCTGTCCATGGATCACTATTCCATCTTAATAATCTTTGTACTAATTCCTCTGGTTGCAATTCTACTGTCATAACAATACATAAACAATTAGGATGAAATGGATAAGCAGGAGCCTCATTTATTGGATATACTCCTTTGCCTAGTCCAAAATCATCACATAAACATATTTCGTCGCATATATCAGTTTTAGGATGTGCAATTGATAACATAAACTTCAACGCTTGTGAGGCTGGGCTAATATTAGCTGAAGCTAAGACACCTGCTCCATAAGCCGCTGTCATTTCTGTTCTTGCTAGTCTCAAAGCTTCATAATTAAGTTTCTGTGGAACTCTATTTCCAATTCTATTTATCATGTTAGGATATTTATCAACAAATGTTTTTCTGCCTTTCTTAACATAAGTTTCTAAACTTTTAGCAACTTTAACACAGTCTTTTCCTTCTGAAATAGAAGCTTGCAAAATAGATTTTATTGTATCTCTATACTGCTGAGATTTAAGCCAAATCGCATCTGATAGTAATAATCCATCTTTTGTTTTATCATAATAAGCTTTTAAAGTTCTATAACTACTATCTTCAAACATTTTATAAATTATGTCTTTACTCAATCTAGCTATACCTGCATCTTCAGTAGCTTTTGCAAGTATACTCTTAGAATAAATAGAGGATGTATCAATATTTAATTTTAGATACTTATTAAAGTTTTTTACTAACTCTTTATTTAATGTATCTGTCTCTCTATCTACTACTTTGAGTATCTTATTAAGCTTCTTTCTATCAAATTTAGATAAACCACTTTTCTTCAATTCTCTAGTTATGTTTTTAGTTATATGAAAATATAACTCTCTTATGTCATCATCCTGCTTGAATCTCAATCTAGTAAACTCTTTTCTAACCTCTAAAGCTAATACTTTATACTTGTTAGCTGTTTTAACTATCTCATCAATGCTATTCATCAGACTCACCATTATTAGCCTTATTAATTGCACTTTGAATGCTGTCTTCTTCGTCAATTAGATCACTTGCATTTTCCATTCTTTGTCGCATAACTCTAGTTTGTATTATTTTTTCTCTCTCACCCATGATTTCTGGATCATCACTTACATACTTATTCATTGTATCTATGTACTTAGTCAAAAAATCAACTGCTGATTCTTCACTTATAAAACCACCCTCTAGAGCTTTATCCATAGCACTAGCAAGTTTATCGAGTGTCTCAGCTAATTCTTTGTCGTCACGAGGGTTTATTTCATCCCATCCTATAGTAACATTATAAGATGAATAATTTATACCAGTTCCATTAGCGCTCATAACCAACACCATTCTAGCAAGCAACTGCCATTGCTCAACAAATTGTTCTCTCTTACGTCTTATCTTGTTAACCATTATGGGCATTTGTTCTTTTACAGAAGCTAAAGCTGAAGGTGTATGAACTCCAAATATAAATTCAGGGGTTTCACTAACATCTACAATGCAGTAAAACAATAGCTTTAATAACACTTGTGCACCTCCTGTTGCACTGCTAACCTCTATAAAACTAGCATCTTCATTCTCGGTAAGAAATATCATTTCTTGACCTTCTAGCGATACTTTCCCACCTTGTTTAGCAAACTTAACAGGATCATCTATAGCAAAATTATTTCTAAGAAATCCAGCTACGTCTTTAAGCTTTAGCTTTAATTTAGGAGTACTATGCATTTTACTGCCTTTTAGAGCATGTAGCATTACATCGTGATAAGCTTTCATAAGTGGTTCTATAGGTTCTATATCACTCTGACCATGTTTCATAGTTTCGTCTGGCTCATTCTTAAAATGAATAATAGGAATAAATCCCCAAGTATTAGTTAGTTCACCAATTTCTAATCCATCTATGCAGTCTCCTTGAATATCTATTACTCTATTGTCTTTAGTTATTGTTTGTTTTATAATTGCACTTCTTTTTGTTCCATCTAAATCTTCCCATTCTTGTTTGCTCTCTAAAAGGTAGGCTTTAGGTTCTTTTGTAACTGGATCTATAATGATATCCTTAACTTCTTCTGGAGGAATAAAGTTATATATAATCCTTGTTTTCTTTTCTGGATATAAAGGATTTTCTCTTTCTTCCCTAGTTAACCAGATATAACAGTCGCCTAGCTTTGTTGCATTTGTATGTGTTTTCATCATCTTAGATGTATTTTCTAAAACAAACTCATCTAGAACCATCTTTGCATTTTCATCTTCTACGCTAAAACTAGGTACTCCCATGAATCCTACTGTACTGTTTATAATTGGTCTTACAAAACTAGACCCTAGCTTATATCTATCATCTTTATTTTGATAGAGCTTTCTAGCGAGCTCATAGTCCACTTTGCTACTGTCCAATATATAAGATTGCCCAATACTTCCAGTAGTTCGCATCATTTCTCCTATAGCACCAAATTTGTACTTTAAATTTGCTATTATCCCCATATACTCCCTCCTCTCAATAAAGATAAATCCGTATTACTATTTTCTGCAAATGAATATATAACTGCATCTGCTCTATCCGGTGATTCACCTATTCTTTTTTTCATTTCTTTTTTACTTTCAATTTGTATCTTTCCTTTCGAATCAACACTATACTTTCTATTAGATAATTGTTTAATAAGTTTATCATCATTAGGTAATTGAATAGTTGGTTCATTACCTTGTAAAAAATTACTAAAGTTCGAATCCAACTCCTCTCTTATTACATCCCACATTTCAGAAGCTTTATTATAATATTTGTCTTTTTCTATAGCACTAGATCCATTTTGTATAGGTATTATTTCATAACCTAATCTTTGTTCTCTGACTACTTCTCTAAGTCTATCAGTAACACCAGCACCTAATCCATCATCATCAGTTTTTATCTTAACTCTATTAATCTGAGGATACATAGATTTAAACTTATCCGCAGTTCTTAATATACAACCTACAGTCTCCATTGTGCTTTGTTTTGAGTAAGTTTGTAAGTCAAATACCTTTCCACCTATTCTAGGAGCTATTATAGTTTCATCATCGCCATATCTAGCTATATCCGCTCCTAAGTGCAAAGTATAATCTGTTGATATATTTACTTCTTTTGATGTTGCATGTTCTACAACTTCTAATGATATAAGAGAATCTGATTCTCCTTTTGGGAATTCACCTAATACCCTTACTCTCCATGGATCAGAACCTTCATGATATTTTCTTTTAAGCATTGCTATATTTTCTTTTGATGTCCTTGGACTATCCATAGATGATACTTTAAAAGTTTTATATAGGTCTCTGTCTCTATTATGACTATCGTAAAATGTACCAGATGTTCTAGTTGGGTTACCACACATAAGAAGCTTATTTTCTGCTCCTGATAATGTACCTAGTATAGCTTCCATTATAGTGTCTGCTACCCCAGAAGCTTCATCAACTACAAATAACATATAATCTTCATGGAAACCTTGCATATTTTCAGGTCTAGTTGCAGTTTTAGCAGTTGCCCACCAACGTTCACTATAACCTTTCATATATATCTTAGTTTTAGTCCATTCTAAAAATTTTTCTACGTGAGATCCTACTAACCATTTAGCAACTTCAGCCCATAATACATCATATAGCTGTTGCTTTGTTGGAGCTGTAGCAATAACTTTAGGAAATGGTCTAGTAAGTAAATACCAAGTTAATGCAATACTTTCTAAGCCTGTTTTTCCTACACCTTGACCTGACCTTATAGATACTTTAGGATGTTGTGCTAGTGCCATTAATACATCTTGTTGCCACTTATCAGCTTTAAATCCTAGCATATCTTCTGCAAACCATACAGGATTATCCCAGTAATCATCAAGCAATGTAATTAAAGAATTATCCATTGTTACTACCTCGCTCTTTTCTTCTCTTAGCTATTTCTATTAATGTATTTGCCCAGCTTTCGTTGCTCTTATCTTTAGAATCGCCTTTTATATTACTTATATCTAGTTTAAGCTTCTCTATTCTTAGCTTCTGTTCCTCTGTTACTAAATCTACATTAGCATTAATCATAGTATCGTATTGTTTAATTAAACTTCTTAATTCGCCCATAGCTCTGCTTTGAGAATTTAGGAAGGAAGCTTGTCTATCCCATGCAAATTGGAACTCATATTCTGTCTTTTGACCATACTCGCTAGATTCTTCCTTTTTAAGCTCCTTTATCATCTCTTCTTTAGATTCTACATACATAATTCTTTGAGCTCTTATAATAGCTGCATATTGAATTGCAATTTGTTCCCAAAGTATATCTATCTTACTTTTATCAACTATAGTTTCCATAAGTTCTAAAGTTTCTTCCGGCAAATACTTAGAGAAGAATCCAAACTTTTCTGCATTCTTATTTCTTTTTGGAGCACCATGTCCAACTGAATTCTTATTTTTTAAGGGTGCACCCCCTTTATTTTTAGGTGCACCCTTATTTCGTTTATCTTCTGCCCAATTGTACCTCTTAATCCATGACTTTAAAGTATTAATAGGTATACTATATTTCTCACATATTTCCTTTTGTTTCATACCTTCTAAGTAATCTATTTTTATATTTTCTTTTGCATCTTTCATATCACCACCTCGTTTGTTTGTTTTGGAAAATAAAAAAGAACCCTACGAGAGAGTTCTCTAAATCTAATAAATAAATATATTTTCTACACCGTTGTTATGAAGTATTGCATTAGTAGGTAAATACTCGAAACAGCTTTGTGCAATATTTTCAATTTTATTTTCTTTTAACATATTCTCTACCTTATTCCATAATGTGTATAAAAATACAACATCATTTGCAGCATATTCTATTTGAGCTTCCGATAAATTATCACTCTCCCAATTCGACACTTGCAACTCTTTACTAATATTAGCTCCTATATACTTTTCAACTAAATACTTAAGACTGCTATTTTCACTTTTACCATTTAATAATTTTGCCCCCACTTTAGTACATGCAACATTTTTAATATCTATATTTTTAAAATTAGATATTAAAAATCTCAAATCAAAATTAGCATGATGGAAAATTTTTCTCAACTTGTTACTTTCTAACAACTCAATTAAATTATTATATTTTAGCTTACTATCATATTTTAAAATAAAAACACTCTTTCCATCGTATATTTGTATTAAGCATAGTTTATCTTTTAGTGGATCTAATCCTGTAGTTTCTGTATCAATCGCTACAAATTCACAGTTATTTATTATATACTCTTTTTCTATATCACTAATATCTTGGTCATATAGTTTTATGTAGTTTTCCAATGCATTTCCCTCCTTATAAATTATCGAAATTAATTTTAGTTGATTGATTTACAAGTTCCTCTATTTCTTTTAAATATATTTCATAAAAACAATCACTTTTACTAGTATCTTTAAAAACCATACCAGGTATTCTGGTCGTTCTTCCTTTAGTTGTTTTTGTATGAACAACTATTATCCTATTGTCAATTCTATACAATGCATTACTAGGATGTCCCTTATGATAATAAAGTTCTATATTACCTTGAGTTGATTTTTTATTTTTTTTATTTTTTTCATCGTAAATTTCTTTCCATCTAAGGCTAACATTTTTTATTTCTTCTTTTAATTTACCACTATTATAATCAAAATGACCTTCTAAACCTTCAATAAATTTAGACTCAGGATCAACTAATATTACCCTTACTTTACAATTTGATTTTATTACTCTGTCGTTAATTTCATCAAGATTACTATTAGTCCATGATCTTCCATATACATGCACAATATCTATATTCTTATTAGCATTTTTAAAATAATATTTATAGTTTATTTCTCCTATACTTGAAACCATCTCTTCTAAACCAGTTTTATTTACATATTCTTTTATCTTTATTTTCTCAAGTATCATATCTACTAGACTATCTTTTAGAATATATTCATTTATTATCCCTATTATAACTGATATAAGAATTGCTAAAGCAATTTGACTAAATATAATTTTCCATATACTTGTAAAGTACGATTCACTAACATATAGTACTCCAATACCAAATAACGCTAGAACTAATGATACTATTATATAGTTACATTTAAAAATTTTATTTTTCAAAAAATCCCCTCCATTAAGTATAAGATTCTACTTAATTCGAGTTTTCCCTCTTTTTTTATAATAATTTTAAACTTCATTTTTTAATAATATTATTTTATATTTGCTAACTTCTTCAGCTCTAAGTATATACCCCCAGTAATCTCTATTAAAAACATTTATTATATTTGTTTTAATCCCCATCAATATTATTTTGGGCATAATTTGAGATTTGTTTTTTGTAGTTCCTTCTATCTTAACTATTTTTATATTTGTATCCTTTTCTATTTTCATCAGTTGATTATACATAATTTTATTTGTAGTAGTCTCAAGTATTTTGAAATTACTATTCGTAAAATACTTTATTAAATCTACTTTCGAATTTAAAATTTCCTTATATATATTTTTTGCTATATTTCCATTTTTATAATTATTCTTTAAAGATAGCGAAATAAACATTTTCAAAGATATAGATTGCTCTATTTTTTTATCCTTTTTTCTTATATTTATAACTAAAAATGGCGATATTCTCCTTTGGGTAATTTTAGTTATAGCTAATGCTATAGGAATCGACATTAATAATAATATCCCTAGCACAGTAGGTCCAAATAAAAAACAACTTACAATTACCATAAAAAGAATAGCAAAAAAAACCAATACAATAATTTCTAAAAACATTTTCAATCCCCCTATTTATTTAATATATATAATATACTACATCAAATAAACTTTTGGACATTTTTAAGCTTTATTTCATTTATAAAATTTAAGCTTCTTAGTCATTTCTTTATCCAATTCCCTTAATTTATTGTTAGGTAACTCATGGATCATCTTAATAACTTCATTTGCATCTTTCCAAACTTTAGCCATTATCCTCATCCTTTTTTATTTTCAAATATAAAAAAGACCTAAGAATGAAGTCTTAAGCCTTTTGTTGTATTTCGATTTGTCAAAATTTAAGCACATGGTAAGAATTGAACTTACTTAACACCAACTGCATGTACATATTCCAGGTGAAGGGGATGTCCACCTGGTATGTTCTAAAAGGGGTTTTAGAGTTTAAGAAAAAAGTATTATATGCAAATTTCTTATACTACTATATTAACACCTTCATATCATTAAAAAATCTTCATTTTGTAGTTAAAGTGTAGTTAAAGTGTGGGGTTATCTCCTTTTTCCCATTTTTCAAGTGGCAATTCATCATATACCGGGTACAACATTCCCATTATTTTATAAACTATCCTCTTTTTTACTTTATAACAATGACTTCTATCCATATGTAACTTTATACTTATATATGTAATGTTATTTTTACTTTTACTGTTGTAAAATAAGTTGAAGAAATTTGTTTCATTTGTATCTAAGCAAGACAAGGCATTTTCTATTTTCTTTTTTTCAATTTCTTTTTCTAACTTAACTTGCATTAACTTGCCTATTCTTTTTTCTTTAGCTATAACTTCATTCTCAACACTTCTTGATATATTGTAAGTTACTCCAGTCCTTTCGTCATAACTTATGGCTCCACACCCTCTGTATTCATTTTTCTCTTGCTCTATATCTAGATCTAAATTTCTTATTTGCATTTCTAAGTATTTATAATTATGTAATCTTCCTTCTACTCTTCTAAATAACTTCTTTTTATCTAAACTCATGCTAACTCCCCCTATTATATTTATATAGCTTCTGCTATTGTCACATCAATTCTATTTTCTTCTGCAAACATCTTTTCTAGTTCTAGCCCTACTATGTATCTATCATCTGTAAAAGCTTTACCATTTAGACCATCAAGAACAGCTTTTGCAATATTGTCTAAATCATTTTTAGTTGGTCTTATTTTTCCACCTATAGCTTCCAATGTTTTCTTTTTACTATAGCTCTTTGGAACCTTAAAATAGAATCTGATTTTTATGCATATATATTTATCTTCAAAACTAGGATTATTTCCATAACTCAATGCTACAAAGTTCTCGAACATTCTAGTTTTACTATCTGTAAAAGCCTTACCTGTATTTGTATTAAACCTTGGTCTACCCTTGCTGCAAGGTTCTGAATGTATTGTAAAATTAACTTTCATGTCTTTCCCCCTAATCTTCAAAAGTAGTCCAAAATGCATAGCCTTCTTCATAAAGTACTTTATATTCATCTTGACTAAGTTCTGTTTCTAAACACTCGTCCGAGCAATAATGCTGTAGTCCATCACAAATCGTATAGCCTTCTGTCATTTCTTTACCACATTTATTGCAATATATTTTATTATCTTGCATACTCATTCTCCTTAAAATCAAATTAGACTTATTTGTTCCACACATTCCTTTTTATTTAATAACTTGTTAAATTCCTCATAATTTACCCATTCTTTATCTTCCCAAATTCTACTAGCATATAAATCCAATGCATACTTATATGCTTTTTCATGTGTGTCTAACCACGAATTAGGATTAAAATTATAATCTTCTAAAAGTTTTAATATATCCATTTCTAATAACTCTTTTGCTTGTTTAGCAACTAATACTTCCCATTCCTTTTCTTTAAACTCACCACTGGGAGTAATAACTGTAATTTCATATGTGTATGTTGGCTTGTCTTTAGCAGAACTTACTTTATTGTGTCTCTTAGATCTTCCTGTTTTGTACTTACATCTTAGATTTTTCATAACAACCTCTTATCTTTTAGTTATCATTATCAATATATCTTTAGTAATATACTGATAATGATAATTCACCTATCTAGATATGTTTTTTAAAGCCTTTCGTATTGCAATTTCAAATCTTCTAATTCTTTTTCCACTTGCATTAGAATATTAAATGTCAATCTATCATTAAAATCAAAAGACTTTTCTTTGTTTCTCCAACTTTTGTATTTAAATAAAAATTTAGGTTTCTTTACTATAATTTCACCTTTTAGTTCGGTATCGTTAACATAACGTAGGAAATCTTCCAATTCTTCAATTTCTTCTTTAAGACTTAAAGCCTTTTCTAACTTGATACTGTCCATACTTATCTCCTATCATAGAATAAAATACAATTTTTAATATCCCAATTCATTCGCTCTTTTCAGAGTTTCATATACCGCTTCGTTATACCCTTGCGATACTTTTGCATCTTTACCACATGGGCATGCATGGTCGTCACACACATTCCAATATCCGCATCCGTATTCATTTTCTATTTTTTTAAATAACTCTTTATTCATAATATCCTCCATCCATTTTATTTCACCTTCACAACAATTACATATCAATACTTCTAATTCTTCATCATATTCAAATATTCCAAATTTACAATTTTCACATGCCAATCCTATATTTTCTTTCAGTTTCTTTTTATCCATATAATAAAACTCCTCTTTTGTAATCATAGTAAATCCTCTATATTAATCCTTAGTACATCGGCTATCTTCTTTATGGTATAAATACCAGGATTCTTATTTTTACAATTTATTATTTTGTATATATTACTAGCTGGTATCCTTGCTTCTCTAGCTAATGAGTTTACACTCACACCTTTTTCTTTTAAAATTTGTTGTAATTTGTAATTTATTCCCATTTTTTATCTCTCTTTCTGGTATAATTTATATGTATAATATATTCTAATTATAAATTGAAAGGGGTACCCTCTTTATGAAAAAATGTTTTATAGTATGTCCTATTGGATCAGAAGGTTCTGATACTCGCAAAAGATCTGATACTCTTTTTAAACACATTCTTAAACCTGTATGTGAATCATGTGGATTAGACCCTATTCGTGTAGACCATATAAATTCAAGCGATTCAATAACTGAAACAATAATTGATCATCTAAAAAACTCTGAACTTGTTATAGCTGATTTAAGCGAACATAATCCAAACGCGTTTTTTGAAATTGGTTTCAGAACTGCTCTAAATAAACCTATTATTCATCTTAAATCTAAAAATGACACTATACCATTTGATTTGGCATCTATAAGAACTTTTGATTATGATTTACAGGATTTAGATTCAGTTGACGAATTAAAATCAAAATTACTAAAAACTGTCGAAGTCTTTGACCTTGACTCTCAGGTGGAAGATTCCAATCTTCCAATATCTCAAAATAATCAAAGTTCTTTTAATTCACAAATATTACAGGAATTGTTTAAAATTCAAGATGGAATAATGTCTATTAAGGATGATCTATCTAAACCAAAATCTACTGATACTGAGACTATATCTGTTTTAGCAGATAAGCTTGCTAATTCTTCTAATAAATCTCCTGAAACTGCTATGACAGAAATGCTTCTAGAGACTTTTATTAATCATCCTGAAAAAATTAATAGCCTAATGAGTCTAGCAAATAGTTTTAATAGTTTTAAATAGATTCTTTGATTTCCTTGAACATATAATCAAGGAAATCAAAGACTTTTTGTTTTTCATTAATATTAATTAGTGATATTTCTACTGATATCTCTTTTCCACTTTTTTCAAATTTAATACTTTTTGAAAATATTCTTTTATCTGTCTCTATCATAAATACCATACCTTTCTATTTTGGCTTAAAATTAAACCCATCTTTAATTTTCTTATACTACTACTTATACAGTACAATCAATCTACTTAACATCAAAATGGGATATCATCATCGTCTATAGCTTGAAATCCTTTAGAATCTAATCCTTGTGGTGTAAAATTTGGCTCAAACATGTGTCCACTTTCTCCGTTATTAGCTCCATTTTTCTTACTATCCAAAAACTTTATTAAGTTGCCTACAAAATCTGTTGCATATCCTTTTGTTCCGTTTTGCTTGTCCCAACTTCTATTTTGAAATCCACCTTCCAACATTATTAAACTTCCCTTACCTATAAAGTTTGAAGTGTTTTCTGCTGTTTTTCCAAATAGCTTAAAATTAAAGAAATCAGTTTGTTTCTTATCTCCGTAACCTCTGTCTATTGCTATAGAGTTCTCATATACAGCCATTCCAGAACCTTGTATATACTTTAATTCACCTTCTTTGGTACATCTTCCAACAAGTATTGATTTTTGATACATGTTACCATCTCCTTTTATTTTTTCTAACTGCAATAGCTAGAACATCAAGCGCTCCAACTATTACAGCTAATATCCATATTAAAAACAATATATATCTCATATGCGTCCTCTAACCAATTAACATAGATAATTCATATACTTTTAAACCATCTACATTCTCATTTACTAAAACTTGACTTTTATGTATCAATGTCTTTCCTTTATGGTTTTTACAAACGCATATGTCACGTATTTGTTTTTTAGCTTCTATGGTAATTTCTATCCTCTTATTTAATTTCTTTATTTCCTTGTTTGCCTCTTTATTGCAAAACTCTAAGCTTTTAATTCTATCCATAAGCTCTTTTATAGTTTCTCCAGAACTTAGTGTGTCTTGATGTAATTCATGATTAGCATCTTCTAATTTTTGAACTTTAGATCTAGCTGCTATAAGTCTAGTATGTAGCTTGTGATTTTTATTTTCTAAAGTTCTAATAACATCCTCTTTACCTTTTAATTCTTTTTCAAATCCACATACTACTAGCTCATGATTAGTTCTTAATATAACTGGTAATTTCATCTTTAGTTCCCCCTCTAATTTATATTTCGTATGCTTCATCTGCGCATCTTATAGGCAATATCCCGCCTAACAATTTTCCTTTTTTATCGTAGACTTTTACAAGATCTGTTTTATTTCTAATTTCTACCTTTTCATATTCAAATAAATCTAATTTCTCTTTTGATATAACAACTCTTTCGCTGTTATTCTTAAGTAATATATTGTATTTATTTTTTCTCCAAGTAGGTAAATAACAAGCTATTTTACATTCCTCATACTCTCTTTTTTCTATCATTTCAGTAAATATATCTTTGTTTAACTCTACAAAAATATTTTCATTTAGAACCATCTTATTTCTATCTTGAATGAAGAAAAAAAATCCATCACATAAAACCACTTCATTTTCATTAAGAGTTTTCTTCGTTAACTTTCCACCGTTTTTACGTAAACTTAAAAAGTGTTTTATCATACTGTTTTTCATTTTTCTTCCCCCGTTTTCTTTTGTTTTTCTATTTCTTGCTCTGCTATTTTTAAAGCTGTAAGTGGATCATGTCCTTTGCTCATTATTTTCTTAGCTTTATCTATGACAATTTGTCTGTCGTGTACTGGTATTTCCATTTATCTGTCTCCCACCTAATCTAAATATTCAACTTTCCAACCACATACTAAGCTTTTTCTTTCAACATGGTATATTATTGTGCTTGTTGCTTTTCCTAAGAAATTTGCAGTCTCTTTCAAACTTTCAAATTCTCTAACTTGTCCACTTTCAATATTTGTAATTTGCATATATCTTGAATTGCTTGCTATTTTATTTTCATTAACTTTGTAAATTTTGAAAGTTTTTTGATATACAACTTCTTTACGTGCATATGACGAAACATGAGTTACTGTCATTCCGGTTCTATCAGCAACTTCTTTTACCCCATTGCACAAAGTTTTTTCACCTGTCATTAAATTTTCAACAATAAATTTTAATCGCTTATTGTACCTTTTTCTACTTACAATTTCAGTCTCTTCAGTATTTGTTTTTTGTTCTGATAGTTTAAATGCAGATACTGCTTGTTTTATACTTGGATGTTTTATTTTCCCTTCGTATTCAATTCCAACTATACATTTTGCTAGCGCATAATAGTTAAGTGCAGTTTTATCATCTGTAAGCACATTTGGTCCTAAAGTATTTCCTAACCTGTATCCTCTTTCTAACATTCCTATTCCCCCTATTTAAAACGCTTATTTCCTTTCTGATTTGTCTAATAATGTATTTATATTAAAAAGTATTTAAAGCTTGTCTAAATTGTTCCTGTTGATTATTTTCAATAACCAGGAGCAATCAGCCCCTAGTTAAATTTGCCTTTTTGACTTTCTTGAAGAATTTTTTCAAGTTCATCTGGATCATACTTATTAAAAGTTTGATTTATATTGTGAAATCTTGTATTTACTCTTGGTATAAATTTCTTACCCTTGTCCATACTAGTATTAGTTCTTGTTATTGCAGGTGGATAATCTTCCTCTATTGCTTTAATCAAGAATCCAACTAGATTTTCTACTTTAGGAGTACTTTTTACTAAATCTAGTTTTTCAATTAAATACTCAATTTCCTTAAAAGTAGCTAAATATGTATTAGCTACTTTTTTTACATCTTTTTCATTTAATTGAAAATAATCTTTTATCTTATCAACAACAACCACATATTCTTTTTCTTCTTGTTGTTGTTCTATATCTTTCTCTATATCTTTCTCTTTCTCTTTCTCTAGGGTTTCATTTTCATTACACGAAACATTACTACCGTTACATGAAACGTTACATTCGAGTTTCTTTTGCTCTTCTTTTTTCTTTAATCTATGTTTTCTAACTCTTTCAGTACTAGTTTTATCATTGCCTACTATGTCTTTACAATATGGTAAAAGAAATTCATCTTCATTGACCATTTCAATTAATTTTTGACTTTGAAGGAATGCTAATGTCATTTTTACATTGTCAGAATCTTCATCAAGTTCTAGTGCAAGTTCATCTGAAAAATCATCTTCTATTCCTTCAAAATAAATTTTATTGTCATTATTCATGGCTATAAGTAGCATCTTTAGATATATAACCGTATAAGTATCTCCGCCTGCTATTTTTCTAAGCTTCTTTATTTCTTTTTGTCTAAAGAAATCTTCCTTTAACTTTAGCCAATAGTATTTTTTATTTGCCATTATCTCACCTGCTCTTTATCTTAAGTATCGTACGTATAAGTGATATGCTCCGGTTAAAACCAAAGCATCCACTATTAGTACTGTAAATATTACTCCCATTATTCAGCATCCTTTATAATTGTTTGACCTTCTGGAGCATCTTCTTTAACTTCAAAATCAACTTCCAAGCTATCAGATTCATCATCAACTAAGCTCATATCTTCATCTATTTTTGATTTAACTGTTTCATCACCAGTAACAGCTCTTTGCATTTCTATACTTAAAGGAGCATATTTTAAAAGTTGTTTTATTACTGTTTTCTTAGCCATAGCATCAAAGTCTGTTTGCCAAGGTCCAAATTTAAAAGTTTTGCTAAATTTCATAGCATGTTCTGTTATTTCATCCTTAGTCATAAATACAAAACTATGACCTCCAGTATCTAAATGGTATACTGCATAATATCCTATAGTTTCGCCTCTTGACCCTTTTAAAATCGGTTCGTGGACTAAATCTTGATGAAGTCCATATTTAACTTCAAATTTGTCATTTTCTCTTACTTCATGAGCATATAAAGTCTTTATCTTACCGCTTCTTTGAGCTAGTTCTAAAAGTCCTTTATATCCTATTTGGAATTGAACTTTATTTCCATATGGTATTAAGTAAGCTTGTCCTAATGGTGTATTTGGTTCTAATCCGAGTTGAGCACTCTCCATCATTGCAGCTATAAAACTCATAGGATCACATGATTGTAATTTTTCATTATTGCTGAAAGCTGTTAGTGCTACTCTTTGGAATCTTTCACTAGTTAACATACTTGGTAATGCTGCTTCTATTTCTTTAGCCATCTTAACCATTAATTGCTTCATACCTGTATTTGGACTCGCTTGCTTTACTGTTGTTGTTCCTGCTGCTTTATTTGCTAATTTATTTTTTAAATCTGCCATTTTTATTTACCATCCTTCTTTAGTATTTTATAAATCTTGAATACTTGAAATTGTATCTTCACATTCGTCTATTAAATCTGCAACCGCACTTTCTAGCTCTTCAAATGCAGACACTAAATCAATATTGTCTATTTCTGAAACCTCGCTATTTAGATTTTTCACCTTATCTTTAACCCATCTTATTTCTTGCTCTATACCAGATACTGACATTACTTAGAACCCCCTATTTTAAAAGTTCTTGAAGTACTTGTTTTCGTGTATTTTTCTACTATTTCCGGCATTTCAGCTTTAAGTTTTTTAGAATCTATTGTATTTCTATTTGATGTTTTCCAAGTTATCTTTCTATTTCCTATCTTAGCTACTTCAAACTCTTCCATATGAAGTTGTATCTCTTGTTCTATCAACTTCTTTTCTACTTCTAATCCTTTTATACTAGTAACTATTTCATCATGTCTTAAAAGCTTGTCTGTGCCATCTTTTAATAAATGTAACTCTATTTCTTCACCATTAGATTTTTTATACTTTTCTTTTAAATATAATGAATATGCATCAGATCCATCTGGAATAGGTAATATATCTTTTAATATGTTTTCTTCCCAAAATTCTTTTTCTATCTGCATAAGGTAATCTATTGTTTCCTCGTCTCTATCTATCTTGTGCCATATGAAATCACTATTTCCTATTAATGCAGCTATATAGCAATGAGTTGCTCCTGTTATAGCCATATAGTGTAAGCATTGTATTTCATAATGTCCTGGTATACCGTCTTGCCATTCCTTTAAAGAATATGATCCTGTAGTCTTACACTCTAGAAAAGCTTTTTCTCCTACTATAGCTCTATCTATATTAGCTAGTGCAAATGGATATTTATCATTCTTTAGCATTCCATTTACATTTCTTACTTTTAGTCCAGTTTCTTCTGTAAATAATTCAGCTACTAATCCCTCTAATCTATTACCAAGTTCCATTCTTAAACTTTTTATTTCTTGTGGATCTGCCTGTTTTTTATCCATATAAAGTTGAATTGAACTCTTCCATGGATTTAAACCTGCTATTGCAGATGCATCGCTTCCGCCTATTCCTTCTTGTCTATGCTTAAGCCATTCTTCTTTTGACATATTTTTTGTATCAGCTACTATCTTAGCTCCAAGATATTTTCTAAATTTTTCATCTTTTGATAATATTGCAATATCACTCATTTTGTGTTATCCTCCATTTGTAAATTAAATTTTGTTTTTTTAATTAGGGCCATTCCAGTGGCTCTTTTTACTTTTCTATTGTTGCAGTTATTAACTTTCCATCTGAAACTGTAAATATCCAGTTTACCTTATGGAATTCGAATGCTTCTTCTAAAGTCATATAGTACATATCCTTTAGCAATCTATTTAATTTCACTTATCTCACCGCCTATCATCACATTTACATCCTTGCCATGCATTGCTTCTAAAAATCTTTCAACTTCTTTATTTCTTACTTTTAATGAACCTAATTTCAAACCTATTAATAATCCATTATCTATAAGTTTATAAACGTAATGTGGTGTTGTTTTCAAACGTTTAGAAACATCTTTAACAGTTAATAAGTAATCTTCCATTTTGAATTCCTCCATATTTATTTTTCAAACAATTCATTTAGAATAAGTTTAGATAACTCTTTAAATTCACTTTCTTGAATTTCTTTGTTTGCATAAAATTCTTTCTTGCATTCCCAAACAGTTTTAGAAATCAACTTAAACATATATTCTCGCATTGATTGTTTTTCATTTTTGTTTAACTTAATTTTTTCTTTCTTAGCAAAATATAAATTCAAATCATATGCAACTTCTGATAGTCCTCGAGACATTGCTATTTCATTTTCTGTGAATTTAATTCTTCCTGCCATCTGTGCTATTGTTTTCATAATTTCCACCTATATTCCGTATTTTATTGCCATGTCTTTTACTATAATTACATAGCCTTCTATTAACTTTTTATCTTCTGATATAACATCTAAGTTGTTTAGTTTATCTCTTTTACTTTTAGACGTTCCTTCTTCTGCCATTCTTCTACGTTTGTTAGTAAGTCTTGCATCTAAATTAACTGCAAACCTTTTGTTAAGTAGTTCGTAGCTTTCATTTCTAAAATCTCTTATAAGTCCTAAATCTCCTTGATTTCTAGCTATTTTAGCTATAAGTGTTTGAGTTTCACTTCTCCAAGATGTAGTGTCTAAACTAACTACTTCTTTTATTGTTTTTACTTCTGCTTTTGCTGATAATGCATTATAATTTGCTTCATTAATTTGTTGTTTTAATTTCTTTTGCTCTAGTTCCATATTTATAAGCAACTGTAACTGCGGTGATAAATTGTCTATATTTGATGTTTGTTCTTCTTTTATAACTTTTCTCATTGCAAAATATTCTCTTCTAAACTGTTTTCTAAGTTCTTTAGCTTTTTCAGTTCTCATAAATCCTATTAACAACATATATCCTTGTTCTGAAAGTAAGTATATATTTTTAGAATTTGCTATAGATTGATTGCTAAAACCTATTTGTAAAAGTGGGTCAGTAGTACTGATTGAGTTTTTCAAATCTAATATATCAACACTTTCTTCAAATTCTTCTATATTTTCATTTATCAATTGATTTATTACTCTTAATTCTACTTCGTGTATTTCTGCTATAGTTTTAGCTAGTACAACTTTTTCACCTTCTCCAAATCCACCTTCTATTACTGGTATTTCTTTTCCTAAAAATTCTTGTACTCCAGTTATTTCAATTTCTGTTTGAGCTATAGCTAAACTTGTCATTTGTATTTCCTCCTATTTTTATTTATATAACTCTTAATTTTGGGAATAATATTTTAGTTACTTAGTTTTATATATAACACAAATCGTGTTATATATTTAGAAAAAAATTTCATTTATATCTGCATCCTTAAAAGCTACTTTTAATTTTTGCATAAAACCGAAACTAGGTTGTCTATATCCTAGCTCTACTTTAGATAGGAAAGATGCTGTAACTCCCATATGTCTAGCAAATTGAACTTGAGACATTTTTTTAGAGTTTCTAAAATTAACTAACGTTTCGTTCATGAATAACTCACCTCCAATAGCACGTTTTGTGTTGTTGATAATATTATAATAAACGACACAGTTTGTGTTGTCAATACTTTTTTAACACTTTTTGTGTTTTTTTATTTTTTATTGCACAATTTGTGTTAATATATTGTTATAGAAAAGGAGGCATTGCAATGTTTGGAAGAAAATTAAAAGAATTAAGATTAGAAAAAAATATTAACCAGTCTGAATTAAGCAAAATAATAGGTGTGTCTCCAAGTACTGTAGGTATGTATGAAAGGGATCAGCGTTTCCCTGATAAAGATATGCTTACTAAGATAGCTGATTACTTCGAAGTATCTGTAGACTACATTCTAGGTAGGACCGACAAAAGAAACTTTAATATAGATGAAAAACCAAAATTAGATGAAGTAGTTAAGACAATAGCTGCATATAGAATAAATCCTAATATAGATTTACCAGACGATGCTATCGAAAAAATAAATGATTTTATAAGAATGGTTGAATTGGATTATAAAAATAAAGAAAAATAAAAAATATAATAATACGGGGATGTTTGTTTTTTTAAATAAATATAAAAAATTATAAATAAATTAAATTAGAGCAGTTAATCTGCTCTTTTATTTAAAGTTCATAACGAACATACATTCAGAACTTGTAGTTCTGATATTAAAGGGGAGCTTATGAGAAAACTAGATAAATTATATAAGTTAGCGGATGAACATAAAATAGATATACGTTTCTTTGATTTAAAAGAAATAGGAACTTTGGGGATTAATATAGAAAAAGAAGGCATTCCTCATATGATACTTTTAGATGATTCTTTAAAATTAGATGCTATGATGCATTTAGAAGTTCTATCACATGAATTAGGTCACTACTTCACAACTGTAGGTATTTTTATAAATAACAATACCATTTATAGTGATAGTTTAGACATAAATAGATCCGAAAACAAAGCTGATAGATGGGCTTGCGAGTATTTGATAACCGAGGAAGAAATTATTGAAATATTAAATGAAAAAATAGTAGGTGTTGATGATTTGGCTGATAAATTAGATGTAAGCGTAAAATTATTGTCTAAAAGATTAGGATATTTAGCAATCAAAAAACAAATGATAAACTTAAGAAATGGTAAATTTTTAGTTCTAACTAATTTGCCTAGTTTCTATATATATGAACCTATTAAGTTTAATAAAATATAAAAGGAGGATAAAATAATGAAAGGTGGAGTAAGAAAACGCGGTAAAAAATGGTACTATTATTTTGATGCAGGAGTAGTAAACGGAAAGAGAAAAAAGATTGAAAAAGTAGGAGGATTAACTAAAAAAGAAGCACAGGATGCGCTTAGAAATGCACTTAATGAATTTGAAAGTGATGGAATAGTAGTTGCAGAGAGTACAATAAGTGTTTCTGATTATCTGGATTATTGGTTTGAGAATTATGTTGAATTGAATTGTAAGTATAATACTAAAAGAGCTTATAAAAATATTATAGAAAATCACTTTAAGCCAGAATTAGGAATTTATAAGTTGAAACATATAACCCCAGCAAAATTACAAGATTATATTAATCTTAAATTTAAACAAGGATATTCAAAACAAACTTTACGTGATCACAGAGGACTATTGAGTAATTGTTTTAAAACGGCCGTGCATCCTTATAATTTTATAAAGGAAACTCCTGTTAAATATTTAAAAATACCTAAACATGAAAATGTGAAAAAAGAATCTAAAATAATTACACTAGATGAATATAATCAAATTATAAAAAAATTTCCATTTGGAGATAGACGTCATGTGCCTTTGCAAATAGGTTTTCATACTGGATTTAGAATATCTGAAATATTAGGTCTAACTTGGGATAATATAGATTTTGAAAACAAAACAATAACAATAGATAAAATATTGATATTAAAATCTTCGAAAGATTGGATGCTACAATCACCTAAAACAGAATCATCGTACAGAAGTATCTTTATAGGTGACACGCTTTTTAAATTATTAAAAAAACATAAATTATGGCAAAGTGAAAATAAATTAAAATATGGCGAATATTATACACACAATGAATATGATTTTGTATGTACATTTGACGATGGTAGATTATTAACTCATAATGCATTGAAAAACATATGCAATGTTTGCAACGATGAATTAGGTATAAAATTTAGCTTTCATAAGTTAAGACATATGCACGCAACTACACTTATAGAAGCTGGGGCTAATATGAAAGATGTTCAAGAACGTTTAGGACATAGTAAATTAAGTACAACTATGGATGTTTATTCTCATGTAACCGCTAAATTAAAAACTCAAACTGTAGAGATTTTTGAAAACGCAATAAAATAATTTTGCCACCAAAATAAACAATCGGTGGCAAATAGGTGGCATTTTAATTTAAAGTTATATTGTATTATATATAAAACGTTGAAAAAACTATATTCTAACACTTGTAATTGACACGAATATCTACATTCCATATATATCCGAAAATTCTATATTACACATTTCAATTTTATTGTTATCACATATATAATTATAATTTTTATTTATTTCATTTTCCTCACAATGAGTTGCTTTATTTGGCAAAGAAAACTCAAAGTTAGTTCCTACTCCTTTTTTGCTATATACAGCTATTTTCCCACCATGCATCTCAACTAAAGACTTTACTAGGGATAGCCCTATTCCACTTCCCTCACAATTTTTTGTCAGCTTCTTATCATCTTGTACAAATCTATTGAATATAATTGGAAGCTTATCCTTAGATATGCCCTCTCCATCATCTCTTACAGATATATTTATTTTATCTTCATCAACGTGTAAATCAACATATATGTTTCCATTTTCATTTGTGTATTTAATAGAATTTGACAATAAATTAAGTAAAATTCTTTCTATTTTTTCTGGATCACAAGCTATAATTTTTTCTTCACAATTAGTATCAAATATAAGTTCTATTCCTTTGCCTTCAATATATTGAGCAACTGACAAAGTTATTTCTTCTACAATATTTACTATGTCATAATTAGCAAGCTTAAGTTCATAATATCCATTATTAATTCTAGTCATGTCTATAAGGTTGTTTACTAACCTCAAAAGCCTATATGAATTTTGTCTTATTAATTTCATATGCCTACTCAAGTTTGTATTTTCATTCCAGGATATGTTTTCATCATTAATATTTCTATCTACTAATTGTATTGTTCCCAAGATTATATTAAGAGGTGTTTTAAATTCATGAGACATATTAGCAAAAAATTCATTTTTTATACTTTCTAAATGCACAGTTTCTTCTAATTTTTTCCTTTGCTTCTCCTGATCCTTTTCTTTAGTTATATCCCTAGTTGTAAATGCAAATACACTTTTTTCTTTTACTAATTTAAAATTCCACCTAAACCATTTATACTCATTATTTTTGCATATTATTTTATTTTCAATGATAACTATATCTTTATTATCGCTATTTAATATTTCAAATAATTTATCTTTGTGGCTCTCATGAACCAAGTGTAAAATATTAGATTCTAATATTTCTTGTTCACTCCACCCTAAATAATTTGTCCAATTTTGGCCTACAGTTTTTAAATATCCATTACTATCCATTACACCTACTATATCTGCTGACATAGCTATAAGTAATTCAAAATCTTTTTTCATTAATTCTATTTTATATATTTCACCAAGTATTTGTTCTATAAACTGTTTTATATCTATATTTTCAAATATTTCTTCAAGTGGCTTTTTTTGTTCTACCTTTTTTAGTAAAGAAATTAAAGTTGATATTGATTTTTCAGTTCCTTGAATTTCTTGTTTTATATTATCTTCCATTGTTTTATTTTTTTTATAATGTATTATTTCAATACTATCACTTGAAACAAAAACTACATCTTTACTATAAAAACATCCATTTGTAATTTTACCTTTTAATTTGAATTCTCTATGTTCTATGTATAATATTAAATCTAAATTTAGCACTTCATCTTTTTTTATATCACTTATTTTATAACTTACAGACTTATCATCTGTTTTAGTATCAATACTTATTTTTACTTTTTCTATATCACTTTCACTACATTTCAGTTTATTTAAGAGCTTTTTATTGCAAAACATAATTTCAAGTTTTTTATTTAAAATAAATATATAGCTATCTATACTATCTAAAAATCGATTCATAATATACCTCCGTAAAGCATTCTCTTTCTATAATTCTACATTTTTAGATATATCCCTTGTTATTTTTTTATTTCATTAAAAAATACCTCTTAAATAAGATACTTTATTTAAGAGGTATTGCTTTTTTGCTATATATTATCTCTCAACTCTTCAACTACACTTTGTTTATTTATTTTCTTATAACATACACAAGGAATAATTCCTGCCATTATTAATAGTATAAATATCGATACTATTATTGGCAATATTCTAAAGCTATAACTAAAGAAACTTATAGCACCTGCCATTATATCCACTCCAAAATATGTTATTGGTGTTCCAACAATTAATATAACACCAGCTGTAATTAAACAATAGTCTAGAGCTTCTAATATAAGCATCTTCTTAATTTGTTTCTTAGTCATACCTATACTCTTTAGCATAGCTAGTTCTTTTTTACGAGATAAAATACTTGTAGCTATAACATTTATAAAATTAAGTACACCTATTATACCTACTACAAGACTAAGCCCATATCCAACATTTTCATAGCTTTTAATCATATCATTAAATTCTCTCATATAAGTTGCTTTAGATCTGTAATCAAATGATGGATTGCTAGTGCTTAATCCTTTGAAGTAATCTTCTGTTTCTTTTATATTTTTATCATCTACATCAAACATAGCAGTCATTATAGTGTGCTCATCAGTTGTTTTTTTAAATTCTTCTGATGGTAAATACCCTGAAAATCCTGGGAATGAATATCCGCAATATAAGTATAGAGGTAAGTAATCTACCACAGCCATAACTTCATATTCTTTAGATTTTCCATCTTTAAATGGTATTTCTACCTTATCTCCTACATTTACAATATTTCCTAATGAATAACTAGATAATGATATTATATACTTTCCAATTTTAAATTTTTCATAATCAAATTTACCTTGAACTACAAATTTATTAAGAATTTTATATATACCTTCATCTATTCCATAATAATCTGCTGATATTTTTTTACTTTCTTTAATTCGGTTAACTGAATCAGTATTATTTTTATCAATCGAATCAATATTCTTATCTATATTAACTTCCATTGAATGTGTAAGTGGTATTTCAAGTGTATTATTATCAATTCTATAATACATCTTATTTACAGTTTTAACACCTTTTCTACTTTCTATTTCCTTACATAAATCTTCAGTAACTGCATCTAAATGCCCCTCATAAGCCCTCCATCTATAAAAACTTGTATCTCCTATTGTAAAATCAGTACCTATAAAGCCTTTTAGATACTTATCACTATCAAATCCAGATACTATTGTATATACAGTATTTAAAACTATTATACTAAGTGATAAAGATGCTATAACTATTATTGCCTTGCTTTTGTTTCTAAATATATTAGAAATTGCCATCTTATGAATCTTTGCTCCGTTAGAAGATTTTTTAAATTTCTTTTTAGATACTGTATTTACTCCGCTATATCTTACAGCTTCTATCGGTAATGTTTTTGACGCTATTTTAGCTGGTTTGTAAGCACTTATAATAGCTGTTATCAATGAAAATATAGAAGCACCTACAAATATTATTGGACTTGCAGAAATTTTTATAAACTCTATGGTTGTGTTACCTATAACTAATGGAGCTAAAATCACCCCTGTTATATATCCTAAAGTCAAACCAATTGGAATTCCTATAATAGATAATATTAATGCTTGCTTTATTACTATTTTTTTTATTTGTTTTCTAGTGGCGCCTATTGTTCTTAATAAACCATAAAATTTAGTATCTTTTACTACACTTATATAAAATATATTGTATATTATTAAATATCCTGCTAATCCTATAATTCCAAGTAGTGAAATAGCTGCTATTATAGGTTCTATTTCTCCAGACATCTCAGTACTAGCATAAGCCCAGTTTATTCCTATATCTATATTTTTACTGTCGTATCCACTTTCTTTTATTATTTTTAATAATTTACCTTCTATATCAAATGAATTAGAAAAATTAACTTCTAAATTTATAAGTCCCCATTGTTGCTTTTGTTTTTTGAGTTCATTTTCATTTATATTTTTAAGGCTGTTATTTAAAAAATCTTTTGATATGTATACTCTACTTGCTCTACTTACAGTATCACCTTTATATATCCCACTTACTATAAAGTCCTTATTATAAGTTTTTTCATTTATTTTGTAAGTTAAATTTATTTGTTGATTTATTTCATGTGGTTTTTTCAACATATCAAGTACAAATGTATCAACTAATATTTCATTTTCTTTATGTGGTACATCTCCTTTTATTGGAGTTGAAAAACAAGCATCTACATGTTTTCTATCACCATAGTTAATTTCGATTGACCTTTTTGCAAATTCTTTATTTTCTGCGCTTCCAAGAAATACACTTGATATATATTCTTTTATTAATTTATGTTCTTTTATTTTCTCATATTCTGCCTTAGTTAAGTCCTTAAATGCACCGTGATAAGTAGTTCCAACTGCTCTCATTTTGCTATATTCAGTTGACTTTAAATTGCTCATACCTACAGTAAATAATGATGTAAAAAGTAATGTTGTAAGTGCTATTGAAATAATTGCAAATATATTTCTACTTTTATTTGATTTAAAAGATTTTTTAGATATTTTATTTATTATTTCTTTATTAGTGTTTCCTATCATTACTTACTCACCGCCCCAGACACTATCTTTCCATCTTCAATTCTTATTATTCTATCACTCATCTGGGCAATTTCTTCATTGTGAGTAATCATAACTATAGTTTGGTCAAATCTTTCACTCATAGTTTTTAAAAGTCCAACTACATCTTGGCTTGTCTTACTGTCTAAGTTACCTGTTGGCTCATCAGCAAGTATTATACTTGGTTTAGTGGCTAAAGCTCTAGCTATTGCAACTCTTTGTTGTTGACCACCTGATAGATTGTTTGGTAAGTTATTTATTTTATCTTTTAACCCAAGTGTGTTTATAACAGTATCTACATAATCATTATCTATCTTATTTCCATCAAGTTCTATTGGAAGAACTATATTTTCATATACATTTAAGATTGGTATTAGATTAAACTGTTGAAACACAAACCCTATTTCTCTGCGTCTAAAAATAGTAAGTTCATCATCATTTAGCTTGAATATATCATTGCCACTTATAGTCACGCTTCCCTCACTAGCCATATCAAGCCCACCTATCATATGTAATAGTGTACTTTTACCACTTCCAGAAGTTCCAACAATCGAAACAAACTCGCCTTTTTGAACTTCAAAATCTATTCCGTCTAGCGCTTTTACAAGATTTTCATCTTTTCCATAATATTTTTTTAAGTTTTTAGCTTGTACTATTAACATCTTTTTTCCCCCTAAAGTTTCTGCATATCAAAAGTCTTATCAATTTTCTATGTTATAAATATATCAATAGATTCTAACAAACTACTGTCTCAAATATAACAGTTATGACATATTTCTCTTAAATTGATAAATACAATTAATATTTTCAACTCGGTAAATATATGGAGAAATTAGAACCTTGTCCAATTTGAGATTCTACCTTTATGTAACCACCTTGCTTAGAAATTATTGTCCTTGCAAGATATAGTCCTACTCCTACTCCTTCATGTTGTTTTGCATTTTTGCATCTATAAAATCTTTTAAAAACATTATTTATTTCGCTTTCTTCTATCCCAATTCCATTGTCTTTTATATCTATTCTTTTAAACAATTCATAGCTTTTTACACATATTTCAATTTTCGAGTTTTCCATACTGTACTTTATAGCATTTTCTAAAATATTTACAATAGCTTCTATAGTCCACTTGCTGTCATAGTTTGCACTTATATTTTTATCTGTATCTACTTTTATCTCGATATTTTTCTTATCTGCACTTAAATAAACTTCTTGTACGCTTTTATATATAGTTTTATATATTTTTGAATTACTTTTGCTTAGTTCAATTACTCCACTTTCTAACCTAGACATTTTTATTAAAGACTGAATTAAAAAATTAAGTCTTTCTGATTGTTTTTTTATGTCATAAGCCATCATCTTACTGTTTTCATCTATATTTTTATTTTCTAGTATAAGCTGACTGTACAAAAGTATATTTGATATAGGAGTTTTAGTTTGATGTGATATATCTCCCACTAAAGTTTTTATTTTATTTCTTTCTTTTTCTATGCTTTCTTTACTTGCTTTATTTATTTTCACATATCTGTGTATCTTATTTTCAAAAGATGACAATATATTATCAGCATATCCAGTAACCATGCTTTCTTCATTTATAGCACTGCTTACTATATCTTCTAAATTTTTTATAACTTTAACTAATTGATTCTTTATAGTATAAACAAAGATAATTCCCATAATCATTACTAAAATAACAAAAACAAAACTTGCACTTATAGTTATGCCTATGCCACTCATTTGTGAAAAAGTTATAAAAGACATAAAAATTATTGATATTAATGCTAACATACACAAAAAACTTAAATATATTTTATTAAAATAGCTATTATCAATCATTTTTTGCACCTCTAACAAAACTGTATCCTATTCCATACACAGTTTTTATATACTTATTATTCAAGTTTTTATCTTCTATTTTTTGTCTCAATCTTTTTATGCTAACTGTTAATGCGTTCTCATCTACATACTCTCCACAATCGCTCCATACACTATCTATTAACTGCTCCCTTGTTAGTACTTGACCCTTATTACTTACCAATATTTTGAGTAGTTTAACTTCCGTTTTGCTTAAAGTTATTTGTTCGTTACCTTTAGTAAATTTCATTTTATCAAAATCAAATACCATGTTGTCTACAACGAATGCATTGCTGACAGTATTATCTAATCTTCTTAGTGCAACCATAACCCTAGCCCTTAAAATCATCAAGCTAAAAGGCTTTGTTATATAGTCATCAGCTCCTAGTTGTAGACCTGTCACTACATCTATTTCCATGTCACAAGCTGTTAAAAATATAATAGAAACATTAGAGTTTTTTCTTATTTCTTTACACAAGTCAAACCCTGACCCATCAGGTAAATTCACATCTAGTATTATCAAATCAATATTATTTTCATTAAATATTTTTCTTCCTTCATTTATATCAAATGCTTGTTTTATGTCTATATCATCTTGCTTAAGAGTAAGCATTATCCCTTTATTCAAGGTTATATCGTCTTCAATTATAAGTATTGTTTTTTTATTCATAAATATTTCCCCTCAATTATCTTTTGATAAATTTAATTTTTATAAATTATATTGGTAAAAATTAGCATAAATAAGTCATAAACATTTTAACATACAAAAAAAATAAAATATACAGAGAAATACTTCTTAAAATTAACTTATAAAGTCTATTAAATAACGTTATTTCTTTTTTTCTACACCCAATTAATACTTTTGTATAAAAAAGCTCTATCAACATATATTGATAGAGCTAGTAAAATTAATTATTCATTTATCTTCATTATAAACTTAACGCTACCGTCCATATCTTTGCTTATGCCTGAGAAGTTATTATATTCTTTAGACAATCTTACAATTTCATCTTTTACATCTAGTAATCCTTCTACATCAGATAATTTTGTATTTCCTTCTTTATAAAGTTTATCTAAACCTTCACTTTTTAATTTATTAACGCCTTTATACAAGTCATTGCTTCCTTTTGCTAAATCATTAGTTCCTTTTAATAATTTACTTGAATTAGTATTTAATTCTTTAGTTCCACTTACTAACGTCTTTCCACCTTCAGTCAATTGGTTTGCACCTTTATTTAATTCATCAGTTCCTGCTACTAGTTTTTGACTTCCATTTTCTAATGAACTAGTTGCTTGTGATAGTTTTTTAGAACTACTGCTAAGCGTTGAACCTGCATCTACTAATGAATTAAAATTAGAATAGAAACTAGATGAGCCTGAACTTAGTTTTCCTAATCCAGCACTTAAACTATTTGCTCCACTTACAGCACTACTCATTCCACTTTTCAAACTACTAAGACCATTTCTTTGCCCTTGTGATACTTGACTTAAAGAGCCTGACATTGCTCTTAATTGACCTGCAGCTTCAGGGTTAGTTTCATCTAATGTACTTGCTATATTGTTTAAATTTCCTGCTACTTTATCTATACTTCCAGTAGATGCTATTAATGAATCAACTCCACCGGCTCCATTACTTAGACCTGATTGAAGTGCATTTGCTCCTTCATTAGCACTTGCTATACCACTATGGATACCTGAATATGCTTGGTACAGTTTATTTGTGCTACCCACAAAAGAGTCAACTCCATTTGAAAACTTACCTTGTGACTCATTTAACTGACCAAGCCCACTGCTAATGCTCTTCGCACCTTGATTTAGTGTTGGAGTAGCTTTACTTAATTTACTTATTCCATTGTTTATGTCATTTGAGCCTTTATCTAATGATTTAACACCTTTATCAAATTTAGCAAAATTTGAGTTTAGCTGATTATTTCCATCTAATAATTTTTTAGAACCATTTAAAAGTTCATCTCCACCCTTTTTTAACTTATCTAGAGCTTGTGATAAATCGCTTAATGTTGAATTTTCATCAATTCCTTTAAGCTCTGGTAATTGTGGTGTAGCCATTATCATTATACTTGGCATTTTAAAGTTTGTAGTTTTTCCTTCTATTACTAATTTATCTTCTAATTTTAAATATTTTTCTACATCAGCACTTACATCTATTGATTCTTTTAACCCTGGGAAAGATGCAAAAGTCACACTACAATTTTTACCATCATCTACCAATTCTCCACTATTAACTTTTATGTTTTTGAAATTATCTCTTTGCAACAATACCTCTGTTGCTGTTAAAAAAGGTACATACATTTCTTTGTTTTCTCCATCTATTTTACACGTTCTTTTTTCTTTATTTTTTAAATCTACAATTATTTTAAAGTTACCTGACTTTCCTTTCATATCTTTTGGTGTAGTTTCCTTACCGTTTAATTGATATTTTATATCTACGTCAATTGGAAGTTGTTTTTTACTATCTCCCTTATAATATAAGTCTTCTTTGTTAACATTCCAATTTACATCACTTCCGTTTATTATAGGTTTTTCATCACCTTTTACATTAGTTATATTCTTTAAATTACTAACATCTTTAAATTTCCCTAGCTTTTCATCTGAATTTATCCATGTTGAAACTATACGTTTTTCAACATCCCCATTATTCTTTAATACCACATATACACTTTCATCTTTTTTCATATCAGCAAATGCACATCCTGTGTTTAAAAATAGCATTAATGTAGTTAATGTAGCTATTGATTTTTTAGGTAAATTAATTCTTTTCATCTTATATTTCTCCCCCTGTTATATAAAATTAAAATTTATAATACTAAGCTAAATTATTATATAGCTTAATAATTTAGCTTTTAGTTTATAGTTATTCGCCTTTTACAGCTACTTTATTTTCACAAACCTCAAACCCCTTACTTGTTTTTACAATAAATTTATGACAAACCAATAAAATTGCTGGTAGCAAGAATATTATTATAAACATACTTATTATAGCTCCCCTTGACATAAGGCTACACAATGCACTTATCATTTCTAATTTTGATATAAGCCCAACTCCTATAGTTGCTGAGAAAAATGACAATGCACTTGTTACTATTGATCTTGCACTACTTTGAATAGAAACTGTCATAGCTTCAAATTTATTACTATTTACAGCTAATTCTTCTTTATATCTAGATGTCAGCAATATTGCATAGTCAACAGTTGCCCCAAGTTGTATAGTACCTATTACTATTGATGCTATAAATGGTTCTATCGTACCTGTATAATAAGGTATGCCCAAATTTATAAAAATAGCTGACTCTATTGCTAAAACTAATATTATAGGAAGTGATATTGATTTAAATACTACTGCTATAATTATAAATATAGCTAGTATTGATACTATATTTACCATTTTAAAGTCTTTATCTGCAATTTTTATTAGATCATTTGTTAAAGGAGCTTCTCCTCCTATAAGTCCATTTTTATCATATTTATGAACTATTTTATTTAACGCCTCTATTTGTTCTCCACATTCATCAGTTGCCGCTCTGTATTCTGAATTTACCATTAACTGCTCATATCCACCTGATTTTACTGCTTTTAATAGTTCATCTGGTATTATATCTTCAACTACTCTTGGTCCAATTACTTTTTCAATTGCCACTACTGAATTTATACCATCTAATTCTTCTATTTCTTTAACCATTTGTTCTACTTTGTATGGTTGTAATGTGTCCTTTACCAAAATAATATTTGTACTATTCATTTTATAATCATTTTTTAATTTATTTGTTGAAATAATAGATTGTAAATCATCAGGTAATGACTCATCTAAGTTGTAATAAACCTTAGCATTACTACTGCCTATTATTGAAGGAATAAACAATATTAAAAATAATACTACTAATTTTTTATAATGCTTTACAACTATTTGAGACGTCTTATTGAATGTAGGTAAAATTGTTTTATGTTTGTATTTATGAATTGATTTATCAAATATTAATATTAAAGATGGAAGTACTGTAACTGTACAGATAACACCTAATAAAACTCCTTTTGCCATTACAAGTCCCATATCCATACCAAGTGCTAAGTCCATTACACAAAGTGCTAAAAATCCAGCTATTGTAGTTAATGAACTACCAAATACAGCTGTTACAGTATTAGCTATTGCATTTGCCATTGCTTCTACATGATTATCATATTTTTCTCTTTCCTCATCATACCTATGTAGCAAAAATATAGAGTAATCCATAGTAACCCCAAGCTGTAGGACTGCACTTAAAGCTTTTGTTATATATGAAATTTCACCAAATATTATATTACTTCCAAAGTTATAGATTATAGCAAACCCTATACTTGTTAAAAATATAAATGGTGTAACAAATGAGTCCATTGTAAATCCTAAAACTATTAAAGTTAATATTACTGCAACTATTACATATAATGGAGTTTCTTTATCTGAGATGTCTTTTGTATCTTTTATTATACTTGCCATGCCACTTAGAAATGTTTGTTTTCCTGATATGTCTCTTATTTTCTCAACTGCATTTAATGTTTTAAGTGCTGCTGATCCTTCTTCTAATTTTATAACCATCATGGTTGAATTTTTAGCATATAAAAGATCTTTTATCTCCTTTGGTAGCATTTCTTTTGGAACTGATAAATCTAAAAATTCATCCATCCATATAATCTCTTTTACGCCTTCAACATGTGTTAGTTTTTCTTTTAATTTAGATACATCTTTGTCTTCCATATTTTCAACTATAAGCATGGCTAATGAACCACAATCAAAATCTTCTTTTAAAATTTTTTCTGCCTGAGTTGTTGATAAATTATCTGGTAAGTAACTTAAAATGTCATAGTTTATGTCGGTGTTTAAAAATCCAATTGCCGATGGTATCAATAAAACTATTGCTATTACTAATATTAATTTGCTTTTTGCTGCTATTATTTTGGATAGCCTCTTCATATAGTATCCCCCCTTAACTTATTAGGCACGCCCAAATAGTTTCATAAATAAATTGTAGATCTAGTACAAGCATTATGTCAACTAAAACATTGATTTTTTAATATTTTTATTTAAATTACACATAATATATATAAAATAAAAGGTTGGTATATATTATGAAAAATAAAAATATAAATATATTTAAAATACTACTTTATGCTATATATCTTTTTTCTGCAGTATTTTTTATGTTTAAAAGTGAATATGGAAAAGTTGGACTAAGTTTACTTTGTTTAATTATAATATTCATATTAAATAAGATTTATTCAAAAAACTTAGCTGTACTGGATAGAAATTTATTTATAGCTAGTAATTTATTTATACTATTTTCATTTTTACTCGGTTCTTGTTATAATCTTTATGATAAAATCAAGTATTATGACGATTTTCTTCACTTTATATCAGGATTTATATCTGTCAAAATCGGATGGAACATATTAGCTTCCTTAAAAAATATAAATAACAATAAACTATTGGTTTTTGTTGTTATTTTATTCTTCAGTATGGGAATCTCATCCATCTGTGAAATATCTGAATATGCTTTAGATGTATTATTTAAGATGCATACACAATCTGGCGGGTTAAAAGATACCATGCACGATATGATTGATGCTTTAGCTGGTAGTTGTATAATGATTTTATATTACACTAAAAATAAATTTCAAAATAATATTAAATAAATAAAGGCTGTGATTTATTAAAAAAAATCACAGCCTTTATTTATATTTCAACCATATGAACATTTTTTATTATTTTGTTTATATCGATTATTTTTACTTCTTCCTTACATTTAGCTATTATTTTTCTTACTTCTTCATGGCTTATATTTAATAACAGTAGTCTTGTTTTTATAGTGCTTTCTATTATTTCCTCTAATTCTAATAATATATCTTGATTATAGAAGCTTCGTAAAAGTTCATCTTCTCCTGCTGAACCTATTATTATACTTAAATTCACATCACTTTGATTAAAGTCACAATTAAATGCTTTTAAATTTTCATTTAATATTGCTTTTATTGTTTTTATGTATTCTTTCCTAACTGTAGTAGTTTCTGATGCTTGTATATACATCCTAAATAACGCTTTATTTGTTACTATTACTTTTATATAAACATATTGAATTATAGCATAACTTATTAGTGGATCTATTGCTTCATTTTTTGTTTCCTTTATAAAGGAATGTATTTGTTGTATAAGGTTTTTATATAAGTACAATACAATATCTTCTTTTTTCTTAAAATAATAATATAAATGTCCCCTACCTAAATCACATTCATCAGCTATTTGTCTGATAGTAGTTTTTGTATACCCTTGTTCGATAAAAAGTCTTGAAGATACTTTAATTATTTTATTTCTTATGTCTTCTTTATTATCTAATTCCATTTTCTACCCCCATGTTTACTTTATTATAAAGCATTGAACATATTAAGTTTTCAACGCTATTTTTTCTACATAATTATAGTTAATATCTTTACCCAATAAACAACCATTGTAATATTTGTAAGATACTCAACAAATTTTATATTAATTTCAAAGTTAATCAAGTAGTTTAACAACTTTGGTTTTATAAATTTTGCAAATACAGCAAATATTAATACCAATACCCCTATTATAACACCAAACCTATGCATACTTATTGGCTTGTTTATACTTTCTAATATACCAACTAAAACAATAAGTAAGAATATATTAATTATCGAATACAAAAAAGATCCATATGTTTCGTATCTTAATATATTTTTTTCAAAGAATTCTTTATCTTGGAAGTTTAGTATATCTTGTGGCAATTTTTCTATTTTTATAAATTCAAATGCTTTATTATATATGCCAACCTCAACTAAATACAATGTTATCTCTTCTTGTCTATGTAATAGCTTTTCATCATATATTTTTTTTATTTTGAATATATCTATATCTAAATTTGCACTTAATTCATTTTTAATATCATTCTCAATATCTTCTAATTTTTTTATTTTTATATAAAAACTACTCTCGTACAATAATATTTCATCCCATTGATTTTTAACGATGACACCTATATAGTCTTCCATAAAATCCCACCTATTGTTTTAATTTTATGTAAATTATATCAGATTAATATATGTTTGTAATTTATAATTTTAACAAAAAAATCTACATCATTTTATGATGTAGATTTTTTAAATTATATTTTATTTTTTTCATTATTTTCTTTTATTTGTTCCTTAGTTAATATTTTTTTTCTAGAAATTAACGTTTTGCACTCCGTGCAAAAATAACTAATAGAACCTCAGCTATCCATAACTTCTAATTTCAAACTACACTTTGGACAATAATAATCTTTAACCATGATGTCACCTCTAATTGTTTTTATTGGCTGTTTTATTTCAAATACTTTTAAGCATATTATTTAGCAAATTTTATAACTACTTTAAATAAATCACCATCAATACTTACATCAAACTCTCCACCTTGCAATTCAACAAAGCTCTTAGCTATTGCAAGACCTAGTCCACTTCCTTCTGTATTTCTTGACTTATCTCCTCTTACAAATCTTTCAACTAATTCATTAACATTAAAATTTATTTCATCTGCTGTCATATTTTTCAAAGATATTTCTACATAATCATCTTTATCAAATATATCAATATATACTCTAGAACCTTCCATAGCATACTTAGTTATATTCACTAAAAGATTTTCAAAGACTCTAAACATACGTTGACTATCTAATTTAAGTATAACTTTATCGCTTGGGAAATTATTTCTTATATTTAATGATGAAGTTTTGATTTTATCATCTACTTCAAGTAAAGTTTGCTTCATAAGAGATACAATATCTACATCTACAATATTTAAATTTACATTTCCACTATTGGCTTTGCTTACCTCAAATAAATCTTCTATTAATTCTTGTAACCTTTGAGATTTTCTATCTAAGGTATCTAGATATTTTTCACGTTTTTCATCACTTAAATTTTTATCTTTTAATAAGTCTACATAAGTTATTATTGATGTCAAAGGAGTTTTTAAATCGTGACTTACATTTGATATAAGTTCTGTCTTCATCTTTTGACTTTTAACTTCTTCATCTACTGCTTTTTTAAAGCCTTTTTGTATGTTTCCTATTTCATCTTTTAATAAATTAAAAGTACCTAAATCATCATCTGTATTAACATCCAAGTTTCCACTACTTATTTCATTAGTTACCTTTAATAAATCTGTATAATCATTTGTAACTTTATTGTATTGTTTTTTTATCATTACAAACAATACTACACTGTAAGCTATTGCAGCTAATATACCCAAGAACCACATACTACACATTAAAGTTATAATCATAAAATTTATACCTACTATAGTTATGATTTTTTTATTATCTTTTTTGTTAAGTTGTATATTAGTGCACCATTTTAATATTATTTGTATTTTATTTAGTATATACGCAAAAGTTTTATAAACTAAACATTTTTCTTTTATATAAGTTTTAAGTCCACTTTTGTATATATATTTTAATATAATAATCCCTGCAAATACTACTGAAAATCCTACAAACCAATAAATAACATTTATTGAGTAAGTTAAAATATTTATAATATCTTTGCTAAATTGTAATTGTGCAAAGGTTAAGAGTTCTCCTTTTATAGATTTAATTATTAAAAGTTCTACACCTTGATATATGAACGTAATACTTAAAATCACCAAAAGTGATGCTATCTCCAAAGGTATGTTCACTATTTTTCTAAACCCTGCTAATTCTTTTATTTCTTTATACGGAATTAATAGTCCTGCTAATACTATAAATATCATTGCTATATTTGTATATACTCTAGATGCACTTGAATAAGCATAATTTTCTTCTTGATGCATATAAGAAGCTATTCTATCAGAAGATATGTTTTTAGGCACTCCATATACAAACCTCATATTTGTTATAGGCTTAACATCAAATCCATCTTGTAGATAGCCTCTATTTAGAGGATCTTGTCTTTGTATATTTTGTATAGAGTTTAATACATTTTCTTTATTTGCTCCATATATTTTTTCTATATTGACATTGCCTTTGTCATCATAGTCTAGTACAATATAAAAACTATATTTTTCTTTTAATTCACTCATTGCTTCACTAGAAATGTCTTTGCTTGCTAAATCATCTATTTTTCCTTTTGTTACTTGTTTTACTTCGTTACTTTTTTTATTTACAGCATAATATTCTAAATTTTCAAAATCAGAATTTAAATCTTTCTCAAAATTATATATTTCACTATCTAAATTTTCTAATTCATATTTATAACCATTATTTTCTTCATCATTTTCTTTTTGAAAATTACGCTCTAATATTACATCTGTTGGACTTAATTTTTTATCACCGTTTTGTTCATACATTTTATAATATAAAGAATAATTTATTTTATTAATGTCAGTTAAAAAATTACCTTCTTCTTCAAAAATGTTATTTCTAAATTTGTCACTATCCTTTTGTATTTTAGGATATGATATACACATTCCTATAGATGCTATTAATATTACAGCTACTACTACTATATTTATTATGTAATTATTGCTTTTCAATTTTGTATCCAACACCCCACACCACCTTTAAATATTTAGGATTTTTAGGGTTCACTTCTATCTTTTCTCTTATGTTTCTTACATGAACCATTATTGTATCCGTGTTTACTGCTCTTTCTTTCCAAACTCTTTCATATATTTCATCTGCGCAAAATACTCTTCCTGGGTTTTGCATAAGTAAATTTAATATTTTGAATTCTATTGGAGTAGTTTTTATTATATTTCCATCTACACTTACTTCTTTAGTATTTATATCTAATTCTAATCCGCCTATAGTAAATGAATTTTTGTTTTCATCGCTTTTTTTAATCATATTTAAAAACTTACTATATCTTCTAAGTTGTGAATTTACTCTTGCTAAAAGTTCAAAAGGCTTAAATGGTTTACTTACATAATCGTCCGCCCCAATATTAAGCCCTGTTATTTTGTCTATTTCCTCTGACTTAGCTGACAGCATTATTATTGGAAAATCATAATTTTCTCTAACTTTCATAGTAAAAGTTATTCCGTCCATCTTTGGCATCATTATATCTACGATTGCTAAATGTATATTTTCTTTTTCTAAAATTTCTAGCCCTTCAACACCGTTATTCCCAATAAAAACTTTATATCCTTGATTTATTAGGTATGCTTCTATTGCTATTGCTATATCTTGTTCATCTTCTACTACTAAAATATTATATTTGTTCATTTTCTCCCCCATTATATTACATTTTTTCATAATTATATAATATCATAGGTTCCTTTTTTATTATCAAATTTCATACCTCCTCTATTTAAATTTTCTATATTTTATAATAAATTTAATTTTTAAAGATATATTGTATATAAATCTAAAGAGTTTCTAAAGAATTAAACAAAAAAATATTACTAGAGTTTTTATTTCTAGTAATATTTTTATTCAGATTACATTTTAGCAAATCTATATATTTGTTTATTAAGATTAGTTTTTAAATATGCTTACTAACTTATTAAATGCATCCTCACCAACATTTCCTCCAACTTGAGTTATCTTTTTAGTATTTTTAGATGATAGCGCACTTTCTTGTGTACTATCTAATTGATTTCCTACTATAACAATTGGAGAATCTTCTTTAGCTGCTAATACACCCACTGATAAAGCATCTATTAAATCACTTTGATTTTTCATTCCATCTTTTGCAACAAATATATTATTTAATTCTTCATTTGTATAGAAAGTTTTTAAAATAACTGAATTTGTTTCACTTCTATTTTCTCCACCTAATCTTTTTGCGTTAGGTAACTTATTTTCAACTTCATTTGAAACAGCACCTTCTTTTCCTATAACATAAGAAGCTTTGATATTCTTACTTTTTATAAAACTATCAGATACTTTTATTCCTTCATTCGGTGAAGAGAGTACTATTGGCATATTTTTATTAGCTGCAATTGGTGCTATTGAAACTGCATCAGGCAATCCAGTTACTCCATTTACTACTGCTATCTCAGATATATCTCCTAAATTTTTAGCTAGTTCTAATGAAGTTTCATATCTAGTTTCTCCACTTATTCTATCTACATTAATATTCATAGCTTTTAGTTGTGATAATACATTATCTGATACCACACTACTTCCACCTATAACATAAACATTTTTAACTTTTAGTCTACTTATTTCTTTTTTAGTTTCATCATTTAATTTATTTGATTCTGTTAAAAGTATTGGTGCATTTTTTGACTTTGCAAAAGGAGTTGCTGAAATAGCATCTGACATAGCACTTGAATTTACAAGCACTACATTATCAGAATTATTCCATCCTCTATTACTTATTTTCACTGCAGTTGAATATCTTGTATCTCCTATAAGCTTAGTTTCAGTTAAAGGAGGGTTTAGTTTTAACAATAATTGTGGTAAAAGAGTACAATATTTTTTTATTGTATCTTTGCCATGATTTCCCCATTCATTTTCAATAAATGTCAAATCATCTCTTTGTGGGTTATGCATTACTTCACCAGATTCAGTTTCATAAGCTCCAGAACTTCCATCCTCTGGATGATCTGGGTCATCTAATACTTCCCAGTTTGCAGCTTCAAAGTATAAATATGGTGCGAAATTTTTAAAACTAGCATGATCACTCCAGTTTCCTGTTGAAGGTGATGGATAATCATAATTTAATTTTGTATCATTTAAGTGCATATCTAAATTTAAATCTTTTGCTATTTCCATAGCTTGTTGTATTGGCCATGTATTTTCTACTTTATCAGTAGCTTCATTATAATTTCCACTATACATATAGCTAAATGTTCCAGCTAAAATAGAGTCCATATTCACCATATAAAGTGTATTATTTTTCTCTTCTTGTGTCATTTTTTCTACATAAGCCTTAGAACCATTAAGTCCTCCTTCTTCAGATCCAAAGAATACAAATTTAATTGTATAAGGAGTTTTTACATTAATCATTCTTATAGCTGTTTCTAAATTTACAACAGTACCGGAACCATTATCATCTACACCTGCAGTTCCTACACTGTCATAGTGAGCACCAACTACAACTTCTTTGTTAGAATCACCTTTTTTTGTTACAATCACATTTTGGCTGTTTCGTTTTTCCCCAGTTTTTGTGGTAAACTCAAATGGTTGAATACTAACTTCATACCCAGCTAATTCAAGTTTTTCTTTTATGTAATTAGATGTTTCAAGTTCTACTTTACTTCCTGGTGTTCTTTGTCTAAGATTTTTATCAATATGCTTTAAAGTATCATATGCATATTCACCATAATCCCCTAATTTTTCTTCTGCAAATACTGTCATTTTGCTTGGAAATAAATTAAATGCTATTAGTAAAGCTACTAACATTGAAAATAATTTCTTTTTCATACTAATCCTCCTATTGTAATTTTTTATATTAATATAATTTTTTTATTGAGATAAGCTAGTTGCTTCCTCAACTAATTTTTGTATTTTATTTTCTTTTTTTAACGAATCTAAAATTTCATTAGTTTTTTTAACTAAAGAATAATCATCTGATTTTTTAGTTGCTATTGCAGACTTATCATCTTTAGATTCGCCTAAATCTATATTTGAATAAACTATTTCTGGGTATTCCTTTAAATAACCAGTAACTGCATATTTACTAACTACAACTGCATCGATATTTGAATTTTTAAGTTCTAATACTACATCAGGTATTTTTGAAAGAGCTTTTATATTTGTAGCTTCTATAACGTCCTTTGCAAATCCTTCTTGAGTTGAAGCTTTTTGCACTCCTATTCTAAGATTTTTTAGACTTTCTACAGTTTTATACTTTTCTAAATCCTCTTTTTTAACTAAAACAACATTTTCTCCGTTATAATACACATCTGTAAAGTTTACACTCTTTTTTCTTTCCTCTGTTGGGTTCATTCCTGCAACTATCATATCTATATTTTCAGATTTTAATGCTGGCAATAGTCCATCAAATTTCATGTCTTTTATTTCTAAATCTACGCCTATTTCCTTGGCAATCTCTTTTGCCATTTCCATTTCAAATCCTACAATAGTATCTTTTCCATCTATTTTTTTATGGAATTCATATGGTGGGTAGTCTGCACTTGTACCTACTATTAATTTACCTTTTTGTTTAATTTCTTCTAATTGACTACTTTCATCTTTTGAAGAACACCCTACTAAACTTAAACTTAAAACTCCTACTAAAATCCCTAATGTTGCTTTTTTCATAATATTACCTCCTATTTGTTATTGATTATTACTTGAGAATACAAATTTAGTTTAATCCCTCTTCTCAAGATATAGCTTATTTTATATATAAAAAAGCCCCTTAGCCTAAAAGGCTAAGAGACGAATTTATCCGTGGTACCACTCTTATTGATAAGCAACAATAATTGTAGGTACACGAATTAAACAAAAATAATATATTTTTGTATTAAAAAAGTCCCTTGGCTATAAAGCCAAGAGACGAAATTTCCGCGTTACCACTCTTATTGATAAGTATACTTATCCTCTCAATCTCTTAAGGCGAGAACACCTATTGCCATACTATTATTTCAAGCAATCTCCTCCAAAGCTCTCTTCACATTAAACTTCATTATTAGGCTCACACCAACCCCAACTCGCTGAAATTCCATTTAATGTTACTCTCTTTTTCTTAGGATTTATTGTAATTATTTGTTAATTAATATAATTATAATTGATTTGCAAAAATTGTCAACTATTTTCTATATACTATGTTAAATTAAATTTATTTTATAATAATTACCCGTATACTTATACTAAAAACACCCTACAATATAAAGAGATATTTTTTAGTATGTTTTTATATGCTATGTTATAATTTAATATTTTCTATAATTTCATTTAATATTTTTATATATTTTCTACATATAGATATAGATTTTTTTGCAGATTTAACATTTTTAACATTCTCTTAACATAATTTATCAAATTTTCTGTTATTATGTTATTGTATGCAAAAAATAAAACAAAATATACATAATAAAATCATTTTATTCTTAGGAGGCGTCAATATTGTCTATATTTATAAGCCTTATTGGAGGGCTTGGACTTTTCCTTTATGGTATGAACCTAATGGGAGAAGGACTTCAAAAATCAACAGGACCTAAACTAGAAAAAGCTATAGAACTTTTAACTAGCAATGTAGTTATGGGTGTTTTAGTAGGTGCTGTTGTTACAGGTATTATACAAAGTAGTGGTGCTACAACTGTAATGGTTGTTGGATTTGTTAACGCTGGAATAATGACATTATTCCAAGCAATCGGAGTTATAATGGGTGCAAATATCGGTACTACTGTGACAGCTCAGTTAGTATCTTTTGATGCTAGTATATTATCATCAATAGCACTTGGAGTAGGTATCGTTTTATACATGATTGGTTCAAAATCTAAACCAAACCTTAAAAATATATCGGAAATACTTATCGGTTTCGCTATTTTATTTATAGGTATGGAATTTATGAAAGATGCTGTTGCTCCATTATCTCAATATGAAGGCTTTAGAAATATACTAACAGGACTTGCTGACCATCCATTGCTAGCTTTACTTGCTGGATTTGCGATGACTACTTGTCTACAAAGTTCAAGTGCATCTATGGGTATATTAATAGCTTTATCTTCTCAAGGTTTAATACCTTTAGCTGGAGCACTACCTATATTATACGGAGATAACATTGGTAGTTGTACTACATCACTTATCTCAAGCTTTGGTGCAAATAAAAATGCTAAAAGAGCCGCGTTAATGCATTTATGTTTTAATGTAATTGGTACTATATTATTTATGCTTATACTTAACAAGCCTATTTCTATGGTAGTTACCCACTTAGATCCAACAGACACAGCTAGACAAATAGCAAACTCTCATTCATTATTTAACTTAGCAAATGTATGTATATTATTACCATTTTCTAAATATATAGTTAAGTTAGCTATGTTCCTTATACCAGATAAAAATGATGAAGATGAATACGATAGCCGTATAACTAAATACCTAGATGAGAGAATGTTAGAAACTCCATCTATAGCTTTTGGTAATACAATAAGAGAAACTCTTCGAATGGGTAATAAAGCTAAAAAAAGTTTTACTTGTTCTATGAGCGCATTACTTGAAAAGTCTGAAGAAGATGCAAATGAAACATTTGAAAAAGAAAAAATATTAGACCAACAACAAAAAAAGGTATTAGATTATTTAATTAAATTATCTAATAAAACTTTAGATGATAAAATGAGATTCTCTCTAGATTTACTATTCCATACAGTAAATGATATAGAAAGAGTTGGAGATTTATCTGAAAACATAGCAGAATTAGCTCAATTATCTATAAAAACTAAAGCTGTCGTTTCAGATAATGCTACATCTGAAGTAGTTGATATATATGAAAAAGTTTTAAAAGCATATACATTATCTCTTGATGCAATGAAACAAAATAACATTGCACTTGCAAAAGATGTTTTAAAAATAGAAGATGAAGTAAATGCTTTAGACAAACTATACAGAAGCAATCACATGAATAGATTAAACAAGCATTCATGTAGTATAGATTCAGGTATAATTTACTTAGATTTATTAACTAATCTTGAAAGAATATCTGACCACTCTGCTAGCATAGCTAAAAGAGTTTTAAAAGTTAATCAAGCACTTTAATATACAAAAGAGCCTAGGAAACTAGGCTCTTTTATTATTTATAAATTCCACTTATCATCAATGTATATCATTTTTTTAGTCATTCCACCGTCTACAACTATATTAGCTCCATTTATAAAATCATTTTCTTCATTGCTTAAGAACAAACATGTATTAACTATGTCTCTAGGTTTTCCAACTCGACCTGATGGATGTTGCTTTTTATCAACTTCTGATAGTTCATAATCATCAACTTGTATCCACCCAGGGCTTATAGCATTTACCGTTATAGGTGTATCTGATAGTGAAACCGCCATAGTGTTAGTTAACGATACAAGCCCACCTTTAGATGCCCCATAAGCTTCCCATCCTGCTTGATTTTGATTAAACCTAGTCGAACTTATATTTATTATCCTTCCATAATTTTGATTTTTATTCGCTTTTATAAATTCCTTAGAACATATAAAACTGCCTCTAAGATTTACATCTATTACTTCATCAAATTCACTAGTTTCTATTTCAAATATATTTTTATTAAATTTGCTTATAGCTCCATTGTTTACTAATACATGAACTGCTTTGTATTTCTTTAATACATCTTCAAATACAGCTTTAATTTGTTCTTCACTTTTTAAATCAACTTTGTAAAATTCTATATTTTCTTCACTAAATTTATGCTCTATTATATCAATAGCAATTACATCTGCATTTAATTTTGCATATTCTTTAGCTATAGCATTTCCTAAACCATTGCTTGCACCGCTTACAAATACTACCTTATTTTTATACATAATTTTCATCTCCACTTACTTTCAATTTTAAATATAGCTATTCTAATAAATATTATAGCCTATAAATTCCCTAAAACATATGTGTTGTTAGCAATCTATAGGCTATATAATTAAATTATTTACTTAATATTAATCTTCTTGCTTAGTCTTTGCTATAACTATTTCTCTTATACAAACATCTTGCGGTTGATTATATGCAAAATCTATACAACTAGCTATTTGTTGTGGATCTAACCCACTCTCAATACTTTTTTTCCACTCATTATAATTAGATTTTATGTTTTCATCACTTGTATGAGATAATAGTGGTGTTTCTACTACCCCTGGAGCTATAGTTATAACTCTAACGTTGCTACTTGCTACTTCTTTTCTTATATTTTCAGTTATTGCGTGAACTGCAAATTTTGTACCACAATATACTGCATGATTGTCAAAAGTCTTTCTACCAGCTATAGAACTTATATTAATTATAGTTCCTTCATTTCTACTTACCATATCTTTTAAAACTATATTAGTTCCTGTTAATACTCCTTTTATATTAACATCTATCATATCATTCCACTCATTAAAGCTTTGCTCTTTAGGGTCACCTAATAACATTATTCCTGCACAATTTATTAAACAATCAACCTTACCAAATTTAGATTCAGCTTCTTTTATAGCATCTTCCATCTTTTCTAAATCTGTAACATCTACTGATTTACATAATGAGTTTGGAAGTTCTAATTCTTCCATTTTATCTAATCTTCTAGATAATAATAATACAGGGTGATTATTCTTAGAAAACTGTTTTGCTATTGTTTTTCCTATTCCTGAACTCGCTCCTGTTATAACTACTAATTTTTTCATAATTACCCTCCATTTATTAAAATAATTTTTATGGTATAATTATATCTAAACTAATGTTTTATTTTAAGTACGCACATAATAGTTACATAGTGAAATGAAAGTAACTATTGTGTAATTTCAGTAGTTTAAATTTAGCTTTATGGAGGAATTTTATGAAAAAATGTAGTTTGACTTGTGAAATGGAAATTACTTTAAATGTTATAGGCGGCAAATGGAAGCCACTTATACTTTATTTTTTAATAGAAAATGGAACTAAAAGATTTGGAGAGATAAAATCTTTTATAAATCATACATCACACAAAACTTTAACTAATCAACTAAGAGAATTAGAACAAGATAATCTTATATCTAGAACTGTATATCCAACTGTACCGCCTAAAGTTGAATACAGTATGACACAAAAGGGTATGAGCTTATATCCTATATTAGAAGCTATGTGTGAGTGGGGAGAAAACAATCTTGATGATAAGTATGAACTTATAAACCCTCAATGCGTATAGTTAGTATTATAAAACCGAAAAAGAAGTATTTTATAATGATTAATCATTATAAAATACTTCCTTTTTTAATTTTAATAAGCCTGTTGCTTTTGAGTAAACTCACTATAAACTAATTCTTTATGCACATACTTACTAGTGCAAGACGTTAATAATCCCCCATACTCTACTAAAAACTCCACCTTATCCCCAACTTCATAACACTGTTTGCTATTACTTACATTAAGTATCATATGATCAGAACTTGCCCCTAGTATCTCAATATCACTATCTATTGGCACTATTCCGTCAATATCTATATCTTGTTTACCAATTCCTACTATTGCTCTTTTTAAAATCCCTTTATCTTCGTACTTAGGTACATTGCCAAACGCATCCATGCCTATTTCCCCAATTGGCAAAGATGGTTTTTCTTTTATTTCTACAACTTCACAAATCATCTTGAATGTATCTTGATAAGTATTTTCTATAACTTTACCATAAGCGGTTTCACGACCAAGGACTACTGCCTCTCCTAATCTTAGATTAGTTATACCTTTTGGCATTTTGAATTTTTGCAATAAATCTATAGAACTAGAATTACCACCTGATACGAATTCTAAAGTTATATTGTATTTATTTTCAATCGCTTTAGCTAAACTTGCTAATCTACCTAAGTTTTTCTCAGAAGGTATTATAGCTCCGTAACAAGTTAGGTTAGTTGCTATTCCAAATAATTTTATATTTTCTAGTTTTAAAACTCCTTCTACTGCACTAAATAATTCTTCTTCTTTAAAATAACCTTCTCTCAAATCACCTAAATCAAACATTAAAACTATTTTGTGGATCTTGTTTTGTTTTTTACTTTCTTCATTTAACTTATATATAGTTTTAAGTTCTGAATTAAAACTAACATCTACATATTTTACTACATCAGCTATTTCACTAGGCATGGGTATTCTAAGTAAAACTTTAGGTATATTTATATTTTGTAAATTTTTTAGATTTTCAACTCTAGAGTCAGCTAAATAATCTACTTTATCACCACTTATTTTCTCAACTACCTCTGGTATTGCACAATATGATTTAGTTACCATTATCATATCTATATTATGAGATTTACATATCTGACTAAGTGTATCTACATTATGCTTTAATTTAGAAATATTTATTTCTAACCTTGGATACATTTAACATCCTCCTTGAGATTCAAACTTTTTAACATAAGTTTTAGAGATGCTTTTTCATACTTTTTAGATAAAACTCCTAACGATGCCATTATATAATCATTATCTACTAATATTTCTGCTTTTGCTTTTGGAAATAGTACTTCATTATTTCTATTGTACTCACAAATATACTTCATTATTTCAACTCTTTGAGGTAAACGTGTAAGTGCCCCACCTGTTCCAACAATATATTTTACTTCAGTTAAATCTTTTCCTTCTGCTATTTTACTTTTACCGCTTGCTCCATATACATTTCTTATTATTCCAGCATGCCTTTTTGTAGCTCGAATTACAGCTTCTTTAGTTAATCGCTCTACAAACTTCATCTGGTCTGAAGTTTTTGGAATAGGTAAATAGTTATTCATAATTTCTTCTATATCAATACCATCTAAATCTTTTTGTAATTCTTCTTTACCTATTAAGTTAACTATATTTTTCATATTTACATATACACCTAAATCGCCTTCTACACTTCTTTTAGCAACTGGTTCTGGATTTACTAATATTCTACTAACTCCTTCACTACCTTCAGTTACAGAATGAAGGTCAGTTGTAGCACCTCCTACATCTATAACAATCAAGTCTCCAATATGGCTTTTTAAAAGCTTTGCAGATTCCATTACAGCTCCTGGAGTTGGTGTTATATGCTCGTTAACTAACTCTTTAACATGTTCCATTCCTGGTGCATTTGTTATATGTTCCTCAAATACATTTTGTATTACCTGTCTTGTTGGCTCTATATTTAATAAATCTATTTTAGGATATACATTATCAACTATATAAAGTTTATAATTTGTTTCTTCAAATATTAGTTTAATTTCTTCTTTATTTTCAATATTTCCTGCGTATATTACAGGAACTCCAAGATTAAGTCCGGCAATAAGTTCCGCATTATAAAGAGCAGTGTCTCGCTCTCCATAGTCTACTCCCCCTGCTATTAATATAATGTTTGGTTTAATTTCTTTTATTTCTTTTATATCAGTTCTTCTTATCTTTCCTGCTGTTACTTTATGAATTACTGCTCCTGCTCCTAAAGCTGCTTCTTTAGCTGCTTTTGCAGTCATATCATAAACTAAACCATGAACTGTCATTTTAAGCCCTCCGGCAGCACTAGATGTAGCAAACATATCTTCATATTCGATGCTTTCTACGCCTAAGCTTTTAGATAAGTCTTTTATTGCTCCGTTAAGCCCATTTCTCACATCTCCGCCTTCAAATACAGTTGTTGGTGCTTGCCCTTGCCCAATAAACTCTGGGCTATCTGTATGTATGCCTGAGAAGGCATTTACAACTGTTGTTGTAGAGCCTATCTCAGCAACCAATACATCTATTTTCATTATTTACTTTCTAGCTCTCTTCTTTTTTCAACTAAGAAAGTGGCAACATTTACCCCTCTATCACTTCTGCCAAATCCAGCGTCCATTCCATTTTCAACTGCTATCTCAGGCGTAACTTGTGTTCCTCCAGCGGCTAATATAACTTTATCTCTGATTCCTTTTTCTATACAATATTCATGCATTTTTTTCATATTTTTATAATGTATGTCATCATGACTTATTATAGTTGAAGCAAGTATTGCATCTGCATTTAATTCTATTGCTGCATTTACTAATTTTTCAACTGGAACTGAAGTTCCAAGGTAATGACACTCTATTCCATATTTTTCTATACCACCATGTTTTATATCTATTACTTCTCTAAGTCCAACAGAATGCTCATCTTCTCCTACTGTTGCACAAACTATTTTTAATGGTTTAGCTTCTATTTCAGCTCTTATTTCATCATCTGTCATAATCTTTTGTTCCTCTGGTATTACTAAATCATTTATATCTACACTAAATCCAACTTTTCCTTTTATCTCTATTCTAGTACCTTCAGCACTATGCATTACTTCTCTACTTATTACTTCTGGATCTTCTAAGTTCATTTTTTTAGCAAATTCAAGTGCTGCAAACTCTGCAGTTCTTTTGTCTGTTGGTAACATCATAGTAAGCATAACTGTTCCATCAGCACACCATTCCATTTCAGGTTTTATCTTTGTAGAATTTCTAAATTCTTCATTTTCTTTAAGTCTTACATTTACATTATCCATATCATCTAATTCATCTATATATATTATTTTATCTGGATTTTCAAATGTACATCCATCTATTAATTTAGAAGGGTCCATAGCACAAGTTCCATCATATTGAGCTACGTTGTTGTATCCAAAATGAGCAGTTACTGGAGCTAAATAATCTTCATCTCTTTCATAAACACTTCCTGCTCCTACACCTTCTTTAATTTTTCTACTTATTCCATCACCATTTCTCTCTGGATAGTTTCCTGAGTCAACAAAGAATCCTTGTTCAACTGCTTCAAAATATCCACCAACTTCTAACATTTCTTCCATGTATAATACTGCTCTTTCTTTTAATTCTCTACTTTGTTCTCTTAAAGCACCAGTTTGCTTAAGTTCTATCATATCCATTAAGCCGTCCATACCAACTAATGCTTGTTTAGCAGTATCGCAAGCTTCTATGTTATACATATGCCAAGGAACGTTTCTTCCTTCATCTGGAGTTATTGTAGACTGTATATCAGCTCTTGTTAAAACTGATGTTAATAAGTTAAGAACATGAGTAACTGTTGCTTCTCTAGTTGATGAATCCATATACTTAGTATTCATTTGAGCTCTCATCTTGTAATCAGAGAATAGTTCTCTTAGTGCTACTGCATAAGGTAAATCTAGAGTTAAACATGGAGCTGGTGGTGCAGTTGGAGGTACTGTTGATAAGCATATGTTATCACTTTTAATACCTACTTTTTCAGAAAATACTGAGTTTAAGGCATGTTGTACCATTAACTCTGGCATAACTTTCCAAGCTTCTCTTGCTGTTGCATTAGCATTATGAGCTCCATCTATTTGAGCCATATTAGCAAAAGCCATTATATTCTTAGCTTCACAAGCATCAACAAATGATCTTATCATATTTATATTTCTATAAAGTACGTTGTATTGTGGATCTTGATGAGCTCCATTTATTCCTTCTTCAGCAAACATTACAGCAACTTCAGGCCCTGCAACCCCACTTACATAAGAATGGTAATTTATTGGTCTTCCCACTTCTTCTTCTATAAAATCAAGAGCTTTTCTTTGTGCTCTTACTTGTTTTCTAGTTATTGGAACTCCACCTATCCCTTGTGGTGTACCTTCTATAAGTCCATCAAAGTGAGATTGACCAGCTGTTCTTATAACCATTATATGGTCTGCTCCATGATGAGCTGCCATTCTCATTCTTCTTATATCATCTTCAAATCTTCCAGAAGCTATTTCAGTAGTTATAACAGCTTTAGGTTGTGGGTCTATATTATTAAAATATTTTGCTGATGGAAGTGCTACACTCTCAGTTAAAGGAGCTGAACAATCTTTGTATTTAAAAGGTCCCATTACTAAATCTTTATCATTTGCTCTCCAAGTCCAGCCTTTTCTCTTTGGTCTGTAATTTTCTAAATCCTTAAGTATATATTCTATATCTAATTTTTTATTTTCTTTTAGCATGATGCACCCTCCTTAGCAAATAAATTAACTACCTCATCCCAACACTTACCATTTACTAACATTAAACCAGCTTCACGTACATCTATATTTTTACTTTTAGATAACTTATAAACAACATGACCTGCACCTTTACTTATAAGATTATTTTCCATAACTCCAGTTAATATTTCTTTAGCTTCAAGAGATGAAAATCCCATTCTTAAAAGAACTGATCTTTCTATTGATGGAGTAGTATTTTTCTTTCCTAATTCTAACATTGGATCAATTAGTTCTCCCGCTAACGCCCAAAATCTTGCTTTTAATTCTTCGTCACTCAAATTTGCTAAATGAGCTCTTCTATCTTGAAAATCATCTAATCTCTTTTTCATGCTAATCCCCCTATTTATACTTTTTTATTTAGCTTTGCTTATTATAAATATTTAACAAGACTTTATTGAAAGTATTTCCTCTGCTATATTTTTTACAAACGCTTCACTACATTTAGCATCTTTAGCTAAGAATTTTATATCTTTTTCACTTAAAGAAGAAATATTGTTGTTTTCTATAGCATTTTTTATATAAGATTTTCTTATTTTTTCCATATTTATATCATTAATTTTCATCAAATTTGGATGAGATGGTAATATTAAATTTTCACCACAAATTTCATCTTGTGGGTTTCCAAATTTAATTTCTACTCCATTTTCACGAGCAAATGTAAGTTGTGGATTTATATGTTTTCCAGCACCTGTATACTCTGTTTCTTGAACTAATACAACTTGGTCTTCGTCTAACTCTTGTGCTAAACTAAATGCAGCAGTTAAAGAAGTGTTTCCAGCCGGACCTCTCTCTAAGCCTTCAAGTTGAGCAAGAAGTTCTGTCATATAAAAAACTTCACCTTGATTTACAGTTACATATCTATCCATATATCTAAGTGGTCTTGCAGCAGATCTTGGTACGTCTGATCTGTCTGGCCAAGTAGTAAATGGCATTCCAAATCCTGTATGACCTGTAGTAAATGATTTTTTATTAAAATGATTGTCACTTGCCATATGTAGTCCTTTTAAATTTACACTTGCACTAACTATCTTAGTATCAGTTGCACCAGCTTTTATAAGCCCTCTCGCTGTTCCTGTTAAGTTTCCACCACCTGCATTAGTGCAAACTACTATATCTGGGTCTTTTCCTAATCTTTCTCTACACTGCATAGCTATTTCATAACCTAGAGTTTCAACGCCTGCTATTCCAAATGGAGAATATAGTGATGCATTAAAATATCCAGTTTCCTCTAGCATTAATAAAAATGTATAAAATAACTCTGGCCCTACTGTTAATTGAACAACTTCTGCACCATAAGCTTCACATTTTCTTGCTTTTTCTATTATCTCAGGTTGACCAATTCCTCTGCTATCATAGCACTCTTGAACTATTATGCATTTAAGACCTTGCATAGCAGCTTGTGACGCTACTGCTGCTCCATAGTTTCCACTAGTTGCTGCTATTACTCCTTTATATCCCATTTTTTTAGCATGATATACAGCAGTTGCAGCACGTCTTGCTTTAAAACTACCAGATGCATTTGCTGCTTCATCCTTTATAAATATTCTTGCTCCTTTTCCTTTTGGTGCAACTTTTCTAGCTAATGCAGTTATATTTTTAAGTTCTATTATAGGTGTATTACCTACTGCAAAATTTGATTGAATCTTTTCTATTTCGTCTAAAGAGTATCCCGTTTCTCTCATCATTTTTTCATATTCAAAAGATACTCCATCATTTTCAAACAATGAATAATCTATACCTATAGCGTTTTTCATTATTTCATTTTTTCTATTCATTACAGCTTGATAGCTATTGTCTTTAATCATTTATTTCACCCCCAAATAGAATATCTCTTGCTTGAAGTCCTATTTGAAGTAACTCTGGTATACATTTACCATAATCATGAGTATAGTAAGGGTTTACATTTACTAAATTTCCTTCTACACATCTTCCTGTAATAGTTTTTACTTTAACTAAATCAGAAATATTTGCATCTCTATCTATAAATCCCTTAACCCATGTTTCTAGAGGATGTAACTTTGTATCCTCTGGAACCTGAGGTGCCCTTTGACTTGAATCAAGCACAATATTATGGATTATAACCCAATCTCCACATCTAGCATCCATTCTAACCAATCTCCTTTATATTAATTAAGCTAACTAAGACTTTATTTTTACCTATTTTTCATAATCTGCTTAATTAGCTTAAACTTTTGATTATATTTTTATTTTTTAAGCTTTAGCACTTTCTTTTAATAAAACTAATTCACGAACATCACCCATCATAGCTCTAGGAACTGGTATGTCAAGCATAGTCTTAAGACCTGGAATTGCATTTATAACATGAGGTATAGAGTTTACACACATAGCTATAGTTCCTATTCCACCTGGTATTTCTGGAGTTATTTGTAAATCTATATTTGGTACTCCTTTTATGCTTACATAATCTCCTGTTGATAAACCTTCTAATTGAGGTAATATTTGTTGTGGATGTTCCATTTCTATTTTCATAACTCCATCAACATACCCATATCCACATTGTTTGCATCCCGCTACATTTCCAGCTTGAACCTCTGCATACTCACTTTTTCTATATACATTACTCATTATTGGTTCTCTAGTTTGGTCTATTTTTTCTAAGTTCCATCCTATACCTTCAGTTATCATATTTATAGATTCAGGGAATCCTACATGACCTGCTATTGATCCATCTTCTACACCTTTTTCAAATACTTCTTTAGTAGCACCAACACCTTGTTCTACCATAACTGCTGTTCCAAATGGTGATAGATCATTAACTCTAGCTGCTTTTATGTAATCTACCTCTTCACAAGTTCCAGTTAATGCAAGTATTAATAAATCAAGTACAAATCCCGGATTTATACCTGTCCCTAAAACTGACACTCCATTTGCTTTAGCTATTTCATCTAATTTTTTAGCCAATTCTGGTTCTTGAGCTTTTGGATATGCCATCTCTTCTGCTGTTGATATAACATTTATTTTCTTTTCTAATATAAGCTTTATTTTATCAAATGCACCTTTTGTAAAAGAGTCTGTAGCTAACAAAACAACATCTGCACATTCATCGGTAAATACTACATCTGCATCAGATTTTATTATAACTTCACGTCTTTCTTCTTTTTCACATCCTAATACATCATAAATACTTTTATTTACTCTATCTGGATGCATATCACATACTCCAACTATTTCTATTCCTTTTTTCTTAAGAAGCATTTTAGCCATTCCACTTCCCATAGCTCCAAATCCCCAAATACCAACTCTAACATTTCTCATCTTTAAATTCCCCCTTATTATTTTTCCTATCTTTTATTAAAGCAATTCTTGTGCCATTATTTAGTAATTTTAATTTACAAAGTATTTTAAATTTTGATATTGTTTTATTTTTAGTTTTAAACATTCTAAAATAAACCAATTGTCAAATATTTCTGACATTAATATTTTTTTCAATTTTATATAATTTTAAATAATTTCAAATCTTGAAATTTATTTAAATATAAAAAAAGAGCATTAAATTTTGCACATACGCAAGATTTTTTGCTCTTTTTTGTTATTTCCTAGTTATATTATATTTTTTCATTTTATATTGTAAGTTCTGTCTACAAAGTCCTAAGATAGCTGCAGCCTTAGTTACATTTTCATTGGCTTTATTTAAGGCTTCATTAATATATCGTTCTTCAATATCTGCAACAACCCAATCCAAAGGCCTAGCATCTATATCTACAACATACATATTTTCAGCTACATTAGTTTTATATTCATTTATATTTATCATCTCTTCAGTTAAAATTTCTTCATCATCCATCATGCTCATACTAGAATATATAGTATTTTCTAGTTCTCTAACATTACCTTGCCAATAATGATTTCTAAGTTTGTTAATCCCCATATCAGATATAGATTTTATGTTTTTGTTTAATTTTTTGTTGTATTTCTCTATAAATTTATTGGAAAGCAATATTATATCATTTCCCCTTTCTCTAAGAGGTGGTATTTGTATATAAATTACATTTAATCTATAATACAAATCTTTTCTAATTTTACCTTCACTTAATATATCAATTGGGTTTTCATTAGTTGTAGCTATAACTCTAACATCAACATATATGTCCTTAGTTCCTCCAACACGCCTTACATATCCTTCTTGAAGCACTCTAAGTAACTTAGCTTGAAGTTGTAGCGGCATTGAGTTTATTTCATCTAATAATAAAGTTCCTTTGTTAGCTTGTTCAAATAATCCAGGTCTATCAACTGCACCTGTAAATCCACCTTTTACAGTTCCAAATAATATGCCTTCTAATAAGCTTTCTGGAAGTGCTGCACAATTTTGTGCTACAAATGGTTGGTCACACCTTTTGCTATCATAGTGAATAGACTGACTTATTAGTTCTTTACCGGTTCCAGTCTCTCCATATATTAAAACTGTAGCATCGCTCTTTGATGCTTTTTTCGATATCTTGATAGACTTTTGAATAGATTCACTTTCACCAATTATATCATCAAAATTGTATCCTAGTTTTTCCGGGTTATTTGATTTATTCACCTTAGATTCTTTAAGTTTTAATATTTGTTCTGATAGCATTTGAATTTGAGTCATATCCTTAGATACCTCTAATGCACCAATAAGTTTTTCTCCTACTATTATAGGTATTGTAGTATTTATAGTAGTTATTTCTTTACCATCTTTATTTAAATATTTTTGTACATTATCTTTTATATCTTTTTTATTTTTTAAAACTTTAAGCAAAGTACTATTTTTTATTTCCATAGTTTGCAATACATCTACAAACGGCTTGTTTAATACATCTTTTTTATCCATTTGCTCTAATTTTGCCATAGAATTATTATATATAATTGTATTTCCATCTTTGTCTATAAAGTGTATTCCCTCATCTATACTTTCGATTATTTTTTCAATAACTTCACTATATATTTCTTCTTTCATAAATAATCCCTCCCTATGTTTAAAACTGTTTTATTTTTATATAACTGGGACCTAATAAAAAAGCATTATTATATTACTAGTTTAACATAAAATATAATTATCCTTTTTATTAATATTTTTTTATTAAAATGAATTTTATTTGTGTTTTTTTGCAAACTAATATAAACTACATATAAAAAAATTTATATTTATAATCTTATTAATACAATAATTTGGTATAATTTAAGTTGTAAACTATATTCAACCAATAAGGATGTCTCACTATGAAAAAAAAACGTACACAATTTATTGCTTTAATTATTTTGATTTTAATTTTTACTTATATAATAGTTTCAATTAAAAGTATGAACATTGTTATTCCCACACTCTTTAATATATCTGGGTTATTATTAATTATTATTACAATAATACTTCATCATAATATGATATTAAAACATAAAGAAGAATTAAAAAAGGCTCAAAAAATCGTTGAAGACACAAATATTGCTAAAAATAATTTTATAGCTAATATAAGTCATGAACTTAGAACACCTGTAACAGTTATAAGTTCTGCTAATCAACTTTTAAACGTTTTATTATCTAAAGAAGAAATTACTAATAAACAAAGCATCACTAACAACTTAAATATTATAGCTCAAAATTCTAATAGATTACTTAGATTAACAAATAATATTATAGATATTGCAAAAATTGATTCAGGTTGCGTTGATCTAAAACTTAAAACTGTCAATATAATTAATTTAATAGAGGATACTGTTTTATCTGTTGTTCCATATGCAAATTCTAAGAACTTAAATGTAGTTTTTGATACAAATATAGAAGAATTATTTATGTGTGTTGACTGTGAAAAAATCGAAAGATTAACACTTAATTTACTTTCTAATGCTATCAAATTTTCTCAGGACAATAAAGATGTATTTGCAACTATTCTAGCTGATGAAGATAATCTAAACTTTATTGTTCAAGATAATGGTATAGGTATAGATGACTTAAACTTATCTAAAATATTCGATAAATTTATGCAAATAGATAACGGCTTTACTAGGCAAAATGAGGGAAGTGGAATTGGATTGTCAGTTGTTAAGTATTTTGTTAAATTACATGATGGAAATATTACTGTAGATTCTAAATTAGGGGAGGGTACTTCATTTATAGTACAATTGCCAATTAAGACTAATCTTTGTGAGAATAATAACAAAGATATTCCATCTAACACTCGTAAGACCAATATAGAATTATCAGATATTTTTAAATAAAAAGCTTAGGGCGTCCTAAGCTTCTTTTTATTTTATCTATTTTTAAATAAGAACCTATTGGTTTTGATTATCTCTTTTTATTTTTACAGGCTTCTTTTTTATATTTATTTCTTTGTATTTTTTTAATAATGCTTCTCCCTTATGATTTAATATGTCTACATAAGAACATAAATCTTGAACCTCTATAACCCCAATATCTTTACCTTCTATTCCATCTAAATTACTTATCGCTCCAACTATATCTAAATTTCTTATCTTTTTTCTTTTTCCACAATTTAAGTATATCCTAGTAATTTCACTATGTACTTTTTTTGGAATACTTTTAACTCTTTTATCTTTTAAAAGTTTTTTTTGCGTTTCTTCAAATTTAATTTTTCCTTGTTTAGCTTTATCTTCTCCTATATCACTTAGTTCTTTTATTTCATATCCAATATAATTTTGTATTTCATTTATATATTTTTCATCTTTATTATTTACCATAGTTATAGCTTTTCCAAACTTATCTTTTCTTCCTGTTCTACCTATCCTGTGTATATAGTTTTCTTTATCTCTTGGAACATCATAGTTTATTACTAAGGAAATATCATCTATATGAATACCCCTAGATGCAACATCGCTACTAACTAATATATTGAACTTAAATTCTTTAAAATCTTTGATTGCATATATACGTTTTTCTTGCGACATATCTCCATGAATTTCTTTTACTAAAAATTTATCTTTTTTCATTTGATTGTAAAGTTTACTAACTCTTTCTCTTGTATTTAAAAATATCATAAGTGAGTTTGGACTTTCAGAGTATATTAATTTTTTTAACGTTTCATATTTATCTTTTTCATCAACCTTTACATAGCTTTCATCTATTTGTTTTCTATTTATTTCTTCATGGTTTTCTATTTCTATCATGCTTGGATTATTCATATATTTTTGACTTACGTATTGTATATCTTTATCTATTGTAGCTGAAAAAAGTCCTATTGTCTTTTTGCTTGGTGAGTTTTCAAATATTATATCTATTTGTTCTATAAATCCTTTGTTTAACATTTTATCTGCTTCATCTATTATTAAATAATTTATATTTTGTATGTTAATAGTTTGTCTTTGTATATGATCTATTATTCTACCTGGAGTTGCTACTACTACATGTACTCTTTGCTTTAAGCTTGATATTTGTTCTTTTATTGGTTGTCTTCCAAATATAGCACTACATCTTATTTTTTTTAATCTTCCTATATTAGATATTTCATCTTTAACTTGAAGAGCTAATTCTCTAGTTGGGACTACTATAAGCGCTTGTATATTTGTATTCTCTATATCTATATTTTCACATATTGGAATTGCAAAACTTGCAGTTTTCCCACTTCCTGTTTTGGACTTAACGATTATATCTTCTTTATTTATAAGCTTTGGTATTACTTTTACTTGTACCTTTGAAGGATTTTTATATTCTAGGTTGTTTAATGCTTTTATTATGTTTGTATTTAATTTAAAATCAGTAAATTTATTGTTCATCTTTTGCTCCTTATTTTTTCATATGTAACTATCCATTATAGCATAAAAATATATTAAATCTTATTTTAACAACTTCAATAGTTATTTATAATGTAATCAATACGTTTCTTTTCATATTATTTTTATTGTCTATTTCAAATCCGTATTTTATATATAACTTTTTTAATTTTTTTTCACTTATTATATTTTTATTTGCTATCATTTTGCCTTCTATTAGTTTTATATCGTTTAAATTATAATATATAAATTTCTTATTTATCTCACTTATAATATAGTCTAGTTTCTTAAGCAAAATACCTCCATAACCTTTATTAGGTTTTATCGATGTAAAATTATTTATATATAATACTGAATTTTCTTCTCTTTCATAGTATGTGCAATCCATATATGTATAGTTTGTATCTCCAGTTATTACACTTATTTTTATTGGTATTCCAACACTTATTTCTTGCATATCTATAGTTGTGATTATATAGACTATATTTTTTTCTTTATTTTCTACATCAAATATAGTTATTATATTTTCTTTGTTATTTATATATTTTTTAATTTTTTTTAATAACCTAACGTAATAGTTGTACTCTTTAATAAAAACTTCATCTTTAACTTCTATTTTTTTCTTATCTTCATCTTTTATTTTTTTTAACTTATTATTTCTTATAGCCTTTATATTTTTATCCACAAGATTGTTTTTCATCTCATTTATTTTTATATCTAGACTAATCATAATACCCCCATATAAGATTATAAAAAGTTTAATTTTAAAAATATCTATTTGAATACTTTTTTATAATTTTATATGGGGGATTTTAGTTATTTATGATAATTATTTAATTTTATTTTATACTTTGAGCTTCATTATCTATCAATTGTAAATTGTACTGTTGTATTAATTGTATTAGCTTCTTAGAATATATTTTTTCTCCATTGTTATCCATTAATGTACTGTAGCCTGCTTCTTGCAATGCATTAGCTTGAACTTTATATGTGTTAGCCTCAAAAACACCATTTTCCTTATATCTCTTATTTTCATATAAAAACTTTGCATGGTCATAAATTGATTGATTTTTATCTTCATATTTTCTAAATTTATCATTTATTATTGTATTTGAGAATTCACTAGTTTCTAATGTTACATATTCTCCTGTCCAAGACTTATCTGCTTTTATTCCAAATAAGTTATTATATTTACCAGCTAAATCCGAATTTCCCCATCCTGTTTCAAGTATTGCTTGAGCTATTGTTATTGATGGTAAAATTTTATATTTTTTATAATTTTTTATAGCTCCTTCTTTTATGCCATTTATAAATTTCATGTATTTAGTATCTGATTTTAACTTGCTAGGTGTAATCCCATAGTCTTTTAAATCTTCAACATAGTCATGTGCTCTTTTCTTTTCGCTATTACTAAAATCTAATTCTTCAATTACATTGTCTAAAGAGTTTAATTTATAAGTTTTATTTTCTTTCTTTATAAACAAACTTGCTACTTCTTTTATCTTTGATTCACTTACATTTTTTAATTTATTCTTCTCAATTACACCAACTACAGATGCTACATATTTCCAATTCACTTGAGCCTTATTTGCACTTATTTGATCAGAACATTTTATATAATCATCTACATTCATTTCTACTTTATTTATCTCCTGTAATGACTTTAACTGCATTACATAATATCCACCTATTACAGATATTGCGGCTACTATTATTAGTATTATTATTAGCTTTTTATTTTTCATATTTAAATTCTCCCTTTGATGTTTTCATCTATTCTATTATACAACAATAACATGTCAAATATTATTACAAAATAGATTTTTATGTCTTATTTTATATTTTTAACAATTATTTTTTTCTAGTATAGCTAAATTTTACTATTAATTTGTTACGTTAGTGTTACGTTTTTTATATTTAACAAAAAAAATAATAAAAGCATGATCTAATGATATAGATCATGCTTTTATTATTTTACGGTTTATATACTATTTTATTGTTTCCATCATATATTATAAGTGATTTTGCTTTTATTGTATCTTCTTTATATTTAAAATTATCATTTGAGAAATTGGCAACTACAGTTAAATTTTCTCCAAATGTGCTACTTTGAACTAATCTGTCTTTTGATAAAGTTTTAAAGCTTGTCATCGGCTCTTTTATTGCCTTTTTATTAAAATCTGACCATACCTTATTATGAGATATTATTTTATCTTTATACTTATTCCACTCACTTTTATCAATGTGATACATAGGTGGTGTATTATATAAAATTTCACTCATCATTCTATTTTCAACTTCATCCTTTATCTTAAAAGTTCCCCATAACCAGTGATATGAAGTTATAACTGAATCATTATATACTAATCTAAACAAAGGGATAGAATAAGTTTCATCTATAAATATTTTTTTATATAATTCTTTTACAGGTACTTGCTTAGAAAATACCTCTGGAACTCCACCCGTTTGTGAGTAGTATCTTCCTACATAGTACTCACTATCTTTGTTCTTATTCATATCTTCATCCACCCAAGAGAATGCTGGTGTTTCTAGTCCATGGGCAAATGATATATTTTCACTTGCAAAATCATTTCCACCTTCTGAACCTATAACCATATTTTCTTTTTCTCTAATATAATCCATTCTCTCAAGTCTTGCATTTAAGTCTTGTTCTTGTGTCGTTATGTGTTCTTTTGAGTAATCATCATATATTTCTCCAGTAGCATCACAATCTATAAACCAAGAATTAAATTTATATCCATCTTTCATTATATTACTAACTCTATTTTTTACACTTGGAAGAGATAATGTTGGATTTAACTTTCTACCTGTTCCTTGGAATCCTTGTAGTTTTTCACCTTTTTCATTTTCTACTGTAGCATTTTCATATAAGGACCTATCCTCAAATTTAGCTGTACTCCACTTTTCTTCACCTGGCTTGTGTATAGAATGATATGAATCATATGGTCCTACTAAGTATCCATACTTATTAGCATTATCAACAAGCATTGGCGATACATATCCAGCTTCTATATCGTCAAACCCTATCCATGCATTTTCTATACCTGATTTTTTCATATCATCTAATACATCTACAGTATTTGATTTTGCCCAATTTTCTGTTGCTATCGTAGAGTCTTTTAATTGTGACTTTAACAACATTTTATTTAATTCTATAAGTTCTACTTTATTTAAGTTATCAATCCCTTTCTTTACTAATTTATCAATTTCTTTATCAGTGTTTTTAAATACACTAGGATTATAAAACTCTTTTAGTAGCATAACTTGATTAAGTGACCTTACTACTTCTGACTTTTGAAATTTATCAATATAGTCTTGAGTCTTAATAGTATCAAATACTTTTGCAGCTTGTTTTCCATCTTCTATTTTTGTGTTTAATAATTCTTTTATCCAATTTTCTAAGTTACTTGGTATATTATTTTTCAATAAATTCCATTTAATGTCAGTCTCTGTAATTATTGATTTATCCCAAAAATATATCTGAGGAGCACCATAAAGTTTTTCAATATTTTTATTTTCCTTAGCTTTTTGCTCTAACGTTTTGAATTCATCTTTTTCAATAATATAGTTTTTATAGTTTTTAGCTACATCTACTGCATTTTTAGGCGTTACATACACTCTAAATCCATATTCTTTATCTTTATTTATGCTTGGATATTTATGTTTAAATTCAAAGTTCACCTTATCTTTAGCATCAAAATTAATTTCATTGTTAAATTTATTTTTTATAATATATGATATAGAAACATTGTCTTTATTTACCGCAAAGAATTGCATAGAGAATGATTCTATAACATTATAAACTTGCTCATTTAAATATTCTTTCCAATACTTATCATTGCTTGGTATAAATTTACCTTCATTAATAGGAAGGTAATAACTTTCCCCACTTACATTAGGCCAAGTAAAGCTACTTTCTTCTTTACCATTTGATTTTATGTCTACATCCAAATAATCCTTTTCTTTTTTTATACTAATATCTATATTTTCTTTTGGATAACTCCATGAAACCTCCTTTTCAGATTTTTTTAAATTTGATACTTCTCTTTCTTGTATTTTGTTAGATACAATTTCTTTTTTTCCATTTAAAATTACATTTACTTCAAAATTTTCAGGATTTACATCAAATGTAAAATCTAAATTTTTAACTTGTTTTTCTTGTAATTCTTTGTTTACTGCATCTTTGTTATTACACCCAGAAAGTGTACTTCCTATAAGTATTAAACTCATGATTAGCGATACTTTTTTTCTCATTTTCTTCACCTCTAAAACAACTTTAACCTACTAATGTTACATATGTGTTACATTAATAGGTTAAAATATATCTATACTTTTGTAGTGAATCTATGTTAAAATTTAATTATACGAAACATTATACAAACAAATCATTTTTTAATGTATATTCTAAGAAAACCATATCTAACTACAAAATTCAACATAAGGAGGGCTTATTATTTGACTAGCTTAATGATTACATGTGCATTAGTTCTACTCATATGCATAACCTCGAGTAAAATTTTATACAAATTCGGAATTCCAATTCTTTTAATTTTTATAGTCTTAGGAATGTTATCTGGATCTGATGGTATTATCGGAATATATTTTGACGACTACGAACTAACAAGTCAATTATGTTCTATTGGGCTAATTTTCATAATGTTTTATGGAGGATTCGGTACTAGTTGGGAAATGGCTAAACCTATTGCTATTCCATCTATACTTTTATCAACATTAGGTGTTGTGATAACAGCCGGCTTAACAGGTTTCTTTTGTTTTAAAGTATTTAACACAAGTTTATTAGAAGGATTGCTTATAGGGTCTATCGTTGCTTCTACAGATGCTGCATCAGTATTCGCTATACTACGTTCTCAAAAACTAAACTTAAAGGGCTCACTTGCTTCAATATTAGAAATAGAAAGTGGAAGTAATGACCCGTTTGCTTATATGCTAACTGTGATTATATTAGGACTAATGGGAAATAAAGGGTATAATACAATAATCCCTATGTTATTAAACCAAGTTATAGTAGGAATTATATGTGCAGTTTTATTAGCTAAACTTACTATTTATTTATTAAGACGCGTTCATTTCGAAATAGACGGGTTTTACCCTATATTCGTTATGGCAATAGCAGTATTATCTTATGCCTTAAGTGAGCATTTTGGTGGTAACGGATATCTTTCTGTATATATGGCAGGTCTTATAATAGGTAACAGTAAAATTCCTCATAAAAAGAGTATGTTTCAATTCTTTGATGGAATATCATGGATCATGCAAATCATGTTGTTCTTCATACTAGGGTTATTGTCATTCCCATCTAAATTACCATCTATAATATTAGAAGGTTTCGCGATATCTATGTTTATGATCTTCATAGCAAGACCAATCGCAACTTTTAGTATATTGAGTTGGTTTAAGACACCTTTAAAAGAAAAAGTATTTGTATCTTGGGTTGGTCTTAGAGGTGCAGCTTCAATAGTGTTTGCAATATATGCAGTTACTTACGGCGTACCTATCGAAAGCGATATCTTCCATATAGTATTCTTTGTTGCTTTATTCTCTGTTGGAATCCAAGGTACACTACTACCTTTTGTTGCTAAAAAACTCGATTTAATAGATGATGAATCTCAAGTATTAAAAACATTTAATGACTATAGAGAAGATACAAGTACAAAGTTAACAGAAGTAACTATTAGTGATAATAGCAAGATTGCAAATAAGTCCATAATGGATTCTAATATACCTAAAGATTTACTTATTGTAATGATAAAACGTAAAGGAGAGGTATTAATTCCAAATGGGTCTACTAATATTCTTCCCCAAGACGTATTAGTTATAACAGGAAATGATTTTGACGGACTAAATGATTTAAATAAATAATAAATTTTACAATAAAAAAGATTTACTTTTCATTAGTAAATCTTTTTTACCTTTTTTAAATTTATAACTCTTAGCTACTAAATATTACATTTTATAAACTATCAAATACAATAAAGAACTCTATCTTTTTATCATAAACTTCAACACCATATAAAAGATTGTGTGCTTCTAATATTTCTTTTACTATGCTAAGTCCTAATCCAGTTCCTGATAAATCTTTATTTCTTGATTTTTCTAATACATAAAATGGTTTCCAAATGTTATCTATATCCTCTTTATTTATATATTTACTTCCATTGCTCACAGATAAAAATGCTTCTTGACTATCTTTTAATAAACATATATCAATCTTATTATCATTGTTATATTTAATTGCATTACTTATTAAATTATTTAAAACTATTTCTATATTACTTTCATCTGCATTAACTATAATTTCACTGTCATCTATATTAAAAGTTACATCTATATTATTTTCTTTTATAAGAACATCATAGTTTTTAATACATTGTAATAATTTTAATTTTAAGTCTACTTTACTTAATTTCATTTCCTTTTTCTCATATTTAGCCCAATACAATAATGTATTGACAATATTAGTTAAATTTTCAGATTGTTCAATTATGGTATCAATATATGTACCATCATCCATACCATCTTGAATACCCATACTATAAACTTTAATAAGTGATATTGGAGTTTTCATTTCATGTGATGCATCACTTATAAAAGTCTTTAAATTTTGATTTCTTTTGTTAAGCTCATTATGTGCTTTTTCTAAGCTTAAACTCATTTTATTTATACTATTTGCTAATTCTTCTATTTCATCATTAGTTTTTATCTCTTCACGCCTAAAGTTTAGTGTAGATATATCTTTAGATAAAACTTTCAACTTTTCTATGGGTTTTATAATTTTATTTGATAATATAAAAGTTAATAATGTTATTGCTATTATAGAAAATAAACTCATAATAATATAAAATCTATTTATAATTGCTATTGTATCTTCTGAGTGTTCTATAGGTGTTGCAACTGCAAATACATAATTATCTTTTTCCATAAATTTAACTAATAAATTATATTTTGATTTTCCTTGGTTATAAATTTTATTTATGCTACCTTTATTCAGGGATTTAAGTATATCATTTGAAATCCAAAATTTTTTCAAACTAATATCTTTTATAAAAAATTTATTTATAAAGTTTTCTGTTATCTCTTCTTCGTTATGTTCAGTATTTATATCTATTGGTAAATATACAATGGTCATATTATACTTATCTTCAATAACTTTAATATCTGAAATCAATTTTTTTGTATCCATATTTTTTATTTCTTGACCTATATTATTTATAATTTTCTTTTTTTCATATAAATAATATTTATGTATAAACATCTTATTGATAGTTAAAGAAACAATTGATACCATTATAACTATTATGCATATGCTTATAGATAATTTTTTATTTAATTTAGTCATTAAATTCCTCCAAGCTATACCCTATACCTCTATGAGTTGTTATTATCTCTTCTCCTATTTTAGACCTTAGTCTTCTTATATGAGTATCTACAGTTCTGTCATCTCCATAGTAATCCATACCCCATACTAAATCTAACAATTTTTCTCTTGAAAGTATTGCACCTTTATTACTTATAAAGCATTTTAAAAGCTGTAGTTCTTTGTTAGTTAAATTAAGTTCGTCTTCGCCTTTATAGACTTTGTTAGTTTTAAAATCTATTTTCAAATCATCTATTTTAAAAATTTCATTACTGCCAGCAAGTTTTTTCGCTCTTATTATTAAAACTCTAGGATCAAAAGGCTTTCTTATATATTCATCAGCTCCATAATTTAGGGCATCTATTTCATCTTCATTTTCACTTTTAGCTGTAAGCATTAGTACTTTTGTATTACTTATTTCTTTTATTTTTTTACATACTTTTATACCATCTATTTTAGGCATCATCCAGTCCAAAATTGCTAAATCTACTTTATTATCATAAAACACTTCCAATGCTTCTTGCCCATCTTTTGCAGTAATCACTTCAAATTGTTCTTTTTCAAAGTATGCTTTTAATATTTTTAACATACTCACTTCATCATCAGCTATTAATACTTTCATTCCTACACCTACTTCATTTGAATTTTTTAATGTTAATAGTATTATAATGTTTCATTGTAAACATTATAATACTATACTGTTACACTAATGTTACATATTAATGCATTATAGTAAAAAGGCTGTATTAACTTTAATTAGTCAACCAGCCTTTTTACTATTTTTCAATATATTCAAGTATAATTTTTTGATTTTCTTTTAATATTATTTCTTCTTTTTTAGAAGTTATTCCAGCTCTTGTTATTTTAACTTCAGCTACAAACGGCTGACTGCCTTCTACCATTTCTAACAACTCATAAGCTTTTTTACGACCTATCTTTGATGCTAAATCTTTTATTAACCCCATTTTTTTTAGCATTTTTATTTCTCCCTTTTTATTAATTTTGTTTATTTTTTAAATTTGATAACTAATATTTTTCTCTTTCACCTATATATTATAATTAAAAATACAAAAAAAGAACAGAGAGATTTTTTTTTCATCTCTCTGTCCTAATAGAATTTAATTTTATATATTATTTAAAACTGCTGATAAAGATGTATCTGAGAAAAATGTATTAGCATTATATAAATAAAGCATGTCCGTTATTTTTTCTTTATCTATTAATTTTTCTATATCTTCATAAAAATATCTAGGATCAACCATAACTATTTCACTAAAATAAGGAGTTAAAAATTGAACAAAACTATTTGCATAAGAATCTTTTATTAAAAGCAATTTTTTCTCACTCTTTGATGTAGTATTTATCTTTACTAGTGGATGATTTCCTCCTAAGAATACTTCGTATTTATCTTTACCTTTCAATTTTTTACTGTCATATATAGATGGCGATTTTTTCTTTTCTTCTACATAATTTACTACTACTTCATCTTCTTTACTTTTGGGAAGATAAACATTTACTATATCTGAATCTTTAGATGCAAATCCACTTTTAGAATATAATGTTCCATGAAAATCATTAGTTACTGGCTCTATATTATAGTTATTAGCTTTAACATCTAATTTCATTGATTTAGCACTTTCTAAGAATCCATAATAAGCTCCTAATGTTGTCCAGTGGTGATCAGTTTTATAATATATATACTCACTCTTATGATTCTTGAGAGCCTTATATCCATCCACAAAATTTATTTTATCATTTAATGATTCGTTTAAATCATCCAAATATTTTTTTTGATTTATAACTGGCGCAAACTTTGGAAGCTTATCATCTAATATGCTAATTGCGTTAGGTGCTACAAGCATATACTGGTTTATTTTCTCATGTTTTTTAGAAAAATCATTTATAGCTTTTATATTTTCATTTAAATATTTTTCATCTGGACGTTTAAAATCTTCCATAAGATATCCATCATCACATATATATACTCCGTTATTCTCGTTTTTGCCAATCATTTTATCTATATGCGATTTTACATTTATAAAAAAGTCTCTTCCTATAAATTGGTCTACTTTATATTTTTCATATTTTGTGCTAAATCTACCCTCTAATAATCTCTCAATTGTAAATTTAGGTTTTTTAGCTAGCATTCTATTTTCAGATTGTGAAAATTCATTATCCTTACTTATAAAATTTAAAATAACCATACCAAATGTGAATGATAAAAATAGCAATGTTAAAATTTTAAAATACTTATTTTTTATTATATTTTTTTTATATATTTTCTTTTTATATTTTTTCATAATAATCCTCCTAGAATCTAAAGTATAAGAAAGGATTATAGCTAGCATTTACTAAGTATGCAGTAGCTACGAATAAAATAATTGCATTTATAGCTAATCCAAGTATTCTTCCCCATTTTTTCTTGTATACTATTTTTTTATATACTATATTAACCAAAGGAGTTGAACATAATATTATAGGAATCAAAATTATTATATTGGTATATAAATAGTATATAAATGTAGTATCTATAAATTCATTTCCATTTAATCCAAACATAGTTTTTATATATTCTAATGCGTTTACCATACTATCATTAGCAAAGAATACCCAACCAATCATTACAAGTATCATAGTGTATGTATGTCTTATAATAGATGGAATATTTTCTAGAATATTTTTTAAGAATACTTTTTCTATAAAAAGTATTGCTCCATAATATAGACCCCATACTATAAAGTTCCAACTAGATCCATGCCATAATCCAGTTAAAAACCAAACTATAAATAAATTTCTAACTTGGTTTGGCACAGAACATCTATTTCCACCTAACGGTATATACACATATTCTCTAAACCAACTTCCAAGACTTATATGCCATCTTCGCCAAAACTCTGTGACACTCTTTGATACGTAGGGGTAGTTAAAGTTTTCTATAAATTCAAAACCAAACATCTTTCCAAGCCCTATTGCCATATCACTGTATCCACTAAAATCAAAGTATATTTGAAGCGTATAAGCTATTATACCTAACCATGAAGTTAGAACTGATATAGAGGTTATATCTAATGCCTGAATACTTGTAAATAACATACCTATGTTATTAGCAAATAACACTTTTTTTCCTAAACCTTGTATAAATCTCTGTACGCCTTCTCCAAACTTGTTTATACTTTCTTTTCTATTGTCTATTTGATAATCAACATCAGAGTACCTAACTATAGGTCCTGCAACAAGCTGTGGGAACATCGATACATAAAGTGAAAATGATACGACGCTTCTTTGTAGCGCTACCTTATTTAAATATACATCTACTACATAAGATAAAGTTTGGAATGTATAAAAGGATATTCCTATAGGCAATGGTAATTGTGAATAAGGTATATTCAGAGAAAATAAAGTATTTATATTTTCAATCACAAAACCATAATATTTAAAGAATCCTAATATTCCCAAATTAACCACTATAGTTAGTATAAATATAATTTTAGACATATTATGTCCTCTATACTTATCTATAATTAATCCCATAAAAAAATCAAATAAGGTCGTAAATATCATTAAAAACACATACACAGGCTCTCCCCATGCATAAAATACTAAACTTATAACAAGTAACACTAAATTTCTAATACCTCTAGGAGCTATATAATATAGCATTAGTGTTATAGGTAAAAAAGTAAACATAAAAATTATACTACTAAAAACCACATCTTTACCTACTTTCCTTAAAGGCATCCTTCATTTCTTGTGCTTTTTCAGATACAGCAAAGAATATATATTTGCCTTTAACTTTTATTTCATAGTTATCTAAAAGTTCACATTGCTTAGGTCCATATCCACTAAAACTTTCTAATTGCTTGTTAACTCTAGAATCTATAACATCTTCTATGGATTGTATTTGACCTTCATCCTTAACTTTAACCATTAACATCTCATCTACATCCATAGTTGATTTTGGAGTATATAATATAAAATCTTCTAATTCATTTGAATTTAACCCATAGTATCTCTTTAAAGTTTTGCTAGTTCCTTTTTCCATCTTATCTAAACTAACTTTACTACTTATATCTTTTTCTATATCTCCTAAATTTTTATCTTGGCTATTCCCACACCCACTCATAAATATCATAGAAAATATAAATATAGAGCTAATTAAACTTCTTTTTAGTTTCTTATTCAAAATAGTCACATCCCTTATAGATTTGCTTTTTTAGCCATTAAGTTTAATAATATTGGATAAGCATCTGCTCTAAAATGTATCCCATCTGGCTCATAATACTTTGAATTTAAAGTTCCAACATTCATAAACTCAATTTGCAAATCACTGCACAATCTCTCTAATGCTATATTAAAATCTTCTAAATTATTAAACTTAGGCTCTTTTTCAATAGCATTTTGTTGTACTGGTAATATTGAAGTTACGTATATTTTAGAATTTGGTAACTTATTTTTCACATCTTCTATTAATATTTCATAGCTTTTTACAAAGTCTTGAGCGTTGGCATAAAGTTCTAAGTCATTCATTCCATAAGTCATAATTATTTTTGATGGAACTAAGTTAACAATTGTACTTACATCGTCTTTAGCCTTTACTGTAGTCCTTCCTTTGTAAGCAACTACTGATGAGCTACTCAATATACCATATTCTGTAAGAGATTCACTCCTTGAATCTCCCATTATAACAATATTTTCAAATAAGGTAGCATAATCTATTTTTTTACTTCGTTCATTGTTTATATTAGATTTATCTTCTTGATTTTTGCTTTGTATACTATTTATTTCTACTTGAATTTTTTCAATACTTTTAACTTCTAATTTTTTTATGTCTGATACTCCATTTTTAATATTTTCATTGATATCGTGTTTATCATCTGATTCTTTATTATTTGTAACTTCTTCACTACTGTTTCCATGTTTTTTTCCTTCAACTATAATAACAGTCAATAAAGTAAATACAACTACTAGTGGGATAAGAATTACCATTATCACTTTCTTTTTATTGAGTCTTTTTTTCATAGTAGCTTTTTCCTCTTCTTTGCTAATTTTTTTACGATTTTAAAATATATTTTTTGTCGATTTTTGTCTTATGTATTTCATATTTTTAATTATAAGATAATTTCTATAATTAGTAAACTAACAAATATAAAACGAAATTTATAATTAGTAAAAAAAGGTTTTTATGTAGACGAATCAAATCAATTTTCAATTATTTTTAATATGCAAAAAACACTAGCTAAGCTAGTGTTTTCAAGTAATTTTCATAAAATTTAGTTAATTTAATTTCATAGTATAAATCATAGTTATCTTAAACCTTAATTTTTCCTAAGAATTAAAAGTTTAATGGTTAACCACTAAAGAAACTGTTAATTGATCATCTATGCTATACTCTTGTCCATAAATTATAGCATTTAAGGATTTATCGCTTAAGTTTATTATCTTAATAATTCTTTTATTAACTTCAATATTTAATATATGTTCTCTATAATTTATATTAAAGCTATATCCATTCCAATTTTTAGGTAGTTTAGGATTAAACGATAGTTTTTGATTGAATGTTTTCATTCCTGCAAATCCTTGTACTATAGAAAGCCATGCCCCTGACATAGAAGTTATATGAAGACCATCTTCAGTGTCATTATTATAATTATCTAAATCAAGTCTTGCAGTTCTTGAATACAATTCATAGGCTTTATCTAAATTGTCTATTTCACATGCAATTATCGAGTATATACTAGGTGATAATGAAGATTCATGAACTGTATATTGTTCATAAAAATCAAAGTTTCTTTTCTTTTCTTTGGTTGTGAATTTATCACCAAAATAATACATTCCTTGTAATACATCTGCTTGTTTTATAAAGCATGATCTAAGTATTTTATCCCAAGACCATTTTTGATTTAATGGTAAATTTTCTTTTGGCAAATCTTTAACTTTTATAAGTTCTTTGTCTAAGAAATCATCATGTTGTACTATTATATCCAATTCATTATCATATGGTAAATACATTTTAGATGCTATATTTATCCATTTCTCACATTCTTCTTTGCTTACATTATTTCTTTTTACAGCCTCTATGTCTTCATTTTCTAAGTAAGCTATATTTTCAGATGCATATTCTAGACACCACTTAGCAATATAATTTGTATACCAGTTATTATTTACATTATTATCATATTCATTTGGGCCTGTAACTCCATGAATCATATATAAACCTTTTCTAGAATTCAAATGAACTCTGCTTGCCCAAAATCTTGCTACTTCAACTATTACATCTATCCCTTTTTCTTTTATATATTCAAAGTCTCCAGTATAATTTGTGTAGTTATATATTGCATAAATTATACTTCCATTTCTGTGTATCTCTTCAAAAGTTATTTCCCATTCATTATGACATTCCTCACCATTGAATGTTACCATTGGATAAAGAGCACCTTCAAGCCCTAATTTTTTAGCATTTGCCTTAGCATAATCTAATTGATTGTATCTGTATACTAAAAGATTTTTAGATACTTCTTTTTTAGTTACTCCAAGATATACCGGTAAGCAATAGGCTTCTGTATCCCAATAAGTTGCTCCACCATATTTTTCTCCTGTAAATCCTTTTGGACCTATATTAAGTCTTGAATCTTCTCCATAATATGTTGAGAATAATTGGAATAAATTATATCTTATACCTTGTTGTGCAAGCTTATCTCCATCTATTTTTATATCTGCACTTTCCCATCTTTTATTCCAAGCCTCACAATGTTCTTTAAGTAAAAGCTCATATCCTTTGTCAAATTCATTAGATAATATTTGCTCTCCTTTACATAAAAGTTCATCTTTATTATAATCTCTAGTTGTAGTTATACTTACATATTTTTCAATGCCTACAGTTTCACCTTTCGCAACTTCAAATACCATAGTATTTTCGCTGTAGTATTCCTTATTTGTATTAGTAAATATCTTAGGCTCTTTGCTAGATTTAACTTTCATATTTGCCCCTACAGTAAATACTTCTGTTTCAAAAGAGTTATCTTTAGTTCTTACAACTACACTACCTGTGTTTTTGCTAGATTCTGATGATATATTCACCCAAAAAGCTTCTTCATAATTAGAATCTTCATTTTTAACATTAGAATCTAAATAAGGTGTAAATTTTACTTCTCCATCAAAATTTAATGACTTAACTTCATATTTTATAACACCTAATTCTTTTGTTGCTATACTCAAAAACCTTACTACATTTACTTCTATTTTATTTCCAGATACATCAGCTATAAATTTACGAGTTAATACTCCATTTTTCATATCTAACTCTCTATAAAATTGCTCTACATTAGCTTTTGCTAAGTCAAGCATTTCTCCATTTATACAAATATTTATACCTATATAATTTATGCTATTTGGAACTTTTCCAAAGTAATTAGGATATCCATTTTTCCACCAGCCTACACGAGTTTTATCTGGATACCATATGCCACCTATATATGAGCCTCTATGACTATCATTAGAATAGCTTTCTTCATAGTTACCCCTCATTCCCATATATCCATTACCTAAGCTCATTATTGATTCAGCTAATCTATTTTCCTCAAACTCTATGCTATCTTGTATTATTTTCCATTCATTAATATTTTCAAATAAACGTCTCATAAAATTCTCCACCTTTTAAATTAAACTTGTTTTATTAGTTTTTGACTTCAAATAATTTTATTAAAGCTTCAAATTTCAATTTTTCGGTACTATCTACTACAAATTTAGCTTTATTTAAAATTTCTTTATCTCCAACCCCTACTGAATACATCTTAGCATCATTTATTGCATCTATTCCTGCACTTGCATCTTCAACGCCTATGCAATTAGTAGGATTTACGTTAAGCCCCTTAGCTGCCATAAGAAATATATCTGGTGCTGGTTTACTGTTTTTGCATATAGCTGCGTCCGCTATAAAATCAAAGTATTTTGTAAGTTCTAAGTTGTTTAAAACCTTTACTGCGTTTTTGCTAGCAGATGCTAATCCTATTTTTATATTATTTAATCTTATCTTTTCTAATAACTCTACTATTCCTGGCAATACATCTTTAAATGTTATATTATTTATTAACGACACATAGTAACTATTTTTATAATTTGCCATTTTTTCTTTTTCTGTATCATTAAAATCGTTTTCCTTATTTCCGAGTACAAGTATTTTTTCTAATGATTGCAATCTACTAATTCCCTTTAATGTTTCATTAAATTCTTCATCTATTTTTATTCCTATTTCATTCCCTAACTTCTCCCATGCTAGATAATGATAGTGTGCTGTATCTGTTATAACTCCGTCCAGATCAAATATGAATGCCTCGACCATAATTGCCTCCTTTAAACGCAATCGTTTGCGCACGTATAATTTACTTAAGTGTTGTTGTATGTTTTTTTTTACATAAAAGAGTCTCTTTCTATGAACGCTGTATTTACTATATAATGTCTATTAGTAATAGTTTTATCATCCTCTTCTAATGTCTCTATTAATAATTTTGCAGCTTTATATCCAAGCTTATCTGCATTTATATCAACAGATGCTAAAGGTGGTTTTTGGTATTGTGCTAATTGAGTATTATTAAATCCTACAGTAGCTATATTTTTTATTTTATTATCACTTAATTCTTTTAAAACTCCAAATGCTAAAAGGTCATCTGTTGCTATTATAGCTGTTATATCTTCAGTTTTTAGAAGTTCTCTACATCCACACTGTCCTTCGCTTTCTTTAAACTCATCCTTATAAACTACAATACTTTGATCTAATTTTATTTTATTATCTTCAAGAGCTTTTTCATATCCTTTATATCTATCTTTTGACATATTAAGATTTTTAATAGCTCCAATAAAACCTATCTTTTTATGACCTTTTTGTATAAGCTTGTTTACAACTTCATACATTGCTTGGAAATTATCATTATCTACCCATAGTGTTTCCTCTATATGTTTAGGTCTTCCAACTACTACAAATGGAAATTTACTGTCTTTTAGGTATTCAATGCTCTCATCATTTTCTTTAACTCTTAGCATTATAATTCCATCTACTAGGTGACTTTGAGTCATTTCTTTTATATTTTCTAGTTCATTTTCTTCATTTTTGCTAAAGGCATATGTTATGTAATAGTTTTTACTTTGAGCATACATACTCATTCCTTTCATAGCATTAACAAAGAAAGGGTTAGACAATAAATCATCCGCTTCATTTGGAAGCACTACTCCTAATATTCTTGTTTTGTTTTTTGCTAGACTTCTAGCTATAGGATTGGGCTTATAATTTAATCTTTTTATAGCTTCATTAACTCTTATTTTAGTTTCTTCACTTATCCTTGGATTATCTGATAACACCCTTGACACTGTAGATGTAGCAACATTAGCTTCTCTTGCTACATCCTTTATAGTAACTTTCATAGTTTCCTCCTGTACAACAACACTTTGTATACTTAAATCCTGCTATTTATTTTTAACCTTATATACTACACACTCATAAGGTCTTAATGTCATAACATTATTTTCAATTATTTTATCTTCGTAGTTAGACATCATTATTTCTGACTTTTTGATATCTAAATATGCTGGTATTTCAAAGTTTATTTTATTATTATAGAAATTAAGTATAACTATAATTTCCTCATTTTTCAAGTTTCTTTTATATGCAAAAACATTTTCATCATCAGCACAAATTAATTCTACATCTCCATATACAATAACATCATTTTCACGTCTTAAATTTATAAGATCTTTATAATAGTAGAATATAGAATTTTTGTCTTTTAATGAATCTTCAACGTTTATCTCTTTATAATTTGGATTTACATTTATCCAAGGTGTCGCTTTGGTAAACCCTGCATTTTCAGACTTATCCCACTGCATTGGTGTTCTTGCGTTATCTCTTGATGTGGTTTTTATTCTCTTCATTAATTCTAATTCTTCTTCATCTAAAATCTTTTCATTATAATAATTTAGAGTCTCTACATCTCTATAATCTTTTATATTATCAAATTCAATATTTGTCATTCCTATTTCTTCACCTTGGTATATATAAGGTGTTCCACTAAATGTATGTATTAGTGTAGCTAACATTTTTGCAGACTCTACTCTGTATTCTTTATCATTTCCAAATCTCGATACCATCCTTGGCTGATCATGGTTATTCATAAACAAAGAGTTCCAACCTACATTATGAAGTCCATTGTACCACTTCATAAATATATTTTTTACATCAGTTAACTTATATGGCTTTTTATAGAATTTATCGCTTTGATTTGGTAAATCCATAAGCTCAAAATGAAACAGCATATTAAGTTCATCTCTATCTTCTCCAACATAATCTCTAGCATGTTTTGGACTAACCCCTGGAGTTTCGCCTACTGTCATTATATCGTATTTGCTAAACACTTCTTTGTTCATTTCTTTGAAATATTCATGTACCCTAGGACCATTCATATATAATCCTTCAGCTCCATTTTCATCAATATCTAACATATCCTTAGCTTTAGAATATAAATTACAAACATCCATCCTAAATCCATCTACACCTTTATCTAGCCAAAACTTCATCATAGAGTAAATATCTTTTCTCATATCTTCACTTTCCCAGTTTAAGTCTGGTTGTTTTTTAGTAAATAAGTGAAGATAGTATTGATTTGAATTTTCATCATATTGCCAAGCACTTCCACCAAAGAATGAACCCCAGTTGTTTGGTTCTTTGCCGTCTTTAGGATCTGCCCACATATAATAATCTCTATACTTATTATCTTTAGATTTTTTAGCTTCTATAAACCATTTATGTTCATCAGAACTATGATTTACTACTAAATCCATTAGTATCTTAATATTTCTTTTATGAGCTTCACTTAAAAGTTCATCAAAGTCTTTCATAGTTCCAAATTCATCCATTATATCTTCATAATCACTTATATCATATCCATTATCATCCTTAGGAGATTTGTATACTGGACTTAGCCATATAACATCTATTCCTAATTCTTTAAGGTAATCTAGTTTTTGTATTACTCCTTTTATGTCTCCTATACCATCGTTGTTGCTATCCATAAAACTACTTGGATATATTTGATATACTACCGCTTCTTTCCACCATGTCTTTTTCATATCGCTATCCCCTTAAAGAATTTATTTTATACTTCCTGAAGTAACACTCTTTATTATGTGCTTTTGCGCGAAGAAGTAGAATACTAATACTGGTATTATAGTAAGTACTAATCCTGCAAGTGCTAAGTCCCATTGCTTTGTATATTGTCCAAAGAAGAAGAACATTGAAAGTGGTATAGTTCTTGTTCCTGGTGTATTTATTACTAATGAAGGTAATAAGAAGTCGTTCCAAATCCAAACTGTATTAAGTATTGCAACAGTTATAGATATAGGTTTTAATAATGGGAATATTATATATCTAAATGTTTGCCACTTAGTACATCCATCTATTAATGCTGCTTCGTCTAATTCTTTTGGTATACTCTTTACGAATCCGTGATATAAGAATATAGCTGATGCACTACCAAATCCTATATACATAAATATAATCCCTGGTATATTAAGAAGCTTTAATTTACCCATTATATTTACAAGAGGTAGCATTATTGATTGGAAAGTTACTAACATTGAAGCAACCATTATAAGTAATATTATGTTGCAAACTTTAGAATTTGTTCTTTGTAACATCCAAGCTGCCATTGAAGCAAACAATATTATAAATAAAACACTTATAATAGTTATAAGTAAAGAATTTCCAAGTACTTTTATAAAATCTAGTTTTTCCCAAGCATTTGTGTAATTATCAACATTCATACCCTTTGGTAGTGCTAATGTACTTTCAAATAGCTCCCCTTTAGTTTTAAATGAGTTTACAATTATTATATAAAATGGAGACAAGCATATTAATCCTAAAACTATCCCCAAAACATTCATTGACCAATGTTTTACATTCTTCTTCACTATGCTTCCACCTCATCTTTCTTAGTTAAATAAACTTGAACTAATCCTATTACTGCAACTATTACAAAGAATATTATAGCTTTAGCCTGTGCTAAATTTATCTTATTAAGCGTAAACGCTGTTTGGTAAATATTTAAAGCAAGCATTTGAGTTGCATTTCCTGGACCACCGTTTGTAAGTGCTAAGTTTTGATCAAATAGCTTAAATGAGTTTGAAAGAGTTAAAAATAAACTTATTGTAAAAGCTGGTTTTACCATTGGTATAGTTATATTTCTTAGTCTTTGCCACCAATTAGCTCCATCTATTTTTGCAGCTTCATTTAATTCAGGTGGGACATTTTGAAGTCCTGCTACATATACAACCATAACATATCCTGCCATTTGCCAAGATACTATTATTACCATTCCCCAAAATCCAGTAATTTCATTTGATAGCCATCCCATCATCCATTCTTGACCTAATGCTTGACCTAAACCATTAAATACATTAACAAATATAAACTGCCATATAAATCCTAATATTAATCCACCTATTAAATTTGGCATAAAGAATACTGTTCTTAATAAATTACTTATTCTCGACTCTCTTGTAACTAAAAGTGCTAATCCAAATCCTATAATATTTATAACAATTACTGCTGCTATAGTAAATTTAGTTGTAAAGAAGAATGAACTTCTAAAACCTTCATCAGAAAAAGCTTTTATATAATTTTCAAATCCAACAAAATTTATTTGTGAGCTAATTCCATTCCAATCAGTAAATGAATAATATATTCCTAATATTAATGGAATAAATATTACTAATGTAAATGCAAATACACTAGGTCCTACAAAAGCCCAGTATGATAAGTTGTTTTTTGATTTTTTCTTTATAGTTGGCTTTTTACCTTTAACTACTTCAGTTTTTTCTTGCATAATCTTATCCTCCTCATTAATTTTACTTATTTCGATTTTAATTAAAAGTTATAATTTCAATTATAGGAAAGTACTAACGTACTTTCCTATTCATTAATAGCTTATTATTTTCTTTCTTCTGCCCAAGTTTTTTGTGCATTTTTAACTAAATTTTCCCAAGTCATGCTTCCATCTATATATTTTTGTATATCAGAACCAACTACAAGTTCTCCCCATCCACTTGGATATCCCATAAATACCCATGGCATAGTTTTTCCTTTATTAGCGTAATTTAATATATCTGCTGATAATGGATCTTTTGGTTTTAATTCATCACTTTCATAACCTTTAAATGCTGGTATAAATTTAAAATCATTTATTATCATTTTCTTACCTTCATCAGAAGTGTATAACCAATTTAAGAAGTTTTTAGCTGCATCTTTTTCTGCAGAACTTTTATCTTTGTTTATAGACCAGTACATTGGAACTCCAACTGGGATAGAGTCTTCTTTAACACCTTTAATTGGCATAGGTAATATTCCTGAATTAGCTGCTATATCCTTATTAACACCTTCTATTCCACCATATGCCCAGTTCCCCATTTGAACCATAGCTACTTTACCAGTTGAATATTTTTGTTCAATTTGCATAGCATAGTCAACACTGTTTATAGATGGAACTTTTCCATCTGGCTTATATGCATATGTAGTTTGTAAGTCTAATAACTCTTTTAATTCTTTATTGTATTTAAAATCTAGTTTCTTAGCTTCATAAGCTTGCTTTCCACTTTCAAATTCATTAGCTAATGCTGTATTTAATAAATGAAGCCCTGTAACCCATTTTTCTTTTCCTGGAACTGCAAATACTGCTTCAAGACCTAATTCATCTTTTTTAGAGTCTAGAGTTTTAACTGCTTTATCTAAAGCATCATAGCTAGTTATAGTAGCTGGGTCTATCCCTGCTTTTTTAAATACTTCTTTATTATATATAAATCCATACCCTTCTTGGTTAAATGGCATACCAAACATACCTTTATCATTAGTTACTGAACCTAAAGTTCCTTCAAATGCATCTTTAACCCAAGGTTGGTCTGATAAATCTTCAATTTTCCCATCCCAATCTTTAACATCTTGTGGCCCACCTATATTAAATATAGTCGGTTCTTGACCAGATTGGAATTTAGATCTTAGTGCTGCTCCGTAATCATTTCCTCCACCAACAGTTTCTATGTTTATGTCTACATTAGGATTCTTTTCTTCATAAACTCCTGCTGCTTTTTCAAGTGCATCTTTTGCCTCTACTTTAAACTGGAAGATATCTACTTTTACTTTGTCTCCTTTTGCAGCATCTCCTCCTTTTGAACTACATCCAACAACACTACTTGCTACTAACATCGTTACTGTTACTAAGCTTAAAATCCTCTTTATTCCCATAATATTGTCCTCCTAATATTTTGAGCAATCGTTTGCATTGCCTTTATAGTTGAATTGTATCACATTATGTTTTACTGTGCAACCGTTTTTCTAAGTTTATTTTTAAAACTTAAAGTGAATTTTTTATCAATTTTAAATAACTATATTACAAAAAAACAAAAAAAAGAGGTCTCCCTCTCTTATAATACGCTTATTAAAATTGCTCCTTTTGAAGTATACGTTCCCATTACAGAACCAACTTCACTTATTGTAATATCTTCAAAACTATTATTTTCAAGCATCATTTCTTTAACTTTAAGTGCCTTTTCTAAACAATTAGAATGACCTATTGCTAATACCTTTTTCTCACCCTTAGCTATTTTTGAACTAACACTTTCAACTACCTTTTTAAGGCAATTATTTTCACCCCTGGCTTTATCAACTGGCTTAACTAATCCATCTACAACCTGGATTATTACCTTAAAGTTTAGAGCATTTATTAATTTTCCAGCTATAGGATTTACCCTTCCACCTTTTATTGCATTTTCTAATGTTTCAAGTGAACCAAAGAATACTAAGTTATGTTTTATACTTTCTATTATTTGTACTATCTCACTTAATGATTTACCTTCTTTAGCTAACTGTGCAGCTTTTACAACTAAAAGGCCATGCCCTACAGAACCACTTTGACTATCTATAACTTCAATTTCTTTTTTTTCATTCTCTTCTAAATACATATTCTTTGCAAGTATTGCAGTTGAATATGTTGCTGATAATCTTGATGTTATTGTGAAAACTAAAATTTCTTTTTCTTCACATTCATAACTTTTAGCAAACTTCTCTGGCGAAGGACAAGATGTTTTTGGAAGTTCTTTAGACTCTCCCATTCTTTTATAGAAAATATCGTTATCCATTTCTCCATCAATGTATGCTTCATCTCCAAATGATACATTTAACCCTATTACTCCAATGTTATATTTTTCTATTATATCTTTATTTAAATCACACGAACTGTCTGTTATTATCTTTATTTTACTCATATTTTTTCCTCACTTTATACATATGAATTTTTTATCTATTTATTATTAATTATCTACATTTTCATTAATCAGTCAGTCGACCGACTTATAAGTTTATTGTACCTTCAGTTATTTGAAAAGTCAATAATTAAAATAATATTTAACAGTGAGTATATTAAATATTATTTTGTGCAAAACTTAGCTTTATTGACAATAATTTTTTATACGTTTATAATTAATTTATTAAAATGGGAATTGTATGCAGAAAGGTTGATTTTATGAAACCAAGTGGTATGAAGGAAAATATTTTATTAGCTGCTACTGAGTTAATAACAAAAAATGGAATTAAAAATACTAGTTTAGCAGATATTGCAAAAGCTGTAGATATAAGTAAAGGTACTCTTTATTATCACTATTCTTCAAAAGATGATTTGATATGTGATATTGCTAATATGCATTTAGAAATTGTTACTAATACAGTTTTAGATTGTGTTCAAGGCGTTGAATCTAAAAATTCAAAAGATCAAATGATAAATCTTATCCTAAAAAACATATCTTCTATTGAAGATCGTGGCCGTGTACATATGTACATTCTTTGTGAAGCAATAACTGGAAATGATACTTTAAAGGAACAAATAAAAATTAAATACGTTGAATGGCGAGAAACTCTTAAAAATGAGATTTTAAAAAGTGGAACAAAAGACTCAGAATCACTTTCATTTTTATTAGTGTCTATTGTCGATGGGTTAGTTGTTCAGGGTTTATTTAAAACTGAAAAAATACCATTTGAGAATATTGCTAATTTTTTAGTTAACCACTGGTGTTAATTTCAAATAGCCATCAAACTATTTTGTAAATTAGTCTGATGGCTATTTTTTAATATTATAATATAATAAAAAACATTTAATGTTTAGTTAGTCTTCAAATACAGTATTTTCAGTTTTCCATTGTAATAATTTTATATATAACCAAAGTCCATATATACCAAGAGTTATTATAGTTAATACCCACCATTTAATATAATGTAGAAATAAACTAGAACCATTACCAATAAAGCTTAGCCTTCTACCTTCTATAACAGTATTTTCAGCTTCCCATCTATATTTTATACACATACCCCACGGTGCAGCTATTCCAAAAGTAACAACAGTTATTGCCCACGCTAATATATTAACTCCTATAAGGCCTAATAAACTACCTTCAAATCTTGATTTCATATTGTTTTCCTCCTATTTATGTCAATGCTTATATTAGATATTATATTTCATTTTTAAATCAAAGTATATAAACTAAGACTTAATTAAATCTTAAATAAACCTTAAATCTAATACTATAAAATTATTTCAATTACTGTACCTTTTCCGATTTCGCTACTTATATTTATATCACCATAATGTGCACTTATAATTTCTTTTGCTATAGCCATTCCAAGCCCTGAGCCTTTGTGAGCTTCACCCGTATTAGTACCCCTATAGTATCTTTCAAATATGTGTTTTAGTTCAGCTTCACTTATGCCTTCTCCATTATCGCAAATTAGTATATGTACTTTTTCTTTTTCAAAAACGCTAACAGATATGCTTGTTTTTTCGCTATTGTGAACCAATGCATTATATATAAGATTATTTATCATTCTTCTTATAAGAGTTTTATCTATATTGACTATTATAGAGGGCTTACTTTCCTTAAATTCTATGTCTCTTTCACTATATTTAGGATCATTAAATATATCTATAACACAATCTTTTACTATATTTACAATATTAGCTTCTTCTTTATTTATTGATGATTTATTATTTTTCAATTTCATAGTTAAATTTAAATCATCTACTAATTCTTTTATATAATCAGCTTTTTTATTAATTATACTAGCATAATCCTTTATCTCTTCTGATGAAAAATCATAATCTTCCTCTAAAACTTCAGCATAACCTTTTATAGAAGATAGAGGTGTTTTTATATCATGAGAAATATTTGCAATCCAATCTTCTCTCATTTTTTCTACTTTTTTTCTTTCCACTTCGTTATTTTTCAGTCTATCAGATAAATTATTTAATTTACCAAATACGTTGGCATAAATTCCATTTTCTTTATAATAAATATCATAATTTCCACTAGATAAATCCTCAACTCCACTTATAATTTTTTTTACTGGTTTTGTAAGTCCCTTACTAAAAATATATCCAAATATAATAGCTACGATAAAATCTATGATAATTATTGCATACACTGCATTTTTTATATAATTAGTCATACTTTCAATATCATTTATAATTATATATTTTTCCAAGTATCCCATAGGAAAGCCAATTATATAACTATAGCTTTTATTGTTTATCTTTTTTTCGCCTACTAATATATCAGAAGCTCCGCCAAATCCACTACTATATTTATATCCATTTATAAGTTCTATTGGAGTATGTTTGTTAGATACATCTTTTGGCTTTTTATAACTAAAAAGTTCCCTAGAATCTTCATCTAAAATTTGAACCCATAATTTTTTCTTATCTAAAAAGTCTTTACCTTGTTGATTTATGCTTAAATCATCGCCTTCATTTATTTGTATATAATCTCCAAACTTCCTTACATAATACTCCCAGCTATAGCTTCCACCATACTCATTTTGAGACTGTGTTGAATTGTAAAACATCAATCCAAGCAAAGCAACCATATTAAGTATTACTACTGAAACAGCTACTATAGCTATGCTTAGCACATACCTTAAAGTTAATTTCCACTTCATCTTCATAATTACTCTTCCTTAAATATTAATTTATAACCTAGCCCTTTTACATTTACAATATATTTAGGCTTAGATGGGCTTTCTTCTATCTTTTCTCTAAGTCTTCTTATATGAACCATTATAGTATTATCAAATCCTATAAAGTCCTCTCCCCAAACTTCATCGCAAAATTTTTCTTTACTTATTATTTGATTTTTATGTTTCATCATATATAAAAACATTTTATATTCCTTTGGCTTTAAATCTATTATTACTCCATTTTTTCTTACTTCAATTTTTTCTTCATCTATTTCAAATGGGCCAAATTTTATTTTAGTTTCTTGAGTTTCTTTATTATCATTTACCATCATATTTCTTCTAAGTTGAATTTTAACTCTTAAAGCAACTTCTCTTGGACTAAATGGCTTTGTTATATAATCATCCCCACCTATAGCAAGCCCCATTAATCTGTCTAATTCCTCACCTTTTGCTGACAAAAATAATATTGGTATATTAGAGGTTTTTCTTATTGTTTTGCATATATCATAACCTTCCATATCAGGTAGCATTACATCAAGTATTGCCAAATCAGGATTTTCCTCTTCAAATAACTCTATTGCCATTTTTCCAGTTTCAGCAGTATATATATTTTCAAAACCTTCTTTTTTTAATACCATTTTCAATAAATCTAAAATCTCAACTTCATCATCTACTATAAGTATCTTGCTTTTTTTTATATTAACGTTCATGATAACCTCCCGTTTATTGTCTTTATAACTTAGTATACCAAAAAAAGGCTATTTCAAAATATAATAATTTTATAAGTAAACTTAGCAAAGAACTTTTTTAGTTCAATAACTAAATCAAATAAAAACTATATTTTAAAATACCCTATTTATATTATCTTTCTTTTAAAAATGATTTTTTAGCTAAGTTATAAAATAATACTAAACCTAATACTGCAATAATTCCAAATATTATCCATGCACTTATAGAAGATTTATATCTTATAAGCTGTACACTATACATTCCCCATAAGGGTGTATTTGTAAATATTTTAGTGTTTGAAATCCAGTTTTCTAATAAATATGGAGATCCCATTAAAAGACCACCAAATATAAATGGTATTGCAGCTCCCTTACTTATAGATGATAAGAAAAGTCCTAACCCTGAGAATATAAATGAACCTACTATTACTGTTAACATAAGTATTAATATCATTTGTAATACAGTTATGCTTGAATTACTTTTTTCAAAGTACCATAAGCTTTTAAGTTGCCAATCTAATCCTTCAAATTTAAACTTTGAAACTACTTTTCCTAACATAACAAATAATATAGATAAGTTAATTATGCTAGCTGATATACCATTAGCTATAAACTTTCCTAGAACTAATTGTTTTTTCCCATTTTTACTAGCCTTTATAAGACCATCCATATTAGAATTATATTCTAACACAAAACTCCCCGCAAACATACTAAACATAGCAAGTCCCATTATCGGTGCCAATCCATAATATTTTGAAAATACATCTGCATAAACATCATTTAAACTAAACGTAGTGCGTATTGAACTATATGCTAAAAACAATCCTAATGCCCAAAGTATAAATACTCCTGGCTTAAAGCTTTTTTTAATTTCCCATTTTATAACTGAAAACATTATTATACCTCCCTCGCATCTTCTAAATCAAAGTAAAACATATATACATCTTCAAATCTTTGTTTTGTTATCTCTATATTTTCATAATTTGGCTTATTCTCACTTATAAATCTTATGCTTGTATCTTCTATTCCTCTATTTATGTTTACTACTTTATAATTTCTTTGAATTTCATTTACAATACTCTCATCAGTTGTAGTTACTGTATATACCTTCCCAGCCATATCTTCAAGTATTTGTTTATGTGTCCCTTGAAGTAAAACTTTACCGTCTTTTATCATTATAGTTTCTTTTGCAACAGATTCTATGTCAGAAATTATATGTGTTGAAAGTATAACTATAGTGTCTTTACCTATTTGAGATAGAAGGTTTCTAAATCTAGTTCTTTCCTGTGGATCAAGCCCTGCCGTTGGCTCATCTAGTATAAGAATTTTTGGATTATTTAAAAGCGCTTGGGCAATACCCACTCTTCTTTTCATACCTCCTGAAAATTTTGAAACTAGTTTATTTGAAACCTCAGATAACCCAACTAACTTTAAAAGTTCATCAACTCTTTTTTTGCTTGCGTTTTTGTCCATCCCCTTAAGAGCTGCCATATACATTAAAAAATCCTTAGCTTTAAAGTTTTTATATGCATCAAAGTCTTGTGGAAGATATCCAACTAACTCTCTATAATTTTCATCTAAACTTTCTATATCTTTATTGTTATATAATATTTTCCCACTTGAAGGCTTTGTTATAGTTGCCATTTGTTTCATTAAAGTTGACTTACCTGCACCATTTGGACCTAAAAGCCCATATACACCACTCTCTAATTTTAAATCTATATTTTCATTAGCATTTTTATGCTTATACGTTTTAGTTACATTTTTTAATTCTAATACATTCATTTTTATATCCTCCTAATAATTCTTTATATAAATTTTTATTTTATTTAGTTAAACTTTTTTTGATACAATAAATATTTCCAAGTATTGAAACTACTATTATTGCTACATACCCACTTATACATAAACTAGATACGTCAAATGGCTTTGATAAAATATTTATAGTTCCATTATAAAATCCACTAATCTTACTCATACCTATCATTACGTCTACATAATTTCCTAAACTTAATAATGTTAGCAACTCACTTGGTAAAAACTTAAACATTGTTAATATTTTTCCTATAGCTATAAAACCAATAGACATCCCTATAGATTTAACTGAGTTATTACTTACAAATGAACATAGTAGCGATACAATTGATATTCCAGTTAACATCAATGTAGATGTTATCATTTTGCTTATAACGTATTGATTTATTGTTATATTTTTAATTAATATTGCTACATCAGATATTCTATAAGCTTGTAAATTTCCATTTAGAGGCTGACCGTATTGAATATAGGTTATTAAAGATGTACCTCCAATATATATACCATACAGTACTATCGGCAGAAATATTGCTATTGCTAACTTTGAATACAATACCTTTTCTTTATTTTTAGACGATAATATAATACTTGAAACATTGGATAATTGCTCTTCTATATATAAATTTGAAGATATCATAATAATTATTATTGTCATTATAACAATTGAAAGTCCAAAATCTATTCTGTAAGATAAGACCTTATAAAAATCAACATCTTGGTATTTGACCCCATTATCTAATTTAAGTTTTTCCTTTGACATATCACTTACTTTTTTATCAAGTGATATAGATTTAGATAAACTACTTATCTCATCTACCTTACTTTTTAACTTTTCATTTGCAATTACTTCCTTACTTCTTTTATCTACGAAATATTCATTTTTACTTTCATTAAAATATTCATTCTGCGTTTCTAACATTGGCTTCATAAAACTCATTTGTAAAAATAGTATTATCATTAAAGCTAGTACTATTATATTGCTTTTCTCTTTTATAATTTTTTTAAGTTCCCATTTAATCATTTTTTGTTCTCCTTTCTCTTTATCATGATATTAGTATATAACTTCAAGTTTAACTGATTATAAACTTAACCTTAAATAAACCTTAAATAAAAAAAATCATAAAAAAACTGTAGATTACTTAATCTACAGTTTTTTTATATTTCTATTGTACTTTCATCGATATAGTTAAAATCTTTTCTTTTTTCTTTTAAATCATTAACTAACTTTATTAATGTTAAATCTTTTTGCTTAGCTTCTATCATGACATCAAAGTCTTTATCTACATTTTGTTTAACAAACTCTAAAAATTCTATAAATGCATCTACATCTATATAGTCTGAATGTTTTCTATCATTTTCAAATTCCCTAGGAGTAGAAAAATGTATTTTAGGAGGTAAATTTTCATTTTTCCATGTATCGAAAATTCTTCCTAATAAATCTTTTAAATCTTCTCCTTCATTATTACAATTATAATGATGAACATCTAAAACCATCGGCAAATTAGTTTTCTCACATATTTCTAATACTTCTTTAGCTGTAAAGCTTTTATCATCATTCTCAAGTATTAATCTATTCTTAATACGACTTGGAAATTTTTCTAGATTATCTATAAATCTTTTTATAGATTCTTCTTTTCCACCTCTAGCACCACCAATATGAATTACCATCTTTCCGTCTTCATAATTTATATCTTCAAATATATCAACTTGAACATTTAAATTTCTTATAGTGTTTTTTACTACATTTTCTTTATCGCTATTTATTACATTAAACTGATCAGGATGAGCATCTATCCTAAGATTATTTTCTTTTATTATTTTACCAATATATTTAAAATCATCTTTAAAGTATTTTCTAAAATCCCACATTACATCTGGGTGTGTAGCTAAGGGTATTAAATTTGATGTTAATCTATAAAAGTGTAAATTATTTTCAATATTATAGTTTAATATCTGCTCTAATGCTTTTATATTTGAATATGTTACTGTTTTTAATTTTTTTAATCTTTCTTCTTCACTATTTATATTTATGTATCTTTTAAAAGTTACTGTACTTGATGAAGTTACTTTTTCTAAATTCAATGCTATTGCTACATATCCTAGTCTTACTTTCATTTTATTTTCTCCTTAATATTTTATAATCATATTTTTACTTTTATTAAGCTTTGCTATTCTTTAATTCTCTAAATACACTTAACTATAATTTTATACTTAATATTTTTATTTGTATAATATTTAATATTAACATTTCATATATATGAACATGCTTGTTTTTAAATATTTACTTTAACTAACGGGGGATGACTTTATGCAAAAAACTATGAAACGAAAAAAATTAATAATAAACGCATTGATTTTAACCTTGACTACTGTAACTCTTGGATTTATAAACACATCTTTTAGAGTCTATTTATCTAATAAAATTGGGGCTGAAGGTATCGGCCTATATCAACTAATAATGAGTATACATATAATGACTTCTACATTTGCAATCTCAGGTATTAGAGTAACTACTACACGCTTGATTGCAGAGGAGCTTGGACGTGGAAATTCTCAAAGAATAAAAAGTATCATGAAAAAGGCATTTATGTACAGTTTATTTTTCTCTGTACTGACTGCTCTAGCTCTATATGAAGGCGCTGAATTTATAAGTATGAATTGGTTAGAAGACAGCCGAGCTATTATACCACTTAAAATACTATCTTGTAGCTTACCTTTTGTTGGTATGGGAGCATGTTTTCATGGTTATTTTTATGGTATGAGAAAAGTTGTAAAAAGTATTACCTCAGATATTATTGAAGTTTCTACTTTAATGATAATTATAGCATCATTTATAAGTATATATTTGCCTAAAGGTCTTGATTATACTTGTGCTTTAATAGCAGTTGCTATATCACTTGCTATAATAGCTTCAACAGTATTTTGTTATATACTTTATAAATTTGAAAAGAAAAATATTAACAAGAATGCTTGTTGTAAAAGTTCATCTTATTCTTTAACTACTGTTTCTAAAATAGCATTCCCTATAGCTTGTAGCGCTTACATTCAAACAGGACTTAAAACAGTTGAAGATATTCTTATACCTGGTGCCCTTAGACAATTTGGTGCATCATCATCTTCTTCTTTAGCTACGTTTGGGATGATTAAAGGTATGGTTCTTCCTATATTGTATTTTCCATCAATATTTTTAGCTTCATTTTCAACACTCATAATTCCAGAGATATCCGAAGCTAAGGCACTCAATCAAACTAAAAGAGTAAATAATATTATAGGAAAAGTTTTTAAATTCACTTTATTAATTGCTATATTTGCATCTGGATTATTTATAATATTTTCTAATGAACTAGGCTTAGCTATATATCATGATAGCGAGGTAGGATTTATGATAAAAATACTAGCTCCCCTTATACCATTTATGTACTTAGATAGAGTTGTTGACGGAAGTCTAAATGCACTTGATCAACAAATGAGTACATTAAAATATAACTTAATTGATATGGGCGTTAGGATATTTTTAATTTTATTTTTAATACCTAGAAATGGTGTAACAGGGTTTATTATAGTATTATTTGTTGGTACTTTGCTAAATTCACTTCTTAGTATAAATAGATTATTAAAAGTAACTAAATTAGAATTTTTATTATTTGATTGGGTCTTAAAACCTATGTTTTGTGTGGTTTTATCCGGTTATTTTATAAAATTAAGTTTTGATTATCTTCAAATCACTACTATGATTTTATCTCAAGTTTTTTTAGTCGTTTTATTTTATTTTGTTTTACTTATTATTGTAGGATGTATTAAAAGAAACGATATTATGTGGTTTTTAGATGCATTTAAAAATGATATTAAATCTGATAAACTAAGTGATTTAGGAATATTCAAACGTTTTTAATTAAATTTTTAATATAAATATAAAAAAGAGCTAATCTCCATTTTATTTTGAGATAGCTCCTTTTTATATTTTTAATTTATGTGTTCTAAGAATTTAACTATATTTTTATATGTTATATTCATTTGTTTTTCACTAGTTATTATAGCTTCATTATCTCCTCTTTGAAGTCCATAATCTCCAAATTGAGAATGATTTGCCCCTTCTACTTCTACATACGTTGTGTTTTCAGGTAATTTTTCTCTTGATTTAATAAGGTCTTTAAAGTTAACTACCCCATCTTTACTTCCCCATATAGATAATACTTCTTTGCCCATTTTTTTTAAGTCATCATTCATAGGATAAGATGCTAAAAGGACTACTCCATCTACCATATTATTTTTAGATGCAAAATTAGATGCTGCAACTCCCCCTAAAGAGTGTCCACCTACTACCCAGTGAGTTATATCACGGTAGTCATTCATAACCTTTTTAGCTTTATTTTTGCCAAGTAGTGGTATATTAAAAGGTGATTCAATTATTATAACTTCATATCCTTTTTCAGCTATTTTTTCACAAAATGGTGCATATACCTCTGGTTCTACTTTAGCACCTGGATATAATATAAATCCTTTTGTAGCTTCTACATTCTTTGGAGTAAACGATATGTAATCATCTATTTTAACGTCTACATTTTTATTGCTTATCAATGCAGCCTTTGCAGTTTCTTTTGGTGAATACGTTTGAGTTAACCATATAAAAGTCCCTAATACAACTATTACAGCGCTTATACCTATTCCTAATAATAACTTTTTCTTTATATTCGATTTTTTCTCTTTTTTCTCTTTCTCTTCTTCTACTTTATCAACAAATAACGGTCTTTGAAGTTCCATTGTTATACTAAAAGTATCCTGCGCTGCATTTTCCTTTACATCTATATCTTCACTCATATATTACCTCCGTCACTTTAAAATACTATTATAGTTTATCATATTTGAGGTAATTTTTCACTAAAGTAAATTTTTTAAATTTTTATTTTATGCAAGTATTTCTTCATTTTTTTTATTTAAAATATTTAAACTATAAAGTAAGTTTTTATAAACAATTTTATTTCTTAAATCCTCACTATAATATATTTCATCTAATATTCTATCTTTTGCCCTTTGATGATTTTCATCTTTAAATACATAATCAATATCTTTAAGTATCTTTTCTACTTCATTTTCTTTAATGTTATTTTCTTTTATATTAATATATAAACTATATAAGTTGTTTGTTAAATGTTTTTGCTTTTTTATAAAACATTCTAACTTATCATCTTTATATGTTTCATTTAGTTGTAAAAGTTTTTCTTCAATCAATACAGGAATCAATACTAAATTTTTTATTTTATAAGAATTATTTTTGTTTTCTAAATACAAACTAACCTCTGTAATTATTTCTTTATTAACACTATCATACATATCCAATAAATATTTACTTCCTTTTTCTACATTATAATGAAGCACAAACTTATTTATTAATAGTGCTATCACAGACCCTAATGCTACGTATAATATTCTGCTTATAAATAAGTTACCTATATTACCTACCAAAGCAACCGCACCAATAGCTGATATAGTATTGCATATTAATAATCCTCTGTAATCCTTCATATAAGTACTTGTGTATCCTGCTATTATTATTACTATACCTCTAATACTTTCATCTTTGATTGTTGAAAATAATATAAAAGCTAGCATTGCCCCTAATAATGTTCCTTGTATTCTTTTTTTGAATTTTACTATACAATTTTCTGAATATGGTTGAACTAAAGCAAAAGTCGTAAACATTATCCATCTACCTTCTGTAAGTTTAAAATAATCCATTATAAATGCTGCTATAGATGTTGCTAATGCTACTTTAAATGCATAAGAAAATTTCAATGAATCTTTGTTTAAGTTTCTTTTGTATACAGATATAGTTTTAAACTTATCTGGAACTTCCAAGTTATATTTATATGCTTTTTTATTTTTATATATCATACATTTTTTATATTCATCTAAATATTTATATATATTTTCTAATTCATTATAAAATTCATATAAGTAAATATCTTGTGTATATTTTTCGTTAAATTTATTTTCTATTTTTTTATCTTTATCTAAACACGCCTTTAAATTTGTGATTTGTGATTTTATAATACTTAACGGCTTATCTTTGTTATAGGCATCATTTGTATATAATAAGTTAGTGTTATCTTCATTTTGTTTTATATAAGAATCTAATATTAAGCTTATTCTATCTAAAGATATCCCTATGTTTAATATACTTATTGCTTTGTCACTAAGACAGAAGTCATCTTTTCTATTGTCATAAACAAGTTTTTTTAAATTATTTATATTTTCTTCTATTTTTAAATTAACTTTCTCATTACTTAAACTTGATTGTAAATTATCAACCTTTATTAATAGTTCATCACAAGTTCTTTTTAATATTTTTTCACTATTTTTTTCAAGCTTATCTTTGTTTACTATAAATTGTACAATCATAATAAATATAGCTCCAAATGCTAAAGATGCAATTCTCAAAGGTAATTGTGCATTAGTAACTGGAGTACTAAGCATAAATAAATATTGTAATCCAAATCCTACATACATAGGCTTTTTCAAGTCATAATTAAATAAATAGCCAACTATAAATATAGCTATAAAATTCAAGATTAATCCTAGCAATATATTTTTAGCAGCAAAAAATGAGAGTATCCCTAATAATATATTTACCCCTAATAATTTAAGTGTGTTTTTTAATGGAGATATTGTTAAATCTCTTTCTAGTAGCATTAATGCAGCAGTTATAACAGTTACCCCTATAAGAGTGTTTTGGCTACTAAATAATGCTATAAATGTGTTTATAAATCCTAGAATGAATAAAAACATAATCGTCTTTGATAATATTAATTTTTTCATATGTCTCCTCCTTTTGAAGTTTCTAATATATTAATATTATCACATTTTAAATTTTGTTCAAATTCACTATAATTCGTATATATACGAATATTATTTTCTTTTTTTTAATTATATAAATATATACCCCTAGGATTTGCTTTATTTATTTTTCATGTTATTTAGTATGCATACAAACGTTCTTAGTTTAATATTTTTTTTTAATTCATTAAATTTTCACATAAAAATAGATTACTAAAGCTTTATAGTCACTTAGCAATCTATTTTTTTATTATTTTTAATTGTTTACTCTTAATTTGATAATTTAAAATGCATTATCTCTTTGTGAAAAATTTAATTCCCTCTTTTATAGACCTATCCATTTCTATAGAGAAATCTGCACTTGTTTTTTTATTATATATTAACTCACCAAAACTATTTACGTTAAATGGATTTGTCTTAGTCATATTGTCTTCTTTACTTTTAAACATTTCTTTTAACTCATCTTCATCTAATTGCTTATATTTTTCATCAAATACAACATATTCTTTATCAAACCTATCTCTATATATTCTTTTCATATTTTCTGGGTAGTATCCAAGAGTTATCATAGCAGCTGGAAATGTATAATCAGGTAAATTCAAAAGCTTTTTATGTTCTTCATAATTTTCCATTATATCCCCTATATAACAACTTCCTATATCTAGGCTTTCTGCTGCTAACACTGCATTTTGACATGCTATTAAAGCATCATTTATCGATAACATAAAATCATTCATTCCTAAAGACTTTATATTTTCAATATTACATACTTTAAAGTAATCATACCACTTTTGCATATCTGCTAAAAATATAAGAATAACTGAAGCTTTTTTTATAAATGGTTGATTATCACAAGTTATACTTAGCTTTTCTTTTGTTTTTTCATCACTTATTTTTATTATAGAATACATCATCATATTTCCTGCAGTAGGTGCTTTTATAGCACTTTCTAAAATTATGTCTAGATGCTCTTTGCTTATTTCTTTCTCTTGATACTTTCTTAGCGATACTCTGTTATTTATAGCTTTTATAATATCATTCATCCTAATCCCCCTTTTACCTATAATAGTATAGAATGTTTTATGTATATGTCTATCTATTTTAATAGATATTATTTTATCTTAATGTAATAATTTGTAAAACAATAAAGGAATTTGAAATAAAATATAGAAAACATATAAGTTATGATAAAGCAAATTTAAACATTTTAAATTATTGTTTAATAAAAGGAGCATACTTATGAAAACTAATTACAAAGTTGCATATGATAAAGAATGGGAAAAATTAAAAGAAAAAGACCCAAAAGATATTGCAGATAAATTAGATGTATTATACTGTAGCAATAAAAAACAATTTACAGTTCCATTTTTAAATGAAGAATATATCCTCGATTATAAGTATGAAACTATATACAAAAAGGATAGTAATATTCCTTTAAATATAAGTGCATCTATAATTATACTTAACTACCTAACATTTTCAAACAAATATATCAATATATCTAACGAATGGGTAAGTCTAAAAGAAATACCAAATGGTGGTGCATTATTTTATCCAGCTTTTTATAAAAGTGCAATATTAGAACTTATTAATAAATTTGGTTCTGATTGTGAAAGCTTTGTTCAATGTTCAGTTAAAATAGGAGGTATCCCTGCAGATTTCGCAGATAAATCCTTTGTTTTTAAAGTACTTCCTAAAATTTCAGTTTGCATAGCTATTTGGGAAGGTGATGATGAAATTTCACCTAATTGCACTATATTATTTGATCCTTCTATACAGCATCTAGTTCATATTGAAACAGTAATAGCTCTTGGAGGCTATGTAGCAGATTACTTAATCAATATTAAATAATAAAAAAATTTATATAAATAATACATATTAAAAGAGTACCTTAAAATGATTTTAAGATACTCTTTATTTTAAACTATTTTTGGAAATCTACTACTTCATCTTTTTCTAAAGTAACAGTAGTTTCACTTAATGTTGTATGTGATATAACATTACCTTTTCTTATTGAGTAGTAAACTGGAACTTGTCTTCTTATTGCATCATATCCGCTCTGTGCTGGTAATATTATTAAGTTTCCTGGCTTTCCTATCTCTATTCCATATTCATCTTGTATATTTAATGTTCTTGCACTATTATTACTTATCAAATCTATCGAATCATTTATTTGACTATAACCCATTATCTGACAAACATGAAGTCCCATATGAAGTACTTGTAGCATGTTACCAGTTCCAAGTGGATACCATGGGTCAAATATATCATCATGCCCAAAACAAACATTTATATTTGATTCTAGCATTTCTTTAACTCTTGTTATACCTCTTCTCTTTGGATAAGTATCAAATCTACCTTGAAGATGTATATTAACTAATGGATTTGCTACAAAGTTTATGCCACTCATTTTTAGTAATCTAAATAACTTATATGCATAAGCTCCATTGTATGAATGCATTGCTGTCGTATGACTTGCAGTTACTTTTTCACCCATATTGTTTTCTAAAGCTTTAGTTGCTAACACTTCTATAAATCTTGATTGCTCATCATCTATTTCATCACAGTGAACATCTATTAAAACATCATATTTTTTAGCTAATTCAAACATTTTTTCTATAGACTCTACACCATATTCTCTAGTGAATTCAAAGTGAGGGATAGCACCTATAACGTCTGCTCCAAGTTTTAAAGCTTCCTCAAGTAATTCTAGACCATTAGGGAATGATAATATTCCTTCTTGTGGAAAAGCTACTATTTGTATAGTCACATAATCTTTTAACTCTTCTCTTAATTCTACTAAAGCTTTCACTGCTGTTAAATTAGGGTCTGTTGTATCAACATGAGTTCTAATAAATTGTATCCCATTAGCTATTTGCCAAGTTATAGCTTTTCTTGCTCTAGTTTTAACATCGTTTATATCTAAGAATTCTTTTCTCTCAGACCAACATTCTATTCCTTCAAATAAAGTTCCACTTTCATTCCATCTTGGCTCACCAGCAGTTAAAGTTGTATCTAAATGAACATGAGGCTCTATAAATGGAGGTATTACTAAAAATCCATTGGCATCTATAATTTCAACACCATCTATATCTATGTTTTCTTCTATTTTAGTTATTATTCCGTCTTGTATTAATATATCTACTAAATTTTCTTTATCTCTTAACTTTGCGTTTTTTATTAACATATAATAATCCTCCTAAGATACTTTAAAACTGCCAGTTTAGATTAATAGTCTTAAGCAGCTTTGTTATTTTCTTCATTATTAAAAATCGATTTATTTGCATTGCTATTTATTTTACTCATAGCCACATAAGTAACCATTGCTATTAATACTGAATTTAGAGGTGTTATTCCTGGAAGTAAGAATGCTCCTCCTACCCCTGCTATCCAAGCTATTATAGCGTTTATATTGACATTTTTAAAAGTTGTATATTTAAATTCTGTGTATTTACATTTATTTACTATAAAGTAATCTGATATTATTATTGCTCCAGTAGCTGGTATGAATGAGTTTAGGAAACCTAACCATCCCATAAAGTTGTTGTATAAGAATAAAGCAAGAATTGTTCCTATTATACCGTTCATTATAACCATTCTGCTTTTTGGTTGCTTAGTTATATTAGCAAATCCTAATCCTGAAGCATAAAGTGCATTGTCATTAGTTGTCCAAATATTAAGTCCTAGTATTACTATTGCTGGTATTATAAGTCCTTGCATAAACATAACTTCTGCTATATCTGCTTGCCCTGTTGCCATTGCTCCAACTGCTCCAAATATTAACATTAATGAGTTTCCTATTAAGAAAGCTATAACTGTTGACATTACTGCAGTTTTTTTACTATTTGAAAATCTTGTAAAGTCTGGTGTTAATGTTCCACCACTTATAAATGTTCCTATACATAATGATAATGCTGCAGTCATAGGCATACTCCCTGTAGGTTTTATACTTAATAGTCCAGCAAATCCACCTACATCTCCTACTGCTCTAGTTACTGACATAGTTCCAAGTATTGCTATTAGTGGTACTGCTATCATACTTAATATTGTAAGTGATTTCATTCCAAAGAATGCTGTAGCTGTCATTAATATACCCGATACTAATACTAATATTCTAACATCTACTCCCGTTACCTTTGAAACTGGTATAGCAAACATTGCAACACCTACTCCAAACCACCCTACTTGAGTTGCTGATACTAAGAATGATACTAAATATGAACCTTTTTCACCAAATGAGTATCTTGCTAATAAATGTGTAGATAATCCTGTATCTCCTGCTATATAAGCTAATAAACCTGTATATACACATAATATTAAATTTCCTATAAATACTGCACTCATAAACTTATCCATACTTAAGCTTGTACCCAAAGTTCCTCCTGCTAACATACTAGCTGAAAAGAATGTAAACCCTAGCATAACAACTAACATTGGGAAAAATTTTTTCTTTGCACTGTTTGGTATAGCCTCTAGTGAATAGTCATGATCTTGATGTTTTTTACTCATAATTATGTTCTCCTTCATATTATAAGTACCTAAAAAGAAAAACCCCTTGCAAGCAAGAGGTTTCGTAGGGTGATTATAAAAGCAAAATTAAATTTCATTATAAGTTTAATTTCGTTTTTATAATCACTTCTTTTTATAATTTTCTTCCGAAAACCTTGCCAGCTTCTCTGAACTGGATTAAAGGTACTATTATTTTATTAATTAAAGAATAACATCAATGTCGAATTTTGTAAACGAATTTTTCATCTTTACAAAATATTACCTTATTTATAAATATCCTTACAAATCAATAATTTTATTTTTTTAGTAATTCTTCTATATCACTTTTTATTTTTAGTGGTGATACTGTAGGTGCATATCTTTTTATCACATTTCCATTGTCATCTATTAAAAATTTAGTAAAATTCCATTTTATTTCTTTTCCTAATATTGATTTAGACTGCTCTTTTAAATATTTATATAATGGATGAGCATTTTCTCCATTTACATCTATTTTTTCAAACATATTAAAAGTAACTCCATAATTTAATTGACAAAATTGATGTATTTCATCATTGCTTCCTGAATCTTGTTTTGCAAATTGATTACAAGGAAAACCTAATATTTCAAACCCTCTGTCTTTATATTCTTGGTAAAGTACTTCTAAATCTTTGAATTGAGGAGTTAGCCCACATTTACTAGCAGTATTTACTACTAAAACTACTTTACCACTATACTCTTTCATGCTTACCTCTTGTCTATTCATCTTTGTTGCTGAAAATTCATAAAAATTCATATATATTATCCTCTCATGGTTACTGTTTTTTTATATTCTTATATATACCTCTATTATGTAGTTTCTAATCTTATTTTTTATTTATTTAAAAAAAGTATTACCAATGTATAGGTAATACTTTTTTTACTTTAATACTTAAGTGCTTCAAGTATCTCTTTGTTTATACTTTCAGATAAATTTTTAGATAAGTTTCTTTTTAATAGGTTCTTGTTTTTTATGCCATTTGTTTGAAAGTATTTCTTTATCAATGGAAGTCTGCCTTTAGGATCATTCATAACCTTATATGCAACTAACCAATCTTCAAGTGACGTTAGATTAACTTTTGTTTCATCTATTATTACAGTATCTACAATAGCATCTTCATCCAAAACAAAACTATATATATTTTTATTGAATAATTCTATTTTAAATCCACCCATAAACTCTACTTCTGTATCATCTACTATGTATCCAAAAAATTCCTCCGTTCTGAACGGTTCTTTAGATGGTGAATTTCTACTTGTACCTATTTTATTCATAATATCTTTTATTTTACTTGCATCTTTTGGGTCTATTAATATATCTATATCATTTGGTTTTTCTACTAAACCATTAAAATATAATAATACTGAGCTGCCAACTGCCCAAGTAGAATTTGATTCATTTAATAACTTTGCTACTTTTTTTAATACATCTAAATTCATATTGTTTTATCCTTTCACAATGTTTCTATATATTCAAATCAATATTTTATAATGACTATCTTAATATTATAACATTTTGATTACTATTTTTATTCACACAAAAAAAGCCCCTAATAAAAAAGGCTATTTTAAAATTTAGGAGCCTTAAACATAAGTTTATATGAATATATAAACATACTAATAAGTGTAAGTGTATTTAAAATAGAAGATATATTTTCAATAGTCACAAAATATTTAGCTAATATATAAAATATACCATCAACCACCAATATAGTTCCTACTAGTATATTTGCTTTTATATTAAATCTCAAGTATCCCTCTTTATCTTTAACTTTTTCTGCTTTGACCATGTTATTTTTAACTAAATTTATATCTTTACTCTTCTTTAATTTAAATGCTAAATTTATATTCATAACCCCTAATATTATAAATAATAAACCTAAAATTAACTTAAACATATTTCACACCATCCTTTTTATATTTCATATAGTATATAATAATACCATATTATGTAATTTACATATTATATTTTGACTGAAAGGTATGAATTTATGACTGAAATAACATATATCACTAAAGTTATCTTTTATTTAGCCCTAGACCAAATTAAATTTTAATATTTATATAATAAGGAGGATAAGTATGAAATTATGGAATAAAAATTTTTTTCTACTATGGCAAGGTCAATTAGTATCTGTTTTTGGAGATGCTCTATATTCCATGGCTTTAGGATTTTGGGTACTTCAAGAAACTGGTTCAACAGCAATTATGGGGAGTATAATGGCTTTAGTCACAATCCCAAGAATAATACTAGGTCCTTTTGCTGGAGTTATAGTAGATAAATCTGATAGGAAAAGATTAATTATTTTAGGAGATATAATAAGGGGCATTAGCATGTTGCTTATTGCTTTTGCAGCAATAGGTGGCTTCTTAAAAATTTGGATGGTAATGTTAATGGGAATTATACTTGGAATATGTTCCTCCTTTTTTAATCCTTCGATACAATCGGTTCTTCCAGAATTAGTGCCTAAAGAAAAATTAATTAAGGCTAATTCCTCTTACCAAATGGCTACTACTGGCGCGGATATAATCGGTCAATCCATTGGTGGTTTTGTATATACCATACTTGGTGCCCCTTTGATGTTTTTAATTAATGGAATATCCTACTTATTTTCAGCTTTTACTGAAGGCTTTATTCAAATTCCTAAAATTGAAAGAAAAAATATACACGTTACTTTTAAAGAAGATTTTATGGACGGTCTTAGGTTTATTCTAAGATTTAAAGGTTTAGTGAGAAGTCTAATAATGGCTTTCTTCATAAATTTTCTATTTGGGATGATAAGAGTATTAATTATACCTTGGTTTTTATCAGACCCATCTCTAGGAATGACTAAATATGGTTTATTGAGTGGATTCCAAAGTTTTGGATTTTTAATAGGAACGCTTGTCTTATCTTTTATTAATATTAATCCAAATCATAAATATAAAATATATCTTTTTTCAATATTCATATTTATGTCCTTTATAGGACTAGGTGCATTTATGAATAACTTTATAATTATAATTTTATGTTTTACTATTGCATTTGCCTTTATGTTTATATTTAATACTATGGCAAACTCAACTATCATGCTAGTAACACCTTCAGATAAAAGAGGAAAAGTTTTTGCTACTATTGGAACTTTAGCTATGGCTATTTCTCCTATAGGGAACTTTGTTGGCGGCGTATTAGGTGAATTTATGAATCCTAGGACTCTAATAGTAGGAAGTACTATATTAGGAATTATTATTATATGTAGTATTGTTATAAATCAAGATGTAAAAACATTTTTAAATTATATTCCTGAAGAAACAAATAATAATTGCTAAATTTACATCCCCGCAAACGTGACATTTTATGAACCTAAATGTAAATATTAAGGTCACGTTTGCGAGACATTTAAGTTAAATATCATAATAATTTATAAGCACTAAATGTGATATTTTCCAGTATAATTATCAACTATAACTTTAAATACACAAACACTATTTATCATCTTTTCATCAAATGAAAAATCTTTTCCAGTCTGGTGCTTCATAAGTGCTGACAACCCTAATTTTTTTTCTTTAGCATCATCAATAAATATAACCTTTCCATTACCAATAATACTTTTATACGAATATCCGTACTGGCACGCTTCATCAGCTGTAATAAGTCTATGTTCACAATCCATTTCAAAGCATACCTCATTATTATCTTTTAATGAACTAATCTTTCTACCTTCTTTTGCACTATGAAAAAATAGCTCTAATTGATTATCTTCATATGTATAACCAAAATTCATCGGCACGATATAAAGTCCATCTTTATCTTGCATACCTATTCTGCAAACTTTACATTGAGCTATAATTTCCATTAACTCGCTTATTTTCGTTACCTCTCTGTCTTTTCTTCTCATTTTTACCATACCACCTTAGATAGATTTATAATTTTATTGCTTTAGTTGCAATATATGTATCTATATATTTATCCAATAAATCTCCATCAGAATTATCTTCATAAAAACCACCTATCACAAATCCAGCATCAATTTGACCCCCAATTTGACTTTGTAATGAGTGCCCAAATTCTAAAGTATCCTTATTTTGAATTCGCTCTTGTAATTGATTTTTAGGAAGTTGTTCTATATCAGAGTATGGGATACTATTTTTTAAAATTAATTTATTATTTTGTTCCCATTCATACAGGTCAAATATGTATATAAGAGGATTAGAAAACCCAGATACTAATACCCCTCCTGTTTTTAGTACCCTATAACATTCTTTCCATACCTTTTCTACATTATCTATAAAACAGTTAGAAACTGGATGGAAAATAAAATCAAAAGTTTCATTATCAAATCTTGATAAATCCCTCATATCACCTTGTTCTAAATTAATAGTTAAATTATCTCTATCAGACACCATTTTATCTTTATCTAACTGACCTTTGCTATTGTCAAACACTGTAACATCACAACCCAATGCAGAAAATATAGGTCCTTGCTGACCTCCCCCAGATGCAAGACAAAGTACTTTTTTTCCTCTTATATTTCCAATCCATTCTTTAGTTACAGGTTTTGTTGGAGTTAATAATAATTTGTACTTTCCTTTTTTAGCCATTTCTACTTCTTCAGAGCTTATAGGTAGTGTCCATTTATTCCCTATCTTAACTTCATTATTCCAAGCAATTTCATTTTGTTTTCTTATATCCATTTTATAAACTCCCTTTCATAAACACTTATTTATACAAAAAATCAATACAAAAAAATTTATTTAGATTATTTAAAACTTTAGCTATTCTAAATCTTGTATCTTCATCTTAATCATTTGATTTTTTTTCTTTATGTTTGTTCGACATATATATAAGATCATTACAGCAATTACTGTTGGGATATAGCACATAATACAACCAGATAACATGTTCTTTAAATTAGGTGTTTGTATTATTGCTACTATAGAAAATAAAAAATTAAGTATAGGTATAATAAGACCTGGATACTTACTATCATTCTTTGACAACAATGTTTGTACTAATATAAATCCTATTGGCAATATAACTATAGTTAAAAAATTTACCTTTTGAATCATAGTTTTATTTCTCCTTTTCAATTTTCTTGTATTCTGATATCAAAAGTTTTGCAGTGTCAAAATCTAATTTATCTTGTAGTGCTAACTGCTTAACTAGTGATACATATGGATCGCCACTATTACTTTCATTAATCTCAATCTTTTTTATTAATTTATCTAATCTTAGTCTTACAGTTGGATAAGTTACATTGTATAAGTTTGCAACTTCCTTAAGTGATCCTGATGCTAATATAAACTTTTTTATAAAATTTAAATCCTCATCATTTAAACCTTCTATCCATTTAGGAATCATTATGTGACCTCATTTCTTTAATTTTATTTATTTTTTTTTAATAAAGTTAAACTTTATTAAAGTTTATATTTATTTTTATTAAAAGTCAATTATTTACAATTTAATTAGTTTTATTTTACTTAATGTGTTCTAATCAAAGCTTATCAAAAGTTGATTGATACATAAATGATTCTATAGATTTTTATGCTAATATATATTAGATTTTTATATACTATTTACTTTAAATATTGTTTTTTTACATGAATTGATTGGAATAAGATAAAAAATTAAATAAATTATTACAAATATAATACTTGTGTAAATTAACGGAAGTTTTAAAATCTGTAAGTTTCCAATTAAGGTATCAACCAGCATATATCTATAACAAATCAATGCAAAGAATCCATTTAATGTTCCTAAAATTAGCGGAATACTATACATTAATCCTATTTCTCTTCTTATTATTTTTTTTATCATTTTAAAGCTATAGCCCATTTTACTCAATATAAAATATTCATCTTTTACGTTCAATGTTTCTACTACATTTGTAAAAT
>CAMTIM010000032.1 GCA_947072565.1 uncultured Peptostreptococcaceae bacterium | reverse complement strand
AACATAAAGATTATGTGGTTATTATAGCAAAGAGGATACACCTGTTCCCATTCCGAACACAGAAGTTAAGCTCTTTAGCGCTGATGGTACTTGGTGGGCAACTGCCTGGGAGAGTAAGACGTAGCCACGTAATCTTTTTTTGCATGAACTTATTTAAGAACTTAGAATATTTTATTCTAGGTTCTTTTTTTATTGAAAAAATTAAACTAAATTTTTAATAGAGATTAAATATAATAAACAGATAAACAATAAATCATATAAATTATATGTGTTATTGTTTATTTTTGAATGAGTATCTATTAAAAAGCTCTTAACTTTAGTTAGGTAAAAATGAGTTATATAAGTGATAAGTTATTTACTTTGATGAATTTGTCTTACTTATTAAGAAACTTCATCAAAATCATTTAAAATTAAAGTGAAATAGGCTATACTCTTTAATAAGATAAGAATAAGGGGGTACGATTCATATTATGCTTAAAAAAATTAATAAGATACTAGTCGCAAATCGTGGAGAAATCGCAATAAGAATATTTAGGGCTTGCTCTGAATTGGGTATAAAAAGTGTAGGTATATATAGTAAGGAAGATAAGTATGGATTATTTAGAACAAAAGCAGATGAATCTTACTTAATTGGGGAAGATAAAGGGCCAATAGATGCATATTTAGATATAGATAGTATAATTGATTTAGCTAAAAGGAAAAACGTAGATGCAATTCATCCTGGATATGGGTTTTTATCTGAGAATCCAGAATTCGTTCGTAAATGTGAGGAAAATGGAATTATATTTATAGGTCCATCTGCAGATGTTATGAACATGATGGGAGACAAGATTAACTCTAAACAGATATCAAAAGAAGTTGGAGTTGCTACTATTCCGGGAATAGACAAATCTATAAAAACTGTAGAAGAAGCAAAAGAAGTTGCAAAAAAAATCGGATATCCAGTAATGCTTAAAGCCTCTAATGGTGGAGGCGGTAGAGGTATGAGAGTTGTATATGATGAATCTGATTTAAAAATAGAGTATAAAACTGCTTGTAGTGAATCTAAAAAAGCATTTGGTGAAGATATTATTTTTATTGAAAAATATATATCTAATCCTAAACATATAGAGGTACAAATTTTAGGAGATAAACATGGTAATATAGTTCACTTATATGAAAGAGATTGCTCAGTTCAAAGAAGGCACCAAAAAATAATCGAATACGCACCTGCTTTTTCTTTAGACGATGAACTAAGAAAAAATATATGTGATGATGCTTTAAAAATTGCTAGACATGTAGGATATGTTAATGCGGGTACACTAGAATTCTTAGTAGATGAAAATGGAGAGCATTATTTTATAGAGATGAACCCTAGAGTTCAAGTAGAACATACCGTAACTGAAATGATTACAGGGATAGACATAGTACAAAGTCAAATATTAATAGCTCAAGGATATAAATTAGATAGTGAAGAGATAAATATAAAATCTCAAGAAAGTATTGAAGTAAGAGGATATTCTATACAATGTAGAATAACAACAGAAGATCCTAAAAATAAATTTATGCCAGATACGGGTAAAATTCAAGTTTATAGAACTGGTTCAGGGTGTGGAATTAGATTAGATGGTGGTAATGGATTTACAGGTGCTAATATAAATCCTCATTATGACAGTTTATTGGTAAAAACTATATCTTGGGATAGAACTTTTGCAGGGGCAATAAATAAAACTGTAAGATCGATAAAAGAATTTAGGGTTAGAGGTGTTAAGACAAATATAGGATTTTTAGTAAACGTATTAAATAATCCTATATTTAAAGATGGAAAATGTAGTACTAAATTTATAGATGAAAATCCAGATTTATTTGAAATAAGGGAAAGTAAAGATAGAGGAACAAAACTTCTTCAATTTATAGGTAATGCAGTTGTAAATGAAAATAAATGTAGTGAAAAACCATTATTTGATGAATTATATGTTCCAAAGTTAAGTAAAGAAATAATAACAACAGAAGGAAGCAGAGATTTATTTAATAGATTAGGAAAAGAAAAGTATATAGAAAGTATTAAAAATGAAAGTAAATTACTTCTTACAGATACAACAATGAGAGACGCACATCAATCACTACTTGCGACAAGACTTAGAACATATGATTTATTAAAAGTAGCTCAACCAACTAATGATTATATGAAAGATTTATTTTCTCTTGAAATGTGGGGAGGGGCTACTTATGATGTTGCATATAGATTTTTAAATGAGTCTCCATGGATTAGGTTAGAAAAGCTAAGAGAAGCAATACCAAATATAATGTTCCAAATGTTATTTAGAGCTTCTAATGGAGTTGGATATAAGAATTACCCTGATAATGTAATAGAAGAATTTATAAAAGAATCTGCACAAAAAGGAATAGATGTGTTTAGAATATTTGATTCTTTAAACTGGGTTGAGAATATGAAACCATCTATATCAGCAGCACTTGATACAGGTAAAATAGTAGAATCGAGTATATGTTATACAGGTGATATATTAGATAAAACAAAAACTAAATATGATTTAGAATATTATGTAAGGATGGCTCAAGAGCTAGAAAGTTTAGGATCTGATATTATATGTATAAAAGATATGGCTGGTTTGCTTAAGCCATATGCTGCATATACATTAATAAAAGAATTAAAGAAGAATGTAAGTACTCCTATACATTTACACACACACGATACAAGTGGAAATGGAGTAGCAACTTGTTTGATGGCATCACAAGCAGGTGTTGATATTGTAGATGGAGCACTAGAGACAATGGCAGGGTTAACAAGCCAGCCGTCAATGAATGCTATAATAGAAGCTCTTAAAAACACAGAAAGAGATACAAATATAAATTTATATGGATATGAAGAAATAGGAAGCTACTATAAGGATTTAAGAAAAGTATATTCTAAATTTGAAAGTGGATTATGTAATCCTTCTGCTGAAATATATAAATATGAAATACCTGGTGGCCAATATACAAATTTAAAACCTCAAGCAGATAGCTTAGGTTTGGTTAATAAATTTGATAAAGTAAAAGACATGTATAAAGAAGCCAATGATATTTTAGGTGATATCATAAAGGTTACGCCATCATCTAAAGTGGTAGGTGATTTAGCTATTTTCATGGTTAAAAATAACTTAACAAAGGATAATATATTAAATGAAGGTGAAAAATTATCTTTCCCTGATTCAGTACTTGATTATTGTAAGGGAATGATAGGTCAACCAGAAGGCGGTATACCAAAAGATATACAAACAATGGTGTTAAAAGGAGAAAAACCTATAGATGTAAGACCTGGAACTTTAATACCGAAAGAAGATTTTGAAAGTGTTAAAAAATATTTAGATGAAAAATTCAACATGAATACTAATATAAGAAATATATTGAGTTATACTTTATACCCTAAAGTATATGAAGATTATCTAAATCATTTACAATCATATAATGATATATCTAAACTTGAAAGTCATGTATACTTCTATGGATTAAATAAGGGCGAAGAATGTGAAGTTGAGATAGAAGAAGGTAAAGTATTAACTATAAAATTAATAGATATAGGTGAAGTTAAAGAAAATGGAACTAGAACAATAGCATTTGAATTAAATGGAATGATAAGAGAAATAGAAATAAAAGATAATAATTATTCTGGTAATATAAAAGACATAGTAAGAGCTGATATGAATGATGTTTTACAAATTGGAGCTAGTATACCAGGAAAAGTAGTTGAAATTTTAGTAAAAGAAGATGAAGAAGTAAAACAAAATCAACCATTAATAGTAATTGAAGCTATGAAAATGGAAACTATAATAGTGGCTAAAACAAATGGTATAATCAAAGAAATAAGTGTAGCTAAAAATGAAATAGTTGGAGATAAACAATTATTAATGACAATGAAAAAATAATATAAATTAATAAAAAGTCTCTATATGTTTAAATAAACATATAGAGACTTTTTATAGTTTAAACATAAAATATAAAATGTTTTTCAAGGAACAATATTTTTAGAATTTTATAATATAAAAAAAATTATATATATAAATAATATAGCATCTAATGAATAAATGGAATTATATATGAGTTCATGAATATATATTTATAAATATATATATTTTAGATCACCTAAGTAATTACATTTATTTGCAACTTAGATAAACGTAATTTAATTACATTTTCAATGAAATATTTATATATTATATGATTTATGTATTTTCAAAACTATTGTAGGAGATAATTCTATAGAAAGAGGAAAAGTATTATTATATGTAGAAGTACTTATCTGAAAGGCTTCATATTAAATATATATCAATAATTACTTGAAGTGGTTATTTCTTAGGAAATAACTATTAATATAACACTTTAAGACCTGTAGTACAAAAGAAAAGTTACAGACTTATCAAGAGAAAGTTATGAATAAAAGTAACTAAGAAATAGAATGTAATATATGAATTTTGTATAAATATTAAAAGGTAGGTGCTTATATGAAGGTTTATGATAACGATATGCTAAGAAACATAGCAATACTAGGCCACAGTGGTTGTGGTAAAACAAATTTAATTGAAGCTATAGCGTATACATCAAATTTAACCAATAAAATACCTAAAATAATGGATAAAGTAAATATGACATATAGTATGGGATTGGTGCCAGTTGAGTATAATGATTATAAGTATAATTTATTAGATACTCCAGGATATTTTGATTTTAGTGGTGAAGTTATATCATCTCTTAGTGCTAGTGATGCAGCTATAATAGTAATAGACGCAACAACTGATATTCAAGTTGGAACAGAAAAGTCTTTAGAATTAACTCATAATATTCCTAAAATAATGTTTATAAATAAAATAGATAACGAAAAAGCTAGATATAAAGATACTTTATCTATGCTAAGAGAAAAATATGGAAACAAAGTAGTTCCTATGATTATACCTATATACAAAGATAAAGAATTCATCAAATTACATAATGTATTTGAGAATATGGATGAATTAGAAGGTGAATTTAAAGATGAGGCTGTGAGTGTAAAAGAAGCTTTAATGGAACTTATAGCTGAAACTGATGATGAAATACTAGACAAATATTTTAATGGAGAAGAATTAAGTTCAAAAGATATCCAAAAAGGTATAACGATAGGCATGCAAAGAGGAGATATAATACCTGTAATATGTGGATCAACAATAAATAATATAGGAACAGGAGAAATTTTAGAAACTGTATCTAAATATTTAGAACCAAAATATAATGACTATCAAGGTAAATTTAAAGGGCAAATATTTAAAACGATAGTTGACCCATTTATAGGTAAAATGTCTTACTTAAAAGTTATAAAAGGTGAAATAAATAAAGACATAGAAATATTTAATATAAATAAATCAGTAAAAGATAAAATATACAATTTGTACACTATAAAAAACAAAGAACTTATAGAAGTAGATAAAGCTAAGTGTGGAGATATAGTTGTAATAACTAAGGTTAATTCATTACAAACTGGAGATACCGTATCATTAGATAAAGATGAAGAAGCTTTAACAGATTTAGGGCTACCTAAGCCTCAAATATATTATGCAGTACTTCCTAAAAATAAAGGTGATGAAGAAAAAGTAGGAGCAGCTTTAAATAAAATCACTGAAGAAGATCCAACTGTTAAATGGTATAGAAATTCTGAAACTAAGCAAGCACTTATAGGTGGTCAAGGTGAATTACACATAAACACTGTCAAAGCCAAAATGAAAGAAAAATTTGGTGTAGATGTAGAATTAGAAGATTTAAAAGTTGCTTATAGAGAAACGATAAAAGGAGTTGCAGATGTTCAAGGTAGACATAAGAAACAATCTGGAGGCCATGGACAATTTGGAGATGTTAAAATAAAATTTGAAAGAAGTAAGAATGATTTTGAATTTGCAGAAGCAATCTTTGGAGGATCTGTACCTAAGCAATATATACCTGCTGTAGAAAAAGGGTTGAGAGATTCTATGACAAAGGGAGTGCTAGCAGGATTCCCTGTTACAAATATAAAAGCAACACTTTATGACGGGTCATATCATGATGTAGATTCTTCAGAGATGGCCTTTAAAATGGCTGCAAATGCTGCATTTAAAAAAGGGATGGAAGAAGGACAGTCAATATTATTAGAGCCAATTATGAAATTGAAAATAATAATTCCAGAAGAATACATGGGAGATATTATGGGCGACATTAATAAAAGAAGAGGTAAAATACTTGGAATGGAATTTGATGATTATGGAAAACAAGTAATTTATGCTCAAGCACCTCAAGCTGAAACTTTTAAATATGCTATAGATTTAAGAGCTATGACCCAAGGCAGAGGGTGCTTTGAGATGGAATTAGAAAAGTATGAAGAAGTTCCAAATCAAATAGCCCAAAAGATAATAGATTGCACAAATAATAAGTAGTAAGTAGATAGTAATGGCTCCTGATATTTAAATCTGGAGCCTTATTAAATTTCAAAATAATGTTATTAAAATTTAGATAATGGTAATAGAAAGTTAAGCTTTAAAGTGTAACTTTAATATAAAAAATGCATATATATTATATATTAACCAAACATTTTATAACGTTCACAAATATGACATATAAGTAGTTAAACATATAGAGAGGAGGAGATTGTGTGTATTTTAATAGATTTACTCAAAAGGCTAAAAAAGCAATAGATTTAAGTTTAGAGTCTGCACAGAAACTAGGTCATAAGGTTGTTGGAAGTGAACATATATTATTAGGCCTTTTAAAAGAAAAAGAAGGTATAGCATCAAAAGTTTTAACCAATCTAGGATTAACAGAAGATATATTAGAAGAAAAAATAATAGAAATAAAAGGAAAATCAGATTTACCTGTAGCAGATATAACACTAAGTCCTAGATGTAAACAAATATTAGAACTTTCAGGTATGTTTGCAAATAAATTAAAAAATAATTATATAGGAACAGAACATATATTACTTGCAATAGTTCAAGAAGGTGAAGGAATAGGTATTAAAATACTACAGGCACAAGGGATAGATGAAAAAGATATAGTTCAATTGATAATAGATATGATGGGGCTAGATGAGTATTCTGTTCAGCAGGAACAGGAAATTACTCGTTCAAATAAAGTACAAGAAGCCTCAACAAAATTATTAGATAAATACGGAAGAAATCTTACTCAGTATGCATCTCAAAATAAAATAGATCCAGTTATAGGGAGAGAAAAAGAAATTGAAAGGATAGTACAGATATTAAGTAGAAGAACAAAAAATAATCCAGTTTTAATTGGAGATCCAGGTGTTGGAAAAACATCTGTAGCAGAGGGATTAGCTATTGATATAGCGAAAGGCAATGTACCAGAAAATCTTAGAAATAAAATATTGTATACACTAGATATGGGATCAATGCTTGCAGGAGCTAAATATAGAGGTGAGTTTGAAGAAAGAATAAAACAAGTTATAGATGAAGTTATAAAAAATGGGAACATAATTTTATTTATTGATGAACTACACACGATAATAGGTGCTGGAGCAACAGGAGAAAGCACAATTGATGCCTCTAATATACTTAAACCAGTATTAGCCAGAGGTGAGATACAAGTAGTAGGAGCAACAACTATAGATGAGTATAGAAAACATATAGAAAAAGATGCTGCTTTAGAAAGAAGATTTCAACCTGTTATGGTAAATGAGCCTACTAAAGAAGATACAATAAAAATACTAGAAGGTCTTAGACCTAAATATGAAGAGCATCATAGGGTTAAAATAAGCGATGAAGCTATTCATTCAGCAGTTGAATTGTCTACAAGATACATTAATGATAGATATTTGCCAGACAAAGCTATAGATTTAATTGATGAAGCTGCATCAAAGGTTAGATTAAGAAAAAGTACTCCTCCAGCTGAAATAAAAGGATTAGAAGAAGAAATTCAAATAATAATTAAAGAAAAAGAAGAAGCAGTTAAATACCAAGATTTTGAGAAAGTAGCAAAAATAAAAGATGAGCAAGAAGTTCTTAAAAATCAATTAGAAGAAGTTAAACATCAATGGAATAAGATGTCTAAATACACAGATACAGTAGATGCAGATACGATAGCAGAAGTAGTAGAGTTGTGGACAGGAATACCTGTAAACAAAATAGTAGAAGAAGAGTCTGATAAATTATTAAGGCTAGAAGAAATACTACATGATAGAGTTGTTGGTCAAGAACAAGCTGTAAAAGCCATTTCTAGTGCTATAAGAAGGTCAAGAGCAGGACTTAAAGACCCTAACAGACCAATAGGTTCATTTTTATTCCTAGGGCCAACAGGGGTTGGTAAAACAGAATTATCTAAAGTATTAGCAGAAGTTCAATTTGGAGACCAAAATCAAGTTATAAGAATAGATATGTCAGAGTATATGGAAAAGCATGCTGTATCAAAGCTTATAGGTTCTCCTCCTGGATATATAGGCTATGACGAAGGAGGCCAATTGACTGAAAAAGTTAGACGAAATCAATACTCTGTTGTTTTATTTGATGAAATAGAAAAAGCACATCCTGATGTTTTTAATATTTTATTACAAATATTAGATGATGGAAGACTTACAGACTCAAAAGGAAGAACAGTAGATTTTAAGAATACTATAATTATAATGACTTCAAATGTTGGTGCAACTAAAATAGGAAAAGAAAAATCACTTGGATTTGCTTCTATAAAAGATAAAGACGAAGAAGCTAAAACAAGTTATGAAAAAATGAAAGAAAATATAATGGCGGAATTGAAAAAAGGTTTTAGACCAGAATTCTTAAATAGAATAGACGATATAATAGTATTCCATTCATTATTAGAATCACATATAGGTAAAATAGTAAAATTAATGACTAAAGACGTAATTAAAAGACTAAAAGAAATGGATATAGATTTAGAAATAAGCGAAGAAGCAGTAAAATTAATAGCAAAAGAAGGTCTTGATTTAGAATATGGAGCAAGACCATTAAAAAGGGCAATACAAAAAGAATTAGAAGATCAGTTATCTGAAGCTATATTGAGAGGGACTGTAAAAAAAGGAAGTATTGTTATAGCAGAAGTTAAAGATAATAATATAGTATTTATAAGTAAGTAGTAGTAATATATAAAGGGGGGAGGATTACCCCCTTTTATTGTACTTATAGTAAATTTGACTATTAACTTTACATAATATACCACACATATGTTAAAATTATATAGAACTATAGAATTATAGAAATTAAGGATGAGTTAAAAATGGCGAAAATAAAAACAAAGTATGTATGTCAAGAATGTGGTTATGAAACATCTAAATGGCTTGGAAAGTGCCCAGAATGTACTAAATGGAATACATTTGTGGAAGAGATAGAACAAAAAGGATTAAAAAAAGACGTATTTATAATAGACAAGTCTTCTTCTAAGCCAGTAAAGATAAACTCTATACAAGCTAGAGAAGAAGAGAGATTTTCAACATGTATAAACGAACTAGATAGGGTACTAGGAGGAGGAGTTGTAAAAGATTCTTTAGTACTTGTAGGAGGAGATCCTGGTATAGGAAAATCAACTCTTTTAATACAGGTTTCAAGTAATGTTGCTAATTCAGGTAAAAGAGTACTTTATATATCAGGAGAAGAATCAGAATCTCAAATAAAAATGAGAGCTCAAAGATTAGGAATTAGTTCTGATAATTTATATATATTTGCAGAAAATAACTTAAGTTTGATAGAAGCTCAATTGGAAAGTATAGATCCACAGCTTATAATATTAGATTCTATTCAAACTGTTTATAGTCCAGAAATAGCATCAGCTCCTGGTACTGTTAGCCAAATTAAAGAAGGAACTTCTAAATTTATGAAGATTTCTAAAAAAATGGGTATATCAACCTTCATAGTTGGACATGTAACTAAAGAAGGTTCGCTGGCAGGACCAAAGCTTTTAGAGCATATGGTTGATACTGTATTATATTTCGAGGGAGAGAGATATAACACGTATAGATTAGTTAGAGCTGTAAAAAATAGATTTGGGTCTACTAATGAACTTGGAGTATTTGAGATGAGGGACTTAGGATTGGTTGAATTAGAAAATCCATCAAAAATACTTATATCAGAGAAACCAAAAGACGTAGCTGGGTCAGTAATAATATCTACAGTAGAAGGAACTAGACCGATGCTTTTAGAATTACAGGCATTAGTATCTCCAACAAGTTTTGGTATTCCAAAGAGAACAGCAACCGGTGTTGATTATAACAGGGTATCTATGCTTTTAGCAGTTTTAGAAAAGCGTGTTGGGTTGCAAATTCAAAATCAAGATGTGTATTTAAATATAGTAGGTGGAATAAAGATAAATGAACCTTCTATAGACTTAGGTGTAATTATTGCTGTTGCATCTAGTTTTAAAAATATTACTGTAGATGAAAAAACAGTAGTTACAGGTGAGGTTGGTTTAACTGGAGAAGTAAGAGCTGTTAGTTATATTGAAAAAAGAGTTTCTGAATGTAAAAAACTAGGTTTTACAAAAATGGTTATTCCAAGAAATAATTATGAAGCAGTAAAAGATATAAAAGGCATAGAAATATGGCCAGTTGATAACTTAAGACAAGCTATAAATATAGTATTAGGGGGGAATAAAGAATAATGGAAGATATCTTAAATAATAAGAATGTATTGCATGCATTGAAAATGATATCTCCGGGAAGCCCATTAAGGAAAGGTTTAGAAAACGTCCTTAAAGCTAAAACAGGGGGACTTATAGTTATTGCAAATAGTGAAGAAATTATGAAAGTAGTAGATGGAGGATTTAATGTTAATGCAGAATATTCACCTGCATTTTTATATGAATTAGCCAAGATGGATGGAGCTATAGTGCTTAGTGGAGATATAAAGAAAATATTATTTGCAAATGCACAACTTATTCCAGATTACTCTATCTCAACATCTGAAACAGGGACAAGACATAGAACAGCTGAAAGAGTAGCTAAGCAAACTGGAGCTATTGTAATAGCTATATCTCAAAGAAGAAATGTAATAACTGTTTATAGGGAAGATCAAAAATACGCATTAGAAGAAATCTCAAAAATATTTACAAAAGCAAATCAAGCTCTTCAGACTTTAGAAAAGTATAAATCAGTGTTAGACCAAGCTGTAATAAATTTAAATGCGCTAGAATTTAATGACTTAGTAACTATATACGATGTAGCAGTTGTAATTCAAAAAATGGAAATGGTAATGAGAATTACAAATATAATTGAAAAATATGTAATTGAGCTAGGAAAAGAAGGTACATTGGTTAGTATGCAATTAGAAGAGCTAATGGGAACTACGAGAAGTGATCAAAAATTAATATTTAAAGATTATAGTAGACAAAATGTAGATATATTAGATTTTAAGAAAAAAATAAAGAGTCTTTCTCCAGAGGAGCTAATAGACTTACCTAATATGGCTAAATTATTAGGATATAGTGGCTTCTCAGAAAATTTAGATATGGCTATAAGACCTAGAGGATATAGAATTCTTAATAAAATACACAGGTTACCAGCAACAATTATAGATAATTTAGTTAATTATTTTGATAACTTCCATGAGATACTAAATGCATCTATTGAAGATTTAGATTATGTTGAAGGTATTGGTGAAATTAGAGCAACTTATATTAAAAATGGACTTATAAAAATGAAACAATTGGTATTATTAGATAGACACATATAATATGTTTTACCACTTTGTTCTTGAATAATTTAGGTATTATGGATTATAATAAAAAAATATATAGATAAATATATAACCAGGGGGTGAAGAGTTGATACAAAAAATAACAAGAATTATAATTGGGATACTTGGACTTACTGTAGGTATTACTACATATTCTACATTAATGAAACAATTTCCAGTTCTTACATTTGGAACAGATGTAAATGGCATCATAGCATCTGTGTCAGTTGGGATAATTATAGGGCTTATATTCTATGCGATAGAGCCTTGGGTTATAAATAAATTTAAAGATTTTGCTAAAGTTATGGATAAAGAAATATCTAAATATCCTCAGACCGATATATTATTGGGATCTATAGGTCTTATAGTAGGGTTTGTTATAGCTTACTTAGTGAGTGGATTAGTAAACTCAGTTCCAATAGTAGGAGGAATACTATCATTAGTTACATATGGATTTATGGGTTACCTAGGAATTAGGGTAGCACTTAAAAGTAAAGATGATTTATTTAACTTAAATAAGCTTGGAAGATTGACATCAATGAAAGAAAAAGGAACTAAAAAAGAAGTTAAGGCTATACCACCTAAGGTACTAGATACTAGTGTAATAATAGATGGTAGAATAGCTGATATATGTAAAACAGGTTTTATTGAGGGAAAACTTGTTATACCAGAGTTTGTATTAGATGAGTTAAGACACATAGCGGATTCTTCTGATGATTTAAAAAGAGTTAGAGGAAGAAGAGGTTTAGATATATTAAATATAATAAAAGAAGAATTACAAATAGAAGTTGAAATAAGCAAATCGGATTTTAATGATATAGCTGAAGTAGATATGAAACTTTTAAAACTAGCTAGTGTTTTAAATGGTAAAGTAGTTACTAATGATTTTAATTTAAATAAAGTAGCTCAAGTTCAAGGTGTTGAAGTTTTAAATATTAATGAACTAGCTAATGCTGTTAAGCCGGTTGCAATACCAGGAGAAGAAATGATAGTGCAAGTGGTTAAAGAAGGTAAAGAAAACAGTCAAGGTATTGCATATCTTGATGATGGAACAATGATAGTTGTAGACGGAGGAAGAAAGCACATGGGTGAAACTATAAGGGTTTTAGTTACATCAGTGTTGCAAACTCCTGCAGGAAGAATGATATTTGGAAAACCAAAAAACTAGTATATTAAAAAGTCTCCGTATTTTCGGAGACTTTTTATAGTAGAACAAGATAAATATATAATTTACGAAGAGGTGAATATATGAACGGAGTTGTTATAGTAGCAGCAGGGACTGGAAGCAGAATGAAAATGGAAATAAATAAGCAATTTATAAAACTTAATGAAAAAGAAATAATTGCCTATACAATTGAAAAATTCTACAAACATAAAAATATACAAGATATAGTTGTTGTAATAAAAGAAGAAGAAGCTGAATTTTTCAAAGAAAATATATTAAAAAAATACAAATTTGAAAATATAAAAATAGCTTATGGTGGAAATGAAAGACAAGACTCAGTATATAATGGATTAAAATTATTAGATAATAAATGTGATACAGTATTAATTCATGATGGAGCAAGACCGTTTGTTTCAGAATGCACTATAGATAAAAGTATAGAAGAAGTTAAAAAGCATAAAGCTGTAGTAGTAGGTGTTAGGGTTAAAGATACAATAAAAGTGATAAATGATAAAAATGATATAATTGATACACCTGATAGAAGTAAGCTTTGGGCAGTTCAAACACCTCAAACATTTGATTACAATATACTGTTAAAGTCTTATGAAGATGCATTTAAAAATGGGTTTTACGGTACAGATGATGCTATGTTAGTGGAACGTATAGGATATAAAGTTAAAATGGTAGAAGGGTCGTACAATAATATAAAAATTACTACTCAAGAAGATATAAATATAGGAACTCAAATATTAAAAATTCAAGGTTAATAGGAGGCAGAAAATGAGAATTGGATCAGGATATGATGTACATAAATTAGTTGAGGGAAGAAAATTAATAATAGGTGGAGTTCATGTTCCACATGAAACAGGATTATTAGGTCACTCTGATGCAGATGTATTAGTTCATGCGGTGATGGATTCAATATTAGGAGCACTAGCATTAGGCGACATCGGTAAACATTTCCCTGATACTGATGAAAAATATAAGGGTGCTGATAGTATAAAATTATTAGAATTTGTTTATAATTTAATAAAGGATAAGGGATATGTTATAGGAAATATAGATTGTACAATAATAGCACAAAGTCCTAAAATGGCACCTCATATACAAAATATGAGAGAAAATATATGCAAAGCTTTAATTACAGATATAAATAATATAAATGTTAAAGCAACTACAGAAGAGGGGCTTGGATTCACAGGAAGCAAGCAAGGTATCGCAGCTCAAAGCATATGTTTATTAGTTAAAGTTGACAACTAATATTAAATAATATATTATTATATTTAATAAGATAGATTATATAAAATAGTAAACTTATTTATATAAATGTATATACTAAATTATAACAAAAAGCTATGATAAAGAAATAGTAGAGGGTTAAAGCTTCACAGAGAGGAAACGTTGGTGAGAGTTTCTAAGAATAAATCTTTGAACCAATCTTTTAGCATAAAAGCGTTAAAAAGCTTTTACGGTAGAGACCGTTATATCTCCTAAAGAGAGCCTTATGGCTAACTAGAGTGGTACCGCGGAAATTCAACCTTTCGTCTCTATACTATGTATAGAGGCGAGAGGTTTTTTTAATTTATAAAGTCAAAAAAGTAACAAAAAATAAAATCATAAAAATAGGAGGAAGTTTAATATGAAAATGTCAAAGATGTTAATGCCAACGTTAAGAGAAGTTCCAAATGATGCAGAAATAACAAGTCATCAGTTAATGTTAAGAGCAGGTATGATAAAGAAAATGTCTTCAGGGGTATACAACCAATTACCAATGGGATTAAGAGTTTTCAAAAAAATAGAAGCTATAATAAGAGAAGAATTAGAAAAGAAAGGTTGCCAAGAAATACTATGTGCAGGATTAATACCAGCAGAACTTTGGAAAGAATCTGGTAGATGGGATGTAATGGGAGCTGAAATGATGAGATTAAAGGATAGAAACTCAAGAGATTTCTGTCTTGGACCAACTCATGAGGAAGTATTTACAGACATAATAAGACAAGAGATAACTTCATATAAACAACTTCCATTAAATTTATATCAAATACAAGTTAAGTATAGAGATGAAAGAAGACCAAGATTTGGGGTTATGAGAACTAAGACTTTTACAATGAAAGATGCATACAGTTTTGACGTAGATGAAGCTGGATTAGACAAATCATACCAAGATATGTTTGAAGCTTATACTAGCATATTTGCTAGATGTGGATTAGAAAATAGTCCAGTTCAAGCAGATTCAGGAGCTATAGGTGGTTCAACTTCAGCTGAATTCATGGTTAAATCAGAAGTTGGAGAAGATGAAATAGTATTCTGTAGTGGTTGTGATTACGCAGCTAACATTGAGAAGGCAGAATCAGTAAACACAGTTCCAGCAAAAGAAGAAATGAGAGAATTAAATCCAGTTCACACTCCAGGAGTTCATACTATAGAAGAGTTAGAAACATTCTTTAATGTATCAGCAGACAAATTTGCTAAAACATTAATATATGAAGCTGATGGAAAAACAGTAGTAGTTTTAGTAAGAGGAGATAGAGAAGTAAATGAAGTAAAAGTTTGCAATGCTATAGGTGAGGTTATAGAATTTGATCTTGCAAGAGAAGAAATTGTAAATGAATTAACTAATGCAGAAGTAGGATTTGCTGGTCCAATAGGAATTAAGGCAGATTATATATTTATAGATAAAGAAGTAGCAGAGCAAAGTAACATAGGTGTAGGTGGAAATAAAACAGATTATCATATACAAAATGCTAACTATGGAAGAGATTTCGAGGGAGTTGTAGGAGATTTTAGAAACGTACAAAAAGGTGATAAATGTACTTGTTGTGGTGCTGATTTAGAGATAGCTAGAGGAGTAGAAGTTGGTCATATATTTAAATTAGGGACTAAGTATTCTGAAACTATGGGAGCTAACTTTATAGACAATGACGGTAAATCTAAACCAATAGTAATGGGATGTTATGGAATAGGTGTAGAGAGAACAGCTGCAGCTATAATAGAACAACACCATGATGATAATGGTATAGTATGGCCATTAGCTATAGCGCCATATCAATTAGTAGTTGTACCAGTAAATATAAAGAAAGCAGAACATATGGAAGCTGCACAAAATATATACAGTGAATTACAAGCTATGGGTGTAGAAGTTTTACTAGATGATAGAGATGAAAGAGCTGGAGTTAAATTTAAGGATGCTGAATTAATAGGGATACCAATGAGAATTACAGTTGGTAAAGATATAACTGAAGGTAAAGTAGAATTTAAATTAAGAGATGCAGATGAAAAAGAATTATTAACTTTAGAAGACATAAAATCAAGAGTAGAATCTGAATTTGTAAAGAATAACGTAAAGTTAGGTTAGTATAAATTAAAAATAGTATATATAATCCACGGAGTTATTAACATATTCGATTAAAATGTGGATATATATACTATTTTAACTATGTCGGAAATTAAGTTATCCACAAAATGAATGTAGAAAATAATAGATTTTTATCATATAATAAATTATATTAATTTGAGGATATCGATAATTATTATTCAAAAGAGTTCATAAGCAATTCCTAATAGAATATTTTTTTGCATTTACTGGATATAATAAAAATAAAATATACATTATTTTGATATTATAAATATAGACGATAATTATAGGAGGTAACAAAATGAGCGTAAGAGTAAGATTTGCTCCAAGTCCAACAGGGTTTGTTCATATAGGTAGTTTAAGAACAGCTTTATACAACTATTTATTTGCAAAAAAAATGGGTGGAGAATACATATTAAGAGTAGAAGATACAGACCAAACAAGATTAGTTGATGGTGCAATAGAAAACATGCTTACTGGTATGGCTTGGGGTGGAGTTAACCACACTGAAGGTGTTGTACTAGATGAGAATGGAAATATAACTCAAAAAGGTGAATATGGTCCATACATACAATCAGAAAGATTAGATATATATAAAGATTATATAAGCCAATTATTAGATAATGGACAAGCATATTACTGCTTCTGTACAAAAGAGAGATTAGATGAAGTAAGAGAAAAGCAAAAAGAAGCTGGAGAAACTCCAAAATACGATGGTCATTGTAGAGATCTTACTAAAGAAGAAGTTGAAGCGAAGATAGCAGCAGGAGTTCCTCATGTTATAAGACTAAGATTACCAGAAAATCATGTTATAAAGTTTACTGACTTAGTTAGAGGAGAAACTGAATTCAATACTAATGATTTAGATGATCAAGTTTTAATAAAGACTGATGGATTCCCAACTTACCACTTTGCAGTTGTAGTTGATGACCACTTAATGAAAATAACTCATGTTATAAGAGGAGAAGAATGGGTTTCTTCAACTCCGAAGCATGTTTATTTATATGAAGCATTTGGATGGGAAGCTCCAACATTTGTACATTTACCAAACATACTTAATAGCGAGAAGAAAAAATTAAGTAAAAGACATGGTGATGTTGCAGTTGAAGATTTCAAGAAAAAAGGATACTTACCAGAAGGATTAATAAACTATGTTGCATTAGTTGGATGGTCTCCAGAAGATAATCAAGAAATATTCTCTATGGAAGAATTAGAAAATGCATTCTCTGTAGAAAGAGTATCTAAGAGTGGTGGAGTATTTGACACTGAAAAATTAAATTGGGTTAACCAACATTATATAAAAGACGCAGATGATGCTTATTTAACAGATTTAGCATTACCATTTTTAGTTGAAGCTGGATTCATAACAGAAGAAGAAGCTACTACTAAGTACGAGTTCTTAAAAGGAATGGTATCAGTTCTTAAAGAAAAATTACAATATGTAAAAGAAATAACAGAACATGCTAATATATTCTTTGGAAATGAAGTAAACTTAGAAACTGAAGAATGTAGAGAATTTTTAAACTTAGAACATATGCCAACTTTAATAGATGCATTATTAGCTAAGATAGAAATCACAGAAGTTGTAGATGAAGCATTTGTAAAAGCTATGTTTAAAGAAATACAAAAAGAACATGGTATAAAAGGTAAAAACTTATTCATGGGTTCTAGAATAGTATTAACTGGACAAATGCATGGACCAGATTTACCAAAAACTATGGAAGTATTAGGAAAACAAAATTGTTTAGATAGAATATCATACGTAAAAAATAATATTTTATAATAAAAAATCCACCTTTTCAAGGTGGGTTTTTTTGTCTTTATATAGCTAATAATTTAAACGTATTTTTAATGAATTTAGCATTTGAAATGTTTTAAATACTAATTAAGTCTCAAACAAAATGGGTATATCTTATAAAACATAATATTTGTTACATTTTATCATTAATTAGTGAATTAAACTTTTGTGTAGTTTTTTGATGAAAACATTTGGATGGCTAAGTAAAGGAATTTAGATTAATTAATGTAATATATTAACACAGAGAAAAATATTGATTAGAAAAATAACTATTATAAATAGATTGAATTGGTTTTAATATAGGGGGGATAATTATGTATAGTAGCATAGATGATGTCAAAAAAGAATTAAAAGAATTATGTAGCGAGTATATAAATATACTTGAGGAACTAAAACAAGAAGAGATAATAACTAATGAAACTTATGAAATGTGTAGTTCAAATAAAATTTCATTTTTAGAAGAATAAAATTAATTTTAATAAAAAGGACATAATACTAATACTATTAATTGTGTGTATTTTAAACTATAATATATTATAGAATATTTATTAAAACATATAACAATCAGTGAGGTGATGAGTGTGAAATTATATAATACATTAACTAGATCAAAAGAAGAATTTGTACCGCTAGAAGAAGGAAAGGTAAAAATGTATGTGTGTGGTCCTACAGTATATAACTATATTCATATAGGAAATGCAAGACCATTTATAATATTTGATACTTTAAGAAGATATTTAGAATACAGAGGTTATGATGTTACATATGTACAAAACTTTACAGATGTTGATGATAAAATAATCAAAAGAGGACATGAAGAGCAAATATCTCCAGAAGATGTTGCAAATAAGTATATAGATGAATACTTTGTAGATGCAGATGGATTAGGAATAAAAAGAGCAAATGTTCATCCTAGAGTAACAGATAATATACAACAGATAATAGATTTTGTTAAGGAATTAGAGCAAAAAGGATATGCATATGAAGTAAATGGAGATGTTTACTTTGATACTAAGAAATTTGAAGGATATGGAAAGCTTTCTAAACAAAATCAAGATGATTTAGAAGCTGGTTCAAGAATAGAAGTAAATGATCAAAAAAGACATCCAATGGACTTTGTTCTTTGGAAGTCAAAGAAAGATGGAGAACCAGGATGGGAAAGTCCTTGGGGAGAAGGTAGACCAGGATGGCATATAGAATGTTCAGTTATGTCTAATAGATACTTAGGTGAAACTATAGATATACATGCTGGAGGACAAGATTTAGCATTCCCACATCATGAAAATGAAATAGCACAAAGTGAAGCTAGAAGTGGAAAGACTTTCTCTAATTATTGGGTTCATAATGGATATATAAATATAAATAATGAAAAAATGAGTAAATCAAAAGGTAATTTCTTCACAGTAAGAGATATATCTAAAGCATATGACTTAGAGATCGTTAGATTCTTTATGCTATCAGCTCATTATAGAAATCCAGTTAACTTTAGTGATGAAATGCTTGCACAAGCTAAAGCTGGACTTGAAAGATTATACAATGCAAAAGAAAAATTAGAGTTTACTATAAATAACTTAAAAGAATCTAATATATCTGAAACAGAAAAAAATCTTGAAAATGAATTAAATACTTATAGAGCTAAATTTATAAGTGCTATGGAAGATGATTTAAATACAGCAGATGCTGTAAGTGTTATATTCGAATTATCTAAATTTATAAATTCTAATATAGATGAAAATTCTTCTTTAGAATTTGCTAAAAAATGTTTAGAAGAATTTAATGAATTAACTTCTGTATTAAATATAGTAAATAAGACAAATGAAGATATAGTAGATGAGGAAATAGAAAATCTTATACAAAAAAGAGTAGATGCTAAGAAAAACAAAGATTTTAAATTAGCAGATGACATAAGAGTAGAATTATTAGAAAAAGGCATAATCTTAGAAGATACTAGACAAGGGACTAAGTGGAAAAGAGCATAATTATGAATAAAATAGAATTGATTACTATGTCTCCATTAGTATTAGCTTATATAGGAGATACTGTATATGAAACACAAATAAGAGAATACTTAATAACAAAAAATATAAATAAAAAAGTTAATGATCTTCATAAATCAGCAGTTAAATATGTTAAGGCAAAAGCCCAAGCAAGTATAATGCATGAAATAGAAGAACAATTAACAGAAGAAGAACTTAGAATTTACAAAAGGGGAAGAAATCAAAAGTCACATACTTCTCCTAAAAATGCAGATATGATAGATTATAAACAAGCAACTGGATTTGAAGCATTAGTTGGATACCTACATTTAGGAAATGAACATGAAAGACTACAGTATATAATTACTGAAGGTATAAAAATAATAGAAAAAAATATGTAATAAAAAAGTATTGCTTATGATAAGCAATACTTTTTTATATCATTAAAATTAATATATTTTATTGAAATAAGTTACACCTAAATTTAAAAATAGTGTTATTATAAATTATATTATAAGTGATGTATAATATAATTTATAAATTATGAAGAGAGAGAGGATTAGGGAATGAAAGTAAAATTATTATCTCATACACCGGAGCCAGAAAAAGTTATATCTATGGCTGCTAAATTGTGTTACTCAAGTGTTGGAGTTGAAGAAATAGAAGAAAATTTGACAGAAGAAAGTGTTAATAAATTCTTAAATATGTTAATAAACATAGGGCATGAATCTCCGCTAGAGCATGTTTCATTTACATTTGCTGTAGAAGGGATATCTAGAGCTTGTTCACATCAAATAGTTAGACACAGAATAGCTAGTTACTCTCAACAAAGTCAAAGATACGTAAAGTTAAATCAATTTGAATACATAATTCCTCAGGAAATAAATGAAATAAAAGAAGCTAGAGAACTATTTATAGATTCAATGAAGAAAGATCAAGAAGTATATGACAAGCTAGTAGATATATTATTTGAAAAACATTATAATAATTTAATAGAAAATGGAAAAAATGAAAAAGAAGCGAAAAGAGATGCTGAAAAAAAAGCAATAGAAGATGCTAGATATGTATTCCCAAATGCTTGTGAAACTAAAATGGTATTTACTATGAATACAAGAAGTTTATATAACTTCCTAGATCATAGATGCTGTGAAAGAGCACAATGGGAAATAAGAGAGTTAGCAACAGAGATGTTAAAAGAATTAAAAAAAGCAGCTCCAATATTATTTAAAAATAGTGGACCTAACTGTGTAAAAGGATCTTGTCCTGAAGGCAATATGACATGTGGTAAGATTACTAGCATAAGAGAAAAATTTAAGAATTTGTAGGCGGTGGAAGAATTGGCAATAATAGAAGGAAGAAATCCAGTAATAGAAGCAATAAAAAATGACAGAGAAATAGATAAAATAATGGTGGCAAATTCTGCTAAAGAAGGTTCTATCAAGAAAATAATAGGTATGGCTAAAGAAAAAAATATAATAATACAGTATGTTGATAGAAATAAATTAGATGAAATAAGTACTAGCCACTCACATCAAGGAGTTATGGCACAAGTAAGTGAACATAAATATCATGAATTAGATGATTTAATAGCTAGCGTTAAAGAAAAAGGGGAAGATCCATTCTTTATAATATTAGATGAGATAACAGACCCTCACAATCTTGGAACAATAATAAGAACAGCTGATGCAGTAGGTGCTCATGGTGTAATAATACCTAAAAGAAGATCTGTGCATATAACTCCAACTGTAGTTAAAGCTTCAGCAGGAGCTATAGAATACGTTCCAGTTTGTAAGGTTACTAATATAGTAAATACTATAAAAAAATTAAAAGAAGAAGGACTATGGATAGCAGCAGCAGACATGGACGGAGAAGTTTTCTATAAACAAAATCTTACAGGAGCATTAGGACTAGTTATAGGAAGCGAAGGATTTGGAATATCTAGATTAGTTAAAGAAAATTGTGATTTTACAGTTAAAATGCCTATGATAGGAAATGTAACATCATTAAATGCCTCTGTAGCAGGTGGGATTCTTCTTTATGAGATATTCAAGCAAAGATCGGGTCTAAAGTAAATTAATGAGAAGGAATATAAAAAGTTATCTGATAGTTGATGGCTACAATATTATAAATGCATGGGATGAGTTAAAATATATAGCTAAAACAGATTTAGAAGATGCTAGAGAAAAATTAATAGATGTTATTATTGAATATGCTGAATTCACAGGACGAAAAGCTATAGTGGTTTTTGATGCTTATAATGTTAAGAATAGTAGAGAAACTGTAGAGAATAGAAAATATATAACTGTAGTTTATACAAGAGAACACCAGACAGCAGATAGTTACATAGAAAAATTTATTACCTCATTATCTAAATATGACGATGTGAAAGTTGCCACTAATGATTATGCAGAACAACAAATAATATTAGGAAAAGGTGCAAGTAGAATATCGGCTAGAGAGTTAAAATTAGACTTAGACCAAGCAAAAAATAGGATGAAGCAAAAAAATAGTAGTGATACTAAAAAAATTCAGCGAAATTGGTTAGAAGAAAGGTTAGATAAAGAAACATTGTCGAAACTTGAGAACATTCGTAGAATGCATTGAAACTACTACATCCATTGGTTTATAATATAGCTATGAAAATGTTTTATGGGGGAGATATACATGTTGGTAGCTAATGATAAAGGATATGAGTTAATAGACAATTGTCAGCAAGATGAATACGAGATAGTATTAAAAGCAAGTGATGGGGATAAAATAGCACTAGAATACATTATTACAAAGTACAAAAACTTCGTAAAAGCTAAAGCGAAGTCATATTTTTTAATAGGTGCAGACAAAGAAGATATAATTCAAGAAGGTATGATAGGACTTTATAAAGCGGTTAGAGATTTTGATGGAAGTAAGACTAATTCATTTAAATGTTTTGCTGAGATATGTATAACGAGGCAAATAATAACAGCTATAAAGACAGCAACAAGACAAAAGCATATACCGCTTAATTCGTATGTGTCTTTAAATAAACCTATATACGATGAAGAATCAGATAGAACACTTTTGGATATAATTGCTACGAGCATAGTAACTGATCCAGAGGAATTGATAATAAGTAAGGAAGAGTTAAAACGCATTGAATCTAAAATGAACGAATTGTTAAGTGACTTAGAACAAGAGGTACTAGAGCTGTACTTAAATGGGAAGTCATATCAGTACATAGCGGACAAGCTTGAAAGAGATGTAAAATCAATAGATAATGCTCTTCAGAGAGTTAAGAGAAAATTAGAAAAACATCTTGAAAACAGAAATGATTAATAGTAAAATACTTACAATAAGCTTATTATAAGCGTATTAATTTATATCATAAAAACAGGAGGTACTTCAAAATGGCTAAAGCTAAATTTGAAAGAAATAAACCACACGTTAATATAGGAACTATAGGACACGTTGACCACGGTAAAACTACATTAACTGCTGCGATAACTAAAACGTTATTCGACAGATATCAATTAGGAGAAGCAGTAGACTTCGCTAATATAGATAAAGCTCCAGAAGAAAGAGAAAGAGGAATCACAATATCAACAGCTCACGTTGAGTATGAAACTCCAAACAGACATTAC
>CAMTIM010000031.1 GCA_947072565.1 uncultured Peptostreptococcaceae bacterium | reverse complement strand
CATAAAGATTATGTGGTTATTATAGCAAAGAGGATACACCTGTTCCCATTCCGAACACAGAAGTTAAGCTCTTTAGCGCTGATGGTACTTGGTGGGCAACTGCCTGGGAGAGTAAGACGTAGCCACGTAATCTTTTTTTGTATGCAAATATACAAAATAATTCTTTTTTAGAACCTTTTTCTTTGTTTTATATATAATAAAATAAAGGAAAATTGAGGTGATCATATGCAAAAAGCATTTGATGTAGGAGAAAAATTATTCTTTGACGTATTAATTATATGCCTGATAGCATTTATTTACTTTAAAATAGTTCCTATGAATGAAATGACATTTTTTATTGGAATCTTAATTTGTACAGCCTATTTTGGAGTGAATTTTTATGTGGGATATAAATATGATTTAACAACAACACAAGCCTTAATTACAGGTACTATTGGGTGTGGAGTAGGGTTATTTTTATCTTTATTTGCACTATACGTTCATTTTGCCTTACAAAATCCAAGTGATGCAATATGGTTTATAATGCCTTACTTAATACCAACTACTCCGATAATTGATTTACTTGTCAAAGATTTAAGCCTGCTATATTTATTTGAATTAATGCTTATAAATATAGGATTAGTTGCTTTTGGGTCTTTTGTAAAAAGAATTGTAAATAAATTAATGAATTAATCTAAATAATTAAAATATAGTTTTAATAATAAAAAGCAGCCAAGAGCTGCTTTTTATTATGTCAAAAAGAATGCAAAAACGCTAGTGTGATATAATTAATATATAAATACAATTAAAGAAAGGATTTTTATGAAGCACTTATTTGAAGAAAATAATATTAAGTACAAACAAAATAAGATTTTAAATACATATATGAAATTATTAAAAGAAAATAACTATAAGTCTAAAAGTATAATGCTTTTAGTACCTAACAATAATATAAAGTTAAATTATGAAAGCAAAATAGATATAGAGTTTAGTGAAGATTTAAACATTATAACTTATTTAAATTTTGTTAAGAAAGAATTAGTTAAGTTTTGGCCAATTGTAGCTAAAAGTTGTGAAAGAATAAAAAGAGATGTAATATCACCTATTTTTATAAATAGTAGCTTAACTGACTATATAATAAACAATAAAGTAAAAACTAAGAGAAACTTAGATGGATATTTTGAAGATATTACAGGAACCAATAAAAATATTTCAATGAGTATAAATACTAATATAAATAAAGCTGCACTAAGTTTAATTGATTTCAATACTATAGGTGAAAAATTATATTTATCTAAAAAAAACAAAGACACTTTAAATAAATTTTCATATAGTCAAATGAATGAAATTATAAATTACTATATAAATAAATTATTAGAAAATTCGATGATAGATAATTCACTTTGTATATATTTATATAATAAGTATTTATTAAATAATGAAATTTATAGAGCTTATTTAATAAAAGATATAAATTATCTTATAGTTGATAGCTTAGAATCATGCAGTAGCGCGGAAGTTGATTTTATAAAGTTGGTACAAGACTATGCAAAAGATACATACATTTACTTTAACAGCACTAGGGACTACTCTGTATTTAATAATATAGACATGGAATACATATATGAAAATCTATTGAAAAACTATAATATAGATGAAATGAAACATGATAGTAATCAAGTTACAAATATACTTGGTAAAAATGAAATATCTATAAAAGAAACTTTTGAAAATAAAATAGGTATGCAAGATATATTCTCATTATCTATTAATATGCATTTGAATGAATGTAGCCAGCTATATAATGAAATGATAGGGGAAGTGTGTGACAAGGTTTTAGAATTGGTTGCAAATGGAACATCACCAAAAGATATAGCTATAATATCACCTATAAACAATACTATATTAGATTATCAAATAAATAATAAATTAGAAGATAGAAATATAGAAGTATTCAACACTAAGAAAGATAAAAAAATAATTGATTATCCCTATTCAAATGCATTGGTAGTAGCATCTTGCATTTTTTATGATTATAAAGAAATTATAAAAGACGAAGAATATATAAGCTTTATAGAAATACTACTAAATGTAAATAGAATACAAGCTTTTAAGATATACAAAAATAAAGATGAAAGCGAAGAACTTAATGAAGTTTTAAAATATATATCAAATAAAAAAGATGAAAAGTTAAAAATAAGCGAATTTTTAATGAAGTTTTATATAGATAAAATGCTTAACCTTAAGCATGGTAAAGAAAATGTATATATATGTAAACAAATAATACACGAAAGTGAAGTGTTTACAGAAAATATTAGCTTGCTGGGATTAGATAAAAGCAAAGATAAAGAAAAAATATTTATAGATGCTTTAAAAAGTACTATAAATGATTACTTCTCTATAGCAGAGTTAAGAGAGCTAAATGAGTGTGAGAAGGTAGTAATAACTACTCCATACTCTTATATATCATCAATTATGGATAGACCTATACAACTATGGGTAGATATAGGTAGTAATGCTTGGAATATGAAGATAGAAAAAGATATAAGTAATATCATAGTACTTAGAAAATCATTTAAAGAAAACAAAGTTTATAGTGACCAAATGGAAGAAGAATATAAAAAATATTACTTATATAATATGATATACAACTTATTAATAAATGCAAAAACAGTATATGCATATAAAAGTGAATATACTGTAAATGGGTACATTCAAGAAAGTATATTATATAGTTTACTATTAAAAATAGTGGATAACGGAGGCAACTTCTATGAATAACATTAATTATAGAGAAGACCAATTACCAATAATAGGATATGAAAATGGAACTATGGCAGTTCCAGCAGTTCCTGGTGCAGGTAAAACTTTTATAGTTACAAATTTAGTAGCGAAACTTTTAAAAGAAAAAAAACATGATAATTCAAAAATATTAATACTTACTTATATGAATAGTGCAGTTAACAACTTCAAAGGAAGAATAAAAAAAATATTACAAGATAATGAGATAAAAGAAGAAAACTCTTATGAGGTAATGACAATACATAGTTTAGCTGTAAAAATAATAAAAGAAAAACCAGAAGTTGTTATGTTAAGTGAAGAATTTAGCATTGCTGATGATTTGCAAAAAAGTATAATATTGAGTGATTGTATATATAAATTTAGAATGAGCGGTGGAGAAAGAGCATTTCAATGGTTTTTAAAAGACCAAAAAGAAGGTGAGTGGAGAGAACGAATGGTCAATGCTTGGGAGAATGGATTTTATGAACTTGTAGGAAATGCTATAGGTGAACTAAAATACAAAGAAATTTCTCCTGATAGATTAGAATGTATAGTAGCAAATGACTATAAAGGAATTTTGAAAATAATACTTCCTATATATAAAGATTATGATAAAAAGTTAAAACAAAATGGCTTGCTAGACTATGATGATATTTTAATATTAGCATACAAAGCTTTAAGATTAGACGAAAATCTAAGAATGAAATTCCAAAATAAATACAAGTATATATTTGAAGATGAGTGTCAAGATTCAAATGAAATACAAGGTAAAATTATAAAACTAATATCTAAGGAAAATAATAACTTAGTTAGAGTTGGAGATATAAACCAAAGTATTACAGGAACATTTTCATCATCAGATCCAAAGTACTTCAAAGAGTTTATAGAAGAAAGTGATAATTGTTATAGGATGGATATGTCTAATAGAAGTTCTAAGGATATATTAGATTTAGCTAACAAACTAGTGAAATATGTAACTACTGAGTTTAAACAAGAGGAATGTAGACAAGCGCTAGAAAATATGGAAATAAGAACTGTTCCAATTGGTATGGGGTATAGGGAAAATCCTAAGCCAGATGTGTATAGCATAAACACAAAAAGATATGAAACTTGGGAAGATGAAATCGTAAAAACTGTAAAATACACAAAAGCAATAAAAAAGAAGTACCCAGATAAAAGTATAGGAATTTTAGTTCCTTTTAATGACCAAATTACACAGACAGCAAGAGTGTTGATTCAAGAGAATATGGAATTTGAAGAGTTAGGTCCAAATTCATTAAACAAAAGAAAAATACTAAACAATATGGGGTATATAATTGATTTTATAATTAATTGTGATGAAATAGAAAAACTTGTATTAGCTTTAGATAAAGTATTTATACATACAGACAATGACTTAGGGAAAGAAGATTTTCTACAAATGATTGCAAAGTACAATGTAGAGGACCTTATGTATGATGAAGAAAAAAGTGAGTCTATTATAATAGACAAAGATTGCGATATATACAAAGGTTTTTTAAACGGATTAAAAGTTTTAAAAGATATACTACAACATCCTACTGTAAGGCTAGATATATTAATTTTATTTATAGGTGAAAAATTAAATTTAGAAAAAGAAGATAAAGCAGTTATAGAATATTTATCATTTTATATAAAATTTATATCAGCTGACAATGTTAATACAAATTTAGTAGATGTATATAATATATTGTTTAATACTAAAAATAAAGTATTTAACCATATTATAGAGGTAGTTTATGAGATGAATGGATATGAACCACAACCTGGAAGTATAACTGTTTGTAATTACCACAAATCAAAGGGGATGGAGTGGGATTGTGTATTTTTACTAGGTCTTGTAGAATATAATTTTCCAGATAATATAAATCAAAAATTCCAATGTGATAAATGGTATCTAAAAGACAAATACAAAAACCCAACAGCTATCATTAAAAGTGAAATAGAAACTATTGCAATTGGAGTAGAACCTACAAATTATGTATATAAAAGTAAGATAGATTTAATAAATGAAAAAATAAGATTATTATATGTGGGTATGACTAGAGCTAAGGAAATGCTAATACTTTCATGTAGTCTATATAAAGATAATGCTGATGTTGGTAAGAAAAATAAAATGCAAAAACCTTCATTATATATAAACGAATTAGAAAAACACATAGAGAAAAGGAAAAAGGAAGTGATTATAAATGAATAAAAAATTAAATCATTTTAGATATAGTCAAAATTCAATAAACACATATAAATCATGTCCTTTTAAATTTAAGTACAAATATATTGATAAAATAAATTGGAAACATGATGATATACAAAGTAGAGAATACTATGAAAGTTTAAAAAGTGGTAGTGAGTTTCATCTGTTATGTGAAAGGTATTTTAGTAATATACCACTCGGAGTAAATGATAATACAAAACATGATTTTGTAAGATGGATAGAAAAAATTAAAAACTTGATACCTATATCAAGTGAATATACTTATTTACCAGAATATGAAGTAAGATTGAATCTTAATAAAAGTATAATACAAGCAAAATACGATTTAGTAATAATAAAAGAAAATGAAATTGAAATATGGGACTGGAAAACAGAAAATAAAAAAGTGGATTATAAAAATGCACAAAACAGAATGCAAACTATTGTTTATATGCTTTTAGCTAAAGAAGTAATACCTAAATTATTTGATATTAATATAGATACAAAAAATATAAAAATGAAATATTATCAGCCTGAATTTGATACTGATTGTGTTAGCATTTCTTATAGTGATGACAAACATAATATAAATAAAAAAAATATAATAAGTTATATAGACAAAATACAAAATACTAAATATAGTGAAGAACAAGAAACTTATAAATATGATTTGATAAAAAATAAAAATCATTGTAAGTTTTGTGAATTCAATAAGTTATGCAATGGACTAGACTTAGATTATAGTGTTTTTGAGGAGGAAATTTATGGGCGTTAAATTTGTATTAGGCAGGGGTGGAAGTGGAAAATCTACTTATATGCTTGATGAAATAAAAAAAAGAGTACAAGATGATGAAACATCTCCAGTAATACTATTAGTTCCAGAACAGTATACATTTGAGATGGAAAAAAGAATGAGTAAACTTTTTTTAGGAAAAGAAAAAGATAAATTTTTAAGAGCTAGAGTTCTAAGTTTTAAAACTATGAGTAGTATAGTTTTTTCTTATGTAGGTGGATTAACAGATATTAATATAAATTCAAGTGGTAAAGCTATGATGACTTATAGAGCTATAGAAAATGTAAGTAGTGAATTAGATATATTTTCAAAATCAGCAGCTCAATCAGGTTTTGTAAGTTCAATAGCAGAGATGATATCGGAATTAAAGCAATACAATATTAGCTATGATATGTTAGAAAATATATCTGGGGAAGTAGAAAATGAAACTTTGAGCTTAAAGTTAAAAGATGTGAGTAAAATATATAAAGAGTTTGAAGAAAAATTACATGAAAATTATGTAGATTCTCAAGATATGCTAAAATCACTAGCTGATAAATTAGATATATGTGATTATTTTAATGATGCATATATCTATATTGATGAATACACAGGTTTTACACCAAATCAGTATAGAGCATTAAAATCGATTTTCCATAAAGCTAAAGAAGTACATATATCACTAACAGTAGATAACCAAAGCAATATTACATATAATAAAACCGATGCTTTTTCAAGAACTAAGTTTACTTATCAAAAGCTTATTAAGTTATGCAACGAAGAAGGGGTATCATTACTTCCATCAGTAAATTTAGATAACAGCGTAATACCAAGATTTAAAAATAGTGAAGAACTTCAACATTTAGAAAAATACTATCATTCATATCCTTACAGGGTGTATGAAAAGCAAACTAATAATATAAAAATAAAAGAATTTAATAATTTATATTCTGAAGTAGAAGAAATTGCAAAAGAAATAGTAAGTTTAGTAAGAGATAAAGGTGTTAGGTACAGAGATATAACAATAGCTACTAGAGATTTAAATAAATATGATTTTTTAGTAAACTCAATATTTAATGAATATAAAATACCAAACTTTATAGATAAAAAAAGAGAAGCTAAAAGTAACCCTATAATAGTACTTATAATATCAGCACTAGAAATGAAAAATAGAAGATATAGCTATGAAACTATGTTTAGATATTTAAAAAGTGGACTTATTGGGATAAGCAATCAAGAAATTAGTTTACTTGAAAACTATGTACTTGCAAATGGAATAAAGGGTAAAAAATGGTTTGAGGAAAAATGGGAATATAGAATAAATCATAATATAGTTAGTGATGAAAAAAAACATGAGGTTGAAATAAGAGAAAAAGTAAATGAAATAAAAGATAAAGTTTTAAAGCCTATAATAAAATTACAAGAAAATTTAAAAGGAAAAAACAAGGTAGAGGACATATGTAAATTTATATATGAATTTTTAATAGATATAGATATGCCAACTACTATAGAAAATCTAATAACAAATTTTAAAGATAAAGGTGAATTAGATATAGCAAATCAATATTCTCAAGTATGGAATATAGTAGTAGAAACTTTTGACCAAATGGTAGAAATAATGGGAGAAGAAAAGATAGCTTTAGATAAATTTGTAAAGCTTATAGGATTGGGATTTGATGAGTATGAACTTGGATTAGTACCTCCAAGTATAGACCAAGTACTTGTAAGTAGCGTTGATAGAATGAAAAATGCTAATACAAAATATCTTTATTTAATAGGAACGACAGATGGAACATTCCCTCTTATAGCAAAAGATAGTGGTTTACTTAGTGATAGTGATAGATCAAATTTAGGCAAAAAAGGTTTAGATGTAGATATAGATAGTAAAACTAAAACATTTGAAGAACAATACTTAGTTTATAAAGCACTTACTTCAACAAGTGAAAACTTAACAGTAAGCTATCCTATTTCTGACCATGAAGGAAAAACTCTAAGACCATCTGTAATAGTATCTAGGCTTAAAAAAATATTCCCAAACATAGATAACCAAAGTTATTTAGTAGAAATAGATGCTGAAAGTGATGAAGAAATACTTAATAAAATAACTGTAAAATCTCCAACTTTTAATTCACTTATTAATGAAATAAAAGAGTTTGATGATGGTAAAGAAATAAACAATATATGGCTAGATGTTTATAGATATTATTGTAATGATGAAGAATACAAAGAAATATCTAAAAAAGTTATAAGTGGATTAAATTATACAAATCAAGTTCAAAAAATAGAAGAAGAAAAAATAAGAAGTTTATATGATACTAATTTAAGTGTTTCTAGGTTAGAAAGATATGCTCAGTGTCCATTTGCTTATTTTATTCAGTATGGATTAAAGGCAAAAGAAAGAAAAGAATATGAATTTAGTGCACCAGATTTAGGAACATTTATACACAATATATTAGATCAATTTTCAAAACAGTTAAGTGTAGACAATTTAGACTGGAGAGATATAAATTATACATATATACAAAACAGAGTATCTCAAATAGTAGATGAAATAGTATCTAAAATACCAGGGTACATATTACAAAGTTCAGAAAGATATAGATATCTTGCTTATAGACTTAAAAATATGCTTATATCGGCAATAAGTATAATAAGTGAGCAAATAAAACAAGGTTCATTTGATCCAGTTGATTACGAAGTTGACTTTGGAAGCCAAGGTAAGTATCCTCCTATTAAAATAATTTTACAAAATGGAGTGGAAATAAACTTAAGAGGTCAAATTGATAGAATTGATGAATTTGAAAATGAAGAAGGTAAATATATAAGAATAGTTGACTATAAATCAGGAAAAAAAGATTTAAGTTTAACAGATATATATCATGGACTTCAATTACAGTTATTAGTTTATTTAGATGCAATACTAGAAAGTGGAAAAGACAACGCTAAAAATTTAAGTCCAGCAGCAATATTATATTCTAGAATTGATGACCCTATAATAAAAGCTGATGAAAATAAAGAAGATGAAGAAATAAGAGAAGAAATATTAAAAAATCTAAAGATGCAAGGTCTCTTAATTAAAGATTCTAATATAATAAAGCAAATGGACAAGTCCCTAGCTAGTGGAGAGAGAACTACATCTTTAGTCATACCAGCTAATTTAAATAAAGATGGTACCCTAGGTAGATATACAAAAGGTGTAACAAATGAAGAGTTTGAAGTAATAAGAAAGTACGTTAAAAGCCTTATAAAAGAGTTATGTGAAGATATGCTAGGTGGAAATATAAGTATAGCTCCATATAAAAATAAAGATAAAAATTCATGTGATTTCTGCAATTATTCTTCAATATGTCAGTTTGATACAACATTAAAGGACAATAAATATAAAATAATAAACAAAAAAAGCGATGATGAAGTAATAAATACAATGAGAGGAGAGGTGAAATAATGAGTTCTCCTAAATGGACAATGGAACAGCAGGCAGTTATAGATAGTAGAGATTGTAACTTGCTTGTAGCCGCAGCAGCAGGTTCAGGAAAAACAGCAGTACTAGTTGAACGTATTATACAAATGATAACTGATAGGGAAAATCCTATTGATATAGATAAGTTGCTTGTAGTTACATTTACAAATGCAGCATCATCAGAAATGAGAGAAAGAATAGGGGATGCAATAGGTAAGGCGTTAGATAAAAATCCTGAAAATAGACATCTTCAAAACCAACTTGTACTTTTAAATAAAGCAAGTATAACAACTATACATTCATTTTGTTTAGAAGTTATAAAATCAAACTTCCACAAAATAAACTTAGACCCTAATTTTAGAATAGGTGATAGCACAGAGTGTACATTACTAAAAGCAGAAGCAGTAGAAGAAGTGTTTGAACAACTTTATTTAGATCAAGATCAAGGTTTTTTAAACTTAGTTGAAAGTTATGCAGAAAAAAGAGGAGATAATAACTTACAAGATATTATTCTTAGTATATATAATTTTGCAATGGCTTCCCCTGATCCAAAAGAGTGGCTAGAATTTTCAGCACAACAATTTAATATAGATGATAATTTTGAGTTTTCTAAGTCTATATGGGCAATGGCTATACTTGATACTGTAAAGATAGAAATAAGTGGTATGGAAGTTAGTATGAAAAAAGCCTTAGAGGAACTTAATGGAATTGAAGAACTTGAAACTTATACTGATAAATTTAAAAGTGATTATAGTTGCGTAATAAAAATATTAGATGGATGTAATAGTTCGTGGGATGAAGCTTTTAGTGCAGCAACATCTGTTAAATTTGAAAACTATGTAAAGGGAGTAAAAAGGCTTCCAAAAGATGCACCGTCATATATTAAAGATATAAAAGATAGAGCTGATGATATAAGAAAGAAAGTAAAAAAATCAGTAGAATCAATGTTAGATTCAACATTTAGTATGGAAAAAGACGATATAAAAGAAGAAATTAAATATTTATACAATGTGGTAAAATCAATATCACAAACCGTGATAAAGTTTGAAGAAGCTTATCAAGCTAAAAAAAGGGAAAAAGGAATAATAGATTTTAATGACATAGAACATTTTGCATTAGAAATATTAACATCAAAAGATGAAGAAGGAAAAGTAATACCATCTGATATAGCACTTACATATAGAGATAAATTTTATGAAATATTTATAGATGAATATCAAGATAGCAACTTAGTACAAGAAGTGCTGCTTAGTACAATTGCAAAGATTAAAACTCCAAATAGGTTTATGGTTGGTGATGTAAAACAAAGTATATATAGATTTAGACAAGCAAAACCAGAAATATTTTTAAAAAAATATGCAGACTATGATAATGAAAAGGGATCATTATATAGAAAGATAATGCTATATAAAAACTTTAGAAGTAGAGCTGAAGTTGTAGACTGTGCAAACTATATATTTGAGAATACTATGAGCAAAAATATAGGAGAGATTAATTATACAGAAGAAGAAAGACTTAATTTAGGAGCAATTTTCAAAGAAAACAATGATGAAAATACTATTGTAGGTGGACCATCTGAAATACATATAATGCAAACTAAAGCCAAAGCAGAAGAAAAAGACAAGGAAAAAGAAGCTGAAAACAATGCAGAAGAAGAAGCTGAAGAAATAGATAACATACAACTTGAAGCTAGGATGGTTGGTAATATAATAAAAGATTTAATGAATACTAAAAAAGATGAAAAAGTTCAAATGGTATATGATAAAAGATTAGATGATTATAGACCTGTAGAATTTAAAGATATAGTAATTTTATTAAGAGCAACATCTGCTTGGGCACCAGTTTTTGCAGATGAACTTATGAATATGAACATACCAACTTACGCAGATACTGGAATTGGATACTTTGATACTATAGAAATAAAAACTATAATGAGCTTACTTCAAGTAATAGATAATCCAATGCAAGATATACCATTACTAGGAGTGCTTAAATCTCCAATTTGTGGATTTACTCCAGAAGAATTAATAGATATAAGAATAGAAGATAATCAAAAAAGCTTTTATGAAGCATTAGAGATATTTAGTGAACATGAAGATGAAAGAGGCAAGAAATCTTTATCATTTATAAATAAATTAAAAGACTTTAAAGAAAAATCACTATATATGAGTACTGATGAATTTTTATGGTACTTATACACTAAAACAGGATATTTTGCTTATGTAGGTGCATTGCCAGGCGGTTCACAAAGACAAGCTAATCTAAAAATATTGTTTGAAAGAGCAAAACAATTTGAGGAAACTAGCTTTAAGGGAATATTTAACTTTATAAACTTTGTAAGTAAACTTAAAAAATCTAATACAGATATGGGTAGTGCCAAAACTCTTGGTGAAAATGCCAATGTAGTTAGAATAATGAGTATACACAAAAGTAAAGGGCTGGAGTTCCCTATTGTTATATGCTCGGGTATGGGTAAAAACTTTAATACTCAAGATTTTAAAAAGAATATATTATATCATCATAATTTAGGATATGGGCCTCAAGTAGTAGATTATAATAGAAAAATATCTTACCCAAGTATAGCTAAAGAAGCTTTAAAAAATAAAATAAATATAGAAAACTTATCTGAAGAAATGAGAGTTTTATATGTTGCATTTACAAGACCAAAAGAAAAATTAATAATAACAGGTTCTACGAGAAACATAGAAAAAAGTCTAAAATCATGGTCAAATGGCATAAGTGGAAATGAAGTTGTATCACAATATAAAATATTAAAAGGTAGAGGATTTTTAGATTGGATAATGCCATCAGTTTTAAAGCATAGAGATTTAGAAAATCTAAGAGAGTTTGCTGACATAGATTTAGATAGTATAGACGATCATTCATCAAAATGGAAAGCTAAATTATGGTACAAAGAAAATGTAACACTTGATGAAAAAGAAGATGAAGAAAAACAAAGTATAGGAAATATTTTAGAAAATATAGATATAAATACACCAGATACTGAGTATTATAATGCTATTAAAGGTAAATTAGACTTTAGTTATCCATATGAAGCATGTGTTACAAAACCTGCAAGTATATCAGTTACTGAAATTAAAAAAATCCAAAACACTCATGAAGAAAATGAGCTAACAGAACAAATATTTAGTAATAAGATAACATTAAAGAAACCTTTGTTTATGCAAGAAAGCGAAAATAAAGATAAAATAACTGGAGCTGAAAAAGGTACTATAGTTCATTTAGTTATGGAGCTACTTGATTTTAATAAAATAAATAGTGTAGATGAAATACAAGAACAAATAAATAGCTTTGTAAAAAAAGATATAATGACGCAAAAACAAGCAAGTGTTATAAACATCTATAAGGTATATAAATTCTTTAAATCAAGCTTAGGTCAAAGAATGTTAAAATCTAAGTTTGTAAAAAGAGAGCAAACAATTTATGCTCAAATAAAAATGAAAGATGTATATATATACGAAGACTTAATCAAAGAAGGCAATACTGAAAAATATAATGATGAAAGCCTTATGTTAAGGGGTATCATAGATGCTTACTTTGAGGAAGATGAAAAGATAGTCATAGTTGATTATAAAACTGATTTTGTAAATGAAGAAAATAAAGAAGAAGTTATAAATAGATATAAAAAACAATTAGATTTATATTCTAATGTAGTTAAATCACTTACAGGAAAAGAAGTAAAAGAAAAATATGTTTATTTATTTGGAATAGATGAAGGTATTTCAATCTAAATTAATTATAAAATAAACCTCATTAATTTATCATTAAAAATGATAGAAATAATGAGGTTTATTATGTATTAAATTATATTTCTATTTTAACATTACCTGAAAAAGTAGCCATACAAGCTAATCTATAGCCTTGCTTAATATTTTCCTCACCTAATTTTTTTCTCTCTTTATCATTTATTTCAGATACATTTCCTTCTAATACCTTAACTTTGCATAAACCACAAATTCCACGCTTACAAAGTGATTTTATTTTAACACCTTGTTCTTTTGAAGCTTTTAATATAGTTATTTCAATAGTGCTTTTTAGTGTTGCAGTATTATTTGTTGTCATTAAAATCACCCCATAATTAATATTTACTATAACAAGTATAACTATAAAGAGTGATTAAGTATATATAAAATAATTTAAATTATATTAGGTATGTTTTTTACGTTGAATAAATTATTTAATTTACTATAATTATTACAAAGTCTATAATTAAAATATGTAATTCTTAAAGGCGGGAAGTATTTAAAAATTGGGAGGTAGCAAATGAGTAGATTAAAATTAATTTTACCAAAACTAGAACATAAAGAAAATATTATGGAATATAAAAAAGAGTTTATTGAAAGTAAAGACAGTATGGATGGTTCAGCAGGATTAAGCGATGCTGAAAATTTCGAAGAGTGGTATAGAGCAAATGAAGACAATTTAAAAGAAGAAACTGTAAGGGATGGTCTAGTCCCAGCAAATACATATCTTGCTTTTAATAATGATAAACTAGTTGGAATGATTGATATTAGACATAGATTAAATGATTATTTATTAAAATTTGGTGGTCATATAGGTTATAGTGTTAGAAAGAGTGAAAGACAAAAAGGTTACGCAACTGAGATGCTAGGATTGGCATTAAAAGAATGTGAAAATCTAGGGATTAAAGAAATTTTAATTACTTGTGATAAAGATAATATTGCATCAGCAAAAACTATTCTAAACAATGGTGGCAAAATAGAAAATGAAATTATTGAAGGAAACAGAATAACACAAAGATATTGGATACATAGATAAAGAAAAAGAGGGCTATACAGAATTTGATGAAGCTAAAATTTCAAGTTTAAATAAGTATTTTAGTACATAATAAATTAGGGGGAATGGATGGAAACATTAAAAGCAATATATAGAAATGAGAATGATATTAAGAAAATATCATTTCTAAAAGCGGTTTTTATTATACTTATGTTTACAGTAATTCAAAGTATAATAAGTTTTGTATCAACTATAGTTATATTTATTATAGATGATAACATGTCTTTTGGAAAAGTTATGATAATAGGAGTGCTGATAATGATATTTGTAAATATCATTATGGTAATGGTAGCAGGAGATCAATTTACAAAAGAACGTAGTATTAAAATAAATAATAAAGTAAAAATTACTAAAAAAGATTTTTTATATGTTTTTTTTATTATAATAGGTTACATTTTAATAAGAGAAGCAGTATTATTTGATATATTATCAAAATTTGAAGGACCTATATCTGATGCAGATATAGATTATTTTATTAATAATGCAAGTGTTATGGAGGCTAATATATTTTGGGTTATATTATACTTCCAATCAATAATACAAGCGCCTATATTTGAAGAGTTATTTTTTAGAGGAATAATATTAAGGGGGCTATTAAATAAATATGAAAATAGTCAAAAGAAAGCTATAATATATTCGGCTATAGCATTTGGTATTGTACATTTAAATATACCTCAAGGAATTAATGCATTTATAGGTGGGCTAATTATAGGGCTTATTTATTACTACACAAAATCTATGAAGTTATCTATTTTTGCTCATATTGTAAATAATTTAATTACGTTTATACCAGTTCCAAGCAGTGCAATAATTAAAATGATTTATGTTTTATTAGGATTACTTTTTATGAAAAAAGGAATGAAGTACATAAAAAGAAATAAAAATAATAGGTTAGCAATTATATAGTAATATAAAAAAATCATTGATAATGGAGACAATTAACTTAAAGTATAAAGGGGATTATAATGAATAATTTATTTAGTGAATTCGATAAATTGGATATAGGAAAGTATGTTATTAGAAAAATACACTTAGATGACTGTGAAGATATTTTTAGTATTTATGGGGACAAAGAAGTAATGAAGTATGACATTGAAAATATAGTAAAATCAATAGATGAAGCTAAAGAAAATATTAAAATGATACATAAAGGTATTGAGAATAAATGGTTTGTAAGGTGGGCGGTAGTTGAGAAAAATTCAAATAAACTAATTGGAACAATTGCATTACATCACTTTGAATTTGGTAATAATAGGGTTCAAATAGGATATAATTTAAAAAGAAATTATTGGAAAAAAGGTATAATGAATGAGGTTTTAAAATCAACAATTGACTATTTATCATATAATAGATCATTGAAAGAAATTGAAGCATCAATAAATACTAAAAATATAGATTCGATGAAGCTTGCAGAAAAAGTAGGATTTAAATTATATAAAAAAATAGATGCGGACACAGTTATTTTTAAAAAGCTATTGAAATAATTTATTAATTATTTGAAGTTTATAGTTAGAGCATTTAAAAGATGGTAAATATTATTACCATCTTTTTTTGTTAAAAATTTGTACACAGAAGTTAAATGAAAAATATGGAAAATAATTATGGTATAATTAAATTATTAATATAAATTAGTTAAAGATCAACAGGAGGGGCACATATGATAAGAATTGCTATATGTGAAGATGAAATAAGCCACCAAATACAAATAAAACAATTTTTAGAGAAAATATTAAACAATATAGAATATGAAATACTAATGTTTAATTGTGGGGAAGAATTAATTAGTAATTATCCAAAAGACATAGATATATTTTTATTAGACATACAGATGGACAAGATTAATGGAATGGATGTAGCTAGGAATATAAGAAAAATTGACAAAAACAGTGTTGAAATAATATTTACAACTTCTGTAGTAGAATACATACAAGAAGGTTATGAGGTTAGGGCTTATAGATATTTATTAAAACCGATAAAATTTGAAGAACTTCAAAAACACATACTAGCTTGTATAGAAGAAATACAAAACAAGAAAGATAAATATTTAATAATAGAAGGAAAAGGTGAAATATATAAAATAGATATAAATAACATAACTTATGTTGAAGTTCAAAAAAAAGATATGATTGTACACACAGTAGAAAGAGACTATGAAGTGAAAATGAGTTTAGAAAAAATAGAAAAAGAACTAAGTGATTATAAATTTTTTAGATGTCATAAAAGCTTTTTAGTTAACCTTAATTATATTGAAAATATAAAGCAATATATAGCTATACTTGAAAATGGGGATGAAGTTAGTGTTAGTAGGCACAGATTTAAAGAATTTAAAGCTGAATTTTTAAACATATTAGGTGAAGTAATATGATAGATACTGAAGTTATTTTTCAAATTACTAGTATAGCATCGATAATAGTACTGTGTATAGTTTTCAATATAATAGTTAAGGAATTTAAAGAATCAGACAAAAACAATTTGTTTAAAAGTATATTATTATCTACAGCAATTATTATTTTAATAATTATAGATATACAACAAGGTTATGTTTTTACTTTTAGTAAAGAAATTTGTATTATAGGGATGTTAGCCATATATTGTAATATTATTTACGATTTAAATTGGTTTGAAAATATAATGTACACATCAGCGTATATATATATTTATGATATTATAAATTATAGCTTATATTGGGTAGCAATTACTTTTGAAAAAGACTATGATGCTGGGTATTTAGACGTAAAGACATTTATATTAAGTACTGTATTTTTAGTTATGTTAACAAAAATTATAAAAAAATTTAAGAATATAGAATCACATAAACTATATTATATATTTATAGCGGTTGCAATAATAGGTAATTTAATTACTATTGGTTTCACAATAATGGTTGGAAAGAGTGTTTTTTATTCTAATAATACATTTTTGAATGTAGGTGGAAATGTAATTAATATTATGTTACCTTGGATAATGATAGTTTGTAATATAGCGTTAATATTAGTAGTTAAAAAAATAATAAAAGATGTAAATGTAAAAGCTGAAAACAAAGTTATAAAAGAGAAGATGAATATGCAGTATAACTACTACTTAGGGTTGCAGGAGTCTCAAAATAAAGTTAAGAGGCTATATCATGATATAAATAACCATATGATATGTATGAAAAACATATGTGAAAGTAAACATACAACTGATGCATACATAGAAAGTATAAATAAAGATATCAAGGATTATAATAGTATGTTTAATACAGGGAATATGATTTTAGATATTGTATTAAATGAGAAAAAATTTATATGCGAAAACAACAATATTCATCTATTTTGTGATATGAATTTCTCAAAATGTGATTTTATAGAAATGATAGATGTGTGCAGTATATTTTCTAATATATTAGATAATGCAATAGAAGCTTGCAATAAAATAAGTGATGTTAATATAAGTAAAAGTATCAAAATTAGAGGTACTATTGTTAAAAAATACTTTGTTATCAAATGTGAAAATAGTAAAATAGATAAAGTAGTTGTAAAGAAAAATAAACTTATAACAACTAAAAAAGATAAAGAATTTCACGGTATCGGGATAGAAAGTGTAAAAAATTCACTTAAAAAGTATGATGGTGAATTAGAATTTAAAGATTTAGAAAATGAATTTATAGTGAAAATTTACATACCATTACAAGAAAACATGACAGTTGGGGAGTTAAAACGACCACTTGGGTCAAGTGTATTGAAGAAAATAATTTAAGGTGCTATCTTTTAAATATAAAAGGTAGCGCCTTTT
>CAMTIM010000030.1 GCA_947072565.1 uncultured Peptostreptococcaceae bacterium | reverse complement strand
GCTTATATTATATGAATTGATAAAATTCAGTAATATAAGCTATTTGAGATTAAACTTATAAAGCTAAGCATATTTATTATAAATTTAGAAAATATGGTTCAAATCACATTTTTCACTTTCTAGTATATTATTTAAAGTTTTTCTTATATGAACTAGTTGCTCAAGAGACATAGATTTGTCCTTACAAAAAACGGAATTATCTAAAATATCTAGGTATAAACATATATTATCAAAATACTCATGATGTAGTATTTTATACCATCTTTCCTTTTCTTGATGAAAGTCTTTATGATATTTTTCTAATTCACTTCTTGTATTTTGCCAATCATCTTTTTTTATATAAGTTGTTATAGTTTCAGCTCTAGAAATATATATATCTGTAAATTCTTGAATTTCACTATTTACATGTAGTCCAAATACTACGAATAAGAATGTAAATATTACCGCGTAAATTAAAGATCTCAAAATGTTCACCTCAATATATTTTAAATTTTCTTTTTTTGAATATCAATTTTATCATTTTCATCTATAGTTAGAAGAAGAACATCTTTAACATTTTTAATTTGATTAGAATTTAAGATTTCAAATAACCAATTAATATCTTTATTAAGAATCTTAATATTATTATTGATAATTTGACCATCTATGATTAAGGATAACGGAAGGTGATTAAATTCAAAAGACGGAGTACTATTATATGAAGAACTTGGAAGTACACTTAAATTACCATCAGTTTCAAGTATTGCATATTGAACATCTGAAATTTTAAAATAACCCAAAATTCTAAGTTGTTCTAGTAGTTCATCAATTGTAACTCTTTCCTGTTTTAGTATTTTAAAATTTACTTCACCTTTTTCAATTAGGATAGACGGTTTTCCAGATAAAAAAATTCTAACTGTTCTACTTTTTAAAGCTAGATATGAAATTACTATTTGCATAAACACAAGGCCAGTAACAGCAGCTACACCGTTGACTATAGGTATGTTGTTGTTTTCCATAGGTACAGCAGCAACTTCAGCAATTAAAAGTGTTATAACTAAATCAAATGAGTTCATTTCGGCTATCTCACCTTTTCCCATAATTCTTAAGCCTATTAAAACTACAATGTATAGCAAAATACTTCTTATTAAAACTACAATCATTATTAGCATCCTTTCAAAATCATATAATAAATTAGTATGACCTATATATAAATATTGATGCACAAAACTTAAACTGAATATCTTTAAAATTTGATGCAAATTTGATATAATAAGCTTTAATACTATATTTAAGTAATATAAAATAATTTAAGTAATATTTAATGTAAACAAAGCAATAATGGGGGGAAGATAAATGAGTAAAAGAAAACAAGTGCAGGTTCCTATAGAAAAAATCCAAGAACAAGATAGATTTATAGAAGCAATAGCAGAGCAAAATTCAAGATATTATGCTATACATAGTTCTAAACCAAGATATTTAATACAAACATTTGGATGTCAAATGAATGAACATGATTCTGAAAATTTATGTGCAATGCTTGAGGAAATGGGATATGAAAGAGGAATTACTGCTGGAGAATGTGATTTAATAATATATAATACATGCGCAGTAAGAGAAAATGCAGAACTTAAAGTTTATGGAAACCTTGGACAATTAAAACTTGAAAAAAGAAAAAATCCTGATCTAAAAATAGCTGTTTGTGGATGTATGATGCAACAACCTCATGTGGTTAAAGAATTAAAATCAAAGTATAGACATGTAGATTTAGTTTTTGGGACACATAATTTATATAAATTTCCTGAATTATTAACAAATTCAATGGATACTAAAAAAATGTTAGTAGATGTATGGGATGTTGATGGTGAAGTTGTAGAAGGTCTTAGAAGTACTAGAAAATTTGAACTTAAAGCTTTTGTAAACATAATGTATGGATGTAATAATTTCTGTACTTATTGCATAGTTCCTTATACAAGAGGTAGAGAGCGAAGTAGAACATCTGAAGACATAATAAGCGAAATAAAAGAATTAGCGGCAAATGGGACAAAAGAAATTACATTATTAGGTCAAAATGTTGATTCTTATGGAAAGACTTTAGACGAGTCTATAACATTTGATAAACTTTTAAGAATGGTAAATGAAGTAGAAGGAATAGAAAGAATTAGATTTATGACATCTCACCCTAAAGATATATCTGATGAAGTTATATATGCAATGAGAGATTGTGATAAAGTGTGTGAGTATCTACACCTGCCAATTCAATGTGGAAGCACTCCGTTACTTAAAAGAATGAATAGACATTATACTAAAGAATATTATTTAGATATAATAGAAAAGGCTAGAAATGAAGTTAAAGATATTGCGTTTTCTACAGATTTAATGATAGGATTCCCTGGAGAAACTGAAAAAGATTTATTAGATACTATAGATGTAGTAGAAAAAGTAAGATATGACTCAGCATTTACATTTATATATTCAAAAAGAAAAGGTACTCCTGCTGCACAGATGCCAGACCAAATACCAGAGGATATAAAACATGAAAGATTTAATAAAGTATTAAATAAAGTAAATGAAATTTGTGCAGAGATAAATAAAAATTATATTGGAAGAACAGTTGAAGTATTAGTTGAAGGAAAAAGTAAAAACGATAATACTAAATTTACTGGTAGAACGAGACAAAATAAGCTAGTTAATTTTGAGGCTGACGAAGTAGAATTAGCAGGCAAATTAGTTAAGGTAAATATAACTAGTGCGAATACATTTTCATTAAATGGATTAATAGTTAAATAAAAGACAAAAAAGGTGCAGATGGTTTATTTTTTAATAAATCATCTGCACCTTTTTATTTAATTCAAATAGTTGATTAGTATAAAATTTATATTTCTACAAAAACGATAAAACAAGTGTATAAAGTCAAAAAATTAAACACATAATAAACACGTATATTAAATGATATACATAAAATCTGTTCATATAAGTTAATTTGTTTTAAAATATATTTAAAATATTATTTTAAAATTAAAAATATTCGAAAAAAACGTTGATTTCTGTCGAATAAAATAGTATTATATAAATATAAAAAACTTTTTAGGAAAACGCTATACATCAATGTTTATAAATAATAGGCGTTTGAATGATACATTATTCGTAAATTCTCCTATTGTCTAATTATTAAATAAATGAATGGAGGGATTTAAATGAAGAAAAAATTACCTAAAGAGGCGTATGGTGGTGTACATGGAAAAGATTATGTTCCATATATAACTGACAAGTCTAAAACAGGTGGAAATGTAGCTGTATTAATTATAGGTATCATCCTAGCAGCTGTTTTTGCAGCTTCAACAGCTTATTCTGGAATGAAGTCAGGACTTACAGTTGCAGCAGGAATACCTGGAGCTATAATAGGTTCAGTATTAGTTGGAGCATTTGCAAACAAAAAAGGACTTCTTGGAAAAAATATAATCCAAGGTATGTCAAGTGGTGGAGAATCCATTGCGAGTGGTATGATCTTCGTATTACCAGCTGTTATTTTAATTGGTAGTCAATTTAGCTTCATTGAAGGGGTAATTGTTGGTGTTGGTGGTGTTCTATTTAGTATAGGATGTGCAACATTAGTTTTTAATTACTTAATTATTGAAGAACATGGTAAGCTTATGTATCCAGAATCTATGGCTATATCGGAAACACTTGTTGCTTCAGATGCTGGTGGAGATGCTATAAAATTCATGGGAATTGGATTTGGAATAAGTGGAATTATTAATTTATTAACTAGTTCATTCTTAAACGTAGTAAACAATGTTATGACTGCTGTTGGAAGTACATTTTATAAATGGAAGTTTTCAATAGAGGTAAATCCTCTTCTTTTAGGAATTGGATTCATAGTGGGTCTTGAAGTATCTTTAACGATGTTTGCAGGATCTATATTTGCAAACTTTGGTGTAGCGCCTTTAATAGGTTACTTTACTGACATGGCTGCTGATGGAGCTACAGTATGGAATAATACTTCAATGGCTCTTAATCAAATGGATGTTAATGCAATATCTAGTAGTTATGTAAAATACATAGGTGCTGGGATGATGCTTTGTGGAGGTATAATAGGTGCAGTTAAACTTATACCAACTATTGTAGTATCATTAAAAGAAACGCTTAAAGCAAAATCTAATGGTGGAAATGGTGAAGAAAATTCATCTAGCCACATGATAATTTTATTAGGTGGAATTATACTTGGGTTTGTAGCAGCATTTTTATTCTCTGGAAATATTATGATGGCTATATTAGGAGCTATTGTTTCAATGTTATTATCTTTACTATTTGTTATAGTAGCAGGACGTTTAACTGGTACAATAGGTACATCAAATTTACCAGTTTCAGGTATGACAATAGCATCTTTAGTTATATTAACGTTGTTATTTGTTGTAATGGGATGGAAAAGTAATGCTGACAACAAATCATTACTTCTATTTGCTACTTTTATGGTTGTTGCTATAGCTACAGCTGGTGGATATACTCAATCTCAAAAGGTAACTTATATAGTTGGAGGTAGCAAAAGTGAGATGCAACGTTATTTCACAATTGCTAGTATAGTTGGGGTAATAGTGGTTACTGGTACAATATTAGTACTTTCTAATCAACTTAAAGTTACTGGAGCAGATGCACAGTTTGCATTACCTCAAGCTAACTTAATGTCAACATTAACTTCAGGTATTATGTCAGGTGATTTACCTTGGGTTATGATTATTGCTGGTGTGTTTATGGCATTTGTGCTTTATTTATTAAATTTACCAATCATGACTATTGCTATAGGTTTCTATTTACCAATAGCTACAACTTCAATAATATTAGTTGGAGCTTTAATACGTGTAATAGTTGAAAAAATGTCTAAGAATGCAGAATTAAAAGAAGCTAGAGTTGCAAATGGTATAAGTTTATCTTCTGGTCTTGTTGCTGGTGGTTCTATAATAGGTTTAATAGGAATCATATTACAAGTAACAGGAATTATAAAACCAAATGCACCGGTTGGATTTGCAGCAAGTAATACTATGGCGATAATTTTACTAATAGTTTTAGCTGTATCTACAACAGTGGCTATCCTTTCATCTAAGGTAAAGCATGATGAATAATGATGAAGTTTTAGGTATAGTATTTAAAATTTCTAATGATATTGAATATGAAATAGATAAAGATGGAATTGTTATTATATCACAAAAACAAAATCATAAAATCCAAAATTTTTTTAGAAAATTAAAAGTTAAGATTCCAATGTATAAAAAAGTGGAACTAGACAAATACAGTAGTGCTGTGTTTTTGCAAATTGATGGAAAACAAACTGTAAAGGAGATTGGTGAATATTTAGAACTTAAATATGGTGAGGAATGTTATCCTCTTTATGAAAGGTTATTAATGTTTTTAAATCATATTGAAGTTAATTGCAACTATATCGAAAGAATAGATCCATAAAAAGTATACTTTAAAAATAAAATAATACCCCGAAGAATTGATGATAAAAATCTGTTTTTCGGGGTGTTTTTATTATAATAAAAACTATATTCAGTAATTGTTAAAAATATAAGTTGATATAAAAATATAATAATTGCTAAAATTTGATAATTATAGTACAATTAACTTGAAAATACATAATTCAGGGGAGCTAATTAGCTGAGAGGAGATTTAAATCTCGACCCTTTAAACCTGTTTGGATAATGCCATCGTAGGGAGATTAAGTAAGCTTATATAAAAATTATAAGGTCTTATCCTAGAAGGGTAAGGCTTTTTTAGTATGAGTATAATTTATTGGTTATAAAACATGAGGAGAGTGAAAGAATTGGTAATAGCAGATGTAGCAGTAATGCCGTTAAGACCTTTTGAAGGCGAAGAAGAAATGTACAAAGTAGTAGATGCATGTATAGAAGAGATACAAAAGAGTGGTCTTAAGTACGAAATAGGTGCAATGAGTACAACGATAGAAGGCGAATTTGATGAAGTATTTGACCTTTTAAAAGTAGTTCATAAAATTCCATTTAATCTTGGGTGCGAAAGAGTTATAACAATAGCTAGGATAGACGAAAAAGCTGGGGGAATAACTATAGATGACAAACTTAAAAACCATAGATAGAATTAAAAATAGTTTATACCCTATATTAACATTTTTGATTTTATTAATTATATGGCAATTAGTCGTAGTAGTAAAAGATATACCTCAATATATATTGCCAGCTCCTAGTGATATAATAAGTGTATTTTATAATGATTACTTAAATCTATATACTAACGCGGTAACAACTTTAAACGAAGCAATAATAGGATTTATAGTAGCTATAATAATAGCTTTGACTATGGGAATACTTATGGATTTTATACCTATATTCAAAAAGTGTGTATATCCGATCATGGTTGTGTCGCAAACGATACCAACTATTGCAATAGCACCACTATTAATAATTTGGTTTGGATTTGATATATTACCTAAGGTAATAATGGTAACTATGACTTGTTTTTTCCCAATACTTATAAGTTTTGTAGATGGGATAGACAATATAGATAAAGACTATTTGAACTTATTTAAAACAATGAATAGTAGTAAAATATCTATATTTATACATCTTAAATTTCCAATGGCAATGGACAAATTTTTCTCGGGGCTTAAAATATCTGCAACTTATGCTGTAGTCGCAGCAACAGTAGCAGAATGGTTGGGTGGAACTAATGGACTAGGCGTCTATATGGTAAGAGCAAAGAGTTCATATGCGCTAGACAAAGTTTTTGCTTCAACTATACTGGTAATAATATTTAGTTTGGTATTTGTAGGGATAATACAATTTATCAAAAAAATAGCTTTAAGGCATAACAAATAAGGGGGATTTTATGAAATTTAAAAAATTAGTTAGTTTAGCTCTTGTAAGTATGCTTACAATGAGTGTACTTAGTGGTTGCTCAAGTAAAGGTAATAAAAATGAAGTTAAAAATAAAAAGATTACAATGGTACTAGATTGGACACCAAACACTAATCACACAGGACTATTCGTAGCACTGGAAAAAGGATATTTTAAGGAACAAGGAATAGATGTTGAAATAGTACAACCACCAGATGGTGGAGCGTCAACTTTAGTTGCTACGGGAAAAGCTGATTTTGGAATAAGCTACCAAGAAGAAGTAACTTTTGCTAAAACTAGTGAAGACCCGCTTCCAATAAAAGCGATAGCAACTATTATACAACATAATACTTCTGGTTTTGCTTCTCCTAAGAGTAAAAATATAACTTCACCTAAAGACTTTGAAAATAAAACTTATGGTGGATGGGGATCTCCTTCTGAGAATGCTATATTAGATGCGGTTATGAAAAAAGAAGGTAAAGATTTTAATAAACTAAAAGTCGTAGATATTGGGCAAGATGATTTCTTTAGTGCAACAAGTAAAAATATAGATTTTGCATGGATATTTGAAGGATGGGATGTTGTAGAAGCTAATAGGAGAGGAATTGATTTAAACTTTATACCTATTGGAAAAGTTGACAAAAGACTTGATTATTATACGCCGCTTATAATATCTAATGAAAAATTATTAAAAGAAAATCCTGATGAAGCTAAGAAATTTTTAGAAGCTACAGCTAAGGGATATGAATATGCAATAGAAAATCCTACTGAAGCTGCTAAAATATTAGTAAAACATGCTCCAGAAATAGATGAAAAATTAGCTATAAAAAGTCAAGAGTACTTAGCTAGTAAGTATATAGATGATGCCAATAGATGGGGAGAAATGAAAGATGATGTGTGGAATAATTATACACAGTTTTTAAAAGAATATAAATTAATAACTAAAGACTTAAAACCTAGTGAGGCTTACAGTAATGAATTCTTGCCAAAATAGAAAATTAAAAATAGATATAAAAAATGTAAATAAAAGCTATAATGAAGTAGAAGTATTAAAAAATATAAGCATAAATGTTTATGAAGGTGAGATTGTAAGTATATTAGGCCCTAGTGGATGTGGAAAAAGTACTATATTTAACATGATTTCAAATTTAATAGATTATGACAGTGGAAAGATAAATATAGATGGAAAGTTAAGCTATATGTATCAAAAAGATTTATTGCTTCCACATAAAAATATAATAGATAATGTTAGCTTGCCACTTACATTGATAAAGGAAAAGAGTCATAAGAATAAATTTTTAAAGAAAAAAGAAGCTCGTAAAAAAGTTGAAAAATACTTTGATATATTTGGTTTGACTGGATATGAAAATAAATATCCAAGTGAATTATCAGGGGGAATGAAACAAAGAGCTAATTTTTTAAGAACGTTTGTAAATTCTAATGATATAATGCTTTTAGATGAACCTTTTGGAGCCCTAGACTCTATTACTAAAGCATCTATGCAAAAATGGTTATTAGAAGTTAAGAGTAAGGTGAATTCTACTATACTTTTAATAACTCATGATATTGACGAGGCTATAAATTTATCTGATAGAATTTATGTTATATCAAAGAAGCCTGCAACTATTAAAAATGAATTTATAATAGATAAAAAGTATTGTAATGACGATAATTTAGAAAAAATTATAAAATTAAAAAAAGACATAGTTAGTTTATTGTAAGTATGAAGCATATGAAATTAAATTTCATATGCTTTTTTATGTAAAAAGACTAAGTTAGTATATATAGTCTTGCAATTTTAACTATTATTACTTTAAAATGGAAACTTAAGTGAAAAATATCACTAAGTATTATAATTCATGTTATAATTATAAATGACTTCAAGTTTAAACTTATAAAAAGGTAAGGAGTAGCAAAATGATAGAAGACACTGTAGTAGAAGATATAATAAAAGAAAAGGATTATAATTTATGCGTAAAAGAAAATGACATTTATATAAATATACCAAAATCAATCTTAAGGAAAGATGTAAACTTAATGAATGACTATATTAGAATATATAGCAATATAGAAAAGTTAAAAGAAAATATAAATGAGTATTTGTTTGATAAAAACAGTATAATTACCACTGATTCTATAAACAAGCAACTTATAAAAATAAAAAGTGAAGAAAATTTAAAAGAAGTAATTCAATATATAGATATAGATATAAATAAAATAGAAGAAAGATTAAAAAATATATGTGCTTGTTTTTGTATCACAATAGATGAAGTAAATTCTATTAAAGAAGAACTAGTAAATAATTATGTGAATAATTCATACAATGATGATATTGTGGAAAAGGATTACGTAAAGGAAGTAATACAACACATTAAAAACTCTAGCATGTATTCATTGAACTCAAAATCTAGGTATGGTAGCTTATCTAGTGAATATAAACTTAAAAATAAAGAAGAAATAAATGATTTTAATGACGAGGAGATTAATGGAGAATATAGTCCAATACTTGTAATTCATAGACCTGCAAAATATCATAGAGGGGAATATATACTTGAAAACACTTCTTATGTATATATAAAAAGACAACCTTTAGAAGCTCTTATAAAACAAGAAAAACTAGAAGAAAAAGGTATAGATTCTATGGGAGCTATAAGCTATATGAAACTTAAACATAATCTTAGCAATGAAAATTTACAAGAAATCTTAGCTGAAATATATGTATATGCTCATAGAAACGATGCTAAATTTGAAAATATTAGACTAGCAGATATTACTTGCAATAAGGTATGGATGACTGCAGATAAGCTAAAAAAAGAATTTAAAGAACTTAGATATTATCATAAAAATTTAACTCAAAAAGTAAAAGAAATATATGATTCTACAGGAACTTATTATACACAGATAGGTGGGAAATACATATTTAATAGTAGAGAATTATTGCATAGCTATAAGACATATAAAAGTAAAGATATAAACAACTAGGTATACTTAAAAAGCTAGGGTTAAGAGTATGTAAACTATATTAAGATTATGTTAAAAATGATACATTTTATTAGCTTAAATCATATGTTTATAAAAAGCAACAGAAATGAAATTATAAACATATTATTATACTAATAGGAGATGATTAAAAATGACTACAACAGCGTGGATATTTATGGGTGTAGCTTGGACTATAATAATAGTTACAATTGGTTTGTCGCTTAATAAAATACTCAGATAACTTGTAGTTATAATAAAAGTTGATGTATATATATTTATTATATATAATAAATGTATGATGAAAATTAAATATATATTAGGTGTCGATGACTTAATAGGGAATTAGATTAAAAGTCTAAGCTACCCCAGTAACCGTAATACTGACGAAATCTTATATACCACTGAGTAATCGGGAAGGTAAGAAAGTAGAGTGAAGTTGAGCCGGGAGAACTGCCTAATATTTAACTAGTACCTTCTGAGGGTGGGACTACTAGGACTTTACTTAATGAAACAAAAGCATACTCTCAAAAGTATGCTTTTTTTAGTACATAGTAAATTAAGGACAAGCCTTCATAAAAAAACTTAGACAAACAAAAGGAGAAGTAGATAGCTAGGGCTATTTATAAAAGGGAGAATGAATAAAAATAAAAATTTAATAATTTTAACTATACCGACAGTATTTTTAATTATATGTCTTGGAATTTCAATAGGAAGCTCAAACATTAATATATTAGATACAATTAATATATTACTAAACAAAATGCTAAATATTCCTTTAAGAGAAAGTATAAATCCAAAAGATATATCTATAATATGGAGTATTAGATTACCTAGAGTTTTACTTGCGTTTATGGTTGGGGGGTGCCTGGCAGTGAGTGGTGCAGTAGTTCAGTCTATACTGAAAAATGAATTAGCATCACCATACACACTAGGTGTATCTTCTGGCGCTTCATTAGGTGCGGGGCTTGTGATAGTTGCTGGAATATCAATACCATTTTTAGGAGGACTAACATTACCAATAGTTGGATTTTTATTTGGACTTTTAACAGTATACTCAGTTATTACATTTAGTGCAAAGATAGATAAGACTATGTCAAATAATACTATAATACTTGCAGGTATGGTATTTTCACTTTTTGTAAATGCAATATTAACAACTATAACTGCTTTATTTAGTGAAGACATACAAAGTATTACTATGTGGCAAATGGGAAGTTTTTCTATGAAAGGGTGGTCATATGTTAAAGCACTTGTACCATTTTTAATAATTGGGATTATAGGAGTTTTAAAATATAGTAAAGAAATGGATATCTTAACTTTTGGAGAAGAACAAGCGAAAGCTGTAGGGGTAGATACCACTAAGGTTAAAAAGCGTTTGTTTATATTTTCAACAACATTAACAGGTTCAGCAGTCGCTTTAAGTGGAACAATAGGTTTTGTTGATTTAATAGCTCCTCATATAGTTAGAAAAATATTTGGTTCAAAACATAGTTATGTAATACCAATGTCATTTTTATTTGGTGGATCATTGATGGTTATTACTGATTTAATATCAAGAACTATAATATCACCATCAGAATTACCAGTAGGAGCAATAACAGCTCTTATAGGAGCACCATTTTTTGCATATGTATATTTTAAGTCTAAGAAAGGAAGATAAGACTATGTTAGAAATTAAAAATCTTTATTGTGGTTATGATGAAGTTGACATTATAAAAAATGTTAATATAAATGTTGAAAAAGGAGAAAATCTTTGTATAATAGGTCCAAATGGATGTGGAAAAAGTACACTTTTAAAATCTATTGCAAACATTATAGAATATAGAGGGAATATAAAGATAGATAATAAAGAAGTATCTTCTTACAATAGAAAAGAACTTGCAACTAAGGTGGCTTTAATGAGTCAAATATCACAAATTTATTTTCCATATACTATATATGAAAGTGTAGCACTTGGTAGATACGCTTATTCTAAGAGTGTATTTAATTCGATTAGTGGGAAAGACAAAGAAATAATACTAGATAGTCTTGAAAAAGTTGGCTTGTATGATATAAAAGATAAAATGATAAGTGAACTATCGGGTGGACAATTACAAAGGGTGTTTTTAGCAAGAACTTTTGCACAAAATCCAGATATAATCCTTTTAGATGAACCAACTAATCATCTTGATTTAAAACATCAAATAGAACTCTTGCAACATTTAGTTAGTTGGGCTAGAGATAATGAAAAAATTGTAATCGGGGTACTTCATGACTTAAATTTAGTTCAGTATTTTTCTGATAAAGTAATTATGTTAAGTGATGGTGAAGTTGTTTCGCATGGTAGTGCTAAAGAAGTTTTAGAAAGCGAAAAGCTTAAAAATGTTTATGGAATAGATATCAAAAAATTTATGGTGGAAGTGTTGGAAAAATGGCAATAAGTTTAGGAGGAGAAAATATGAGCGAAAAATTTGTTATGTCGTTTAGCGGTGGAAAAGATAGTACTTTAGCACTTTATAAAATGATTAAAAATGGATATACACCTATTGGACTACTTGTAACTGTAAGAAAAGATGCAAATATGTCATGGACACACAGTATAACTAAAGAATTATTAAGCAAAGTTAGTGAAAGTTTAGAAATACCACTAATGTTAGTAGAATGTGAAGTTAGCGAGTATGAAACTAAATTCATAGAAACTCTTAAAAAAGCTAAAGAGATGGGTGCTACTTCTTGCGTATTTGGAGATATAGATATACTAGACCATAGAAAATGGTGTGAAGATAGATGTAAGGAAGTTGGAATAGATGCAATACTTCCTCTATGGCAAGGAAATAGAGAAGATTTAGTTTATGAGTTTATAGATTGTGGATTTAGTACAGTTATAAAGACTGTTAATTTAAAACATTTACCTAGTGATTTTTTAGGTAAAGTTTTAAACCATGATATAGTTAAACAAATAAAAGACTTAGGGTGCGATGTATGCGGTGAAAATGGAGAATATCATACATTTGTTGTAGATGGACCTTTGTTTAAAGAAGAAGTCAAGTTTAAGAAAAAAGGTATAGTAATAAATGGAGATTATGGGAATTTAGATATATCTATTTAAAAATACATAAACAGAAAAACACCTTATAAAGAGTAAATTAAAAACTACTTTGTAAGGTGTTTTTATATTTAGTAAATAAAATGAAATCATCATAGTAGGTTATTTTTAGTGTGTACAATTATTGATAAATAACATAAAATAGAAGTTGTTACAAAAAATAAAAAAAGCTTAAAATTATTAACACATAATCAACAAAAGGAGCAATTCATGGAAAATTTATTTGACTTTTTAGAAAAAAAAATAAACATAGAAAATGGAACAGAAAATGAGATTCAAATTACTGAAGACATAGTAGAAACTGAAGTATTTAATATAGAAATAGCTAAAAAAGAAATCGATGAAAATCACTTAAAATACTTACAAGAACTAAGAGTTGCATTAGCAAATGAAGAAACTGTAAAGTTATCTGGTTTAGAAAAAAGAGACTATATAAGGTTAAATAGTTATGTTGGGTCTAGACTTGATACAGATTTAAGAGGGAAAAGCAGTTTAAGAAAAAGTATAGATGATGAATTAAAATTTAATAAGGGACAAGTATTTTCAATAGACCAATTAGAAGCTGTATCCATTGATGAGGATATTTTTGGAGATAAAGAAGATAAGTTTCTAATAGTAGACGGTTCATCACTTTTATCTACTAGTTTTTATGCAACTGCTAGAGATTTATTATTTGCAAAAACTGATGAGCAAAAAGAATTTGCATATACAAAACTTATGACGTCTCCAGATGGAGAGTATACTAATGGAATATATATGTTTTTTAAAACATTACTTCCTTTATTACAAAATCAAGATATAACACATTTAGCTGTAGTAATGGATAGAAGTAGAGACACCTTTAGAAGAGAAATAGACCCTCAATATAAAGCGAACAGAAGTGAAACACCTCATCCACTAAAAAGTCAATTTAAGTTATTGACAGAGTTATTACAAGAAATAAACATTCCAGTATTTTCTCATTGCAACTATGAAGCTGATGATTTTGCAGGAAGCTTGGTTAAAAAATTTGAAAAAGATATACCGATATTTCTTCATACAAAGGATGAGGATTATATCCAATTAGTTTCAGAGTATACTAGGCTATGGATGGTTACAGGTAAAGCAGAAGATATGTATAGTGAAATTGGAATAGATAGAACTAATTTAAATGTTCCAAGAGGTGTGTTTGAATATACACCAAATCATGTAAAACACTTTAAAGGAATAGAACCTATTCAAATAATAGATGCAAAAGCAATAGAAGGCGATAAATCAGACAATATAAAAGGTGTTAAAAATGTAGGACCTGTATCTAGTAGACCACTTATTGCACATTATGGATCTATAGAAGAAATATATAATAATATAGAAAATCTTGATTCTAAAAGTGAAAAAGAACTTTTGGTATTTTTAAAAGAAACACTAGGTATAAAAAGATCTCCTGTAAAAAATCTGTTGTTATACAAAGAAGATGCTTTTATAAGCAAAAAACTAGCAACTATAAAAACTGATATTGAGGAAGTTCAAGATTTACATTTAGCTAAATTAGCTTTAGATATAAATTATAGCGTAATGAATAAAAGATTTGAAAATTTAGGGATGAAGAGTTTAATAAAAAAATAGATTGAAGCTATACTTTTAGCACGTGTAAACAGGTGTTAAAAAGTATAGCTTTAATAACATAAGTAAAGAAATAGATTAAAATATATACATCCTAGTAGATATAAAAATTATTATTAAATTAAATCATAATGTTAATAAATACTGTAAATACTAAATTTGATTAGATTAAAAATAAATACTTTGAAGGGGAGACAATATTGTGAAAAATGAAATAAGGAAATTAGATAAAATATTAAAATACAACAAGTCATTTGTTGAAGGTAAAAAATATGAAAAATATGAAACTTCAAAACATCCAGATAAAAAAATTGTTATATTGTCATGTATGGATACAAGACTAACAGATTTATTACCAAAATCGATGAATCTTAAAAATGGAGATGTTAAGATAATTAAAAATGCAGGAGCAACTATAATGCATCCGTTTGGTAGTATAATGAGAAGTATTATTGTAGCAATTTATGAATTTGAGGTTGATGAAGTGCTTATAGTTGGTCACTATGGCTGTGGAATGTGCAACTTGAATACAGAAGACTTATTGAACAAGATTTTACACAGAGGTATACCAGCAGAGACTATAACTACACTTTCTAACGCAGGTATAAATATATTGAAATTTTTACATGGATTTGAGTCAGTAGAAGAATCTATACAAGATAGTGTAAGTCTTGTTAAAAACCATCCATTAGTTCCTAAGGAAATTATAGTTCATGGTCTAGTTATGTGTCCTGAAACAGGAAAAATAGATGTTGTAGTTGATGGATATAAATAATAATTATAAAAATTATTATTTATATTCAGTTAAAATATCCTAGTAGGAATAAAGTACTACAAATAAAATTATTACAAAACTTTAGTAAGGGTATACTAATTAAATATAAACAATATAAAATTAAAAAACTTTACATGTGCAATGACTAAAAAGGAGAAAAAATGGTTAATAAAAAAGAAATTTTAGAAAGCGGGTTAAATTTAGATAATAGCTATAACAATTTACCTAAGTTATTTTTTAGTGAAGTTAACTTAAATACAGTACCTTCACCAAAGATAGTAATTTTTAATAATTCTCTAGCAAAATCATTGGGACTAAATAGTAATAATTTAAAAAGCAAAGAAGGTGTATCATTACTTGCAGGTAATAAAAGGATAAAAGAAGGGATATTTATCGCTCAAGCATATGCTGGACATCAGTTTGGAAACTTTGCAATACTAGGAGATGGAAGAACAGTATTACTAGGAGAACAAATAACACCTTTAGGTGAAAGATTTGATATTCAGCTTAAAGGATCTGGTAAAACACCTTATTCTCGTGGTGGTGATGGTAAGGCTGCTCTTGGTCCAATGCTTCGTGAATATATAATAAGTGAAGGTATGTATGGTCTTGGTATTCCAACTACGCGTAGCTTGGCAGTAATTAAAACCGGTGAATTTGTATTTAGACAAAGTAGAGAAGAAGGTGCAATACTAACTCGTGTAGCATCTAGTCATATTAGGTTTGGTACATTTGAATATGCATATCATATGGGTACTTATGAGGAACTTGAAAAACTTGCAAATTATTGTTTAAAAAGACATTTTCCGCATATAAAAGATAAAAATGACAAGTATCTTAATTTACTTAATGAAGTAATAAAGGTTCAAGCAAGTCTTGTTGCTAAATGGCAAGCTGTTGGATTTATACATGGTGTTATGAATACAGATAATATGACTATTAGTGGTGAGACCATTGATTACGGTCCTTGCGCTTTTATGGATAATTATAATCCAGATACTGTATTTAGTTCTATTGATATCCAAGGTCGTTATGCATATAAAAATCAACCTATTATGGCAGAGTGGAATTTGTGTAGATTTGCTGAAACGTTAATACCTTTATTAGATAAAAATAAAGAGAGAGCTATAAGTATAGCTCAAGATGCTGTTTCAAATTTTTATGATTTGTATTATTTAAATTGGATATCGAATATGAGATTTAAGATTGGCATATTTAATCAAGAAGAACAAGATAAAGTTATTATTGAAGATTTACTTAGTATCATTGAAAAGTATAATGAGGATTATACTAACACCTTTATTTCATTAACTTTTAATAATTATGAAGATAAGGATATATTTAAAAGTAAAGAATTTAGTAATTGGTATAAAGTATGGAAAGAAAGACTTAAAAGGCAACCCCAGTCAAAAGAAACAGTGGCTAAATTAATGAAGGAATCGAACCCTGCCATAATACCAAGAAATCATAGGGTAGAAGATGTAATAGAAGCAGCAAATAAGGGTGATTATAATGTAATGAAAAAATTTCTTGATGTACTTTCAAGACCGTATGACCACTCCAAAGACCAAGAAGAGTATTCTAAACCTCCTAAGGTTTCAGATAATAATTATAGAACTTTTTGTGGGACATAAAACAAATATTAAGTTAAGACTAGGATAATATTCTAGTCTTTTTGTTTATAATTACAGATAAACAAAATTAAATATGTTAAAATAGAAATGTTAAAAGTTAACTGAAAAATACGAATATACATAAGAGATTAATAAAAATTATGCTAATCTAGATTAGAGGTACGTTATGAAAATAGTATTTAAACACAGAGATGAAGATATTAGTTTTAACTTAATATATAAAAAAAGAAAAACATTGAGTATACAAGTTAAGTTAAATGGAGAAATAAATGTATTATCTCCATTTGGTGTTGAAAAAGAGTTTATTTTAGATAAAGTCAAATCTAATGCTAGTTGGATAATTAAAAAACAGAATGAAATAAATTCAATACAAAATAAAAAGGTTAAGAGAAGTATTGTGAATGGTGAAAAATTTATGTACTTAGGAAGAAACTACTCTTTGGAGGTTGTATATAATAATGATATTTCAAACATCAATGTTAAGTTATTCAAAGGAAAGCTTGTCGTTAATACTTATACTAGTGATGAAGTAATTATAAAAAAAGCGCTTGAACTTTGGTATAGAGAAAAAGCTTTATTAAAAATTAAAGAAAAAATAGATCATTATCAACCATATTTTGAATGTGAAGTTGGTAGTATCAAGGTAAAAGAACAAAAAAGACGATGGGCTAGCTGCACTTTTAAAAATGATATTTTATTTAACTGGAGGTGTATAATGGCCCCTAGTGATATACTTGATTATATTGTAGTTCATGAAATGTGTCATATGAAACATAAAAATCATTCTAAAGATTATTGGAAAAGTGTGTATTCAATATTGCCTGATTATGAATTAAGGCATAAGTGGCTTAAAGAGAATGGAATTAAATTAGATTTATAAATAGGAGAGAGTAATATGAAATTAATGCAGTTAAAACAATATAGTATAAATGAGTTTGATAAATCTATAATAGATAGAATGTGTAAAGATAGTGATGTGAATTTAAATAAATATGTAATAAATGTAATATGTGATTTACTACAACATATACCTATGGAAGCAAATTTGAAAGTCAATGCAAAAAATAATATAAATACATATGATGAAAAAAGTATTGGTGAGATAGCAGCTTATATAAGTTTAATACCATATGTGCAAATAAAACTTAAAGATAAAGATGATGGAGTTATTTTAACGAGTTCACTTATAGAAATACTTATAAGCTATATAGTAGGTTATGTAACAAAAGAAATATTTAATAAGAATCTTTTGGAAATAAAAAATACTTTACAACTGTCAGAGGTTTTTTATTGTAAACTTATACATTATTTTACTAACAATAGAAAATACTTAGTTGAAGAAATAAATAAAATCATTTAATATAATAAATATTTGAATTGTAGCTAAATAAAATATTTATTGTTTTAAATTATACATATAGTTATAATATTAAAGACAATTAATATTAAAGATAAAAAAAGGAGAATTAAATGAATAACCAATTTTTAAATAAAGAAGAATTATTCGTAAACACTAGTAAACTAGCAGAAGTAGTGTTTGCAAGTAATGGATATGAAGAATTTGATAAAAATATAGTGGAGCAAGATATAGAATTTGATAAACAAAAAACATATGAAATAGCTGGAAGTAACTTCTTTGACTTTAACCAAGAATTGTATGAAGACATAAATCATATGAACTCTATAAGTTCAGGGTTATATTGTGAAATGTCTTTAATAACATATAGGATGTTTATCTGGAGTTCAAAAGGAGAAGGATTTGAAATTTTCAAGCATGTTCTAAGAGGTGAAGAAATAAACAATTTAAAAAGTGAAGAAGACTTAAAAGAATATATATATATACATTTAAATGAACTAGAACAAGGTATATTGAAAACATATACTAAAGAGACAGAAGAAAGTTTTAAACAGTTTGGTATGGCAATAGAAACTAGAGCATTGCCTTTACAAAGTATACTTCAAAGTTTAAGCATAGAAAATAATATCATGGATTTTAGACAATAAACAAAAGCCCTAAGTATATAGGGCTTTATTATAAATACAAATAAAGTTCCTAGTAGGAATAAATACTAATCAAAAAAATGATTAAAATTTAACTTAATTTTAAAGTTTTATTAATATGAATTTAATATTTAACATTTAATTAACATTGTTTTAACGTTAGCTTAACACGATATGACATTTTCTTTGATAGAATTACTTTGTAATAATAAATAATAAAATAAACATGCTTATACTTTAAGGAGGAAATAAAACGTGGAAATAGCAATAAATTTAATGGGTGGTCTAGGATTGTTCTTATATGGTATGAACCTAATGGGAGATGGGCTACAAAAATCAGCAGGTTCTAAATTAAGGCGAATAATTGAACTTTTAACTAGCAATGTGCTTATGGGAGTTATAGTAGGTGCTTTGGTTACAGCAATAATACAAAGTAGTAGTGCAACAACTGTAATGGTAGTAGGGTTCGTTAATGCAGGTATAATGACTTTGCCTCAAGCAATAGGGGTTATAATGGGTGCTAATATAGGTACAACTATAACAGCACAAATTGTATCACTAAACTTAGTAGGTCTTGCTCCGCTAGCTTTAGGAATAGGTATAATATTTTACTTATTTTCAGCTAAACCAAAAACTAAGAATATAGCGGAAATATTAATAGGATTTGGTATATTATTTACAGGTATGGATTTTATGAAAGATGCCGTTAAACCTTTAACTGAATTTCCAATATTTGTTGAAGCATTAAGCAGTTTAGGCCAAAATCCAATACTTGGGGTATTGTTAGGATTTGGAATAACAGCTATAGTTCAAAGTTCAAGTGCTTCAATGGGAATGTTGCTTGCAGTTTCATCAACTGGGGCAATAGGATTAGGAGCAGCATTACCTATATTATACGGTGAAAATATAGGTACTTGCGTAACTTCATTAATATCTAGCATAGGTGCTAGTAAAAATGCAAGAAGAGCAGCAACAATGCATTTAATATTTAATATTATTGGAACTATGGTATTCATGTTGGTATTAACCAAACCAATAACTATGTTAGTAACTCATCTAGATCCAACAGATGTTAGCAGACAAATAGCAAATTCACATACTTTGTTTAATATAACTAATGTAATATTATTGTTACCTTTTTCTAAGTTAATAGTTAAACTTACTATGAAGCTTGTACCAGAGAGAGAAGATGAAATAGAAGATAATAAAACAGTTAAATATATAGATGAAAGAATGATGGAGACTCCATCAATAGCATTATCTAATACAGTTAAAGAAACTTTAAGAATGGGTAATAAAGCTAAAAATGCACTTATCAATTCTATGGAAGGGTTATTAGAACAATCTGAAAACAAGATTAAAAAATCATTAGAAGAAGAAAAGGTAGTAAATAATTTACAAAAATTAATATTAAATTATCTATTAAAATTATCTAAGGTATCTTTAAATAACGAATCTAGAGAAAATGTTGATGCATTATTTAATACTGTAAATGATATTGAAAGAATAGGAGACCATGCTGAAAATATAGCTGAATTAGGAGAAATAATTTTAGAAAAACAATTAAGTTTATCTAAAGAAGGTACTGAAGAATTAACTCAAATGTATGAGAGAGTTGTTTCTACTTATACTTATGCACTTAAATGTATGGAAAACTATGATATTGATTTAGCATGTAGAGTTATTAAAATGGAAGAACAAGTAAATATGATGGAAAAATCATGTCGTGAAAATCATATGAGACGACTGAATGAAAACTTATGTACTATAGACAACGGAGTTATATTCTTGGATATAATAAGTAACTTAGAAAGAGTATCTGATCATTCTGTAAATATAGCACAAAGAGTTATCAAATTGTCAAATGGAAACATAGCATAAATAAAAATATCTTATCTCAAATAAGGAGATAAGATATTTTTTATTTAAAAATATCTTATTAGGGCTAAAAATATAAGAATAGCTCCAGATACCCATGATAAATTTATGTCTACCTTTTCAATGAATCTACTCCCTAAGTAAGAACCTAAGAGTAATGAAAAAATACCAACAATTAATGAAAGTACAAGCACTTCTACATAGTGAACACTTCCTAAGCTACTACCAAATCCAACAGCCAAACTATCTAATGAGAGAGCAATTGCTAGATAAAAAGCTTCTTTACTATTTAATAATTTTGATTTATCATAATCAGCTTTAGTCTCGTTAGCGTAAATTTCAAGAACAAACTTAAAATCAAAGAGTTTAAAAGTTAATGGCACTTGTTTATATGAAAATTTATTAATATAATTTTTAAAAAAAGATTCAAATAATCTATAAACTCCAAGTAGTAATAGCAAATAAAAGCTCATTGTAGAAGCTATATTTGAAGATAATGTATCTTTAAATGATGATCCCAAAAATAAAGAAACCCCTAAAATTGAAGAACAGACCCCATTTATAATAAGAGCAGAAGTAAAAGGTATTTTAATTTTATCGCTACCATAAGCAATACTAGCTACAAAAGTATCAATGCATAGTGAAAGTACTAGAAGTAAGGATTGCAGCACGATGACACCCCCTAATTTAAATAGCTAATATTATCGTATTAAAAATATGGGATTTAGTTACTAATATGCAAAAAAATATATAAACTATCACTTTATAAAACAACCTTTCATAAATAAAAATATAAAGTTTTTATTTATGAAAGGGGAAATATCAAATATGAAATTACGCAAAACAAAGAGAAATAAGGATTATATAAATTATGAAAAATTCGATTCAGATATGACATCATTTGTTAATAGTAATAATATAAAAAGTAAAACTAATTATTTAATAACAACATCAATTAATAATAAGTTTATTTATATATATGAGAAAATTAATGATTTGTGGGACTTGAAATTTAAATTTAGCTGCACAGTTGGAAAACCTCAAACTCCAACCATAAAAGGTGTGTTTGAAGTGGGTGAAAAATACCCATCTATAGGAGATGAGAATTCTTCTGTTAAATATGCAATTAACATTACTGGTGAATATTATTATCATTCTATAATTTATGATGCAAAAGGAATTAATGTAAAGGATGATAGGCTAGGAGTAGCAATAAGTCATGGATGTATAAGAATGGCAACAAACAGTGCTAACTGGGTTTACGACAATGTACCAAAAGGAAGCACTATAATTATAAATTAAATAAAAAATAGAGAATTTATAACTTAAACTTTACATCAATAAATTCTCTATTTTTATTTGTAGTTATATGTTTAAAAACATAATTTTTTAATATATAAAATGTTTTTTTAATTATGCAAACATTTAGCAAATGTTAAAAAAACTTAACATTTGTTAAAAATGTTTAGTTTAGACTTTTTAAAATGTGGTTTTATGCATTAAGATGACGTTTTTAGTAAAAAAATGTCTTATTGTGCTATTAAAAAAAGTTACTTTTTGACCACAAAGTCACTATAATATGTTTAAGAATATATTTAAAAATAAAAAGATTCAAACAAATCTAAATATATTTTAAATTTAAAATCTAGAAGGGGAGTATAAGTATGAAAGTGGATTTTTTTAGGAAAAAGACGGTAGCAGATTTCAAAGAGACTTCTGAAAATAGCGGACTTAAAAAAAATCTAAGAGCATTTGATTTAGCGTTATTAGGAATTGGTTCTGTTGTAGGAACTGGAGTGTTTGTAGCGACAGGGCAAGGGGCTATGATGGCTGGGCCAGCGATTATAATTTCCTTTATAATTGCAGCAGTAACCAGCGCACTATGTGCATTAACATATGCAGAGTTATCGACTATGTTTCCAGTGTCAGGAAGCACCTACTCTTATTCTTATGTAGCCTTTGGTGAAATTATAGCATGGATTATAGGATGGAACTTGATGTTAACATATCTAGTATCGGGAGCTGCAGTTGCATCAGGATGGTCAAGTACATTAGTAGGAATGTTCAATGCCTATGGAATTGTTTTACCAGAAGCGCTTACAAAATCATTAATTGCAGGTGGATTTATAGATTTACCGGCAGTACTAATAACGTGTGTGATAACTTGGTTACTTTATGTAGGTGTATCTGAAAGTGCTAAAGTGAATAATATTATTGTTGCAATAAAAGTATTTGTTATCCTTTTATTTATATTTTTAGGTCTTACTCATATACAACCTCAAAACTATATACCTTTCTCACCATATGGTATGGGTGGAATAATGTCAGCAACAGCAGTCATATTTTTTGCATATATTGGATTTGACGCAGTATCAACAGCTGCAGAAGAAACTAAAAATCCTAAAAGAGATGTACCTCTAGGATTATTAATTTGTTTAGTTACTGTAGTTATATTATATGTAGGAGTAGCATTAGCTCTTACAGGAATGATACCTTTTAAATCTATAGATGTAATGAATGCTATACCAGATGCATTATCACAAATAGGGATAAATTGGGGATCTACTCTTGTAGCTACAGGTGCTGTAATAGGTATGATATCTACTTTATTAGTTACATTATACGGTCAAGTAAGAATTTTTATGGCTATGTCAAGAGATGGTTTGCTTCCAAAAGCATTTGCATCTATAAATAAAAAACATGGAACACCTGCAACTTGTACACTAATAACAGGAGTCGTAACATGTATAATAGCTGGATTTTTCCCTCTAACAGCAATAATTGACTTATGTAACATAGGAACATTATTTGCATTTATAGCTGTATCAGCAGGAATAATAGTATTAAGAAAAACTATGCCAGATATTGAAAGAAAATTCAGATGTCCATGGGTTCCAGTACTTCCTTTACTAGCTATAGGCTTTTGTTTGTATATAACACTTAGTGTACCTTTAATTACTTGGATTAAATTTGTAATATGGATTTTAGCAGGTGTAATAGTTTATTTCCTATACGGAGCTAAACATAGTAGATTAAATCGAGCTGATGCTCATGCAGAGGAATAATAAAAATAAGCTTAAACGCTGATTTAGAATAAAAAAGGATACAATATATAGTATTTAAATACTATATATTGTATCCTTTTTTAAGGTATTTCTTATTAAATAATAAATTAATATTTGAATTCAATTGATATCTATAATAGAATTAATACATACAAAATAAATTTAACTTTAATACTTTAAGGGTGGTAAAATATGAATAATAAAAATAAGCTTCAAAGACCTAAAATAATAGGTACTTTGGAAAAATTAGACGACGCTGTCAATGAAATCTATAATGAAAACTCACTGTCAAATAAAATTATAGAAAATGTAGTCATAAGTGGACTGGAGGATATAAGAGTTAGTTTTGATAAGTGTGTATTTAAAAATGTTACTTTTGAATATTGTGATTTAACAAAAATAGATATGATGGATGTTATATTTGAAAACTGTAACTTAGCTAATATACCTTTTAGTAAAGGTAGTATATATAGAACAGAGTTTACAAAATGCAAGATAACAGGTACTAGATTTGATGAATGTTTAATGAAAAATGTATTATTTGAGAGTTGCGTTGGAAAGTATGTGAACTTAGCATATACTAAATTTGATGGTGTAAATATAATTGAAAGTGAGTTTTTAAGTGCAGTATTTCAAGAAGTTGAAATAAAAAAAATGGTATTTGAAAATACAAATTTAAGTAATGCTATATTTTATAATAGTAAATTAAATGGAATTGATTTAAGCACTTGCAATATAGAAGATATACAACTTGGTGTAAATGATATATCTGGGGCAAATGTTAGTGTAGTACAGGCACTTGACTTAACTAGACTTATGAACATAAAAATCAAATAAAAAAGACACGGTATATAGTATTATTTTTATACCGTGTCTTTTCTTAATAAATATCATCTTCTTCAATATCTATTAAACCTTTAGAGTCTAAAAATTCCTCTTCATAATCTAATATAGCTTTTATAGATTCATGAGATATTTTATATCCATTTTCAATACATTTTTCATGAATATAAAGTATCATTTCTTCAATAGAGATAACTGGTTGATTCATAAGTGGCACCCTTTCGGAATTCTGTGTTTATTACTATTATATAACATCAGTTGTAAATTGAAATAGTGATTTTATTTATAAAAATATGTTCTCAAAAAGTCTTGACAAAAATTATTCATAGATATAATATTTATATAACGACTTAGCACTCAATAACATAGAGTGCTAATAAAATAATTATCATTATTAAAACAATAATTTTATAAAGCTCATTAATGGAGGTATTAAAATGGATATAGAAAAAATGACAGTAAGAGTACAAAAAAGTTTAAATGATGCTTATAGTATAGCTGTAAAAAATCATAACCAACAAGTTGATGTAATTCATCTTTTTAGTGGATTAGTAAACCAAGAAGATGGGCTTATTCCAAATATATTAGAAAAAATGAATGTGTCTTTAGACTCATTAAGAAATAGTATAAATTTAGAACTAAATAAATTACCTCAAATACATGGGGAAGGAATAAGTGCACAAGGTGTTACGGCTGCTAGAAGAATAAATGAAGTATTAATTAAAGCTGAAAGTATTTCTAAAGAATTTAAAGATTCTTATATTAGTGTAGAACATGTTATGTTAGCCATTATGGATATGGAAAGCAGCACTACTTTAGGAAAAGTATTAAAACAATATAATATAAACAAAAGTGATTTTTTAAATGTGTTATCACAAGTAAGAGGAAGTCAAAGAGTAGAAACTCAAGATCCAGAAGGAACTTATGAAGCTTTAGCTCGCTATGGTACAAATTTAGTAGAGTTAGCTAAAAAACATAAGTTAGATCCAGTTATAGGTCGTGACGAAGAAATAAGAAGAGTAATAAGGATTTTATCAAGAAGGACTAAAAATAATCCTGTCCTTATAGGAGAACCTGGTGTTGGTAAAACTGCCATAGTTGAAGGACTCGCTGAAAGAATAGTAAGAGGAGATGTTCCAGAAGGTATTAAAGATAAAATTGTATTTTCATTAGATATGGGTTCTTTAATTGCTGGTGCAAAATACAGAGGCGAATTTGAAGAAAGGTTAAAAGCAGTACTAAAAGAAGTGCAAAGCTCACAAGGGAAGATAATATTATTTATAGATGAAATACACACTATAGTTGGAGCTGGTAAAACTGATGGAGCGATGGATGCTGGTAATTTAATAAAACCAATGCTTGCTCGTGGTGAGTTAAACTGTATAGGTGCAACTACATTTGATGAGTATAGACAGTATATAGAAAAAGATAAAGCGCTAGAGAGACGTTTCCAACCAGTTATTGCTGAGGAGCCAAGTGTAAGTGATACAATATCAATATTAAGAGGGCTAAAAGAAAGATTTGAAATACATCATGGGATAAGAATTCATGATAGTGCAATAGTAGCTGCTGCTAAATTATCAGATAGATATATACCAGATAGATTCCTACCTGATAAAGCAATAGATTTAATAGATGAAGCAGGAGCAATGATTAGAAGTGAGATAGATTCTCTACCTACAGAACTAGATATGGTAAGAAGAAAATTATTTACATTAGAAACTGAAAGAGAAGCACTTCTTAAAGAAAATGATGAAAAAAGTAAAATAAGATTAGAAAAATTAATAAAAGAAATTTCAGAATTTAAATCTAAAAATGATGAAATGACTTCTAAATATGAAAAAGAAAAAAATCAAATACTTAATATTAAAAACTTAAAATCAGAGCTTGATGAAGCAAAAGGAAATGTAGAAAAATATGAAAGAGAATATGACTTTAATAAAGCTGCTGAGCTTAAATATGGAATAATACCAAAACTTGAACAACAAATACAAGAACATGAAGCTAAAATAGCAAAGAGTTATGATAATGCATTATTAAAAGAAGAAGTTACCGAAGAAGAGATATCTCAAATTGTTGCTAAGTGGACTGGAATTCCTGTAACGAAACTAGTTGAAGGTGAAAGAGAAAAGTTACTAAAATTAGAGGATGAACTTCATAAAAGAGTAATCGGCCAAGATGAAGCAGTAACAGCAGTATCAAATGCGGTAATACGTGCTCGTGCAGGACTTAAAGATGAAAACAAGCCAATTGGTTCATTTATATTCCTTGGACCTACAGGTGTTGGAAAGACAGAACTTGCTAAAACCTTAGCACGTAATTTATTTAATAGTGAAGATAATATAATAAGGATAGATATGAGTGAGTATATGGAAAAACACTCTGTATCTAGACTTATAGGACCTCCTCCTGGATATGTAGGATATGAAGAAGGTGGACAATTAACAGAGGCTGTAAGAAGAAACCCATATTCTGTAATATTATTTGATGAAATAGAAAAAGCACATAAAGATGTATTTAACTTATTCTTACAAATATTAGATGATGGAAGACTTACTGATAATAAAGGTAAAGTAGTCGATTTTAAAAATACACTTATAATAATGACATCAAATATTGGTAGTGAGTATCTCCTAGAAGCTGGTGTAAATGTAGATGATTCTACTAAAGATCTTGTTATGAATGAGATGAAGTATAAATTCAAACCAGAATTTTTAAACAGGGTTGATGATATTATAATGTTTAAAACATTAGACAAAGAAGGAATTAAAAAGATTATTGACATATTTATGTATTCTTTAAGAAATAGATTAAAAGAAAAAGACATAAGTATAGAGGTAAGTGAGAATGCTAAGGATTTACTTGTAAAAGAGGGATATGATCCAGTATATGGAGCTAGACCATTAAAGAGATATATAAGTAACACATTAGAAACTATAATAGCTAAGAAAATGATAGCTGGAGATATTTATAGTGGATGTAATGTAGTAATTGATGCATATGATGAAAATATAAATGTATCTGTAAGATAATATAGTAGATCATCCCCCCTATAATATATAGATAATTACTCAAAATATCTATATATTATAGGGGGATTTTATATAAATGTATAAAGGTCCTTTTTATTGTTTAAAATTTAAACATATATTAAAAATAAAAGGAGGGCTTTACTTGCCTAAATATACTCAACAACAATTAACTGAAAATATTATAACTATGCTTAAAGAAAAACTACAAAAAGATTACTCTCCAGGAAGTACAAAACGAGATGCACATCCTAAAAGTTTAGGATTATTAAAAGCATATTTTATAGTAGAAAAAGATTTACCACCGAAATATAAAGTAGGTATATTTAAAGAAGAAAAAACATATTCAACATTTATTCGTATATCAAATTCTAGTCCTAAAATAAACAGCGATAAAATAAAAGATTTTAGAGGCTTTTCTTTGAAACTATTAGATGTACATGGTCCAAGATGTAGTAAAGATGAAAAAACAACACAAGATTTCTTATTTATAAACAATGAAACAATGCCAATTGGGACTCTGAAGCTTTTTCATGATGCCATTTATTATACAACTAGATCTAATCCGCTTCTTTTTGGAGTTAAGCTTCTTTTTAGTGGTAAGATAGGAATATTAAAAGACATAAGACAAAACCAAAAACACGACAGTAGTCCTCTTGATATAAGCTATTTTAGCACGACTCCATATATGTTTGGAGAGAAAAAAGTTAAATATAGCTTAGTACCAAGATCTATATACAAAAGTAAACTACCAAAAGATATGAGTTCTACATATTTAACTAATAATATGAAGATACACCTAGATAGTCATGAAGCTATCTTTGATTTTATGGTACAATTTCAAGCTAAAGGAATGCCAATAAATGATGCTTCAGTTAAATGGAGTGAAAGTAAGTCTCCATTTATAAAATTAGCTACTTTAAAAATACCTATTCAAGAGTTCACAACTAAAGAAAGAGAAGAACTAGGTGAAGTGCTTTCTTTCTCTCCTGCTCACTGTTTAGTTAGTCATAGGCCTATTGGAGATATAAACATAGCAAGAATTAAAATATATGAAGAAATGTCTAAGTTTAGGCATGATAGAAACAAAGAAGAGCTTTTTGAACCTACTGAAAAAAAATTTAGAAATATAAACTAATAACATAAATAGATAAATTTTAAAACTATCTCCTAAAATGTAACATATTTGTAACTTATTTGTAACTTTTTATTTACAAAGGTGATTATATGTAGTACTATTAAAATAGGAATTAATTGTCGAAAAAACAATTTTCTTGAATTAATAATTGAAATGGAGGTAGTGTATGATTAAAAAAAGTATAGTAGTGTCAGTTGGAGTAAGTACTATGGCACTTGCAATGGGATGCATAGATTCATATGCAGCAGAAAAAGGAATAGTTAATACTGATGTACTGAATGTAAGAAGTGGAGCAGGCACAAATCATTCTGTAATAGGTAAATTACATAAAGGTAATACAGTTGAAATAATACAAACTTCAGGCGGATGGTATAAAGTAAAGCTATCAAATGGACAAACAGGATGGGCTAGTGGAAGTTATATAAGTAAGTCTAGCAACCCTGATTCTGGCGGACAAGCTGAATCTGGATATGGATTTATAACAACTAACACTCTAAATGTAAGAAGTGGAGCTAGTACAAGTCATTCTGTAGTAGCAAAAGTTTATAAAAATGATAAAGTAGAATTACTATCAAGTTCAAACGGATGGTATAAAATAAAATTATCAAATGGACAAATAGGATGGGCTAGTAGCGATTATATAAGTAAAACTAGTTCAGGTTCAGATGGTTCAGGGTCTATTGAGAAACCATCAAATAATTATGCACAAGCTGCTGTTAATTTAGCAAAACAACAAATAGGAAAACCATATGTTTGGGGTGCAGAAGGTCCGAATTCATTTGATTGCTCAGGTTTAATGTATTATGTTTATAAAAATGGAGCAGGAGTTACATTACCAAGAACATCAAGAGATCAATCAAAAGTCGGAACAACAGTAAGTAAATCTAATTTACAACCTGGAGACTTAATATTCTCTAGCACTGATGGAAGTGGAAATGTTAGCCATGTAGCTATATATGTAGGAAACAATGAGATGATACATGCTCCTAAGCCAGGAGAAAATGTTCAAAAGATAAGTATGAATTCTTCTTATTGGAATAATGCATATTTATGGTCTAAAAGAATAGTATAAAAATAAAAAAAGCAAAGTGAAAATTATTTCACTTTGCTTTTTTAAATATAGTCTTTATCTACAGTTATTATACAATTATAATGAGGGTGAGTTTTTCTTATACACTCAGCCATATGATTTTTAAGTTCTTCATCTGGTATAGTATTTTCATAAAAAGCTACAATATCAAAAACTAAATTCTTTTTCTCTCCAGTTCCTATTATTCTAAAATCATGCATAGATTTAAGACTAGGATGACTATCGATTATTTTTTGAACTTCTTCACGTGCGGTGCTAATCTCTTCGGTTTCAACACATATAGGATCCATATGAATAACTAAATGTACCTTTAATTCATCAGATATTTCTCTCTCAGCTTCATCTATTACATCGTGTATAGTCATAATATCGATATTAGAAGGTATTTCAGCATGTATAGAAGCTATGCATCTTCCAACACCATAATTATGAACTATTAAATCATGAACTCCATTTATATGATCATAAGATAAAACACGTTCACTAATGCTTTGAACAAGTTGCGGTGAAGGTGCTTCTCCAAGTAGTGGACTAATAGTTTCTTTTACCAATGAATAACCTGCGTAAAGTATTGCTAGAGAAACTACAACTCCTATATAACCATCTATAGGTAAATCTGTAAACTTAGATGCAAAAAATGAAACTACAACACAGCTAGAAGTAAAAACATCACCTAAAGCATCGACAGCTGCAGCTTTTAATGCTGATGAGTCTATCTTATTACCCACAACCTTATTGAATGTACTTAGCCAAAATTTTACTAATATAGAGATAAGTAAAAGTACAAAAGGAATTACTTGAAACTTAATTGGAACTGGGTCTAAAATTCGTTCTACAGATGACTTTATAAATTGAATTCCAACAAGCATAACCATAAAAGCAACTATTAAAGCTGAGATATATTCAAGTCTTCCATGCCCAAAAGGGTGTTCCTTATCAGGAGGGATACTCGCAAGCTTAAATCCGATTATTGTAATTATAGATGAAGCCATATCCGAAAGGTTATTAAAAGCATCGGCAGTTACTGCTATACTAGCTGTTAATAGTCCAACTGAGATTTTAACTATAAATAATAATAAATTAGATATTATGCCTACTATTCCAGCTAAATAGCCATATTTATTTCTAACTTCTTCGTTTTGTGTGTTTTCACTGTCTTTAACAAATGTTCTAATTAAAAAATTTGTAAACATATAAAAAGTACTCCTTTCTAAAAAATTACTAAGAATAATATGCAAAAGTATATTATTAAAGTTTTAGATAATAACTATTATACATAATATAGTTAAATTTTTGTATACAATTTCCAAGATATATTAAAAAGCTATTTATATATTATTATTTATTATTTTGAAAAAAGTACTCTATTAAATATATAATACTAGCACTTAGTTTATCTGTAGATATTTGAACTTTGTTTTTAACTTTTTTTAAATATGTATTTATGGTATAATAAAATTTTGATGAAAGCTTAAAATAAATACAATATATAGGAGGGCATTTAAAGTGGCAAATACATTTTATATAGTAAGACATGGACAAACTAATTGGAATATATTAGGTAAAACTCAAGGACATGGAAATTCTGACCTTACAGAAAGCGGAGAATCACAAGCTAGAGAATTAGCAGATTCTATGACTAATTATCCAATAGACCATATATATAGTAGTGATTTAGGAAGAGCTGTACAAACTGCACAAATAATAGGAGAAAAAATAAATATAGAAGTTGAACAAACTAAAAATTTAAGAGAAATGGGATTTGGTGTTTGGGAGGGCCTTTTGATAGACGAAATAAAAAAATGCCATGCTAAAACTTATGATACTTGGAGAAATGAGCCACATTTAGTAGATATAGAACAAGGCGAAAACCTTCATATAATAAAGGAAAGAATAGATAAATTTATAAAAGAAATAAATGACAAATACGATAATAAACATATATTACTTGTAAGTCACTCTGTTACAGTAAGAGTTATGTTATTATCATTCTTAAACTCGGGAATGGAAAATATATATAGAATAAAGCAAGATAACACTGCTTTAAATATAGTAGAGTATAGAGATTACGGACCAGTAATAATAAAAATGAATGATACTACTCATTTAAAAAACAATGAAAAAATAAATAATTCAGCACTAGAATAAGGAGCCCTTATATGTCTAAAGTAATAGTAGTTGGAGGAGGTCCATCTGGAATGATGGCAGCTCTTACAGCTTCAAAGAATAATCATGAAGTTATATTAATAGAGCGTAATGAAGAACTAGGAAAAAAGCTTAAAGTAACTGGTGGCGGAAGATGTAATATAACTAACAATAGAGAAATAGAAGATTTTTTTGAAAAAGTAGTAACTAATAGAAAATTTTTATATAGCAGCTTTTATACTTTTACAAATACAGATCTATTATCATACTTTGAGTCTAACAATTTAGAGTATAAGATTGAAACAGATAACGACTATAAAGTATACACTAAATCGGATAAATCAGAAGAGGTAATAGATACACTTAAAAATGATTTAATAAAAAATAAGGTTAAAATATTATATAATAAAAAAGTTGTTAATCTAATAATAGAAAATGAAGTTGTTAAGGGAGTAAAAATTGAAGATGGTGAAAAGATATTAGCAGATAAAGTTATAATATCTACAGGTGGTAAAAGCTATCCACACACCGGTTCTGATGGAATGATGTATGATATATTAAAAAATCATCATACATTAAATAAAATATATCCAGCACTTACTCCACTTACAGTAAAAGAAGCATGGATTAAGAATTTACAAGGCATATCTATGCAAAATGTAGAAATATATTGCAAAATTAAAAAGAAAAAGATATCAAAAACAGGTGACATGTTGTTTGCACACTTTGGATTAACAGGACCATGTGTTTTAAAATTATCATCACATATAACTAAATATATATCTGAAAATGAATTAGAGTTAAATATAGACTTTTTACCAAATAAGACTAATGACGAAATCTCTAGTATAATAAGGGAAAATCCTAATAAAAATGTGATAAACAATCTAAAAGTGTTATTACCACAAAACTTTTTAAAAGAGATATTTAACTTATTATCTTTAACTGATAAAAAAGCTAATGAGTTATCTAAATCTGATGAGCTTAAAATATTAGAATATATAAAATGTATGAAATTAATATGCAATGGAACTAAAGGTATAAAAACATCTCAAGTTACATGTGGTGGTATATCGGTCAAAGAAATAGATTCGTCAACTATGGAATCTAAAATAATAACAAATCTATTCTTTACAGGGGAAGTAATAGATATAGATGCAGAAACTGGTGGATATAATCTGCAAATAGCTTTCTCAACGGGGTATCTTGCTGGAATAAGCGTGTAGGTGATTAAATATGAAAGTATTAGCAATAAGAGGTGCTACAACAGTAGAATCTAATAATAAAGATGAAATATTAAATGAAAGCACAAAACTAGTACAAGCTATAATAATAGAAAATTCATTAGATATAGATGATATAATAAGTATGTGCTTTACTATGACAAGTGACTTAGATAAAGTATATCCTTCGGTAGGTATTAGGACTATATTGAATATAACAGATATTCCAATGCTTAATTTTGAAGAAAAGTATATACAAGGAAGCTTAAGTATGTGTATAAGAGTAATGATATATATAAATACTGATAGATCTAAATCAAGTATAAAACATATTTACTTAAATAATTCTAAAGATTTAAGAAAAGATTTAATAAAATAAGAGATGAAGTTTATATAATATAAAACCAGGAGAAATTATTATGAATAATTTAGTAATAGCAGTAGACGGACCAGCAGGTGCTGGTAAAAGTACAATAGCCAAAATAGTAGCTGAAAAATTAAATATAAATTATATAGACACTGGCGCAATGTATAGAGCTATAACGTACAAATGTCTTGAAAATAAAATTGATATAAATAACGAAGAAGAAGTAAAAAAAGTAGCTAAAAATACAGATATAGATTTTAAAGATAATAATATATACTTAGATGGAAAAATAATAAACGAAGAAATAAGAACTATGGAAGTTAGCAATAATGTATCTAATGTTGCTAAAATAAAAGAAGTAAGATACTTAATGGTAGACGTTCAAAGGGAGATAGGAAAGAGAAATTCTGTTATATTAGACGGAAGGGATATTGGATCTTATGTATTTCCAAATGCCCACTATAAATTTTTCTTAATCGCAACACCTCACGAAAGAGGAAACAGACGTCATAAAGAATTAATAGAAAAAGGATATGAAGTTACACTTGACGAAATAATAAATGACATAATAAAAAGAGATGAGATTGACTCAAATAGAGAATTTGCACCGCTTGTTAAAGCTACTGATGCGATTGAGATAGATACTACAGGAAAAAGTATAAGTGAAGTTGTAGAATTAGTAGTATCTAAAATAAATATATAAAGCTCATTATAAGTAGGTAAAGTTAAGTACAATGCTTTACTTACTTATAGTGGTATTGAAGGGAGATAAATGTGAATTTTTATAAATTTGTAATAAAATCATTCAAATGTTTTTCTAGTATATTTTTTAAATATAAGGTAATTGGTAGAGATAACATTCCAAATGAAGGCAACATAATAATTGCAGCAAATCATAAATCAAATCTTGACCCTATATTCTTAGCTGCAGCTATAGAAAATAGAGAAGTTGCAGCAATTGCAAAAAAAGAAATATTTAAAATAAAACCACTTGGTTTTATTTTAAAAAAATTAAATGTTATACCTATAAATAGAGAAAAACCAGATGTATCAACTATAAAAAATATTTTAAGAGCTATAAAAGATGGATATGTCTTAGGTATATTTCCAGAAGGTACAAGAATTAAAGAACCTGGATTTGGACAAGCTAAGGCAGGCCTTTCTGTATTTGCCATAAAAGGAAAAGCATTAGTTATTCCTGTATCTATAATTTCTAATTATAAACTATTTAATAGAGTTACTGTTTACATAGATAAACCAATATCTTTTGAGGCATATTATAAGCAAAAACTTACTAGTGAAGAAAATGAAAAACTAGCTCAAAATGTATTAGAAGTTATAAAGGAAAATTATTATATAAATTCAAAGTAATATTTAATAGGTATAGTAATATTTTAATATAGGGAGATATAATATGAACGTTAAAATAGCTAAAGAAGCAGGATTTTGTTTTGGTGTAAAAAGAGCTATGAAAATGGCTTGGAATGAATTAGAAACAAATGATGATATATATGCACTAGGACCTCTTATTCACAATAAACAAGCAGTTAATAAATATGAAGAAAAAGGTTTGAAAACAGTCGAGGTAATAGATAGCATTCCAAATTTTAAAAATATGATAATAAGATCTCATGGTGTTAGTGAAAAAGTATATAAAGATGCAAATGAAAAACAAATTAATGTTGTAGATACAACTTGCCCATACGTGAAAAAAATACATAGAATAGTTAAAACTTATCATGATAAAGGGTATGAGATAATCGTAATAGGAGATAGTAAACATCCAGAAGTTATAGGTATAAATGGATGGTGTGGTGATTGCGCTAAAATAATAAAAACTTTAGATGATTTAGATGTTATTAAATTTGATAATTCTAAAAAACATGTTGTTGTAGCTCAAACAACTATAAATTTAGAATTATACAATGAAATAATAAGTAAACTAGATAAGAAATTAGATAACATTATATTTAATAATACTATTTGTTCCGCAACAAAAGTAAGACAGCTTGCAGCTAAAGAATTATCTAACGAAGTTGATTGTATGGTTGTAGTAGGTGGAAAGCATAGTTCTAATACTCAAAAATTAGTTAATATATGTAGAGAAGCTGTAGAAACTTTTGCTATAGAAACAAAACAAGATTTAAATATAGAGAAATTAAAAGAGTATGAACTAATCGGAATTACAGCAGGAGCTTCTACTCCTGATTGGATAATAGAAGATGTGGTAGAATTTATAGAATCTATATAATAAATTAAAATACAAATGGCTATAATGAACTATTCTCATTATAGCCATTTGTATTTTAATTTGATTTATAACCAATATAATATTGACAAAATATTCAAAAATGATATAATAAAACATAGTTGATAATCATTTTCAATTAAAACAGAATGCACTTAAATAATAAAAAGAATATTTATTTGATAGAAGAAAACAATTTATACAAGTATTTAAATCATAATTTAAGTATATAGTATAAAGTGCACATATTAT
>CAMTIM010000029.1 GCA_947072565.1 uncultured Peptostreptococcaceae bacterium | reverse complement strand
AAGACCCCAGGAAGACTACCTGGTTGATAGGTCGAAGGTGTAAGTGCAGTAATGTATTTAGCTTACCGATACTAATAGGTCGAGGACTTGACCAAATTTAAATGATTAAAACCTAAATGTATACAGTTTTCAGAGTATTATATCATCTTATTTTTAATAAAAAATAAAGAAAAATAGTATTGACGTTTTTGTAAAAGGATGTTAATATAATATTTGTTTAATAGATGGATATAATATAATGTGGTTATAATAGCAAAGAGGATACACCTGTTCCCATTCCGAACACAGAAGTTAAGCTCTTTAGCGCTGATGGTACTTGGTGGGCAACTGCCTGGGAGAGTAAGACGTAGCCACGTTATTTATTTATGAAAAAATAAGTAAGGCCCATTGGTCAAGCGGTCAAGACACCGCCCTTTCACGGCGGTAACAGGGGTTCGATTCCCCTATGGGTCACCAATTCCCGGGACTATAGCTCAGCTGGGAGAGCACCTGCCTTACAAGCAGGGGGTCACAGGTTCGAGCCCTGTTAGTCCCACCATTATTATGCGGCCTGGTAGTTCAGTTGGTTAGAATGCCAGCCTGTCACGCTGGAGGTCGAGGGTTCGAGTCCCTTCCAGGTCGCCAAATTAAATACGCGGGAATATGGCTCAGTTGGTAGAGCAATTGACTGTTAATCAATGGGTCACAGGTTCGAGTCCTGTTATTCCCGCCATTGAATATGCGGAAATAGTTCAGTGGTAGAGCGCAACCTTGCCAAGGTTGAAGTCGCGAGTTCGAATCTCGTTTTCCGCTCCATATTAAATATGGGTGCATAGCTCAGCTGGATAGAGCAACGCCCTTCTAAGGCGTGTGTCCGGGGTTCGAATCCCTGTGCGCTCACCAATAAAGAAAGTTTCACTAACGTGAAACTTTTTTTTTATATAATTATATACATTGTATATAGTTTGGTTAATATAGTATAATACATAGTATAAATAATTAAGAAGTTGTCGAACAGGAGGGTAAAACTGTGTTGGATATAAGTTCTTTTTTTAGTGGATTTTTAGAGATATTTTTTAGGATAACGATAAACGACGTGATTGATATATCCATAGTTGCATATATATTTTATAAAATATTTATGTTTTTAAAAGATACAAGAGCAGAACAAGTTTTAAAAGGAATCTTTTTTTTATTGGTAGCAACCCAAGTAAGTGAAATTTTGAAATTACATACTCTTTATTGGATATTGGTAAATGCTTTAGATTTTGGGGTTATAGCGGCTCTTATTATTTTCCAACCAGAACTTAGAGCGGGGCTTGAACATATAGGTAGGGCTAAATTTAATTTCTTTATGAAAAATGGACAAAATAATGTGGAAGAGATACTAGACAAAACAATAGAAGAAATAGTTGAAGCACTATATTCTTTATCAAGACAAAAAATAGGTGCCCTTATAATTATGGAAAGACAAACTAAAATAGGTGACATAATAAATACAGGTACTAAGATAGATGGAGACGTATCAAGGCAGATATTGATAAATATATTTATACCAAATACGCCATTACATGATGGGGCAGTTGTTATTAGAGACTCACAAGTAAAAGCAGCGGCATGTTTTTTACCGTTGTCTGAAAGCAAAGATTTAAGTAAAGATTTAGGGACTAGACATAGAGCAGCAGTAGGCGTGAGTGAAGTTTCGGATTGTATATCACTTATTGTTTCTGAGGAAACTGGAGATGTATCTATAGCTAAAGCAGGGAAGCTTTATAGAAATATTTCAAAAGACAGAATGGCAAATATACTAAGAAGTAATTTAAAGCCTAAAACAGATGAGAAAAGTTTCTTTAAAGGTGGTATATTCAGATGATAGGTAAATTTAAGAATAACACAAAAATAAAAATAATATCCCTGTTAAGTGCATTAGTACTGTGGTTATATGTTATGGAAGTAGTAGATCCAGATGAAACTAAGTTATTTGAAAATATTCCAGTAACTATAACTAATATGAATGAATTAAGAGAAAACGATCTTGTGATATATCCAAATACAGAAATAACATCTGATATTAATTTTTCTGGTAAATTATCAAAGCTTAAAAAGATTAAGAAGGAAAATATTCATATAGATGGTCAAATAAAGAACCCGATAGAAGGAAAAAATGAAATTTATTTAACAGCAAGTGCACCAGGTCAGATTACACATGATATTAAAGATAATCTACAAATAGTTACTTTAGAAAAACTTGTAACAGAAAAAAAAGCTGTTGAAATAAAAGTACAAGATAGATCGAAAATAGATCAAATAAGTAAAGATAAAAAGAATATATCTGTATCAGGTCCTAGAAGCTTAGTAAAAGAAGTTAAGAGCGTTGTAGGTATACTAGATGTAGGGTCAAATACAAATGATTTTTCTAATCAAGTAAGTTTAATGCCTGTAGATAAAAAAGGTAATGAAGTAGCAGGTGTAGAATTAGAACAATCATCAATTGCAGTAAATGTAACTTTATTAAAAGAAAAGAAAGTACCGATAAAATTAAAATTTAATGAAGAAATCAACTTAAAAGACTATACACTAAGTCAAGAGAGTGTAACAATAAAAGGTAAAAAAGATGTTGTAGATAAAACAGAGTCTATAGAAACTCAATCAGTAGATATAAATGAAGTAGCTAATGGGGTTTCTAAGGATATATATTTAAATATTCCAGAAGGCTTAGAAGCAGAAACTAAATATATTACTATAAAACTTAATACCATAAATATAATCAAAGAAAATTTTGAATATACACCACAAGATATTGAGATAAGAAATAATGAAAGTAATGTAGATACAAGTACTTTAAAGATACCATCTAATATTAATGTTAGTATTGAATATCTAGAAAACATAGGCACTATAAAAAAATCAGATATAGTATTATATATAGACCTAAAACAAGATATTGGTGAAGGTGATAAGTATGATATAAAATATGATGTAAAATATAATCTTAAAAATATAGTGCTTGATCCGAGTAAAACAGAATAAAATGTAAAATTATGAATTGTAGATGCAGCAGAAATTATCGTTTTAAATATAAAAACGCATATTTTTGTTGCATCTTATTTATTTTAGTAATACTATAAAAGTAAAGATGCATTATAGTAGAATAATCTGAAAAGTCAAAAAAATCATAATGCACTGGGAAAACGATACTAAAAAGTGTATACTTTAAATGTAAGAACAAATTGTTCAAAATAAAATAGAATTAATTGTTAATTAGAGTTAAAAGCATAAGAAATTTTTTATTTACATATGAAAAATGAGGTGGGATTAGATGAGAAACTTTGAAGAAGTTATAAAGTTTGCAAGAGATAGGGGACCTAAAACTATATCAGTGGCATGTTGCCAAGATAAAGAAGTTTTAATGGCAGTTGAAATGGCAAGAAAAGAAGAAATAGCTAATGCTATTTTGGTTGGAGATATAGAAAAAACAAAAGAAATAGCAGGTAGTATAAACATAGATCTTAACAATTATGAATTAATAGACATAAAAGACTTATCAGAAGCATCTCTTAAGGCAGTTGAATTAGTATCACAAGGCAAAGCAGACATGGTAATGAAGGGACTAGTGGATACAGCAATAATATTAAAAGCTGTGTTAAATAAAGAAGTTGGTCTGAGAACTGGAAATGTATTAAGTCATGTTGCAGTATTTGATATAGAAGGATATGATAGATTATTTTTAGTAACAGATGCAGCAATGAACTTAGCACCAGATGTAAATGTTAAAAAACAAATTATAGAAAATTCATGTACTGTAGCACATTCATTAGATATAGACATACCAAAAGTAGCAGCGTTATGTGCAAAAGAAAAAGTAAATCCTAAAATGCAAGATACAATAGATGCAAAAGAATTAGAAGAAATGTGTGAAAGAGGAGAACTTAAAGGTTGTATAGTAGGTGGACCTTTCGCATTAGATAATGCAGTATCAATAGAAGCTGCAAATCATAAGGGAATAAATCATCCTGTAGCAGGTAAAGCAGATATATTATTAGCTCCAGATATAGAGGCTGGAAATATACTATATAAATCATTAGTATTTTTTGCTAAGTCAAAAAATGCAGGCCTTATAGTAGGTGCAAAAGCTCCTGTAATATTAACTTCAAGAGCTGATAATGAAGAAACTAAGTTAAATTCAATAGCTTTAGGTGTACTAATGGCTGCTAAAGCTTAATATATTAGGGGGTAGGCATATGGATAATATATTCAAAATACTAACAATAAACCCAGGTTCAACATCAACTAAAATAGCTGTGTTTGATAATGAGGATTTGGTATTTGAAAAAACGTTAAGACATTCTTCTGAAGAAATAGGGAAATATGAAAAAATTTCAGATCAGTTTGAATTTCGTAAAAATGTTATAGAAGAAGCATTAGTGGAAGGTGGAGTTAAGACAAGTGACTTACATGCAGTTGTAGGTAGGGGTGGTCTTCTTAAACCTATACAAGGTGGAACTTATGTTGTAAATAAGCCTATGATAGAAGATTTAAGAGTTGGTGTTTTAGGTGAACATGCATCAAACTTAGGTGGAATTATAGCAAAAGAAATAGGGGATCAAGTTAATATACCATCATACATAGTAGACCCTGTTGTTGTTGATGAAATGAATGAGGTAGCTAGGGTATCAGGAATACCTGAAATAGATAGAAAAAGTATATTCCATGCATTAAATCAAAAAGCTATAGCTAGAAGAGCAGCTAAGGAATTAAATAAGGAATATAGTGATTGTAACTTTATAGTAGCTCATATGGGTGGAGGAGTATCTGTAGGAGCACATGAAAATGGTAAAGTAATAGACGTTGCTAATGCTCTAGATGGTGAAGGTCCATTTTCTCCAGAGAGAAGTGGTGGATTACCAGTAGGTGATTTAGTTAAAATGTGCTTTAGTGGAAAATACACTCAAGATGAAATAAAGAAAAGAATAAAAGGAAATGGTGGTCTAGTAGGATACTTAAATACTAATGATGGTAGAGATGTTGAATCTAGAATAGAAGCTGGAGATGAAAAAGCTAAATTAGTTTATGAAGCTATGGCTTACCAAGTAAGTAAGGAGATAGGTTCTTGTGCATCTGTATTAAAAGGAAAGGTAGACGCAGTTCTTTTAACAGGTGGAATAGCTTATTCTAAGATGTTTACAGGAATGATAGAAGAAAGAGTTAATTTCATATCTGATGTAAAGGTTTACCCAGGTGAAGATGAGATGATTGCATTAGCACAAGGAGGACTTAGAGTTTTAAATAAAGAAGAAGAACCTCAAGTATATGGTTGTGCAGTGCAGTGCATATAAAATAGCATTAAACAAATAACATATATGAATTTAATTATATGACTTAATGGGTGAGATAATGATAACTAACGATAACAGAATAAGAATCATAATAGGACATTATGGAAGTGGAAAAAGTGAATTTGCTATAAATTATGTCACTAAGTTGAGAAAAGAAGTAAAAAATAAAGTTGCTTTATCAGATTTAGATGTGGTAAATGTGTACTTTAGAACAAGAGAGAAAAAAGAATTATTAAAATCATTAGATATACTTCCAATAGATAGTTCAATAGATGCTCCAACACTAGATTTGCCAGCATTATCAGGGCAAATAACAACTCCAATAAACGATAAGTCTTATGACTATGTTATGGATGTTGGTGGGGATAATGTAGGTGCAAGGGTAGTAGGAAGATTTAATCATTTAATAAAAGAAAATGATTATGATATGTTTTGTGTAGTAAATGCAAATAGAGAGCAAACTCAGACTGCTGAAAAAGTCATTGAACATATAAGAGCAATAGAAAAATCTTCAGGACTTAAAGTTACAGGTTTAATAAATAATACACATCTTATAAGATCTACTACAATAGAAGATATATTAAGAGGACAAGCATTGGTATCAAAAGTATCAAAGCTATGTGATATACCAGTTAAGTATGTTGTGTGTATGGAAAACCTTATACCGGAGTTACCTAAGGATTTAGAAGGGGAAGTATTCCCAATAAAGCTTTATATGAGAGAAGATTGGATGTAGTTTGAGCTCAAATATATAGAAAGATTTAAGGAGGCATAAGAAGATGGCTAAAGGAACAGTATCTTTTAATAAAGACCTTTGCAAAGGTTGTGGATTATGCGTAGATGCATGTCCAGTAAAAATTATATCAATGGATAATAGTAAGATCAATAAAAAGGGATACAATCCAGCATCAGTTAATGATATGGATAAATGTATAGGATGTACAAACTGTGCTACTATGTGCCCAGATTCAGTAATAACAGTAGAGAGAGACTAATTAAAAATTAAGGGGGAATTTTAATGGCTAAGATACTTATGAAAGGTAACGAAGCATTTGGAAAAGCAGCTATAGAAGCTGGATGCAAATACTTCTTCGGTTACCCTATAACACCACAAAATGAATTACCAGAATACATGGCTAAAGAGTTACCTAATGTTGGCGGAGTATTCGTTCAAGCAGAATCAGAAGTTTCTGCTATAAATATGATATACGGAGGAGCAGGTACAGGAGCTAGAGTTATGACTTCTTCATCTTCTCCAGGGATAGCACTAAAGCAAGAAGGGATAACTTATGCAGCAGGAGCTGAACTTCCATGCGTTGTAGTTAACGTAATGAGAGGGGGTCCAGGACTTGGTGGAATACAACCTTCTCAAGCTGACTACTTTATGTCTACAAGAGGTGGAGGTAATGGAGATTACAGAACACCAGTTTTCGCACCTGCTACTGTTCAAGAAGCTGTTGATATGATAATGGAAGCTTTCAATGTTGCAGATTTCTATAGAACACCAGTTATGGTAGTTGCAGATGGTATGATAGGACAAATGATGGAGCCAGTAGAATTTAGAGCTCCTAAAACTAGAGAATTACCAGTTAAAGATTGGGCAACTACAGGAACTAAAGGAAAAAGAAAACCTAATGTAATAAATTCATTATACTTACAACCAGATGAATTAGAACAACATTGTATAAAATTAGAAGCTAAATATAAAGAAATAGAAAAAAATGAAGTTGATTATGAAATGTATAAAACAGAAGATGCTGAATTAGTATTCGTAGCTTATGGTACTACATCTAGAATAGTAAAAAATGCTATAGAAATATTAAGAGGAGAAGGAATAAAGGCAGGTCTTATAAGACCTAAAACTTTATGGCCATTCCCAGTTGAAGCTTTCAATCAAATACCAGAAGCTAAAAACTTATTAACTGTTGAGATGAGTATGGGTCAAATGGTAGAGGATGTAAGATTAGCAGTTGAAGGAAGATTACCTGTACACTTCTATGGAAGAGCTGGTGGAATGATACCAGATCCAGATGGAATAGCTAACAAAGCTAAAGAAGTAGTAGAAAGTGAATTAGCTGTAGGAGGTGTTAGATAATGTCAGTTGTATTTAAGAAAACTCAAGGTTTAACAGATGCTCAAACTCATTATTGTCCAGGATGTACTCATGGTATAATCCATAGATTAGTAGCAGAAGTATTAGATGAATTAGAAGTATTAGGAGATACTGTAGGTGTAGCTCCAGTTGGATGTTCAGTTCTAGCATACAATTACTTTAATTGTGATATGCAAGAAGCATCTCACGGTAGAGCACCAGCAGCTGCTACAGGTATAAAAAGAATTCAACCTGATAAAACAGTATTTACATATCAAGGAGATGGAGATTTAGCTTCAATAGGTACAGCTGAAATAGTTCATGCTGCAGCTAGAGGAGAAAAATTCACTACTATATTTGTAAATAATGCTATATATGGAATGACTGGTGGACAAATGGCTCCAACTACATTAGTTGGACAAAAGGCTACTACAGCTCCAAACGGAAGAGAAATAGATAAACAAGGATTCCCAATACAAATGAGTGAAATGTTAGCTACATTACCAGGAGCTGTATTTGTAGAGAGAGTTTCAGTAGATACACCTGCTAATGTTAGAAAAGCTAAAAAAGCTATAAAGAAAGCTTTTGAAGTTCAACATGCAGGATTAGGATTTGGTATAGTAGAAGTATTATCTACATGCCCAACTAACTGGGGATTAGCACCAAATGATGCATTACAATGGTTAAGAGACAACATGATGCCATACTATCCTTTAGGAAATCTTAAAAATATTGATCTTAATGGGGAGGTGAAGTAATATGTCTACAGCTAGAGTAATATGTGCAGGATTCGGTGGTCAAGGTGTTATGTCTATGGGACAATTACTTACTTATGCAGGAATGCTAGAAGGTAAAGAAGTTTCTTGGTTACCATCATATGGACCAGAAATGCGTGGAGGTACAGCTAACTGTGCAGTAACTGTATCTAATAACCCAGTAGGTTCTCCTCTTATAACAGGAGATGCTACTTGTGCAATAGTTATGAACTTACCATCACTTGAAAAATTTGAAAGTGAAGTTAAGCCAGGTGGAAAAATAATAGTAAACAGTTCTCTTATAGAGCAAAAAGTAAAAAGAGACGATGTTGACGTTTATTATATACAAGCAAATGATTTAGCTGCAGAATTAGGAAACCCTAGAGTTGCAAATATGATAATGTTAGGAGCTTACCTAAAAACAGAACCAGCAGTAGAAGTTGACTCAGTTTTAGAAGCTTTCAAAAAAGTATTTGGACCTAGTAAAGAGAAGTTTGTACCTTTAAATAAGGACGCTTTATTAAAGGGTGCAGCTGCTATAAAATAGTATTATATTAATACTCAAAAATTACAAAAAAAGGACAATAGAAACATTTCTATTGTCCTTTTTGTTTATATATATTAAAATGTCCTTATGGAATAAACTAGAGAATCAATAACATTTATGTGTGCATAATAATATATTATAATTTGATAAGCTTTTCGTCGTGAAAGGAGATTTTTTAATGAGAAAATATTTTGGAACAGATGGGGTAAGAGGTATAGCTAATACAGAGCTTACTTGTGACTTAACATATAAGTTAGGGAGAGCTGGAGGCTACGTTTTAGCTCAAGGAAAAGAAAAGGTTAAAGTAATAGTAGGAAAAGATACAAGAATATCAGGAGATATGCTAGAAGCATCATTAATATCAGGACTTATGTCTGTTGGATGTGATGTAATTACTGTTGGAGTAGTGCCAACACCTGCTGTTGCATATTTAATAAAAAAATATGATGCTGATTGTGGGGTAGTTATATCTGCATCACACAACCCAGTTGAATATAACGGAATAAAGTTCTTTAATGAAGATGGATATAAATTAGATGATGAAGTTGAATTAAACATAGAAAACTATATAGACAACATAGAAAAAGTAGATTATTACCCAGTTGGAGACAAAGTAGGCAAAAAAATACACATGCATGATGCACAAAGAGATTATATAGATTACTTAAAATCTATAATAAATGTAGATTTTAAAGGATTAAAAGTAGTCTTAGACTGCGCTAATGGAGCAGCATACAAAGTTGCACCGATAGTATTTGATGAATTAGGTGCAAGTGTTATAACTATAAATAGTGAACCAAATGGGAATAATATAAATGATAAGTGTGGATCAACTCATCCACAAAAATTACAAGAAGCTGTTTTAAAACATAAAGCAGATTTAGGTCTTGCATATGATGGAGACGCAGATAGATTAATTGCTGTTAATGAAGACGGAAACATTGTTGATGGAGACCATATAATGATATTAAGTGCTATATACTTAAAGAAAAAGAGTAAGTTAGCACAAGATACATTAGTAGTTACAGTAATGAGTAACATAGGTCTTACTATTGCAGCAAAAGAACATGGTGTAAAGCTATCTACTACTGGTGTAGGTGATAGATATGTACTAGAAGAAATGAAAAACAGTGGATATAACTTAGGTGGAGAGCAATCAGGCCATATGATATTCTTAGATTACAATACAACTGGAGATGGTGTTTTAAGTTCATTAGTACTAGCTCAAATAGTATTAGAGGAACAAAAGAAATTATCAGAACTAGCAGCAGTAATGACTCAGTATCCACAAGTACTAGTTAATGCTAGAATAAAAAATGAGAATAAGAATAGATATATGGAATACCCACAAATAAAAAGTGAAATAGAAAGAATAGAAAGCTTATTAGATGGATGTGGAAGAGTCTTAATAAGACCATCAGGAACAGAACCATTAGTAAGAGTTATGTTAGAGGGTAAAGAGGAAGGTCAAATAAAAGAACTAGCTACAAACTTAGCTAATCTTATACAAGAAAAACTATCGTAAATTAAAAGTAAATACTAATACATATTAGTATTTGCTTTATAAGCGCCAGAACTTAGCAGATCATTATTTAAATAATTGTTAAGTTGACGAGGTCAGAGTTTATCGAATTGTCGGCGGATGCTCTGCGGTGTGTTTACCATCGTTAGAACTTCCTTAAATCATAGAAGTAATTCTATGGACAAAGGGAAGCTTATGTAAACATATGACCTAACTCTAAAAATATAAAACAAAAAAATAATATTTTTAGGAGGATTTTGAATATGTGTGGAATAGTTGGATATTTAGGATACAGACAAGCAACAGAGGTTTTAATAGAAGGGCTTTCTAAGTTAGAGTACAGAGGTTATGATTCTGCAGGAGTTGCAGTTAACGTTGGAAATGAATTAGAGATAAGAAAGTTCAAAGGAAGACTTGCAATATTAGCAGAAGACTTAGAAAAAAATCCAATAGAAGGTGGATTAGGAATAGGGCATACTAGATGGGCAACTCATGGAGAACCATCAGATGTAAACTCTCATCCTCATTTCAATATGGATAGAACAATAGCTGTTGTTCATAATGGTATAATAGAAAACTACATGGAGTTAAGAGAAGAGTTACAAAGTGAAGGTGTATTATTCTTATCTCAAACTGATACAGAGGTAGTAGCACACTTAGTAGATAAGTACTATGAAGGAAACTTACTAGATGCTGTTTACAAGGCTACTGAAAGATTAAGAGGAGCATATGCACTAGGTGTTGTATGCAAAGACAACAACAATGAATTAGTAGCTGTAAGAAAAGACAGCCCATTAGTAGTAGGTCTTGGAGAAGGTGAAAACTTCATAGCATCAGATATACCTGCTATATTAAAGTATACTAGAAATGTATATTTCTTAGAAAATGGTGAATTTGTTCATATGGTTGGAGATAAATTAACTGTTTTAAATGAAAATAGAGAAGTTGTTGAAAAAGAAGCTACAAAAATAACTTGGGATGTAGAAGCTGCATCTAAAGGTGGATATGAGCACTTCATGTTAAAAGAAGTGTACGAACAACCAAGCGGAGTTAGAGAAACATTAATAAGAAGATTAAATGATAATGGAGAAATTCAATTAGATGATATAAAAATGACTAAGCAAGACTTAGAAAAAATAAATAAAGTTTATATAGTTGCATGTGGTACTGCATATCATGCAGGACTTGTTGGAAAATTTGCTATAGAAAAGTTTGCTAAAATACCAGTAATAACTGATATAGCATCTGAATTTAGATATAGAGACCCATTTATAGATGAAAACACACTATTAATACTAGTAAGTCAATCAGGTGAAACTGCAGATACATTAGCATCTTTAAGATATGCTAAAGAAAGAGGAGCTAGAATATTAGCAGTAACTAATGTTGTAGGTTCTTCTATAGCTAGAGAATCTCATGATGTATTCTATACATGGGCAGGACCAGAAGTGTCTGTTGCATCTACTAAGGCTTATACTACTCAATTAGTATCATTCTATATGATAGCATTAGATTTTGCTATAAAGAGAGAAACTATAACTAAAGAGTTCTATAATGAAATGATAGAAAAATTAAAAGAAATGCCATCTAAAGTAGAAAAAGCTTTAGAGCAAGAAACATATATAAAAGAAGATGTTGCTAAAACGTTAAAAGAAGCTCATAGTGCATTCTACCTAGGTAGAGGATTAGATTATAACTTAGCTATGGAAGGCGCTTTAAAGATAAAAGAAATATCTTATATCCATGCAGAAGCTTTTGCAGCTGGAGAATTAAAGCATGGTACAATAGCATTAATAGAAAAAGGAACACCAGTAATAGCAATAGCTACTCAAGGGGAATTATTTGAGAAGATGGTTTCTAACATGGCTGAAGTAAGAGCTAGAGGGGCATATGTTATAGCTATAGCTCAAGAAAAGAACAAAGAAGTTGAAAAGGCTGCTGACAAGGTAATATATATACCAAATGTAGATGATATATTATCAAGTATATTAACAGTTCTACCTCTTCAATTATTATCATACTATGTTGCAGTTGAAAGAGGTTGTGACGTAGATAAGCCAAGAAACTTAGCTAAATCAGTAACAGTTGAATAATAAAAAAATAGTAAAAATAGGCATCTCTTAAATGAAATAAATCATTAAGAGATGCTTTTTTATTGAGTATGTATGTTCTTAAAAAGAACACTACATTAACAAAATAAAATATTTGATTGGGTTTATATACCATTAAAAAAAGTAATGATATGCATAATAATATAAAATATATAAAATGAATAAATGTTCTAGATGATAGGTATTAAGTATGATAACCTATATATATAAATTAATAGGTGGTGTTTATTGTGATAAGTAAAAATGAAATAGCTAGATTAAAGGGCGAAGCGATATTAGCACAAAAACAAGAAGGATATTTTGCAATAAGAGTATTAAGTAGAGCGGGTAATTTTACAGCACAACAATTAAATGATTTATCTAGGTTATCTGAGAAGTATGGTAGAGGGTATTTAGGGCTTACTACTAGATTAGCAGTAGAAATTCCTTGGATTAAATATGAAGACATTGAAGATATAAAAAGAGAACTAAAAGAAGCTGAATTAGTTCATGGAGGAACTGGGAAAAAAGTTAGACCTTTAGTTGCATGTAAAGGAACTGTATGTCAACATGGTATATATGACACTCAAGAACTGTGTGGGAAATTACATGATAAATATTTTGCATATGATTTACCATCAAAAACTAAAATAACATTAGTAGGATGCCCGAACAACTGTGCAAAAGCAAACACTAATGATATCGGTATAGTTGGACAAGCTTATGTGAAATTCAATGAAGATAAGTGCAAAAACTGTGGAATATGTACTAAACAATGTAGACAAAAATCAGTTAAGCTTATAGATAAGAAATTAGTATGGGATCAAGAACAATGTGTAAATTGTGGAAAGTGCGCAATTGTTTGTCCTTTTGGAGCTATGGAAATTGAAAAACAAGGAATGGCTATATATCTTGGTGGTAGAATGGGAAGAGGATATAGATTTGGAGATAGATTAAAAGATTTATATCAAGAAGAAGAAATGGAAGATGTGGTACAAAAAATATTTGACACATACGCTGAACTAGGGGAACCTGGAGAAAGAATATCTAAGGTTTTAGAAAGAATAGGAATTGAAGAGTTTGAAAGTAAATTAGTAGAAAAATTAAAAAAATAAATAGTGAGTATATAAAGTATATCCTCCTTAAAATTGTCAATAATTCAAGTATGAATACGATAATTTTAAGGGGGATTTTTTATGAAAATAGTAAAATTAACAATAAGTTTTTTTGCACTGATGTTAGCAGGAATGTTAATATCATATGCTGATATAAAATCAAATAATGAATATGAGCAACTTATACAAGCCTTTAATAGCACACAGGCTGAATTTAAGTTTTATAATATAAAAGCAAATGCTGAAATAAATCATGACATATCTAAGAACGAAATGACAGATATGTGTATTGAAGTTATTAATAATCTTGGATTAGAAGAAAGTAATATAAAATGGGAAGAAAATTGGAATAAAAACGAAAAACAAATATATGCTCAAGTTAAGACACAAGAGAAAAGCATTTCCATAATTGCGACTAAAAAAAATAACAAAGAGTCATACATAACAGTTGACATATTAGAGAATAAAGTATATAAAAGTATAGTGGACATTTATACAATTCTTGAGAATACTCTTAACAAGCATGTTTCACAATTGAATATAAATACATGTATCTCAGGAGAATATACAAAAAGATTAAAAATAAAGAAATATGATGATATTTTAGAGAAAATATTATATAATATGAATGCTGAAGAAATAGATAGAGTAGAAGAGGAAAACTTTATATCGATAACAGCGTATAGTGAAGTTTTACATAAAAACTACTTAGAATATTTAGGAAATAAGATAAATTTAAATATAGGAATGAGGTATAGTGAAGATGATGAGAAGACTCTCATATATATTGCTACGCCCATTATCAAATTAGACTATTAATAATGAGGAGAGGTCAATCAAATGGCAAAAATATTAGTTAAGAAAAGTAACCCACTTAGAGGTAGTGTTAAAATAGATGGAGCAAAAAATGCAGTATTACCAATAATAGCAGCAACGTTATTAGGAAATGGAAAATCAACAATAAAAGGAGTACCTAACTTAAGAGACGTACATGTTATATCTGATTTATTAAGACATTTAGGTGCAGAAGTTGACTATACAGATAATGTATTAACAGTAGATGCAAGCAATATAAGCACATGTGAAGCTCCATATGAACTTGTAAGAAAAATGAGAGCATCTTTTTTAGTAATGGGACCATTACTTGCAAGATTTAATCATACTAAAATATCTATGCCAGGGGGATGTGCTATAGGAACAAGACCTATAGATTTACATTTAAAAGGATTTAAGTACTTAGGTGCTAACATAGAGATGGATCATGGATTTGTAGAAGCTACAACTAAGAAATTAACAGGAGCTAAGTTATACTTAGATTTCCCATCAGTTGGAGCTACTGAAAATATAATGATGGCAGCTGCTCTTGCAGATGGTATTACAATAATAGAAAATGCAGCAGAAGAACCAGAAATAGTTGACTTAGCTAACTTCCTAAATGAAATGGGAGCTAGTATAAAAGGTGCGGGAACAAACACTATAAGAATAAACGGAGTTAAAGAATTAAAAGGTGCAGAACATACAGTAATACCTGACAGAATAGAAGCAGCTACTTACATGGTTGCAGCAGCTATGACAAAAGGTGATATAACAATAGAAAATGTAATGATGGAACATTTAAAGCCAGTAGTAGCTAAATTAAAAGAAGCTGGTTGTGAAATAATAGAAACTGATAACGCTGTAAGAGTAATAGGACCAGACGTTATAAAACCAATAGATATAAAAACTTTACCACATCCAGGATTCCCAACAGATGTTCAGGCTCAATTTATGGCTATGATGACTATATCAAACGGAACAGGAGTAGCTATAGAAACTGTATTCGAAAACAGATTTATGCATGTTGCTGAGTTCAATAGAATGGGTGCTAACATAAAGATAGAAGGCAGAAGCGCTATAGTTAATGGAGTAGACCAATTACATGGAGCTAAGGTTAATGCAACAGATTTAAGAGCAGGTGCTGCACTTATATTATGTGGACTTATAGCAGAAGGTGAAACTCAAATAGGTGAAATATACCATATACAAAGAGGATATGTAGACATAGATAAGAAGATAACTGCATTAGGTGGAAACATAGAAATAATAGAAGATTAATAAATTAATTGTGATAAAAGAATAGGGTTGTTCATATACTTTAAGGACAAGGATTAAACTAAGGAGGAAAAGTATATGAAGAGCCCTTTAATAGTTTTAGCAAGCGTAGTTGTTTGCTCTATAGCTATACCGATACTTACAAGCGTAGTATCTTACGATTCAATAGAAGCAACACCTAGAGAAGATAAAAAAACTGTTGTAGTTACAAAACAGATTACAAAACAAATAGTAAAAAAAGCTGAAAAGAAGTTAACAAGCTATGAAACGATTAATAAAAAATCACCCACCATAAATGTATATAATCATAAATTGGGAAAGACTCAGAAAATGGATATAGAAGAATATTTATGTGGTGTATTAGCGGGAGAAATGTCTTCAGAATTTAATTTAGAGGCTTTAAAAGCTCAAGCTGTAGCAGCAAGAACTTTTGTAATGTATAAAGAAAATCAAGGCGATTCAAGCAAACATAAAAATGCTGTAGTTTGTACAGATTTTAAACATTGTCAAGAATATAAAAGTTATGATCAATTAAAATCAAAAAACGGAAAAAATTGGATGAAAAATTCTTATTCAAAAATTCAACAGGCTGTAAAGGAAACTAAAGGTCACATTATAACTTATAATGATGATCCTATACTTACTTTATATTTTTCAACATCTTCAGGTAAAACAGAAAACTGTGAAGAAGTATTCTCAAAATCATATCCATATTTAAAGTCAGTTGAAAGTCCATATGATAAAAATTATTCACCTAAGTATGTATCTGCATTACAAATTAGCAACAAAGATTTTGTAGATAAATTCAAGAAAAGCTATGGTGGAGTACAAGTAAATGAAAATGATTTAAAAAATGAAATTAAAATACTTGAAAGAAGCAATGGTGGATCTGTAGATAAATTTAAAATAGGCAATAAAGAAATTAAAGGAACTGATGTTAGAAGAATATTAAATCTAAACTCAGCCAATTTTGATATAAAATTCAATGAAAATTATTTGGATATTGTAGTAAAGGGTTATGGACACGGAGTAGGAATGAGTCAGTGGGGAGCAGAAGGTATGGCGAAAGAAGGATATAAGTATTATGAAATTTTAGCTCATTACTATAAAGGTACTCAAATAAAAGATTTGTATTAACATATAAAAGATAGATAAACAACATATGTTGTTTATCTATCTTTTTTTATGTTAATATTCTTCATAATCTCTAAATAAATATTGTTTCAAAAAAAATACATAAATTGTATAAAAATAGAAACTATAGACAACAATATAAATACATAAATATATTTGGAGGTGCTGTATGAAGAAAAAGCTATTAGAAAAAGATGGTTTTTACTTAGGATTATTTGCATGCATTTGCTTACTAGCAATTGGAGGAGTCTGGTTTACAAAAAACAATATAGATGAATTAGCTTCTAACAATGAATTTGTAAATAACACTGAAAAGAGTAGCAAAAAAGATGACGAATTGCATTTAATAAAAAAAGAAAATAATGATGCCGTTCCAACAACATCAGAATCAGAACAAAATTTACAAAAAGCTAAGCAACAAGAAAAACAACAAGTAAAAGAAAATGATTCGAAATTAGGTTTTTTAGGGAAAGCAATAACAAGAGAGTACTCAGAAAAACAACCTAGTTATTCAGAAACATTAGCTGTATGGGAAATACATAAAGGTTTAGATATTAGTGCAGATAAGAATCAAGCAATTAAATCTTTATTATCAGGAAAAGTAGTTGATGTATTTAAAGATGATGCAAATGGAACATCAGTAAAAGTTCAAAGTGATAATGATGTCGTAGTAATATATTCTAATTTAAATGAGAAAACAAAAGTTAAAAAAGGTCAAGTAGTTAAAGAAGGCGAACTTTTAGGAAACGTAGGAAATACTTCTATAGTTGAAAGTGAAGATGGAACTCATGTACATATAGAAGCATTTAAAGCAAAACAAGCAATAGACCCAATGAATTTAATAAAATAAAATATAACAGATTTAATCAAATTTGATTAAATCTGTTATATTTTTTTGCGTTTTTACATATATATGATTAAGGCTAGTATGTGAGGGGGGGAAGTTTTGAGATCTCATATAGAAGAACGAGCAATCGTTGTGGCAAAATATATACTAGAAAAAAATACTACGGTACGTCAAACAGCTAAAACTTTTGGAGTCAGCAAAAGTACTATTCACAAAGATGTAACAGAGCGATTAGAAGAAATAAATCCGTCTTTAGCTAAAGAAGTTAAGATGGTTTTAGAAAAGAATAAATCCGAAAGACATATAAGGGGTGGAATGGCTACCAAGCTTAAATATGAAAAGGATATAAAAAAAGATGTAGGCTAAAGCCTACATTTTTTTATATTGTTCTTGACTAAAACAGCGTTTTTGTATATTTTGTATTATAGGAGTGTTTTAAAAAGAAAATAATCAAACGTTTAAATATAATAAATAAAACAAAAGGAGTTTTAAAAATGTCGAGAGCTGATATAGGTATAGACTTAGGAACGGCTAATGTGCTCGTATATGTTAGTGGAAAAGGAATTGTACTAGAGGAACCATCTGTTTTAGCAATAGAAAAGAGAACTAATACTGTTTTAGCTGTAGGTGAAGAGGCTAGAAGAATGATAGGTAGAACACCAGGTAATATAGTAGCAATAAGGCCATTAAGAGATGGTGTTATTTCGGACTATAATGTAACTGAAAAAATGCTTAATTATTTCATAAACAAAGTTGTAGATAAGAAGGGCTTTGGTAGATTTTTCATGCCTAGAATAATGGTTTGTGTTCCAACAGGAATTACAGAGGTTGAAAAAAGAGCTGTAGAAGAAGCTACACGTCAAGCTGGAGCAAGAGAAGTATATATAATAGAAGAACCTATAGCAGCTGCAATTGGGGCTGGAGTAGATATATCTAAAGCTAACGGAAGTATGGTAATAGATATAGGTGGAGGAACTTCGGATATAGCTGTAATCTCTCTAGGGGGAGCTGTAGTAAGTGAATCTATAAAAGTAGGTGGAGATCGATTCGATGAATCTATCGTTAGGTATATTAGAAAACAACATAACCTTCTTATTGGAGAGCGAAGTGCTGAAAAGATAAAGATAGAAATAGGTACTGCATACAAGAGAGAAGAAGAAATAAGCATGAAGATAAGCGGAAGAAATTTAGTTGGAGGATTACCACAATCTATAATTATAAATTCTTCAGAAATGTTACAAGCCCTTGACGAGTGTGCTGAACAAATAGTAGTAACTACACTTTCAGTACTGGAAAAAACACCTCCAGAATTAGCTGCGGATATAAGTGATGCAGGAATAATAATGACTGGTGGAGGTTCACTATTATATGGACTAGATAAAAGAATAGAGGAAAGAACAGGAATTAAAGTAGTAGTTGCTGATGAACCTTTATCTTGCGTTGCCAAAGGAACAGGAAAAGCATTAGGTTCTTTAGATTTGCTTGAAACAGGAGGAACCTTCAAAAAAAGAAAATAGGAGGTATTTAAATGTTAAATATAGATCAAATAAGAGAATTAATACCACATAGATATCCATTTTTATTAGTGGATAGAGTTATAGAATTAGAAGAAGGAAAAAAAGCAGTAGGAATAAAAAATGTAAGTGCAAATGAGCCATTTTTCCAAGGTCATTTTCCAGATTATCCAATAATGCCAGGAGTTTTAATAGTAGAAGCTATGGCTCAAGTTGGATGTGTAGCGATGATGTCTATGGATGAGAATAAAGGCAAATTAGGTGTATTTGCAGGTATAGATAAAGTTAGATTTAAAAAAGAAGTAAGACCAGGAGATGTATTAACTATGGAAGTAGAAATGCTTTCTGTAAGAAGAAATATTGGAAAAGCTATAGGTAAAGCTTATGTCGGAGAAGAGCTTGCATGTAGTGGAGAGTTAATGTTTGCACTTGTTCAAAAGTAAACAAAAAAAGTCCTAGTAATAGGACTTTTTTATTTGGAAATATTACTCGCTTAACTAGTAGCAATTTATGTAAATAAATGATGCGAGACTATTTTTAAAAACTTATATAGGAAAAAATTACGTAGAAAGTAATAAAGCTAATGAAATTATTTCAGCTAATTCTAATATAAAGCTAAGCCTTACATTGTTAAAAGAAAATCTGTTATTTTCATCTATCTTATCTACAATTCCTACAATAGAATAATTTCCTATCTGAGGGAGTTTTTTTCCTACACCTTTTCCAGGAAGAATTGGACCTTTTCTAACCTGTACATTACCTATACTACTTCTAGATCCTAAACATGCATCTATAGCCAAGAAGTTACCCTTTGGATGGGATAGTTTGATATGTTCGATAGATTCGTATATATTTAAAGCATGAATAGGATTATCTAGTGTTCCATAAACTGGGAATTTAAAGTCGCTATTCTTTAGCATTGTTCCAACTAAAGGCCCAAGAGCATCACCTATAGCCCGATCTGTTCCTATACAAACCACAACTGTATTCTCATCAATTAAATCTTTAAGTACTGAATTTAATATTTGTACAATATTTTCGTTTTTATAATTTACCTTGGCTAAGTACATAGGAACACCCCCTTCAAAAGAAATATATGAAAATTTGACTTAAAAAAGACCTATCTTAAAGTAGATAAGATATAATATGAAATTAAGTTAAGATAGGATACTATATAGTAAAAAAAATATATTTTTAAATAAAAAAATATTGACATAAATTTAAAATTAGGGTAAAGTATTATTCAGTAATAAATAAATAAAAAAGAACTTAATAATTTTTCTTGATTACCTTATCAAGAGTGGCGGAGGGATAGGCCCTGTGAAGCCCGGCAACCACCCATTTGGGAAATGGTGCTAAATCCTACGAGACTATACAGTTTTGGAAGATGAGGTTAGTTAATTAACGTATTGATATATACTAATTAACCTCTTCTTGTCTAAGAAGAGGTTTTTTTAATTCAATAATAAATTGCTAAACTGTTACTTTATAAAGTCTAATTAGTATTTAACGTATAGGTAACCTCAGGCCTGTGCAAATTAAAATATATTATAAATTAAGGAGGAAACAAAAAATGGCAAGACATTTATTTACATCGGAATCAGTAACAGAAGGGCATCCAGATAAAATTTGTGACCAAATATCAGACGCAATACTAGATGCATTATTAGAGAAAGACCCTCTATCAAGAGTAGCTTGTGAAACAGTAGTAACTACAGGATTAGTTTTAGTAGCAGGTGAAATAAGTACATCTGCATATGTAGATATCCCAAAAGTAGTAAGAAATACAGTAAAAGAAATAGGGTATACAAGAGCTAAATTTGGATTTGACTGCAATACTTGCTCAGTTATAACTTCAATAGATGAACAATCAGGGGATATAGCAATGGGTGTTGATGAAGCTTTAGAGAGTAAAGTAGGACAAGAAACAGAAGAAGAAATCGAGGCTATCGGGGCTGGAGATCAAGGTATAATGTTTGGATTTGCATGTAACGAAACTGAAGAATTAATGCCTTTACCAATATCATTAGCTCATAAATTAGCTAGAAGATTAACTGAAGTTAGAAAATCAGGATTATTAGAATACTTAAGACCAGATGGAAAAACTCAAGTTACAGTTGAATATGACGGAGCTAAAATAGTTAGAGTTCATACTATTCTTATATCAACTCAACATGGAGAAGAAGTTGATAATGAAACAATAAGAAAAGATTTAATAGAGCATGTTATAAAAGCTGTTATACCTGCTGAATTACTTGATGAAGAAACTATAATATACATCAACCCAACAGGAAGATTCGTTATAGGAGGACCTCAAGGGGATACAGGTCTTACAGGAAGAAAAATAATAATAGATACTTACGGTGGATACTCAAGACACGGTGGAGGAGCATTCTCAGGAAAAGATCCTACAAAGGTTGATAGATCTGCTGCTTATGCTGCAAGATACGTAGCTAAAAATATAGTTGCTGCAGGACTTGCAGATAAATGTGAAATAGAATTAGCTTATGCTATAGGTGTTGCTAGACCATTATCTGTATTTGTAGATACTTTTGGAACTGGAAAAGTTTCAGAAGAAGTTTTAGTAAACCTAGTAAACAAGCACTTTGACTTAAGACCAGGTGCAATAATAAGAGACTTAGAGTTAAGAAGACCTATATACAAGCAAGTTGCAGCTTATGGTCATTTAGGAAGAACTGATATAGACTTAACTTGGGAAAGAACTGATAAAGCAGAAATATTAAGAAAAGAAGCATTAGGACAATAATTTAAAATATATTAAATAATCAAGCCCCTTAAAGTATAAACAGGAAAATACCTGGAGAACATTACTTTAAGGGGTGATTTAATTTGCTATAAAAGGTATAATAATTACAACTTAGGTGCACGATACAAATATTATTTGTTGTAGGAGAATAAGTATGGAAAGAATAGAAGGAATGATAAGTGATATAGTATTTAAAAATGATGACAATGGTTATACCATAGCTCATTTAGTAAATTCGGAAAGTGAAGTTGTAATCGTAGGATGTATGCCGACTTTATCAGTAGGCGAAAGTATAGAAGTCGAAGGTAAGTGGATAAATCATAAAACTTATGGTACTCAATTTGAAGTAAGTAAATTTATGCCAGTAACACCATCATCACTAGAGGGTATTTATGTATATCTATCATCTGGAATGATACATGGTATAGGTGAAAAGATGGCTAAGAGGATAGTAGAGAAGTTTGGGGTTAACACTTTAGATATAATTCAAACGATGCCAGAAAGATTGAAAGAAGTCGAAGGTATAGGAAGTAAAAAAATAGATCAAATAGTAAAAAGTTATGAAGAAAATAGAGAACTTAGAAATGTAATTATAGAGTTGTCTCCATATGGAATTACTCCTAATTATTGTATGAAAATATACAAAAAATATAAAAATAAAGCTATTGAAGTAATAAATAAAAATCCATATAAACTTGCCGAAGATATAAGGGGTATAGGATTTAAAATAGCTGATAATATAGCGAGTAAAATAGGAATAGAAAAAAATTCTAAGGATAGAGTAGCACAAGGAATTTTATATGCATTAAACCAATCTTTAAGTAGCGGGCATACTTATCTACCACAAAATATTTTAATTCAAGAATCTGTAAAATTATTAGAAGTGCAATCACCAATTATTGAAGAATGTATAATGGATTTAATTTATGACCAAAAAATTCACATAGAAAAAATGGATGGAACAAATTTAATATACTTAATTCCATATTATTTATCTGAAAATGGCGTATGTAAACAAATAATAAAATTATCTCAATTTGAATTTAAAGACCTAAATATAGATATAGAAAAAGAAATAGAATGTGTGGAAGAACAAGAGGATATTAAATTAGCTAAAAATCAAGCATTAGCAGTAAAAGAAGCTATAGAAAATGGAGTAGTGATAATAACTGGTGGACCTGGAACTGGAAAAACTACAACTATAAATACTATAATAAAAATCTTTGAAAATAATAAACAAGAGGTAATATTAGCAGCTCCAACGGGACGAGCAGCTAAGAGAATGAGTGAAACATCAAGTAAAGAAGCTAAAACGATACATAGATTGCTAGAAATGGGATATGCAACTGATAGTGATGAGCTTAAGTTTATGAAAAATGAAGAAGAGCCAATTAAAGCTGATGTAATAATAATAGACGAGTTATCAATGGTAGATATTTTACTTATGTATAGTTTATTAAGAGCTATAAAGCCTGGAACTAGGGTTATATTAGTTGGAGATAGTGACCAGTTACCGTCGGTAGGTGCAGGAAACGTACTAAAAGATATGATTGAATCTAGTGTTATAAATGTAGTTAGATTAAATGAAATATTTAGACAAGCTCAAGAAAGTATGATAGTAGTCAATGCCCATAAGATAAATAATGGAGAGCCCCTACATTTAAATTCAAAAGGAAAAGATTTTTTCTTTATAAAAAAAGATACTAATGAAGATATATTACAAGAAATAGTTGGATTAGTTAATGAAAGGTTACCTAAATTTTATAATGTAGATAAGCTAAAAGATATACAAATATTAGCATCAATGAGAAAAGGCGATTTAGGAGTAACCAACCTTAACATTGAGTTACAGAAGTATCTTAACAAATCGGAAAAATTTAAAGTGGAAGAAAACTTTCAAAAAAGGCTTTTTAGAGTTGGTGATAAAGTTATGCAAATTAAAAATAACTACACTAAAAAGTGGGAAAATGAAGATAGAAGCGATAGCGGAGAAGGTGTATACAATGGAGATATTGGATATATATATCATATAGACAAAGATAAAAGAACTATATATGTATTATTTGACCAAGTCAAAATAGTAGCCTATAAATATGATGAATTAGATGAGTTAGACCATAGTTTTTGTACGACAATACATAAAAGCCAAGGAAGTGAGTTTCCAGTAGTTATAATTCCTATAACATGGGCTCCGCCAATGTTACTTAGCCGTAATTTATTATATACAGCAGTAACAAGAGCTAAGAAATTAGTTGTATTAGTTGGAGATGTTAAATATTTAGAGTATATGATAAAAAATAATAGAACTAATGATAGATACTCTAACCTAGCTTATAAACTAAATAAATTCAGAGAAGAAGGGTTGTTAGTTAAATAAATATGAAAAGTTATTTAAATAAAAAACATGACATATTTAAAAACATAATAAATGTATTTTTAGAATTTATATATCCTGAAAATATAACTTGTATCATATGTAATAAACCTATAAATAAAGAAAATACATATTCTATGTGTAAAAATTGTTTTAAGGAATTACATTTTATAAAGGATGGCTGCATTAAATGCGGAAAGCCAATAATAAATCATTCTTTAGAAAAAATAGATATAACTGGATGTAGTTATTGTTTTAGAAAAAATTTTTATTTTGATAAATCTATATCATGTGTAGAGTACACTGATTTTAGCAAAAAGATGGTATTTGGTTTAAAATATAGCAATAAAACTTATATGAGTAAGTATATAGCAAATATAATGAAAGAAAAGTTAGATATAGAAAGTATAAAATTTGATTACATATTGTTTGTTCCATTACATAAAAAACGTTTAAAGAAAAGAGGATTTAACCAATCTCAAAAGATAGCAAAGTATTTGAGCAAAACAATTGAAATGCCAGTTGTAGATGCGATAGGGAGAAATAAAAATACAAAAAGATTATACAATCTTAGCAAAGAAGAAAGAAAAAAAGAACTGAAAAATGTATTTATAGTTAAAGATACTAAACAAAACTTAAAAAATAAAAATGTATTACTTATAGATGACATATTTACAACAGGAACAACAGTAAATGAAATATCTAAAATTCTTAAATTAAATGGTATAAATAAGGTGTATGTTATGTCTTTCCTAACAAAAACCAATGATTGTTATGTATTAGAATAAATTACTATTGACATATCAACATTAAAATATTAAAATAAACAAGTGATATTTAGGTCTGTGGTTGAAAGTCCAAGCCAGTCGCAGGCAAAGGGATCCACGTAAGTTAACCCTAAAAATTGGGTTGATGATCATGGTGCGGCTTAGAAGTAAGACCTACCGATAATAAAATCGAGAGAGTTAATAGTGCGGCGAACCCAAGCGAAAGCTCCAGTAGGCGAGTGTGGGGTCAAAAACCAGGTCAGCTAGATATCCTAAAGTACCTTTATAGGTGCTTTTTTTGTTGTAAAAATACTAATTGTACAGCTAAATATTAAATTTTTTTGATTAAAAAAGCTAATTTATTTTTATACGACAAAAAACTAAAAAAGTATAAAAATTGTATAAAAAATATAAAATTACGACACTAATTCACAAATAAATAACAACTATTGTTGATATTTGTGGATATATAGATATAGATAAATAGCTTAAAATACACAAAAAATAGAGTTATTAACAAAACTATCCACACTATCCACAGTTTTGTATTTAAAACAATCCACATATAGTATATAAAATAACATTAATTTTCAAAAATTTTTGTTATTTTATTTGAATATATTAAATTATAAAAGTTAACAATAAAAACAAAGGATTTTATAATTTAATATAGAATTTATTATTAAAGTATAAAAACTTTAAACTGCTATAACCGAAGGGAGATGTTTTTATGAACATAATAATATCTGGAAAACAAATGGAACTGACAGATGGAATCAAAGAGGCAATACAAGAGAAAATCGAAAGATTAGAATATTACCTTCACCCTGAAACAGAAGTTAAGGCAACAGTTAGCGCTAGAAAAGCTAGACATAAGATAGAAGTAACAATAATACCTATAAGTGGGCCAATAATAAGAGCTGAAGATATAGAAGAAAATTTATATGCTGCTATAGATGTTGTATATGATAAATTAAATAAACAATTAAGAAGATATAAAAATAGATTACAAGATAAACACCAAAGCAATGAAAGTATAAGATTCCATGGAATAGATTCAGGAGAAGTAGAACCAGAATTTGAAGAAGATGATAGACTAAACATAGTAATAGAAAGAAATAAAAAGTTTGGTATGAAACCTATGGGTGCAGAAGAAGCTGTATTACAAATGGAATTAAGTGAACATGATTTCTACATGTTTAGAAATATAGATACAGATGATATATCTATTGTATATAAACGTAGAAATGGTGGATATGGATTATTAGAACATGAATAAGATAAATTAAATTAATTAAAAAGCTATCGATAGATTTAATTATCGATAGCTTTTTTAAATTAATTATTATTATATAGTTTAAATTAATACTTTAGTACAAAAAATACAATGATAAATATACAATATAAAATATAGTACTTTTATGGTAAAATATATAATAGTATAAAAATTGAGCGAGGAGAGATGCTGAACATGGGATTTTTAGATGGTTTATTTAACATGGCAGATAAAAAAGAACTAAAAAAGTTTAATAAAATAGTTGATGAAATAGATTTATTACAGCCTAAATTTGAAGCTATGTCGGATAAAGAACTTAAGGGTATGACCGACATATTCAGAGATAGATTAAGAAAAGGAGAGAGTGTAGATGACATACTAACAGAGGCTTTTTCAGTAGTGAGAGAAGCTTCAAAGAGAGTGTTAGGAATGACACACTATAGAGTACAGCTTATTGGTGGGATTGTTCTTCACCAAGGAAGAATAGCTGAGATGAAAACAGGTGAAGGTAAGACATTAGTTGGAACAGCACCTGTTTATTTAAATGCTCTTACAGGTAAAGGGGTACATGTTGTTACAGTAAATGATTACTTAGCAAAACGTGATAAAGAACAAATGGGTAAAGTATATGAGTTCCTTGGAATGACTGTAGGGGTAATAGTTCATGGTCAAGACCCTCAAACTAGAAGAGCTCAATATGAATGTGATATAACTTACGGAACAAATAATGAATATGGATTTGATTACTTAAAGGATAATATGGTAATACATAAAGAACAAATGGTTCAAAGAGAGTTAAATTATGCTATAGTCGATGAGGTCGATTCAATCCTTGTTGATGAGGCTAGAACTCCTCTTATAATATCTGGTCCTGGGGACAAATCTACACATTTATATGCAGATGCTAACACTTTTGTATTAACATTAAAGCCAGAAAACTATGAATTAGATGAAAAGCAAAAATCAGTAACATTAACTGATTCAGGTGTACAAAAAGCAGAAGTATACTTTAATGTAGACAATATAACTGATGTAATTCACATGGAATTATATCATCATATAAATCAAGCTTTAAAAGCTCATGTAATAATGAAGCGTGATGTTGATTATGTATCTAAAGACGGAGAAATAGTAATAGTAGATGAATTTACAGGAAGACTTATGTTTGGTAGAAGATATTCAGAAGGTCTACACCAAGCTATAGAAGCTAAAGAAGGATTAAAGATACAAAGAGAATCTAAAACTTTAGCAACTGTTACATTCCAAAATTACTTTAGAATGTATAAAAAACTTGCAGGTATGACGGGTACAGCAAAAACGGAAGAAGAAGAATTTAAAGCAATATATAAAATGGATGTTGTTCAAATTCCTACTAATAGAGATATACTAAGAGAAGATTTACCAGATGCAGTATACAAAAGTTCAAAAGGTAAGTTTAATGCAGTAGTAGAAGATATAATAGAAAGACATGCATCTAAACAACCAATACTTGTAGGTACTGTATCAATAGAAAACTCAGAAATCTTATCTCAATTATTAAAGAAAAGAGGAGTTAAGCATGAAGTATTAAATGCTAAACACCATGATAAAGAGGCTGAAATAATAGCACAAGCTGGTAGATTAGGAGCAGTTACAATAGCAACTAATATGGCAGGGCGTGGTACAGATATAGTTTTAGGAGGGAATCCTACATTCTTAACTAAAAAAGAAATGAAGAGATTAAAATATGATGATTCAGTAATAAATAAAGTAGATTCACCTTTAGAAGGTATGGAAGTTGAAGGTAATGAAGAATTATTTAAAGCTAGAGAAAAATACCAAAAATTATATGAAAAATATAAAGATCAAATAAGTGAAGAACAAGCTGAAGTTGTTAAAGCTGGTGGATTAGCTATAATAGGTACAGAGAGACATGAATCTAGAAGAATAGATAATCAGTTAAGAGGTCGTGCTGGTCGTCAAGGTGACCCAGGTAGTTCAAGATTTTACATAGGACTAGATGATGACCTTATGAGATTATTCGGAAGTGATAGAATATCTACAGTAGTAGAGAAAATAGGTCTTGAAGAAGATATGCCAATAGAGCACAAGATGTTGAGTAAATCGATAGAAGGTGCACAAAAGAAAGTAGAAGGTAGAAACTTCGGAATAAGAAAGCATGTACTTCAATATGATGATGTTATGAATAAGCAAAGAGAAATAATCTATGCTGAAAGAAGACGTGTATTAGAAGGTGAAAACTTAAAAGAGCAAATACAAGGAATGATAAGTTCTTTAATAGAAGAAGCTACAAGCTTATATACTGAAGAAGCAGAATTTAATGTAGATGGATTTAGAGATCATTTATATAACTTGTTTATGCCAAAGGGAAGTATAGAAATACCAGACATGGAAAAATTTAAAACACAAGAAATAATAGATGCTGTTTATGAAATAGCAATGAAGATGTATGGTGGAAAAGAAGAAAGAATAGGTTCTGAAAGAATGAGAGAAGTAGAAAGAGTAATATTACTTCAATCAGTTGATAACCACTGGATAGACCATATAGATGCTATGGACCAATTACGTCAAGGTATAGGACTTCGTGCAATAGGGCAACAAGATCCTGTGGCTGCATACAAAATAGAAGGTTTTGATATGTTTGATGAAATGACTAAACACATCAAAGAAGACACTGTAAAATATTTATTTAATATAACTATAGAAGAACCTGTAGAGAGAAAACAAATTATAGATGTTGAACATTTATCATCTAATGCAGTTGATGAACCAGCAAATAAAACTATTAAAAAAGACGATGCAATAGGTAGAAATGATGACTGCCCTTGTGGAAGTGGAAAGAAATACAAAAAGTGTTGTGGTAAATAGTTTTGGAGGATACAAATGTTAAAATTACAAGATTATAGAAATAGTGTGGAGAGTATATCTTCAAATATAGAAGAATTGAGGGCTTCTCTTTGACATTGATTCATTATTAATTGATATAAATGAAAATGAAGAAAAAATGAATGAGCAAGATTTTTGGAATGACAATGAACTTGCACAAAAAATTCTTCAAAATAATAAATCATTAAAAGAAACAGTAGAAGAGCATCAGTTTTTAAAAGATGCTTTAGAAGAAATAGAAGTTTTAATAGAATTAGGTTTAGAAGAAAATGATGAATCTATTGAAAGAGAAATCGAAGAATCAATAGTAAATCTTGAAAAAGAAATAGACAGTTTAACGATAAAGACTCTTTTAAGTGGTGAATATGATAAAAATAATGCGATACTATCTATAAATGCAGGAACTGGTGGATTAGATGCTCAGGATTGGGCACAAATGTTATTAAGAATGTATATAAGATGGAGCGAAGGTAAAGGCTATAAGGTTAAAATATTAGACATGATATCAGACCCTGAAGCAGGAATAAAAAGTGCAACATTACTTATAGAAGGTATTAATGTTTATGGATATCTAAGAAGTGAAAAAGGGGTTCATCGTTTAGTTAGAATATCTCCTTTTGATCCATCAGGAAAAAGACATACATCATTTGCATCTATAGATGTTATACCTGAGTTAGACGATAGTATACACATAGATATAAACCCTGTTGATTTAAAAATTGATACATATAGAGCTTCTGGTGCAGGAGGTCAACATGTAAACACTACAGACTCAGCAGTAAGAATAACTCATATACCGACTGGTGTTGTAGTTCAATGTCAAAATGAAAGATCACAGCATAAAAATAAAGATACAGCTATGAAAATGCTTATGGCAAAACTTATAGAGCTAAAGGAACTTGAACAAAAAGAAAAGATTGAAGATATTCAAGGAAAATATTCTCAAATAACTTGGGGAAGTCAAATAAGGTCGTATGTATTCCAGCCGTACAAATTAGTAAAAGATCATAGAACTAATGCAGAAATGGGAAATGTAGATAGTGCTATGGATGGAAATATAGATTTATTTATAAATGAATATTTAAAAATGAATAAATCCAAAAAATAATTCAAATAAGGGCTTGAGAATTTAATTCTCGAGCCTTATTTTGAAGTGATTTTTAAACAGAATCAAGATAAAATAATTCACGATATTGTGACCAAATTAATGAAAGAAGAGTGGTATATATGAATATAAATGAAATACTAAAAAAAGAGTTTAATCTTAGAGATGAGCAAATAAATAATACTATAGCACTTATAGATGATGGAAATACAATACCTTTTATTGCTAGATATAGAAAAGAAATGACAGGTGAAATGAGTGATGTTGTTTTAAGAGATTTTTATGATAAATTAGTTTATTTAAGAAACCTACAAAGTAGAAAAGAAGATGTAGTAAGAATAATAGAAGAACAAGGAAAGCTTACAGATGAAATAAAATTAAATGTTGAAAAAGCTAATACACTTCAAGAAGTAGAAGATATATACGCACCATACAAGCAAAAGAAAAGAACAAGAGCAACTATTGCAAAAGAAAAAGGACTAGAAGAATTAGCACTATTAATATTAAATAGCAATGTAGAAAACCTAGATATAGAAGCTAGTAAATATATAGATGAAGAAAAAGAAGTAAAATCAGCAGAAGAAGCTATAAAAGGAGCAAAAGATATAATAGCCGAAATGATTTCTGAGGATGCAAAAATAAGAAAGTATATAAGAGAATTTGCATTAAGAGAAGGTATGGTAACTACTAAAAACTCTAAAGAAGAAAAATCAGTTTATGATATGTATTATGACTATAGTGAAGCAGTAAAAACTATAGCACCTCATAGAGCTTTAGCTATAAACAGAGGAGAAAAAGAAGACTTCTTAAAGGTTAAAATAGAAATTAATAACGAAAAAGTAATAAATTATATAATAAATGAATATGTAAACAATAGTAACTTTAAAAATAAAGCAGAGATAGTAAATACAATAGAAGATGCATATAAAAGATTGATATTCCCTTCAATAGAAAGAGAAATAAGAAATCATCTTACTGAAATAGCACAAGAAAGAGCAATAAGTGTATTTGGTCAGAATATAAAAAGTTTATTATTACAACCACCAGTAAAAGATAAAGTAGTTATGGGATTTGACCCTGCTTTTAGAACAGGATGTAAGATAGCAGTAGTTGATAAGAATGGTAAACTACTCGATACTACAACTGTATACCCTACAGAGCCACAAAACAACGTAGAAGGTGCAAAGAAAACATTAAAAGCACTAATAAAAACTCATAATATAGATATAATAGCAATTGGAAATGGAACTGCGTCAAGAGAATCAGAAAAATTTGTATCTGATATGATAAAAGAAATTGATTCTGATGTTCAATACATAATAGTAAGTGAAGCAGGTGCATCAGTTTATTCGGCATCACAACTTGCAAGTGAAGAACATCCAGATATAAACGTATCTATAAGAGGGGCAATATCTATAGCTAGAAGATTACAAGACCCGTTAGCAGAACTTGTAAAAATAGATCCTAAAAGTATTGGAGTAGGTCAATATCAACATGACTTAAATCAAAAAAGACTAGAAGGAGTATTAGGCGGTGTAGTAGAGGATTCAGTAAATAGTGTTGGGGTAAATTTAAACACAGCATCATATTCTTTATTAGAACATATTGCAGGAATAAGCAAGACTATAGCTAAAAATATAATAGTATATAGAGAAGAAAATGGAGATTTTACTTCAAGAGCTCAACTTAAAAAGGTAAAAAGATTAGGACCACAAGCATTTACTCAATGTGCAGGATTTATGAGAATATTAGATGCAAAAAATCCTCTAGATAATACAGGAGTACATCCAGAAACTTATGATATAAGCAAAAAAATGTTAGAAATGATTGGATACTCTCTTAAAGATATAGAAAATAGAAAAATAGAAGATATAGATTCTAAAGTAAGTGAAATAGGAATAAAAGAATTAAGTGAAAAACTAGACGTAGGTGTGGTAACATTAAAAGATATAATATCTGAAATTAAAAAACCAGGAAGAGATCCAAGAGAAGAAGGTATAAAACCTATATTAAGAACAGACGTGTTAAAAATAGATGATATACAAGAAGGTATGATATTAAAAGGTACTGTAAGAAATGTAGTAGACTTTGGTGCTTTCATTGATATCGGTATAAAAAATGATGGGTTAGTTCACAAATCTCAAATGAGCAAGTCATTTGTAAAAGATCCTATGACTATAGTTACAATAGGAGATATTGTAGATGTAAAAGTTATAGGAGTTGATATGAGTAAGCAAAGAGTAGCTTTATCAATGAAGATATAAGCACTATTAGGAGGAGTAGTATATGATTTTTATAAAAAATGGAACGATAGACACAGTAACTAATGGAATAATAGAAGCAGATGTACTTGTAAAAGATGGAAAAATAATGGAAATAGGAAAAAACATAGTAGCGCCATTAGATGCTGAAATTATAGATGCTAAAGGGAAATTTATATACCCAGGATTTATAGATGCACATACACATATGGGATTATGGGAAGATGGTATGGGGTTTGAAGGTGCAGATGGAAATGAAGAAACAGACCCAATAACTCCACAATTAAATCCTATAGATGGAATAAACCCAATGGATAATACTTTCAAAGAAGCAGTGCAAGGTGGGATAACATCAGTATGTACTACTCCAGGAAGTGCAAATGTAATGGGAGGACAATGTATTGCAATAAAAACTCATGGTAGAAGAATAGATACTATGGTTATAAAAAACCCTGTTGCATCTAAAATAGCTTTTGGAGAAAATCCAAAGAGCTGCTATGGAAAAGATGAAAAAACTCCGCAAACGAGAATGGCTATAGCATCTCTTTTAAGAGAAAATCTTAAAAAAGCTGAGGAATATTTAGAAGAAATGGAATTATACATGGAACATGAGGACCATGATAAGCCTGAATATGATATAAGAATGGAAAGTTTATTACCAGTATTAAAAGGGGAGATACCTTTCAAAGTTCATGCGCATAGAGCTGATGATATATTCACAGCAATAAGAGTTGCAAAAGAATTTGATATAAAGCTTACACTAGACCATTGTACAGAAGGTCACCTTATAGTTGAAGAATTAGTTGAAGAGGGATATCCAGTAATAGTAGGTCCATCATTATCAGAAAGATCTAAAATAGAATTAAGAAACTTAACTTTTGATACAGCAGGAGTGCTTTCAAATGCAGGACTTAATGTATCATTAATGACAGACCACCCTGTAATACCAGTTCAATATTTACCAATGTGTGCAGGAATAGCTGTTAAGCATGGTATGAAAAAAGAAAAAGCTATTGAATCTATAACTATAAATCCAGCCAAAGCTTTAGGAATAGAAGATAGAGTTGGTTCTATAGAAGTTGGAAAAGATGCTGATATAGTTATCTGGGATGGATGCCCATTAGAAATTCAAAGTAATGTAATATATACTATAATTAATGGGAAAACTGTATATAAAAAATAGTTGACATTAAATATATTATTAAATATTATATAAGTATATAATAAGGAAAATTAAATAGCACGATAGGTCTTCGGGGCAGGGTGTGATTCCCTACCGGCGGTATAGCCCGCGAGCTACATTTGTAGCATGATTTGGTGAAATTCCAAAGCCGACAGTATAGTCTGGATGAGAGAAGAAGCAAATTTTTTGCATTGTTTATTAATATACACAAAATTAGTGTATATTATATAACTTGTACTCAAAAAATAAGCTCGAAGATGATCTCTTCGGGCTTTTATTTTTTCCTAATAATAAAATTAGGAGGTACAATTTTTATGGAACAAACAATTAAAACAAAGAGAGTATTTACAACATCTACATTAGTAAAGGTAGGAATATTATCAGCCATAGGATATATATTAATGTTTATATCTGTACCCATTCCAATGCTTTTTCCAGATTTTTTAAAGATAGATATATCTGATTTAACAGCAGTACTTGGAGGAATAGCATTAGGACCAATAGCAGGAGTTACAATAGAATTTCTTAAAAACTTACTTCAATTTTTAACAGGTATGTCAACAACTGGAGGAGTTGGAGAGTTTGCAAACTTTATAATAGGTGGTTCGTTTGTATGGATAATTTCTTTTGCATACTCAAAGAAAAGAAACAGATCTGGTCTTATGATTGGACTTTTACTTGGTGTAGTAGTTATGACTATAGTAGGATGTATATCTAATTACTTTATAGTACTTCCATTTTATAGTACGATAATGCCGATTGAAGCAGTTATAGAAATGGGAGCTGCATTAAATCATTTAATAGTAGATAAATTTACATTTGTATTATTTATAATAGGACCATTTAATTTATTAAAAGCAACAATAATATCTTTATTAACGTTACCAATGTATAAAAGAACAGAGAAAATTTTAAATAAAGTGAAATAAAAAAATACCGAATGTAAATTAAAATAAATTTATATTCGGTATTTTTTTGCATATATAATGATATTAAAAAGCACTTACATTTACAGTAAGTGCCTAGGGGGAGTAAGGAATATTTAATGTTTTGGGGGAGTAAACATCCCTTATATTTTAATTATGGTCGATAAGCTTAAATAATATACATATTTAAATACAAAAAAATAAAGCCTATAAATATTTTATAAGCTTTTAAAAAAGGGTTTTTTTAACCTTAAAAGGTTATAGGAATATAGAATAAAACAAAAAAAGATTTTTAACGCTCCAAAAATAGGGCACTAAAAACCTTCATGGTTTCATTGAATTTATACTCTTACCATAAATGTAGTTCAATTTATTTTAAAAGTCAACAAAAATCTAGTAATTATTTTATTTATATAATTCATAAGCCTTTAAGATATTAGTTAGTTATATTATAATAGATTCTAGTTGATAATTATAAATAGAAACAAAGTATTTGACTAAAGATGATGGAGAGAAACTATGATTAATATATATTTAGAAGATGAAAATAAAACAAAAGAACTTGGATATAAATTAGGAACACTATTAAAACCAGGAAATGTTGTATGTTTAATAGGAGACTTAGGTGCTGGAAAAACTACTATGACTCAAAGTTTAGCAAGAGCTTTAGAAGTTGATGATTATATAACAAGCCCTACATTTACAATAGTAAATGAATATCAAGGTAAAATGCCACTGTACCATTTTGATGTATATAGAATAGGTGATAGTGAGGAAATGTATGATATAGGATATGATGAATATATAAATGGCGATGGAGTATGTATAATCGAATGGGCAAATTTAATAGAAGATATACTTCCTGATGAATACTTGCATATAGAACTAAGATATAAAGATATGTCTAGAGAGATGATACTAAATCCAGTTGGAGAAAAATACGAAAAAATGGTTGAGGAGCTGATAAAATAATGAAAATTTTAGCAATAGATACATCTTCAATGGCTACAAGTGTAGCAGTAGTAGAAGATAATAAACTAATATGTGAATATACAATAAATACTAAAAAAACACATTCTCAAAAGCTTATGCCAATGATAGAGAATATGTTAAATATAAGTGATATAAATATTAATGAAATAGATGTTATTGCAGTATGCGAGGGTCCTGGTTCATTTACAGGATTAAGAATAGGAATGGCTACAGCTAAAGCAATAGCACACGTAAACAAATTACCTATAGTAGGAATAAATTCAGTAGAGATATTAGCAGGAAATATGAACTTATGTGATAAAAATATTTGTTCAATATTAGATGCACAAAGAACTAAAGTTTATATGGGGCAATATAAATTCGAAAATAATGAATTAACAGAAATAAAAAATGTTGATGTTGTTGAGATAGATGAGTTAATAGAAGAATTATCAAATAGCAATGAAGAATGGATTTTAGTTGGAGAAGCAGTTTACAAATATGAAGACAAGCTTAAATTAGTAGATAATATACACATACCAGCACCTTCTCATAATGTAAGTAAGGCAAGTAGCTTATGTAGTTTAGCTATGAATAAATATAATAAAAATATAGGCGTTTATGATTGCTACAATATAAATCCTATATATATAAGAAAATCTCAAGCTGAAGTAGAATATGAAGAGAAGATGAAGAGGTTAAATGATGGAAAATAAATTAGTTATAGAACAAATGACATCAAAACATATTGATGGAGTATTTGAGGTAGAAAAAAATTGTTTTGAGCATCATTGGTCTAAAGATTCTTTTAAAAAGGAACTTAAAAATGACGTTGCAAGATATTTAGTAGCTAAAATAGATGAAAAAATAGTTGGTTATGTTGGAATATGGTTTGTAATGGATGAAGGACACATAACTAATGTAGCTGTTCATAGTGACTATAGAGGAAAAAAAATCGGAGATGAATTAGTGAAAGAGTTAGTTAATCTTTGTAAAAATAATAATATAGCATCGATGACTTTAGAAGTTAGAGTATCGAATATAGTAGCTCAAAATTTATATAAAAAATATGGATTTAAATTAGCTGGAATTAGAAAAGAATACTATAGCGACAATAAAGAGGATGCTATGATAATGTGGAATGATGTAAAGGCGGTGTAAGTATGAAAGATATAATAACATTAGCAGTAGAAAGTAGTTGCGATGAAACTGCTGTAGCAGTTTTAAAAAATGGTAGAGAAATACTATCAAATGTAATTAACACTCAAATAGAACTACATAAAAAATTTGGTGGAGTAGTACCTGAAGTAGCATCAAGAAAGCATATTGAAAATATAGATGTTGTATTAGAAGAAGCATTAACAGAAGCTAATATTACATTAAATGATATAGATCATATAGCGGTAACTTATGGACCAGGATTAGCAGGAGCATTATTAGTTGGGTTATCTCATGCTAAGGCACTTGCATTTACTTTAAATAAGCCTCTTGTTGGAGTAAACCATATAGAAGGACATGTTAGTGCAAACTATATAGAGCACAAAGATTTAAAACCACCGTTTATAACATTAATAGTATCAGGTGGACATACTCATTTAGTAGAAGTAAAAGATTATGGAGAGTATGAAATACTGGGAAGAACTAGAGATGATGCATCTGGTGAAGCTTTTGATAAAATAGCTAGAGCTATGGGACTTGGATATCCAGGTGGACCAATAATAGATAGATTAGCAAAACAAGGAAATAAAAATGCTATAGATTTCCCAAGAGCATTTTTAGATGATGGATATGATTTTAGTTTTAGTGGGTTAAAATCATCAGCCTTAAATTATTTAAATGCTAAGAAAATGAAAAATGAAGAAATTGTTGTTGAAGATGTTTGTGCATCATTCCAAGAAGCAGCTGTTGAAGTTTTATCTAAAAAAGCTATAAAGGCAGCTAAAGAAAAAGGATATGCTACAATAGCACTTGCAGGTGGAGTTGCATCAAATTCAGCGCTTAGAGAAAAAATTACAGAGCTAGGAAAAGAAAATAATATAGATATAAAATATCCTCCATTAATTTTATGCACAGATAATGCAGCTATGATAGGATGTGCAGGATATTATAACTTTATAAATGGAAGAATTCATGATATGAGTTTAAATGCAGTTCCTAATTTAAAAATTGGAGATAGATAATATTATTTAGATAGTAAGAAGATACAATTAAATGTATCTTCTTTTATACAGATTTAAATTATACAATATATTATTTAAAGGGGAAAAAAATGACGTGTTTTCATACAATCTTAATATATATAGGATTAATATTAACGTTTATTAATATACATTATGTTAATAAAGAAAATAAACGTTTGATAGTAATGTATTCTTTTATTTTATACATATTATCATTAATATCATATAAATATTTAGGAATATCACCTTTGTATGTAGTAAATATTGTTATGTCATTTATTATATACAAAGTTACAAAGAAAATGCTTCTTACTATAGTCATTCCACTAAGTACAACTTTGCTAAGTATAATTATTAATGTTATATGCTACTACATACACTTTGGAATATTTGGTACTAACATATATGAAAATAATAATGTAGTAGAGATATTGATATATTATACAATTACTTATTTGCTATTATTTTTTTCAGCTAGATATGTAAAAAAATTATTATTGAAAAATATAGGGAATTTTAATGTTAAAATTAAAACAATATTTGCGATAACATTAATACTTGTTATTATTATATATCTTGAGACTTTGAGACAAATAAAATTAATGGAAGTACCAGATATAAGTCAATTATCACAAAATATACTTTTTATTTTATATTTTACAATCTTTATTACTTTTTTACTTTTGGTTAGTATTATAAACAATGAAAATAGGTTAAAAGAAATAAATGAATATAATAATAAATTAGAAAAAATGACTAATGAGATGAAAAAATTTAGACATGACTATAAGAATATTTTGCTTTCTATGAATGGGTACATACAAGAAAATGATATGGAAGGTTTAAAAAAACTTTTTTATTGTAGTATAGAGCCTTTAAGTAAAGATATAAACTCATACAACTTAAATATTACATCAATATCAGATATAAAAAATCTAGAATTAAAAGGTATTATATTAGCAAAGTTAATAAAAGCTGAAGATTTAGGAATAAATATAAATATATATACATGCGGAAAGATAGATAATATAAACATAAATACCATAGATTTATGCAGAGTTATAGGTATTATGCTAGATAATTGTATAGAAGCGAGTTTAGAATGTAACAAGCCTAATATAGATATATGTATAGAAAAAAAATCAAATTGCACATCTTTTCTTATTTCTAATACATACACAAATAAGATAGACAACATATCAGATTTATTTAAACGAGACATTTCTACTAAAGGAGCAAACAGAGGTATAGGATTAAGTAATTTAAATGAGATATTAGATAACTATGAAGATGTTTGTTTTTCAGTTAAATTAGATAAATATTTCATACAAAAACTAGATATATATGGCTAGGGGAGAGATAGATTTGAATATATTTATATGCGAAGATGATAAAGAACAAAGAAAAAACTTAGAAAAAACTATAAAAAAAATATTAATCAAAAGAAATATAAGTGGAAGAATAAAGTTATCTACTAATTCGGCATATGAGGTGCTAGATTATATAAATGAAAGCCAAGACGAGGGAGTTTATTTTTTAGATATTGACATAGGACAAGATATAAATGGCATTGAATTAGCTTCAAAAATAAATAGAATTGATAAAAATGCTATTATAATAATGATTACGTCTTATCAAAATATGAGTCACCTAATTTTTAAATATCATATAAGAGCTGTAGACTATATAGTTAAAGGTGATGTAGTTAGTGTTTATAAAAAAATAGAAGAATGTTTGATGTTTATAGATAAAAACTTAAAAAATCATATTGATAATGAATATATAACAATAGAAAATAATCAGTGTTTAGAGAAAGTTAAATATAGTGATATTATATTTTTTGAAACTACAAAAAAAAGAACTATAGCTCTACATACACATAATAGTCACATCGAATTTAGAGGAACTTTAAAAGAAATAGAAGAGAAATTGGATAAAAGGTTTAGTCGATGTCATAGGTCTTTTATTGTTAATAAAGATAAAGTAATAAGGCTTGATAAAAAACAAAGAATTTTGTTTATGGAAGATGGAAGTAAATGCTTTGTTTCTATACTTTTAATAAATAAAGTATTCAATATTTAAATACTGGTTTCACAAAAAATCCCCTTTACTGTTTATAGTAGAGGGGATTTTTTATTGTGCTTATTGAAATATTAAAATACAAAAACTGATTAAAAATTACATTTTAGTCCATATAAACTACATTTCAGTCCATTTTATAAAATTAATATCTATCATATGATAATATGAAATTTATATGATTATTTATTAACATTAATTAAAACTGGTGGTAAATATTATAATTACTTAGGAGGTAAATAATGAAAAAAAGAAAGATAGCCATAGTTGGATTGATAATTTTAATTTGGATAGGAATTGTAGGATTCCTAATGATAAAAAGCAAAGGAAAAGAAAATCAAGTTAAAAATGATAAAAATTTAGAAAGATATACTATTCCAGAAGAAAAGAAAATATTTTTAAATGGGGTTGTACAACCAACAAAGTCTAAAGTTTTTTATAAAGATTTAACAAAAGGTGAAAATTATAAAATACATAAAGAAAATGGAGAAAATGTAAGTAAAGGTAATTTGCTTATAACATATAAAAATGAAGAAATCACAAATCAAATATCAGATTTAAAAAATCAAATAGATAATATGAAAAAAGGCAAAGAAAAAGAATTAGTTCCAGGAACTAATGAAGAAGAAATAAAAAATCTACAAAAAGAGCTATCAAAGCTAAAAGACAAGCAATATTCTTATGAGTACGCACCTTTTACAGGTAGGGTATATATATCAAATAAAGAGGCAAGTGGAGAGAATCAAGAACTATTAAAGCTTAGAACTACAGATTTTAATATAACATCTCAAGTTTCAGAAAGAGAGTTAGAAAAAGTAAAAGAAGACCAAAAAGTAGATATATTAATTTTAGCTAATGATAAAAAAGTACAAGGAACAATTGAAGATATATCGGATGAACCAGAAGCACAAGCGGTAGCACTAGACCAGCAACCTAGTACAAATACATCAGTATCTAATTATCCAATTACAATAAACTTAGACTCTAAGGCAAATATAGAAAATGGATACCATGTGCAAATAAATATTAAACTACCAAATAATAAATTTAAAATACCTACAAGTGCAATAAAAGAAGATGGAAATAAAAAATATGTTTACCTAATAAAAGACAATGCATTAGTAAAACAATTTATACAAGTAGAGAATAAAGATGATAAATTTAGTGAAGTAATATCAGGCTTAAAAGAAAAAGATGAGATAATAAAAACTATAACTAGTGAAATGAAAGAAGGACAAGTAATTGAGTAATCTTATAAAACTAAATAGTATAGAAAAATATTATTCAGTAGGAAAAGAGAAATTACATGTTCTAAAGTCATTAAGCCTGGATATAGAACATGGCGATTTTGTAATGATAATGGGTAAGTCTGGAAGTGGAAAAACAACTTTATTAAATATATTAGGGTTTCTTGATAGATTTGATAAAGGTCAATATATATTTGATGGAAATAATGTAACGAACTTAACAGAAATTGAGCGTTCACATTTTAGAAATAAAAATATAGGTTTTATTTTTCAACAATTTCATCTTATAAATAATTTAAATATATATCAAAATATAGAATTACCTCTTCTTTACGATAATAGACTTGGTAAAAAAGATAGATCAAAAAAAATCAAAAAAAACTTAGAAATGGTAGGACTACTAGATAAAATAAATCAATTTCCAAATGAACTATCAGGTGGTCAACAACAACGTATTTCAATTGCTAGAGCTCTTATAAATGATCCTCAATTAATATTTGCGGATGAACCTACAGGCGCATTAGATACTAATACTAGTAATGAAATAATGAGTATATTAAAAAGTTTAAATAATGAAGGAAAAACTATAATAATGGTTACTCACGATCCTGATCTTGTAAAATATGCTACAAAAGTTGTATATCTTAGAGACGGTGTATTTACTGAGGGGGTCTAGATATGAGTATAAAAAACTTGATAAAAAGTGCACTTTTAAGTTTAAAAGCTAATAAGCTGAGGGTTTTTTTGACTATGATAGGAATTATTATAGGAATAAGTTCAGTTATAGTAGTTTTATCTGTGGGAGATGGGCTTAAAGCTCAAGTATCAAAGGATACAGGAAAAACAAAATCAAATAAAGTAAACATGAGCTTTGTTCCAGAAAACTTTGAACAGGACATTTCATCTATAAAACCTTTTACAGAAGATGATTTATATACTTTAAAAGAAATAGATGGTGTTGAAAAAGTAGAAAAAGCAAAAATGGAAGACCCTATGAACTTAGGAGGAGACATATATACAGAGACTAAATTTTTAGACAAAACAGCACAAATAATGGCATCAGCATACGATGGAGAAAAGATTACTGATATGTTCTCTGGTAAAAAAACAGACACTGTTTTAGAGGGAAGATATTTTCAAAAAAGTGATATAAAAAATGATGTAATAGTTTTAACTTATGAAAATTCTAAGGCTTTATTTGATGAGCCTAAGGATGCTATAGGTAAGGCTATAAACATAAATGGAGTTATGTTTGAAGTTATTGGAGTACTAGAAAAGTCAGAAGGACTATTTTTAGGTAGTGGGGATTTAATTCAAAAATCTTCTATAGACAGGATTAATAAATTAAAGAATGAGAATGCAAGTGATGAAACAACATCTTTAGATATATATGTATCTCCAGGATTTGATTTTGAATCTGTTACAAACGAAGTTAAATCAAAGTTAGAGAGTTTACATCCTGATATAGACGGAACTTATGAAGCTTTTAATCCAGGTACTGTAACTGAAGCATTCACTAAGATAATCTCAAGTATAACTCTGTTTATTACACTTATAACAGCAATATCATTATTTGTTGGAGGTATTGGTGTTATGAATATAATGTATGTATCTGTTACAGAGAGAAAAAGAGAAATAGGAATAAGACGTGCTATAGGAGCAACGCCGAATTCTATAATGTTACAGTTTTTATTTGAAGCAATATTTGTAACTTTATTAGGAGGATTAATTGGTATACTTGCGGGATGCTTGTTATCTCAATTGGCAGGATTATTTATGCCGTTTAAACCAGTAATTACAATTAAAACATTTATAGGAGCATCATCTACATCTGTTATTGTAGGAATTATATTTGGAATAATTCCAGCATACAAAGCATCAAAACTAGATCCTATAAAAGCTATATACAACTAAAAATTTAATATAAAATAAATAGGGGGAAAGATTATGAATTTAATACAATTAGCAGTTAAACCAAATGAGTATTTTGAAGAAAATAAAGATGGAGAAATACAAAAAAGAGAACCTATAAAGTTAAGATATTTATTTATCGCACTTATAATTTTTAGTGTACTTAGTTTTGTAGTTCAAAAGATGGTTATGCCTGAGATTGACTTAGGAGAAGCAAATGCGTTACCAATACCAAAAGAGGTATTTACTATATTACAATATGCAGGATGTGTAGTTTTTCCGTTGATAACAGCATGGATATTTGTAAATATATTATATTTAGTAAATAAAGTTTTAATAAGTTCTGTTGAAAATAAACAAATTGAAGAAAAGAAATATTTTAAGAGTCTTTTATATTTTAGATATATTGTAGCATCTATAGCTACTATTATTTTAAGTACAATATCTGTACTTATTTTGAAAGATAGCGATAGTCTAACAATGATAGGTTCAATAAATAATTTATTTATTAAATTATGGGCAGCGTATATTTTATTTGGAATACTTAAATATTATGTAAAAACAGAAAAATTACATAAAATACTTCCAACAATATTATATATACTTACTATAATATGGACTGCGTTTATTATGTATATGAACACATTAATGAGTAGTTTTGCAGTATAAAATGAATAAAAATAATTAAAAAATTAAAAAACCTAGATATTGTATATCAAAAAAGATATACAATAACTAGGTTTTTGTTTAAATTATAAAAACCGGCTATAGTAAAATTAATTACAAATGCCGGTGTTTTTTATATTATTCGTTTTCTTTCATTAAGTATGATAATGTAAATAAACTTTCTTTTAAGTTTACATTCTCAACTATAATATTTTTAGGTACTTCTAAATCTATTGGAGCAAAGTTCCAAATACCTTTAATACCTACTTTTACTAATCTATCTACAATATTTTGAGCTCCATTTTTCGGTATACATAACATTGCGATATCAATTTCGTTTTCTTTAACGAAATCTTCTAGACTTTCTGAATCTAATACTTCAAAATCTCTTATTTTTAACCCTATCATTCTTGGATTAGCATCAAATAAAGCTTTAACTTCAAATCCCGCTCTTTTAAAACCTGAGTAATTAGCTATTGCTTGACCTAAATTTCCTGCCCCTATAAGTATTGCGTTGTACTTTTTGTCTAGTCCTAATATCTTCCCAATTTCATTATGAAGTGCACCTACATTGTATCCGTAACCTTGTTGTCCAAATCCTCCGAAATTATTTAAATCTTGTCTAATTTGAGACGCTGTAAAACCTATTATATCACTTAATTCTTTAGATGATATTCTTTGAATATCCTTATCTAATAAATCTCCAAGATATCTATGATATTTTGGTAATCTTCTTATTACTGCCATTGATATGTTTTTTGATCCCATACTATCACCTCCTAAGGCATATTTTTTAATTACTCATTAATATTTTACTGCATTTTACAAAACATAATGCAATATCCTTGATTATATTATATCAAAACATTATAATTTTAGGTAGTTCAAGGAGGGATAAATTTATGATTGTTTTGTCGTGTAATAACTTAAATAAAAGTTTTGGAATAGATTCTATACTAGAAAATGTAAGCTTTACTGTAAATGAAGGTGACAAGATTGGTATAATCGGTATTAATGGTACAGGTAAAACTACTTTGTTTAAAGTCATCTCAGGTATACATAGTTATGATAGTGGAGAAATATATAGTTCAAAAGATTGTGAGATAGGATATTTAGAGCAAAATACTAATTTCCATTCAAACAATAATATATTTGAAGAGGTTTTAGAAGTTTTTAAAGATTTAATAGAAATGGAATCTTATTTGAGAAACTTAGAATTAAAAATAGCTGAGGAAAGTTCTAATCCAAATTCTTCACAGCTTGATAAACTTATGAATGAGTATTCTCATAAATTAGAATTATTTGCTGAAATGAATGGATATGGATATAAATCTGAAGCCAAAGGTGTTTTAAAAGGTTTAGGATTTAGTGATTCTGATATGGATAAACCTATAAGTATACTTTCAGGTGGAGAAAAGACTAGAGTTCTTTTAGGTAAGCTTCTTTTAAAAAAACCAACTCTTCTTTTATTAGATGAGCCAACAAACCATTTAGATTCTGAAGCTATAGAATGGTTAGAAGTTTTCTTGAGGCAGTATAAAGGTACTGTTATTTTAATTTCACATGATAGATACTTCTTAGACCAAGTAGTAAATAGAGTTTTTGAAATTCATAATAAAAAACTAAAAGCCTATAATGGAAATTACTCTAACTTTATACAATTGTCTGCTGTTGAAAAAGAATTAGAAAAGAAAAAATTTGAAGACCAACAAAAAGATTTGAAAAAACAAGAAGAATCAATAGAAAGACTAAAAGCTTATGGTAGAGAAAAACATTTAAAAAGAGCTAGAAGTAAAGAAAAAGCTCTTGCTAAAGTAGATGTCTTAGATAAACCAGATGGCGATAGAAAAAAAGCTAGGATAGAATTTAATCCTGCTATAATAAGTGGAAATGATGTTTTACAAGTAAGAGATGTTTCTATGGGATATGGAGAAAGAACATTATTTAAAAATCTTGATCTAGATATTTATAGAGGTGAAAAAGTTGCTCTTATAGGTGCAAATGGAATTGGGAAATCAACATTATTTAAAATAATTATGAATGAATTAATACCATTATCTGGTGATGTTAAGTTTGGGACAAATGTAAACGTTTCATATTTCCATCAGGAACAAAAAACTCTTAACTTAGAAAATACAATAATAGATGAAATTTGGAATAATAATACTCATTTAAATCAAACTACCTTAAGAAGTATGTTAGGAGCATTTTTATTTGAAGGCGAAGAAGTATTTAAAAAAATATCTACATTAAGTGGTGGAGAAAGAGCAAGAGTTGCGATACTTAAATTAATTTTATCAAATGCGAATTTCTTGCTTTTAGATGAACCTACTAATCATTTAGACATAGACTCTAAAGAAGTTCTTGAAGAAGCTTTATATGGGTATACTGGGACTGTATTCACTATATCACATGATAGATACTTCCTTAATACAGTAGTTGATAAAGTTTTAGTATTAGATAAAGAAGGAATTACTGAATATCTTGGAAATTATGATTATTATATAGAAAAGAAAAAACAAGTTACTGAAATGAGCATAGTTGAAGAGAAAGAAGAAAAAACTAAAACTCAAATTAAAGATGAAAAGCGTAAAGAAAGAGAACAAAGAGAACTTGATAAAAAAAATAGAGTTAAAATACAAAATTTAGAAAAAGAAATTGAGGAAACAGAAACAAAAATTGAAGAAATTGATATACTTTTATGCCAAGAAGAAGTATATTCTGTTCCTGAAAAATCTAAAGAAGTAAGTTTAGAAAAATCAAATTTAGAAAGTAAACTTTCTTCTCTTTATGAACAATGGGAAGAATTTATGTAGAAGCCAAATATGGCTTCTTTTTTTATTAACTTAGTTACACAGTTAGTATATTATGATATGATTTATATCATAATATTTTAATGAAGGAGTGATATTTTGCAAGGATTATTTTCTTTAAATGAAGATAATAAGAGATTTTATAAAATCCTTATATCTTTATGTATCCCAATAATTATACAACAGCTTATATCTACTTCTGTAAACGTAATAGATACAGTAATGATAAGTAGCTTAGGAGAAGCATCAGTAGCATCAATAGGTGTTGCAAATCAATTCTTCTTTTTATTCAATATGTCATTATCTGGAATTACTGGTGGAGCAGGAGTTTTTATTTCGCAATTTTTCGGAAAAGGCGATGTAGGTAATATTCGTAAGGTTACTGGCTTTAGTACAATTTTATCAATTATACTAAGCTTGTTATTTTTCATACCAGCATTAGTTATTCCAACTGGTATTATTAATATTTTTTCTTACGATCCAGAGGTAATTAAACTTTGTACAGAATATTTTAGTATTGTAGTATTTTGCTATCCACTTATTGCTATTAGTACTGTATTTAGTATGGGATCAAGAGGCGTTAGAAATCCTAAGCTTGGAATGTTTTGTAGTTCAGCTGCTTTGGTAGTAAATATAATACTTAACTATGGTCTTATATTTGGTAATTTAGGACTTCCAATGTTAGGTGTAAAAGGTGCTGCATTAGCAACTGTTATTGCTAGATTAGTAGAGTTGATTTTAATTCTTGGATATGTTTATTTTGCTAAGAAAGACTATATATTAAGATTTAGTTTAGCAGATTTAAAAATTATTGACTCTATATTTGTAAAAGCATTTTTATCAAAGAGTTTACCGATATTTTTAAATGATAGTGCATGGGCTGTTGGGACTGTTTTATATTCAGTTGCATATTCAAAGGCAGGAACGTCTGCTATTGCAGCTAGTCAAATTGCCACAAGTACTGGTAACTTCTTTATAATGACAGCTGTTTGTATAGCTATTGGAGCATCTATAATGCTAGGAAATGAGCTTGGTGCAGACCATTTAGACAGAGCTATACTATACGCTAAAAAGTTCTCGGGTCTTGTTTTTATAGCAGGATTAATATTTGGAGCATTATTGATAATAAATATTCCATTATTGTTAAAAATATTTAGTGTATCTGAAGCCTTAACGCCTGATATAACAAAAATATTTATTATAATGGGAGTAATGATGGCACTTAAGTCATTTAATACATTGATAGTAATAGGAGTTTTAAGAAGTGGTGGAGATACTAAATATGCTCTTTTCTTAGAACTAGGGTGTATGTGGTTAGCTTCAATACCATTAACATTCGTTGCTGCATTTAATGGTGCACCTATATATATATTAGTGTTACTTACTTATGCAGAGGAAATAGTTAAATTTATCTTTGGAGTGCCTAGAGCTCTTTCTAAAAAATGGGCTGCTAATATAGTTAAAGAAATGAATTAAAAATTGATTTAAATAAATAAAAAAAGATGAACTCTTAAATTAAGAGTTCATCTTTTTTTATTTAAACATTTTTTATATACAAATACTACTCAGGTTGAGGAGCGTCAACAGGACAAACCCCTGCACAAGCACCACATTCAACACAAGTATCAGCAGCTATAACGTATTTGTCATCTCCTGCAGATATACATTCAACTGGACATTCAGCTTCACAAGCACCACAGCTTATGCAAGCATCATTTATTATGTAAGCCATCTCAAAATCCTCCCTTAAAATAATTATTTTATTCAGTAATATTATAACAAAAATACTATCATTTAACAAATTAAATAATTCTACAATAATGTTAAGATTATGACAAAATAACCTTTGAAAAATATATGAATATTGATTGTAAATTACAAAAATACGATTTATAAAATTAATATTATATTTAACTTATAAAAATATAGTAAAAATGTATAAAAAAAGAACTATATTGAATATAGTTAGGAAAACATTTTTTTTGAAATTGTTAAATAAAATTATATTTATAAAAAAATGTTAATATTTTCAAATAAAAATGTTTGAACCTAATAAAAAGACGGTAAGTATATGATATAAATAAAATTAATTTATATAGTTAAAAGTTAGTCAAGGATCACATCATTATAAATTCAAATTCAATAAGACTAAAAATTAAATAAAAAAATTCAAGGGGGAATTTAAAAATGTCTTGTAATACTTGTAAAATGTGTGAGAGTGCAGATAAGAGATTAGAAAGTTTTGTTGCGTCTAAGGATGTGGAAACATCTTTTCACAGAACTGAGGATCAAAAGGTTAAATGTGGATTTGGACTTCAAGGGGTATGTTGTAGATTATGTGCAAATGGACCATGTAGAGTAACACCTAAATCACCAAAAGGGGTATGTGGAGCAGATGCAGACACAATAGTAGCAAGAAACTTTTTAAGAGCTGTAGCATCAGGTTCAGCTTGTTATTTACATGTAGTTGAAAATACAGCAAGAAACTTAAAGCATTTAGGGGAAACTAAAGGGAATATAAAAGGTATAAATGCTCTAAGAAATTTAGGTGAGATGTTTGGAATAGAGGAAAACGATAGCCATAAAATGTGTATAAAAATAGCTGAAAAAGTTATAAATGATTTATATAAACCAAGAGATGAAAAAATGGAACTTGTTGAAAAAATAGCATATGCACCAAGAGTTAAGAAATGGAAAGAATTAGGCATAATGCCAGGTGGAGCTAAATCAGAAGTATTTGATGCTATAGTAAAATCTTCAACTAATTTAAATAGTGACCCAGTAGATATGTTAGTTAATTGCCTAAACTTAGGAATATCAACAGGTTTATATGGTCTTACATTAACAAATCTTTTAAATGATGTTATGTTAGGAGAACCAGTTATAAGAATGGCTCCAGTAGGGTTTAATGTAATTGATGAAGATTATATTAATATAATGATAACAGGTCATCAACATTCAACATTCTCTCATTTCCAAGATAGATTAAAGGATAAAGACGTAGTAGCTATGGCGAAAGAAGCAGGAGCAAAAGGATTTAAGTTAGTAGGATGTACTTGTGTTGGTCAAGATTTACAATTAAGAGGTGAACATTACCAAGAAGTATTTGCAGGTCATGCAGGAAACAACTTTACAAGTGAAGCTGTACTATCAACTGGGGCTATAGATATAGTATTATCAGAGTTTAACTGTACAATACCAGGACTTGAACCAATAGCAGATAAATATAAAGTTAAGATGGTTTGTTTAGATGATGTAGCTAAAAAAGCTAATGCAGAGTATGTTAAATTTGATAGAGAAAACTTAGAAGCAATAAGCACTGAATTAATAAATAAATCATTAGAATCATACAAAGAAAGAAGAAGTGTTGTTGAAATAGATATACCAAAAGATCATGGATATGAACAATCTTTAACAGGAGTAAGTGAAAAGAATCTAAAAGCATTCTTAGGAGATTCATGGAAGCCGCTTATAGGATTAATTGCAGACGGTAAAATAAAAGGAATAGCAGCTGTAGTTGGATGTTCAAATATGACAGCTGGAGGTCATGATGTAAACACAGTTGAATTAACTAAAGCTTTAATTAAAAAAGATATATTAGTTTTATCAGCAGGATGTTCAACAGGAGGACTTGAAAATGTAGGACTTATGTCTCCAGGAGCTGAAGATTTGGCAGGAGATAACTTAAAAGAAGTTTGTAAGTCACTAGGTATACCACCAGTATTAAACTTTGGACCATGTTTAGCTATAGGAAGATTAGAGATAGTTGCAACTGAATTAGCAGCTGAACTTGGAATAGACTTACCACAATTACCATTAGTTTTATCAGCACCACAATGGTTAGAAGAACAAGCATTAGCTGATGGAGCATTTGGATTAGCACTAGGTTTACCGCTTCATTTAGCATTACCTCCATTTATAACAGGTGGAAAATTAGTAACAGAAGTTTTAACAGAAAAATTAAAATACTTAACAGGTGGTCATATTATTATTAATCCAGACCCTAAATCTTCAGCAGACCAATTAGAAGAAATTATAATAGATAGAAGACAAAAATTGGGATTAAAGGAAGTGGAATGCTATGCATAGAATATTGATAAATAAAGAATTATGTACTGGATGTAAGAACTGTGTTTTATCTTGTATGTTAAAGCATAGTGGTAGCGACGATATATATACTCTTAATTTAGAAAATATAGATAATGATGGCAGAGGACATATAGAATTAGACAAAGACAATAAACCTGTACCTATAATTTGTAGACATTGTGACGAACCAGAATGTGTATTAACTTGTATGAGTGGGGCTATGGTCAAAGATAAGGAAAGTGAAATAGTATCATATAATGAAAAGAAATGCGGTTCTTGTTATATGTGCGTAATGTCTTGTCCTTATGGAGTTCTCAAAGTAGATGATAGAACTAAGCAAGTAGTATTAAAATGTGATTTATGTAAAGATGAAGAATATCCTAAATGTGTAGCAAACTGTCCAAGTGGAGCATTAGAGTTACAAAAGGAGGATTCTGTATGTTAGATAAAATTTTAAATATATTTAAGTCTAAAAATACTATTGATTATATGATTTTAGGAGCTAGTGCTGCCGGTATAAATGCAGCTAAAACACTTAGACAATTAGATAAAGAAGCTAGTATAGTGGTTATATCAAAAGATGAAAAAGTATATTCTCGTTGTATGCTTCATCATGTTATATCTAATCATAAAAGTACAGAAGATATTAACTTTGTAGATGAGAACTTTTTTAGTGACAATAATATAAAGTGGATAAATAAAAAAGAAGTTTTAAACATAAATTCAAATATGAAATTAGTAGAAACACAAGACCAAATAATAGAATATAAAAAGCTTTTAATAGCAACAGGAGCATCAGCTTTTATACCTCCTATAAAAAACTTAAGGGAAGCAAACTATGTATACCCACTAAGAAATATAGAAGATGTGTATAAAATAAAAGAAAAAGCAATTAATTCTAAAAAAGTAGCAGTAATAGGAGCTGGATTAGTTGGAATAGATGCACTTGTTGGACTGCTAGAATATAAAAATCTTGAGGTTTGCTTAGTTAATACTGGAGACTTTATACTTAATAAACAATTAGATAAGCATAGTGCTATGACATATGAAAATAAATTAACAGAAGCAGGGGCAAAATTATATCAAAATGTTTCTATTGAAGAAATATCTATAAAAGAGAATAATGATGTAAATGGAATTGTTCTAAAAGATGGAAAAATAATAGAGTGCGATATGATTGTTGTGGCTACAGGGGTTAAACCAAATGTAGATTTTATAAAAGACACAAGTATATACTATGACAGAGGTATAGTTATAAATGATAAATGTGAAACAACTCAAAAGGATATATATGCAGCAGGTGATGTTGTAGGTAAAAATGCTATATGGCCATTAGCTGTAAAACAAGGTATTACAGCAGCTTATAATATGGCTGGATTTGAAAAAGAAATAGGAGATAGTTTCTCTCAAAAAAATAGTATGAACTTTATGGGTATTGCTACTGTATCATTAGGAATAACTAATCCAATAGATGATAGTTATAAAGTAGTAACTAGATGTGATAAAGAAAACTATAAAAAATTTATATACAAAGATAATGTTATTTATGGCTTAGTTGCTCAAGGAGACATATCATATACTGGTACAATTGCTTATTTAATACAACATAAAATAGAGATACCTGATTTAGAAAATAGAATATTTGATGTAGGTTATGCGGATTTTTTAGCTCTTAAAGAGAATGGAGAGTTTTGCTATAACGTTTAAATTTAAAAAAATACTACAAGTAATGGAGGGCAATTGCCCTCCATTTTATTATATAAAAATATTTTTTTGAAATTTCACGTAAATGGGGGTAATTAAAAGCTATAAAAATATTTTTATTTACAATGTAGTGAAGTATCTATATAAATTCGTAATTTATACAGATATATGACGGTACAGATTGAATGTAATTATTTCCAGTTACTTTTACATAAATATCCAATAAAATAAACTAAATTGATTAATTAATTCATGGAGGTCACAATGAAAAATAATTCTAAAGATTTATCAGTAGGCGTAGAACGTGCTATTGACAGTTTAGGTAGACTTGTTCTACCAAAGGAGATGAGAAATGCATTAAATTTTCAAGATAATCAAGTAGTTAATATAAAATTATTTAGAGATCATATAAAAATTGAAAAAAGCATAATTAATTGTAATTTTTGCGATAGCCAAGAAGATATTATCTATTACAAAAATTTTCCTATATGTAGAAATTGTTTAAACGAACTAGTTGAAAAATTTAATAAAGAAAACAAATAAGAATAAATTATTTTAACTACTACTTTTGATAGTAGAAATTTAAAATAACAAAACTATTGGACTTGAACCTGTTAAGTAGAAATTATAAATAGTCTACTGGATAGGGAATAGTTCAATTTTTTTTTATCTATACTATAAATGAGTTATTTTAATTAACTATAATGGTATAATTATGTAACTATAAATTTGAAAAGAAGGTAAATTATATGGAAATATATGCATTAGTTGGTACTAGCGGAACAGGAAAAAGTTACAAAGCATTAGAATTAGCTTATGAAAATGATATAAAGTATATAATTGATGATGGTCTTTTGATACACGAAAATAAGATAATAGCTGGGGTATCTGCAAAACAAGCTAAAACAGTTATGGGGGCAGTAAAAAGGGCTATTTTTAATGACGAAAATCATAGAGAAGATGTTAAATTAAAATTACAAGAAGAAAACATAGATAAAATTTTAGTATTAGGAACATCTAATAAAATGATAAGTCAGATAGTAGAAAAACTAGAAATAAAAGAGATTTATAAAATAATAAATATAAAAGAGATAAGTAGCGATATTGAAATAGCAATTTCAAAGGAATCTAGAAAAAGAGGAAACCATATAATACCAGTTCCTACTATGGAAATAAAACCTATAGCTAGTGGTATGAGCATAAATTCGTTAAAGAGATTCTTTAGAAGAAATAACAATACTTGTAAAATAATAGAAAAGACAATAATAAGACCTACATTTAGCTATATAGGTAAATTTTACATAAATCCTAGTGTTATAGAACAGATTATAAATTATGAAATAAGCAAAATAGAAAAAATAGAAAAAGTTAACAAATTAGATGTGGTAAATACAGGGAATAGCATAGAAATATATTTGAATATTAAAATTAATGATGCTTCACAGATAAAAGAATGTTATAAAATTCAAAAAATAATAAAAGAAAATGTAGAGAAAATTACCCTAATTAATGTAGAAAAAGTAAATATATGTATAAATAAATTAACCAAGAACTTTGTTTAAATTTCAACATAAAAATTAACATAAATGGTTAATTTATGCTTATAAATGGTTAAAATATGGAAGTGCAATCCCCAAAAAACTTTACTTTTTGTAGTACTTAATATATACTTAGATAAAAGAATGTATATTTAGGTGATACATTGGATAAAATAATTAGTTTAGCTAATTAAAACTATTATGTTTTTATAAAAGATAACTATTTGCGGATACGATATCTTAATATAAGAATACTACATAAAATGTTACGATAGATTACAAAAAAGTTACAAAAGACTTCATGGAATATTTTATGTATTAAAATTTTATCCTAGACAACTTCACCTATAAAAATAACACGTAAGATGTCTTATGGTGAATTTTTGGAGGTAAAATATCAATGAAGAAAAAAATACTAGTACCAATGTTTGCATCAGTTGTGGCTTTATCAATTAACTCGATTGCAAACGCAGATGAAATAGAAAATAAAGAAATAGAAAATAAAGAAAAAAGCGCAAGCACAACTATAGATTTAGGTGAATTTAAAGATGTTACATATAAAGTTGCAACTGTTAAAGAAGGCGTAGCTGTAAAAGTAAGAGAACAAGGTTCTGTTCAACATATAGCTTACACTGGAGATGAGTTCAAAGTTTTAGGAACTCAAGGAGACTGGGTAAAAGTATCAGTTGCTGACGGTGAAGGATGGATACCATCAAGATTCGTAGATATGAAAGAAGCTAATGGATACACAACTGAACATAAAGTAAACTTTAGAAAAGAAGCTAATACAGAGGCTAAAGTAGTAGAAGAATTAGAAATAGGAAGCCCCGTAAAAGTTTTAGAAGATAATGGAAGTTGGATGAAAGTTAAGAAAGGCGAAGAAGAAGGATATATAAGATCATTATATGTTGCTGATAAGGCGCCAGTTATAGAAGTTGAAAAAGCACCAGTTGTTGAAGTTGAAAAAGCACCAGTTGTTGAAAATGCAGATAACAATCAAGCTGTAGACAACAACAATGTTAATTCAAACAATGTTGATGAAAATAATAATGATGATCAAAATGTAAACAACAATGAAAATTCGAACGATAACCAAACTTCAAACAATGAGCAAAACAACAATACAAACTCAAACAACAATACAAACTCAAATAATAATAATAATTCGAATAACAACAATTCGAACAATAATTCAAATAATAATAATAACAACGGTGGAGAAAATCAAAAACCTGTTGAAAAACCATCAGAAGATGAAGATTCATACAACCCACCAACAAGTAATACATCAGCTGCTCAAGCAATAGTGAACTTAGCTTATTCTAAATTAGGTTCTCCATATGTTTGGGGTGCAGAAGGTCCTAATAGCTTTGACTGTTCAGGTCTTACTTCATACGTTTATAGAAATGCGGCTGGAGTTAATTTACCAAGAACATCTGGATCACAAGCTGGATACGGACAAACTGTAAGTAGATCGAATTTACAAGCAGGAGATTTAGTATTCTTTAGTACTAATGGAACTGGAAGTGTAAGCCACGTAGGTATATACATAGGTGGAGGTAAAATGATACACGCTCCAAAACCAGGTGATTCTGTAAAGATTACAAACATAAACTCTTCTTACTATGTATCAGCATTTGTAACAGCTAAAAGAGTTATATAATATTGAAATTACAAGGAGTTATCTTGATTACAAGATAGCTCCTTTTTGATAAATACTTTTAAATAGTTAAGAATTATTTTAAATATCAACTGTATAAAATAGGTTGACATTAAAAAGAAAAGGTGTTAGAATTCAATCAGAATAAAAAAATACTTTTAAATTCAGTCCAGAGAGGCTGAAAAAGGAGGAAAATATATGTTATTACAAGGAAGAAATTTAATCCAACCAGAAGACTTTTCGGTGAACGAAATAGATCAAATATTATCATTAGCTCAAAATATAATTGACAATCCGTCAAAATATTCTCGTATATGTGAAGGTAAATTATTGGCTACATTATTCTATGAGCCATCAACAAGAACTAGATTAAGCTTTGAAGCTGCAATGTGCAGATTAGGTGGAAGTATTGTAGGTTTTTCTGAACCTAATTCATCATCTGTATCAAAAGGAGAATCATTAGGTGATACGATAAGAACTGTAGCATGCTATGCAGACGTAATCGCAATGAGACATCCAGTAGCAGGTTCGGCTCACGAAGCATCTTTATATTCAGATGTACCTTTTATAAACGCAGGAGACGGAGGAAATCAACATCCAACTCAAACACTAACAGACCTACTTACTATAAAATCCCTTAAAGGAAGTTTAGAAAACCATACAATAGGATTATGCGGAGATTTAAAGAATGGAAGAACAGTTCACTCTTTAGTTAAAGCTATGGCTAGATATAAAAACACTAAATTTGTATTTATATCTCCAGATGAATTAAAAATGCCTGAATATATAAAAGAATCTATACAAGAACAAGGGCATGCATACTATGAAACTAACAATCTAGATGAAGTCATAGGAAATTTAGATGTTTTATATATGACAAGAGTACAACAAGAAAGATTTGAAGATAAAGCAGAATATGAAAGATTAAAAGATTACTATGTATTAAATAGCTCTAAAATGCAAAATGCTCAAAAGGATATGCTAGTAATGCATCCACTTCCAAGAGTAAATGAAATAGATGAAGATGTAGACACTGACGATAGAGCAGTGTACTTTAAGCAAGCTAAATATGGAATGTTTGTAAGAATGGCATTAATGATGAAACTTTTAGGAGTTGAAGATATAGCAGATAGCTTTCAAAACAAAATGTTAGAGTGTATATAAAACTCAAACTAATCAGCATATGACAAAGGGGGCTATTTAGATGTACAAGGTTTGTGAAAATAGATATATAGGTGAAGATATGTATCTTATGAAAGTAGAAGGTAAGTTTGAAGGAAAAATGGGTCAATTTTATATGTTAAGAGCGTGGGATATGTTTCCACTTCTTTCAAGACCAATAAGTATACATGATATAGATGAAGATAGTATAACTTTCTTATACAAAGTAGTAGGAGAAGGAACGCAAATACTAAGTAAATTAAAAATAGATGATACCATAAAATTAGAAGGTCCTTACGGGAACGGATATGAAAAGGTAGAAGGTAAGGTAGCTTTAGTAGGTGGAGGAATAGGTGTAGCTCCATTATACTTAGTAGCTAAAAATATAGAAAATTGTGATGCTTATCTTGGATTTAGAAATGAATCAATATTAGAAGATGAGTACAAAAATATATGTAAAGAAGTTCATATAGCAACAGGAAATACATTTGTAACAGATATATTAGATGTTGAAAAATATGATTATATACTAACTTGTGGTCCAACACCAATGATGGAAAAACTAGTTAAGATGGTTGAAGGTACTAATACCAAGATAATGGTATCGTTAGAAAATCACATGGCTTGCGGAGTTGGAGCTTGTCTAGTATGTACTTGTAAAACTAAATTTGGAAATAAAAAGACTTGTAAAGACGGCCCTGTATTTTGGGGAGAGGACGTGATATTTAATGGCTAATTTAAATGTAAAATTCGGAGATATAAACTTTAAAAATCCATTAGTGATGGCATCGGGGACATTTGGGTTTGGAAAAGAATACAATGAAATTTATGATATACAAAAATTAGGTGGTGTAAGCAGTAAGGGGCTTACATTAAATAAAAGAGATGGGAATTTAGGCATTAGAGTTTGTGAAACTTCATCTGGGATGATGAATAGTGTTGGTCTTGAAAATCCAGGAGTTCAAGGATTTATAGATAATGAACTTCAATTTTTCAAAGATTTAGATTTAGTAAGAATAGCCAATGTAGGTGGTGGAACTTTAGAAGATTACTTACAAGGTGTTCAATTATTAAATGACCAACCAATAGACATGATAGAGTTAAATATATCTTGTCCAAACGTTAAGGCAGGGGGAATGGCATTTGGTATAAAAAATGAAGTAGCGAGAGAAGTGGTAAGAAAAGTAAGAAATATCACAAATCTCCCTCTTGTAATTAAATTATCACCAAATGCAGAGGATATAATAAAAATGGCAAAAGTATGTGAAGAAGAAGGTGCAGATGGAGTATCTTTAGTCAACACATTTAAGGCTATGGCCATAGATATAAACAAAAGAAAGCCAGTATTTGAAAATGTGTATGCAGGATTGTCAGGACCAGCAATAAAGCCAATAGCACTTAGAATGGTTCATGAAGTTTGCAAAAACGTTAAGATACCAGTAATGGGAATGGGTGGAATAATGAATTCTAATGACGCAATAGAATTTATAATGGCAGGTGCTACTTGCATACAAGTAGGAACAGCAAACTTTATAAATCCTAAAATAGGTCTTGAAATAATAGATGGAATAGAAGAATTTATGATAAAAGAAGGAATAAAAAGCTTAGATGAAATAAGAGGCATATTATAAAAAACTAAAAGATAAATTCGGAGGACGTAAATATGAATAAAATAGATGTAGTAGATATATTAAAGAAAAGTGATGCATTATTAGAAGGACACTTCTTATTATCTTCAGGAAAGCACAGTAATAGATACATACAATGTGCTAAAGTTTTAAGATTTCCACAATATGCAAAGGACGTATTAAGCACAGTAGTTGAGCAAATAAAAGATTTAGACATAGATTTAGTAGTAGGACCTGCGATGGGTGGGGTTATAGTTTCTTATGAACTAGGAAGACAATTAAACAAAGAAACTGTATTTACTGAAAGAAAAGATGGAGTAATGGAACTAAGAAGAGGATTTGAAGTTAAGCCAGGAGCTAGAATAATAATAGCAGAAGATGTTGTTACAACTGGTAAATCAACTATCGAAACGAAAAAAGCATTAGAAGTTTTAGGTGGAGAAGTTATAGGTGTTGCTTGTATAGCAAACAGAACTAACGATGATATAGGAATGCCAATATACAGTGCTATAAAGCTTGATATACAAGTACATGATGCACATGAGTGTCCATTATGTAAAGAAGGAAACATAGCATTAGTTAAGCCAGGAAGTAGAGAATTTAAAGAATTAGGAATGTAAATATATATAAAAAATTGACCTTGAATTTTCAAGGTCTTTTTTTTATTAAAATTATTATAAATTAGATGTATATTCTTTAAATTCTTCTAAAAATACCTGTGAAGCTTTAGATATAGTAATATTTTTAGGAAGAATATAAGAGAAATGTCTTACATATGGATTATTCAATTCAATTATCGAAAGTTCTTTATTTTCAACCCCAGGAAGAGCTACAAAGTTGGATATAATAGTTATCCCAAGATTATTTCGAACAGCTTCTTTAACAGCATAATTGCTACCCAAAACCATAATGCCATTAGGTATAATTTCGTTTGTGCCTAAAAACATATTCAAAAATTCTCTAGTACCAGAACCTTCCTCACGAACTACCCATTTTTGATTTTGTAGTTTATCAAAAGAAAAATTATCTGCAATTAACTCTGAATTATACGGAAAAGCTAACACCATCTTATCTTCCAAAAAATACTCTTGAGTAAAAGATGAAGATGAAGATGTACCTTCTATAAGGCCTATATCTAAAGTAAGATCTTTTAAGTGAGAACATATAATAGAAGTATTTTCTATAAAAACTTCAATATCAATATCTGGATATTTTTTACAAAATATAGCTAAGAATTTAGGTAAAACATATTCTCCAATAGTTAAACTCGCTCCGATTTTCAAATGCCCTTTGATTGAATTAGAAGTATTTAGAACTTCCATATGAGTAATATCGATTAAATTTAATATCTCTTTAGCTTTTTTGTATAAAGTAAAGCCACTTTCTGTTATAACAATAGTTTTTTGTTTGACAGATCTATTTATTAATCTAACACCAAATACATTCTCTAGATTTTTTACATGAGTACTGACGCTAGGTTGAGATAAGTTTAGATGTTCACCAGCTTTAGTGAAATTCTTGAACTCAACTACCGCAATAAAAGTCTTTAATTCTTCGAACAATTAAATCACCCCTAATCAATTATATTCTGTATATATATTATACATCTTATTATTAATAATGTTAATGATTATTATTTTATTTATTTATTTTACTTATGGTTAGATAGAATATATACTAAATACATAGATAAGGACATTATAAATAAGAGAGGAAGTAGATGAAATGTCAGTAAATAATATAAAAGCTAACGAAGCTTTAAAAAATATAAAAGAAATAATACCAGGATTTATAGTAGCATTAGTTGTAGGGCTTACAAGTATGTTGCTTGCGAATATAATACCAAACGTAGGAGCAGCTACAATCTCTATATTTTTAGGAATGTTTGTAGGGAATGTATTTTTAGGTCAAGAAGTATTTCAAAAAGGATATAAATTTTCAGAAACTGATTTGTTATCATATTCAATAGTATTGTTAGGAGCAACATTAAGTATATCTACATTAATGGATCTTGGATTTAATGCGATATTATTTGTTATTTTACAAATGAGTGTAACGATAGTTGGGGCTTTATATATAGGTAAGAAATTAGGGTTTGGAGATAACTTTAGATATCTTATGGCAGCTGGAAATGCAGTTTGTGGCTCATCAGCAATTGCAGCTACAGCACCGGTTATTGATGCTGATGATAAAGATAAAGGAATAGTTATAACGATAGTTAATGTCACAGGAATATTTTTAATGTTTTTATTACCATTCTTAGCAGAAAAGTTATATAATCATGAAACTGTACAAACATCAGCTCTAATAGGTGGTACATTACAGTCAGTAGGACAAGTTGTAGCTAGTGGTGCGATGGTTAATCAACCAGTAAAAGATTTATCAACTATATTTAAAATAGTAAGAGTTGTATTATTAGTAGCTGTAGTATTTTTATTTGGACATCTAAAAAATAAATCTAATGTAGATATAATAGAAGAAGAAGTAAAAGATGCTAAAGGTGGAACTGTAAAAGTACCTTGGTATGTATTAGGATTCTTTATAACTTGTATATTATTTTCTACAAATATAATATCTCCAGATGTTTCAGCATTTTGTAAACAATTAAGTAATAAGTTTGAAGTAATAGCATTAGCAGCAATAGGATTAAAAGTTAATATAAAACATTTAATAAAACAAGGAAAAGCAGTATCGTTATATGGATTATTTGTAGGAATATTACAAGTAGTGGCAGCGGTAATTTTAATAGGAATATTATTATAAGAATACCTAATTAGGTATTCTTTTTTTATGTAAAAAAGGAATGTAGATATCTACATTCCTAATATATTTCTTATTTCATCACATAACATATCAAGATGTTTTGGATTATTTATTAAATCAGTTTCGTTTATATTTACATATAATACGGGAGATTGGTCATACTCGCCTATCCATCTTTCATATCTATTATGAAGATTTTTCCAATAATCTAGGTCAACAGCTTTTTCCATTTCACGACCTCTAAGTCCTATTCTATGAACTATAGTATCGATAGAACCATCTAAATATATCATTAAGTCAGGTCTTCTTAGATGAGGAACCATATCATTAAATAAATCTCTATAAGTTATATAATCTCTTTTACTCATTTTTTTATTATCAAATAGATTTCTAGCAAATATCTCAACATCTTCGTATATACTTCTGTCTTGTATATTATTTAAGCCGTTGTTATCTATTTCTTTTTGTTGCTTAAATCTTTGAGCTAAGAAATATAATTGTAAATGGAATCCCCATTTTTCTTGATCGCCATAAAAATCTTCTAAATATGGATTTCCGTCAACTTTTTCAAAATGAGTTTCAAATCCAAGTTTTTCTCCTACTAATTTTGTTAAAGTAGATTTTCCTGCTCCAACATTTCCTGCTACAGTTATGAATAAATCTCTATTTAAAGGTTTATTGCATTTATTTACTAAATTAAACATTATGATTTTCCTCCTAAAGTACTTATCGCATCTTCTACCTTGTTTATTATAAAACTTCTGTCGTCTTCGTTGTTTAAAAAGTCTAACTTTGAGTTATCAATTTCTATAACTATAGGTTCTTTACCCATAAAATTGTGCTTTATAGATAATGGGTTAAAATAATATTTATATTCATTGCTTAATTCGTGTATATAATTTCTATCCATTTGTCTCTCGAAACTTCTATCTCTCATAGCTATTCTTTTCATTAAAGTGTCCGTATCTGAATTTAAATATATTATTATGTCTGGTTGAGGCAAATCATTAACAAAGATATTGTACATTTGTTTATATCTATGAAATTGCATTTTATCAAGAGTTATTCCAGCAAAGATAAGATTTTTTATAATATGATAGTCACTAACAACGCCTTGTGACTTACTTAACTCATTTTTTTGAGTATCTTCTAACTGTTTTACCCTATTAAATAGAAAAAATGCTTCTGTTTGTAAAGCATATTCTTTAATATCTGTATAAAATTTTGTTAAAAAAGGATTTTCTTCAACTATTTCCCTCAAAAGGGTATAATTAAAGTGTTGGTTAAGTATAGTTGCAAGTGTAGTTTTACCTGCGCCTATAGCTCCTTCTATAGCAATAAACACGCCGCCGTTATTCATATATATCACCTTCTAAAAATAATGTCTTATGTATTTTATCAAAAAAGCATTTTTAATTCTACCCTAGACTTTTCAAATTAAATTTGTATATATTAAAAAATTATTTAATCTATGCTAAAGTTGGGTAAATTAATATTATTGATAATAAATATATATACCCTAAAAGGAGAAAAATAATGAATGTTTATGAAAAAGATAATCGTGTTATACTAGAGGGAGTATCAGATTTTGATCCAAAGCATATATTTGAATGTGGACAATGTTTTAGATGGCACAAACAAGAAGATGGGTCATATACAGGAGTAGCTAAAGGAAAAGTAATAAATGTAATTAGAATAGATGATAAAATTTATTTAGATAATACTAATTTAGAGGAATTTAATAGCATTTGGTATAATTACTTTGACTTAGAGACAGATTACACAAAAATAAAAAATAAACTAAAAAATATGGATAAATATTTAGATACAGCAGCAGATTTTGGATGGGGAATAAGAATTTTAAGACAAGATGAATGGGAAATGTTAATTTCGTTTATAATTTCTTCAAATAACAGAATTCCTATGATACAAAAGGCTATTGAAAATTTATCTAGAAATTTTGGTAAATATATAGGCAATTATAAAGGAAAAGATTATTATGCATTTCCAACACCAGAGGAATTAAACAAAGCAACTCAAGAAGAAATAAGAGCATGTCAGACTGGATTTAGAGATAAATATATAAAAAGTACAACTGAGAGTGTAATTGAAAATAATAAAAATATGTCTGAATATACAAGTTTAAGTACTGACGAATGTATAAAAGAATTAACTAAATTCAATGGAGTAGGTCCTAAAGTAGCAGATTGTATTGCCTTGTTTGGAATGACAAAACTTGATACTTTCCCAGTTGATATATGGGTAAAAAGAGTTATGCAAGAATTTTATGTTAATGAAGATATGAGTTTACCTAAGATAAGGAAATATGCGATAGATAAGTTTGAAGGTTTGTCTGGGTATGCACAACAATATCTATTCTATTATGCAAGAGAACTTGGTATAGGAAGATAAGTAAAAGAGGGAGTGGCCATGAGTGTTGTAGGAGTTTTATTTTTAAGTTATTTAATAATATCTTATATAGCTGGAGCGATAATTTCAATGTCTATTATACTTGAAAATAGAGACCCTGCTAGAACTGTAACATGGTTATTAATATTTATATTACTTCCAGGAATAGGATTAGTAATATACGCAGTTTTTGGCAGAAATATAAGAAAAAGAAAGTTATTTAAAACACAAAAGTTAGCTCACAATATAAAGGAAAAAAACTTATTTGAAAATTTAAAAGAAATACAAGAACTTGTAGAATTAGAACAAAGTTCAATAAAGAGAAAAACATTAGAAGATGAACACGAAGAAGAAGAGGAATATGCAAAGAAAAGAGTTATAAGTCTTTTATTAAATACAGGTATGTTTCCATTTACATCGAATAATAAAATAGATGTATATGTAGATGGAAATGAAAAATTTGATAATTTATTAAGGGATATAAAGGAAGCAAAAAATCATATACATTTAGAGTATTTTATAATAAAAGATAGTGAGATAGGTAGAAAAATAAAAAATTTACTTATAGAAAAAGTAAAAGAGGGCGTAAAGGTAAGGATTTTATATGATGATGTAGGCTGTTGGAGATTTTGGTTTCATAGAAAATTTTTCAATGAAATGAAAAAAAGTGGTATAGAAATTATGCCGTTTTTACCAGCTAAGTTTCCGTTTATAGGAGGAAAATTAAACTATAGAAATCATAGAAAAATAGTTGTAATAGATGGTAAGATAGGATATACAGGTGGAATAAACATAGGTGATGAATATCTAGGTAGAAATAAAAAATTTGGATACTGGAGAGATACACATATTCGTATACAAGGAACTTCAGTATATATGTTACAAATGATATTTTTGATAGATTGGTATTATACAACTAGAGAAGCTATTGATTTAAAAGAATATTTTCCGAAGATGGATTATTGTGGAGAGAGTATGGTTCAAGTGGTTGCGAGTGGTCCGGATAGTGATTGGGAAGCAATACATTATGCATATTTTTCTGCAATATGCCAAGCTAAAAAGAACATATATATAGAAACACCATATTTTATACCTGATGAAAGTTTATTAATAGCACTAAAGAGTGCAGCGTTGAGTGGAGTAGATGTAAGAATAATTTTCCCTAAAATTGCAGACCACAAAATGGTTAACAATGCATCTTATTCATATTTTGATGATATACTTAGATCAGGTGGAAAAGTATATCTTTATACAAAAGGATTTATACATTCAAAGGTTATGATAATTGATGATAAAATAGCTTCTACAGGTTCTGCAAATATGGATTTGAGAAGTTTTATGCTTAACTTTGAAATAAACGCATTCATATATGATGAAAAGGTAGTTAAAGTAATAACTGATGATTTTTTTGAAGATTTAAAGAATAGCGAAGAGATAAAAGATATTGATTTTAACAAGCGTAAAATGCTAAAAAAGGTTAAAGAATCAATAGCTAGATTATTTTCGCCGATATTATAAATATTTACTAAAAAGTATTGAAACTTACGGGTAATTAGTATACTATAATAGTTGTTAGCACTCTGATGGATAGAGTGATAAAATTATTATAGTATATTTTAATTTATTAGATATATTTTACATAAATTTGATAGGAACTTATATTAAAATGTTTAGTATTGAGTTTATAAAATGCCAAGAGTGGAATTACATAAATTCCTTATAATATAAACAATTCATTTAGGAGGTAAAAATCATGAAGATAAGACCATTAGGTGATAGAGTAGTGATTAAAAAATTAGAAGCTGAAGAAAAGACTGCAAGTGGAATAGTTTTACCAGGGGCAGCTAAAGAGCAACCTCAAATGGCTGAAGTTGTTGAAGTTGGACCAGGTGGAGTTGTTGATGGAAAAGAAATAGTTATGGAATTAAAGGTTGGAGATAAAGTTATATTCCAAAAATATGCAGGAAATGAAGTTAAATTAGAAGGAAAAGAATACACAATATTAAAACAAGGCGATATATTAGCTGTAGTTGAATAATAATTAGGAGGGGTTAAGATGGCTAAAGAAATTAAGTTTGCTGAAGAAACAAGAAGAGCTTTAGAAACTGGTGTAAACAAATTAGCGGATACAGTAAAAGTTACATTAGGACCTAAAGGAAGAAATGTTATATTAGATAAAAAATTTGGTGCACCTCTTATAACTAATGATGGTGTTACAATAGCTAAGGAAATAGAGTTAGAAGATAGATTTGAAAATATGGGAGCTCAATTAGTTAAAGAAGTTGCTACTAAAACTAACGATGTTGCAGGAGATGGTACAACAACTGCTACAGTTTTAGCTCAAGCTATAATAAGAGAAGGATTAAAGAATGTAACAGCTGGAGCGAATCCAGTGTTAATAAGAAAAGGTATACAAAAATCTGTTGAAGTAGCTGTTGAAGAATTAAAGAATCAATCAAGAACTATAGATTCTAAAGAATCTATATCTCAAGTTGCTTCTATATCTGCTGGAGATGAAGAAGTAGGTAAATTAATAGCAGAGGCTATGGAAATAGTAGGAAAAGACGGAGTTATAACAGTTGAAGAATCTAAGACTATGCATACTGAATTAGATGCTGTTGAAGGTATGCAATTTGACAGAGGATTTGTATCTGCATATATGGTAACAGATGTAGATAAAATGGAAGCTGTTTTAAATGACCCATACATATTAATAACAGATAAAAAGATATCTAATATACAAGAAATATTACCAGTTCTTGAACAAATAGTTCAACAAGGTAAAAAATTATTAATAGTAGCTGAAGATGTTGATGGTGAAGCTTTATCTACATTAGTAGTTAATAAATTAAGAGGAACATTTGAAGTTGTTGCTGTTAAAGCTCCAGGATTTGGAGATAGAAGAAAAGCAATGCTTGAAGATATAGCTACACTTACTGGTGGGCAAGTAATATCTGAAGAATTAGGATATGATTTAAAAGAAACTGATGTAACTATGTTAGGTAGAGCGTCTTCAGTTAAAGTAACTAAAGATAGCACTACTATAGTAGATGGTTATGGAGATAAAACTGCTATAGAAAATAGAGTAAATCAAATAAAACATCAAGTAGAAGAAACTACTTCTGAGTTTGACAAAGAAAAACTAATGGAAAGATTAGCTAAATTAGCTGGCGGAGTAGCTGTTATAAAAGTTGGAGCTGCTACAGAAGTTGAAATGAAAGAAAAGAAATTAAGAATAGAAGATGCACTTAATGCTACAAGAGCAGCTGTAGAAGAAGGTATAGTTGCTGGAGGAGGTACTGCTTTAGTAAGTGTAATACCAGCTCTAGATAAGTTAGTAGAAGCTCTTGAAGGTGAAGAGAGAATAGGTGCTAAAATAATAAGAAAGTCATTAGAAGAACCATTAAGACAAATTGCAAAAAATGCAGGTCTTGAAGGTGCTGTGATAATACAAAGAGTAATGAGTGAGGATCCTGAAATAGGATTTGATGCTTTAAATGAAAAATATGTAAATATGATAGAAACTGGTATAGTTGATCCTACTAAGGTTACTAGAACTGCACTACAAAATGCAGCATCTATAGCTGGCGTATTCTTAACAACAGAAGCTGCTGTTGCAGATATACCTGCTGCAGAACCTGCAATGCCAGGTATGGGTGGCGGTATGCCAGGAATGATGTAATTAAATATATTAGATATAATGAAAAAGTGTACTTAATGATTATAATCATTAAGTACACTTTTTAGTTAATTTAGAAATTTAAGTAATGCTATGTATTTATTTGAAAATTATTTATTTTTAAGTTTAAAATTACCAAGTAAATCAGTTAACATCACAGCTTGAGCTGAAAGTTCTTCACTAGCAGCAGCACTTTCTTCTGCTGTTGCACTATTTGTTTGAATTACCACTGAAATTTGTTCTACACCAATATTTATTTGATCTATAGATTGAGATTGTTCATTACTCATATCTGCGATGTATTGTATAACTTCAACAGACTTCTTAGATCCATCTACAACTTTTTCAAGAGATGCAGCTGTTTGCGCAACAGTTTTTGTACCTTTTTCTACTGCGATAATTGAGTTTTCAATAAGAATTGCTGTATTTTTTGCACTTTCAGCAGATTTAGCAGCTAGATTTCTTACTTCATCTGCAACAACTGCGAAACCTTTTCCAGCTTCTCCTGCACGTGCAGCTTCTACAGCAGCGTTAAGCGCAAGAATATTAGTTTGGAATGCAACATCATCTATGTTTTTAATTATTTTGCTAATTTCATTTGATGCATTGCTAATTTCATCCATTGCAGTAATCATTTCTTGCATTTGTTTTTGACCTTGAGCTATAGCTTTGTTTGAATCTGAAGATATTTCTTTTGCTTTAGTTGCACTATGGTCAGTTTCTTTGATTTTAGTTGATATTTCGTTTATTGTAGCAGAAAGCTCTTCAATAGAACTTGCTTGCTCGGTTGCACCTTGAGAAAGTTGCTGTGCACCGTATGAAAGTTGATTTGAGCCAATTGCAACTTGTTCAGCAGATACATTAATTTGAGAAAGTGTGTCATTTAACATATTAGATGTATTTACTAAAGAATTTTTAATTAGTTCAAACTCGCCATCGTAGCTTTGGTTAAATGTAAGTTCTAAGTTTCCTTTTCCTAATTCTGATAACAAATAAGATATTTCGTCTATATACTCTATATATGACTTTAATCGATTTACTAATGATTGCATAGAAACAGCTAACTGTCCAATTTCATCATTTGATTTAATATTAATTTCGGCATCTAAGTTACCTTTAGCTAAATTATTTGTTATATTTGTTAATTTTTTTAAAGGGCGAGCAATATTAAACGCTATAATAAGTGCAATTATTACAGAAATTATTAATATAACTACCAATGCTAATAAAGAAATTTTTGTCATTTCATTTAAACTACTTAATAGCTTAGATTCAGAAATAACAGCTACATAATTCCAATTAGTTTTCTCAGAAGCTATAGATGTTACATAAGATGAATTCCCATTTACATCAATTTTTTTGAAAGATGAATTTTTAGTAACCGATGAAACAAAACCTTCATTATAAACTTTTGACATTTGTTTAAAGTTATTGTCAGGGTTGCTTGGGTCAGCTATTATAGTACCATCTTTATCAACTAACATATAATATCCGTTACTATCTTTACTTACATTTTCAAACATTTCTGTTACTTTCTGAAGACTTGTATCAATACCAATTACACCTATAGTATCTCCTGCATCATTTTTAACTGCTTGTGAGATACCAACTATTGATATATCATCACTTTCATAGTAATATGGAGAACCTATAACAGCTTTTCCATCAGCTTTTTTTGCACTAGGATACCATGGTCTTTCTCGTGGATCAAATTTACCTTTTAAATCACCTTCTGGATATAAAACAAAACCTCCAGATTCAGTTCCCATAAACATATATTGATATAGTGGATGACTAGTCCCAAATTCATCAAATATATTGAAAATATCAGATTCTATTTTGCCGTTTGCTTTAGGCGTCATAACAATATCTGAAGTATTATCCAAATAAGATTTTATTGAATTATCTGCCTTTTTTAATGAAGCATTGTTGGCAAAATAAGAAGCATTGTCCATCATATTATCAAATATACTATCGATGTTGTTACTTACTAAAGACAATTCGCTGTTTATAGATTTTTTTTGTTCTTCTAGCAAGTTATCTTTTGACTGTGTAAATAAAAAATATGACATAACACTTGTCGGTATTATTGCGAATGCTATAATAGCTATACACAACTTGAAACTTAAAGAATGAATATTAAATTTTTTCATAAAGCCCAACTCCTTAATGTATTAAATTTATAAAATTAATATTGCTTATATAATTTATAGTCTTTAAATTATATAATGATATTTTATATTCAAAAATGGCAGAGTATCAACGTGAATTTGTTAATTCTCTGCCGTAAAATATCTTTATGGTTACTATTTTAATAAATTGTATAATTTGTGTTTTAAGTGAGTTTGAAATTGATTTTTAATGTTAGATTGTTAACCATATTTTACCATACAAAGCGAAAAACATCAATAAATAAACTAATTTAGCGATTATTGTATTATTTTGTGGATATGTTAATAATTAAATTACATTGTTTTTATAGGAATGTACAATACATAGTTAAAATATTATATACTAATATCAAAATAAAAAATATTAGATTGTTAAATATAGGGGTGAATTAATGGATTTAAAAAAAATACTAGAGGATGTAAAAAAAAATAATATAGATGTAGATTATGCACTAGATAAACTTAAAAATTTACCATATGAAGATTTAGGGTATGCAAATATAGATCATCATAGAGAACTAAGAAATGGATATCCAGAAGTGATTTATTGTGAAGGAAAAAGTGATGAACAAATATTAGGTATTATAGAAAAAATGAAGGAAAAGGATTCTAATATATTGGGAACTAGATGTAGAAAAGAAACGTTTGATAAAATTAAAAAAATCTATAATAATGCAGAGTATGAAGAACTATCAAAGATATTAAAAATACAAAATCATGATATTGTTAATATAGGTAAGGGTAAAATTTTAGTGTTAACAGGAGGAACTTCAGATATTCCTGTTGCAGATGAAGCTTATTATACTGCTAAGTTTTTAGGCAATGATGTAGAAAGAATTTATGATGTGGGTGTAGCTGGTATACATAGATTGCTAAGTCGTAGGCATATACTAGAAGAAGCTAGAGTAATAGTTGCAGTCGCAGGTATGGAAGGAGCACTACCGAGTGTAGTAGGGGGTCTAGTAGAGGTACCTATAATAGCAGTTCCTACGTCTGTAGGATATGGTGCTAATTTTGGTGGATTATCAGCACTTCTTACAATGTTAAATAGTTGTGCATCGGGTATATCAGTAGTTAATATTGATAATGGTTTTGGTGCGGGGTATTTAGCTGCTACTATAAACAAATTAAAATAGATTGAATTTAAGGAGAAAAATATGGAGCAAAGAATACTTTACTTTGATATAGTGAATGGGATTTCTGGTGATATGACGCTATCTAGCTTAATAAATCTAGGAGTGCCAAAAGAATTGTTTTTAGAAGAAATAAAAAAACTAAATATGAGTGATGAGTTTGAAATAAAAATAAGTTCTAAAAATGAAAGTGGAATAATAGGTACTAATGTAGACGTGCTAACTAAAGAAACTAACGTACATAGACATTTAGTAGATATATTTGACATAATTGATAAAAGTGATTTAAATGAAAATATAAAAGATATGTCAAAGAACATATTTATGACTATAGGTGAAGCTGAAGCTAAGGTTCATGGAACTACAATAGATAAAATACACTTTCATGAAGTTGGAGCGATAGATTCGATAGTTGATATAATAGGGACATCTATATTAATAGATTTACTTAATATAGATAAAGTATATTCTAGTTCTGTGCCTGTAGGGTCTGGGTTTGTAAAATGTGACCATGGAATGATGCCTGTTCCAGCTCCTGCAACTATAGAAATTCTTAGAGGTACTCCTATTAAGCTAAACAGCGTCAAAGGTGAATGTACAACTCCAACAGGTGCAGCGATAATAAAAACGTTGTGTGATGAGTTTGTGGATGAATTAGAATTTGAGGTTAATCAAATTGGATATGGGATTGGTCATAAAAAGTTTGAAATACCAAATATGTTGAGAACTATTTTAGGGGTAAAAAAAAAGAAGAAATAATATATGAAATAAATGCGAACATTGATGATATGTCTTCTGAGATGTATTCATACTTATATGAAAAAATTTTAAAATATGGAGCACTTGATATATATACGGAAAGTATATATATGAAGAAAAATAGACCTGCAACTAAAATTTCAATTTTATGTAAAAAGAGTGATTTGGAAAAGTTTATAGATTTATTACTTATAGAAACTACTACATTTGGAGTTAGATATCATGAATACAACAGAAAAATACTAGCTAGAGAATTCACGCAAATCGATACCCCTTATGGGTTAGTAAATGTTAAATTAGGTTATTATAATGGGAAAATAATAAAAGCAACGCCTGAATATGAAGATTGTAAGAAAATTGCAAATAAACACGAAATCCCACTAAATCAACTGCTATATAAAATAAATTATATTATAAACAAAAAATTTGACTTAAACTTATTGACATAATCAAAAAATTTTGATAAATTAGGATTTAACTTAAAGAAAAAAATTTATAAACTGAATACAATATATCACTCGTATATACTTGGAAATAAGGTCTGAGAGTTTCTACCGAGATACCGTAAATATCTTGACTATGAGTGAAATTATTATAGCAGAATATCAAGTAAAGTAAATTAATAGGCTGATTAGAAATCCTTATTAGTTGGCTATAAAGTACGATATTTTGGAAACCTGTATAGTAATTTCACTTTTATGAGAATAATAATGAAGTTAATATACAGGTTTTTTTTATACAAATATGAAACACGAACAAAAAACAAAAACTGTAGCTAAAAATTCGTTATATATAATGTATAATAATATAAATTAAGGAAGGGAGCACTACTATGGCAACTATACTAAAAGAAGGTTTAACGTTTGACGATGTGTTATTAGTTCCTCAAAAATCTGAGGTATTACCAAAGGATGTTAGCACAGGAACATACTTAACTAAAACGATAAAATTAAATATTCCTCTAATGAGTGCAGGAATGGATACTGTTACAGAATCTAAAATGGCTATATCTATGGCTAGACAAGGTGGAATAGGAATAATTCACAAAAATATGTCTATAGAAGAACAAGCACTAGAGGTTGATAAAGTAAAGAGAAGTGAGAGCGGAGTTATAGTAGATCCTTTCTATTTATCTAAAGATCACAACATACAAGATGCTGATGATATAATGGCGAGATACAAAATATCAGGAGTACCAATAGTTGATAAAGACAATAAATTAATAGGAATAATAACTAATAGAGATATTAAATTTGAAAAAGATATGAGTAAGAGTATTGAAGATGCTATGACTAAGGATAACTTAGTAACTGCAAGAGAAGGTGTAACTTTAGTAGAAGCACAACAAATACTTAAACAACATAAAATAGAAAAATTACCAATAGTAGATGGCGAAGGTCATTTAAAAGGTTTAATAACTATAAAAGATATAGAAAAGAAAATACAATATCCAAATTCAGCAAAAGATGCTCGCGGAAGATTATTATGTGGAGCAGCAGTTGGAATAAGTGCAGATCTTATGGATAGAGTAGATGCATTAGTTAAAGCTAATGTAGATGCAATAGTTCTAGACAGTGCTCATGGTCATTCAATGGGTGTTATGGATGCAGTTAAAAAAGTTAAACAAGCTCATCCAAGTCTTCAAGTCGTAGCTGGAAATGTAGCAACAGCATCTGCAACAGAAGATTTAATAAAAGCTGGTGCTGACTGCGTTAAAGTTGGTATAGGACCAGGATCTATATGTACTACAAGAGTAGTTGCAGGTATAGGAGTTCCTCAAGTAACAGCAGTAATGGATTGTGCTGAAGTTGGGCATAAATATGGTGTACCAGTAATAGCAGATGGAGGAATAAAGTACTCTGGAGATGTTGTAAAAGCATTAGCAGCAGGAGCTTCTGTATGTATGATGGGTTCATTATTTGCAGGAACAGAAGAAAGTCCAGGAGAAACAGTTCTTTATAGAGGTAGATCATACAAGACTTACAGAGGTATGGGATCTATAGGAGCTATGGAAAAAGGTTCAAAAGATAGATACTTCCAAACAGACGCTAAAAAACTTGTTCCTGAAGGTGTTGAAGGAATGGTTGCATATAAAGGTAAGGCAGAAGAAATAGTTTATCAAATGATAGGTGGATTAAGAGCAGGTATGGGATACTGTGGAGCACCTACAATACAAGATTTAATGGATACTGCAACATTTATAAAAATAACAGCAGCTTCTCTTAAAGAAAGTCATCCACATGATATAACAATAACTAAAGAAGCACCAAACTATAGCACGCAAGGAGATATATAATATATGAAGCATGAATTAGTACTTGTAATGGACTTTGGTGGTCAATATAACCAATTAATAGCAAGAAGAGTAAGAGAAAATAAAGTATACTGTGAAATAATTCCGTATACTACAGATATAGAAAAAATAAAAGCTATGAATCCTAAGGGAATAATATTTACAGGTGGGCCTAACAGTGCATATTTAGAAAATTCTCCTAAGATATCAAAAGAAATATTTGAGATAGGTGTACCAATACTTGGAATATGTTACGGAGTTCAAGTAATGGCTCATATATTAGGTGGAAACGTAAGAAAAGGAAACAATAGCGAAAAAGAGTATGGAAAGACTTCTATAACATATGAAAATTCAGCTATACTTGAAGGATTAACAACAAACACTGTATGGATGAGTCATACGGATTTAATAGATAAGTTACCTGAAGGATTTAAATCAGTTGCTCATACTAATGATTGTCCTGTTGCAGCTATGGAAAATGAAGAAAGAAAATTATATGGAGTACAATTCCATCCAGAAGTTGAACATTGCTTAGAAGGAGATAAAATACTTAAAAACTTCTTATACAATGTTTGTAAAGTAACTGGAGATTGGACTACTGATTCATTTATAAATGATAAAATAAAAGAACTAAAAGAAAAAATAGGAAATAAAAAAGTATTATGTGCTTTAAGTGGTGGAGTTGATTCGTCAGTAGCAGCTGTACTTGTTCATAGAGCAATAGGTGATAATTTAACTTGTGTATTCGTAGACCATGGATTACTTAGAAAAAATGAAGGTAATGATGTAGAAAGAATATTCAGAGATAGATTTGATATGAACTTAATAAGAGTTAACTGTGAAGACAGATTCTTAGGTAAGTTAAAAGGAATAACTGAACCAGAAGCTAAAAGAAAAGTAATTGGTGAAGAATTCATAAGAGTGTTTGAAGAAGAATCAAATAAATTAGGAAAAATGGACTTCTTAGTTCAAGGAACTATATATCCAGATGTTGTAGAAAGTGGGCAAGGTGAAGCCGCTACTATAAAATCTCACCACAATGTTGGAGGGATACCTGAAGATATAGAATTTGAAATAGTAGAACCATTAAGAGAATTATTCAAAGATGAAGTTAGAAAAATAGGCTTAGAACTTGGAATAGAAGAAGATTTAATATTTAGACATCCATTCCCAGGACCTGGTCTTGGAATAAGAGTTATAGGCGAAGTAACTAAAGAAAGATGCGATATATTAAGAGAAGCAGATGCAATATACATGGAAATACTAAAAGAACATGGATTATACAAAGAGATATGGCAAGCATTCGCTACATTACCAGATGTAAAAACAGTTGGAGTTATGGGAGATGAAAGAACTTATGCATATTTAGTTGGTATAAGAGCAGTTACATCTTCTGATGGAATGACTTCAGATTGGTATAAAATGCCATATGATGTATTAGAAAAAATATCTAATAGAATTGTAAATGAAGTGGATGGAGCAAATAGAGTAGTTTATGATATAACTTCTAAACCACCGGGAACTATAGAGTGGGAATAATATAAATATAATTCAACTTGAATATAGAACACTTTACAAATTGCAAAAAATAAAAGGCGAATGCCTTTTATTTTTTGTGATTATATAACTAACAAAAAAATTTACTAAAGGAGGTATACAAAGTGCAAAAAAATACATCACAGGCACAATCTAATATAAATTTATTAGAAAAGATATTTAAATTAAAAGAGAACAACACAAATGTAAAAATAGAAGTACTTGCAGGGATAACAACATTTATGACTATAGCGTACATATTAGTTGTAAATCCTAACATACTTGGTGAAGCAGGAATGGACAAAGGTGCTGTTTTTACAGCAACAGCTATAGCATCAGGAATTGGTTGCTTTGTAATGGGATTACTTGCTAACTATCCTATAATATTAGCACCTAGCATGGGTATTAATGCGTTTTTTACTTATACAATAGTTTTAGGAATGGGATATACTTGGCAATTCGCACTATGTGCAATGTTTATAGAAGGTATTATATTTGTCTTATTAACAGTAACAAATGTTCGTGAAAAAATAATAGAGTGTATGCCTGAAGTTTTAAAGCATGCTATAACTGCTGGAATAGGTCTGTTTATAACATTTATAGGTCTTGTAAATGCAGGAATAATAAAGCAAGGTGGGGCTATAATATCTTTAGGTGATATAAAATCTCCAGTTGTAGTTCTTTCTATAATTGGATTAATAATAGCAGCTACATTATTAATTAGAAATGTAAATGGTGCGTTTTTAATATCTATAATAATAACATCGGCAATAGGTATGCTGTTTGCAATAGTTCCTATGCCAAATGGAGTAATTGATTTACCACCGTCTATACAACCTGTATTTATGAAGGTGTTTGAGGTAGCTAAAGCTGACATACTTAGTTTAGACATGTTGATTATCGTTGTTACACTTTTATTTGTTAATATGTTTGATTCAATCGGATTTTTATTAGGAATCGCTCAAAAGGCTAATTTATTAGATGAAGAAGGAAAAATGCCGAATGTAAAGAAAGCATTATTGGCAGAATCGATATCTACAACTACAGCTTCATTATTAGGTACATCTACTTTAGCAACAACAGTTGAAAGTGGAGCGGGAATTGCAGCTGGAGGAAGAACAGGTTTAACTGCTTGTGTTACAGGAATTTTATTCTTTATATCATTATTCTTTGCACCGTTATTTGTATCGATACCAGCACAAGCAACAGCTCCTATACTTATATTAGTAGGATTTATGATGGCTAGTTCGATACTTAGAATTGATTTTAGCGATTATACAGATGCAATACCAGCATTTTTAACGTTTATAATAATGCCATTAGCATATAGCGTTGCAGATGGTATTATGTTTGGTATTATTTCTTATACTTTATTAAAATTACTTTCAAATAAAAGAAAAGATGTGAAATTATCGTTAATAATTTTAACTATAATATTTATACTTAAATTTGCATTATTATAATCAATTTATTTATAAAACAGAAAACAAATCGATATTATGAATATAAATGAAAATATTATGCAACATATATACATGATTAAAGATTTAAAAGTACTTAGGAGGAAAATATGAAATTTAAAAAGATAACAGCTGTAAGTTCAGCTATAATAATTGCTTCTTTAAGTTTAGTAGGATGTGGGTCTCAAACATCATCAAAAACAGAAAAAAGTAGCAAAAGTTTAAAAATAGGTATGGTAGCGGATGTTGGAGGAATAAATGATGAATCTTTCAATCAATCTGCTTGGGAAGGTCTTCAAAAAGCTAAAAAAGATTTTGGAGTAGATGTTAAGGTAATAGAGTCAAAACAAGCATCTGAGTATATAACTAATATGGAAAGTCTTATAGACGATGGAGTAGATTTAGTTATAGGTGTTGGCAATACAATGAAGGATGATATAAAAAAAGAAGCTGAGAATTATCCAAAACAACAATTTGTATTAATAGATGAAACTTATGATGAAATACCTAAAAATGTAACACCTATATTATTTAAAGAAAACGAAGCAGCATATTTAACTGGTCTTATAGCTGGTAAAATGACTAAGACTAATAATGTAGGATTTATAGGTGGTATGCAAAATCCTGTTATATCAAGATTTGAATACGGATACATGGCAGGAGTTAAAGAAGCAAATAAAGATGCTGAGGTTAAAAGTCAATATGCAGGAACATTTGGAGATGCAGCTAAAGGGAAATCTATAGCTAATCAAATGTATGGAAATAACATAGATGTTATACTTTCAGCAGCTGGAGGAACAGGTATAGGTTCGATAGAAGCAGCTAAAGAAAAAAATAAATTCGCAATAGGTGTTGATAGAGATCAAAGTGACTTAGCACCAGACAATGTATTAACTTCAGCTTTAAAAATGGTTAATGTAGGTGTTTATGATACTGCGAAGGAATTAGTAAATGGAAAATTAACTGGTGGGGAAAATAAAGTATATGGGCTTAAAGAAAATGGTGTTGGAATACCAGAATCAACAAAAAAAATAGTACCACAAGAAATACTAGACTATGTAAATGGTGTGGTAGAAAAAATTAAAAGTGGAGAAATAAAAGTACCTGCTACAAAAGAAGAATATAGTAAAAATCAAAAATAAATAAATATTAAAGGCTAGAATGATTTTATTCTAGTCTTTTTTTGATTTTAAAGTGTAAATTAATAATTTTTGATGTGATTTTGCTTATATTACGAATATTTAACGGCTTAATACTAAAATATGTAAATAAAATGGTAAAAATACGAACTTTTATAAAAATAAAAAATAAAATGTTCTAAAATGTATTGAAAAAATATGTACGATATAATATAATGATTACAGTAAGGTTAGTTAACGTACGAATTATATTAATAAAAAAAGTATAATTGGTTTGAAAATCTTGAATATACTTAGGAGGAAAAAATGCAAACTACTCAATCCATGAATAAGGGAATGTTAGAAAAAGTATTTAAACTATCGGAAAACAATACAAATGTAAAAACAGAAGTTATAGCAGGTATAACAACATTCATGACAATGGCATATATATTAGTTGTAAATGCAAACATACTTTCAGATGCAGGTATGGATAAAGGCGCAGTATTTGCAGCAACAGCAATAGCAGCATTCATAGGAAGTTGCGCTATGGGACTTTTAGCAAACTACCCAATAGCTCTAGCACCAGGTATGGGGCTTAATGCATTCTTTGCTTATACAGTAGTTTTATCAATGGGATACAGTTGGCAATTTGCACTATGTGCCGTATTAATAGAAGGAATAATATTTATATTACTTACAATAACAAACGTTAGAGAAAAGATAATAGACTGTATACCAACAGTTTTAAAACATGCAGTTACAGCGGGTATAGGATTATTTATAGCATTTATAGGATTATCAAATGCGGGTATAGTTGTTAACGGGGCTACTATACTTTCATTAGGAAACTTAAAAGATCCATTAGTTTTATTGACTATATTTGGATTATTATTAGCAGCGATTTTACTAGCTAAAAATGTAAAAGGAGCGTTCCTTATAGGAATGTTAACAATATCAGCAATAGGTATGGCAGCTGGATTAGTTGCACTACCTAAAGGTATAATATCATCTGCACCATCGTTAAAGCCAATATTCTTACAAGCTTTATCAGTTCCAGTTGATCAAATATTTAGTCTAGATATGGTAGTAGTTGTATTTACTTTCTTATTTGTTGATTTATTTGATACAGTAGGATGTTTACTAGGAGTAGCATCTAAAGGGAATATGTTAGATGAAAACGGAAAATTACCAAAAGTTAAGCAAGCATTATTTGCAGATGCAGTGGCTACTACAATAGGAGCTCTTTTAGGAACATCTACAGTTACTTCATATGTTGAGAGTGCTGCAGGTATAGGTGATGGAGGAAGAACTGGATTAACAGCAGTTACAACTGGTTTCTTATTCTTATTATCATTATTCTTTGCACCAGTATTTACTGCAATACCAACACAGGCTACAGCACCAGTACTTATATTAGTAGGTGTTATGATGGCGAGTTCATTAACTAAAATAGATTTTAGCGATTTTACAAATGCGATACCAGCATTTTTAACATTTGCTATGATGCCATTAGCTTATAGTATAGCTGATGGAATAATATTCGGAATGATATCATTTACGGTATTAAAGATAGCTACTAAAAGAACAAGCGAAGTTAATGTATCTTTAATAGTACTTTCAATATTATTTATTTGTAAATTTGCATTTTTAGGTTAATAAAAATAAATATAATTAAAATCACCCTTTTATATAAAAGGGTGATTTTAATTATATAAAAAGAGTAAATTGTATTTATAAAATTATAGTTATTTTAAACTATATTAAACATTTTTTGTAAAATACCACAAAAAATATTAATTGTATAATAACATAAAAAATTTGTATAAAAAAGTCTTTTCATGAAAGCGTTTAAGTGTTAATATAGATAAATAGTTAATTAACTTATGTTAATGAACATAAACAGTTAATTAATGTATGTCAATGTAGAAAAACAGTTAATTAACGTAGTAAGTATATATTTTTTAGTAAATATATTTTACTAACGGAATTATAAAAAAATTTAATTAATCAAGGGGGCAATTATTATGGCAGGTAACAATAACGCAGCAAAGAAATTAACATTAGTTCCATTAATACTTATGATATTCACATCAGTATTTGGTTTTGCTAATATGCCAAGAGCATATTACTTAATGGGATATGCAGCAATACCATGGTATATAATAAGTGCGGTTGTATTCTTTATACCTTACGCATTTATGATGGCTGAGTATGGAGCATCATTTAAAAATGAAACAGGTGGTATGTACTCTTGGATGGAAAAATCTGTGGGCGGTAAGTTTGCATTTGTAGGTACATTCATGTGGTATGCATCTTATGTAGTATGGATGGTAAACGTAGCTTCATCTATATGGATACCGTTCTCTAACTTTATAATGGGTGCTGATAAAACAGCTTCATGGTCTTTATTTGGATTAGGATCAACTCAAACATTAGGGTTATTAGGAGTTTTATTAGTACTAGTTGTAACATTTGTAGCTAGTAAAGGTGTTGAAAAGATAACTAAGATAACTTCTATAGGTGGAACCGCTATCTTAGCACTTAACTTTGTATTACTTTTCGGTGGTTTATTTGTTCTTATAGCTAACGGTGGTCATTTTGCAGAACCATTAACTAATATGAAACAAGCATTTTTACAATCTCCAAATCCTTCATATGGAACACCAATAACAATATTATCATTCTTAGTGTTTGCTATATTTGCATTTGGTGGATTAGAAGTATTAGGTGGATTAGTTGATCAAACAGAAAATGCAGAAAAGACTTTCCCAAAAGGTCTTGGTATAGCAGCTTTAGTAATATCTATAGGATATGCAGTAGGAATATTTGCATGTGGTATGTTTACTAACTGGAAAGAAGTATTATCATCAGATACTGTTCATATGGGAAATGTAGCTTATGTAGTAGTTCAAAACTTAGGATTCCAAATAGGGCAAGGGTTAAACCTTTCTCAAGAAGCGGCAATAACAATGGGTGCATGGTTTGCTAGATTTGCTGGTTTATCAATGTTTGCTGCATTAACTGGTGCATTCTTTACATTAGCATATTCTCCTCTTAAAACATTAATCCAAGGTTCTCCAAAAGAAGTTTGGCCTGGTAAAATGGGAGAAATTAAAAATGGAATGCCTTTAAATGCTATGAAAGTACAAGCTGTAATAGTTTCAGTTATGATAGCAGGGATATCACTTGGTGGTGACGGAGCAGCAGAATTCTTTAGTTTATTAGTTCTTATGACTAATGTTGCTATGACAATACCATATATGTTCTTATCAGCAGCGTTCCCTATATTTAAGAAAAAGCAATTAGCGGGACAATTAGAAACTCCATTTATGGTATATAAATCTCAAAAACTATCAACTATAGTAGCTATAATAGTTACTGTATTTATAGGATTTGCAAATGTATTTACTATAATAGAGCCAGCTTTAGGTGGAGACATATTTAAAACTGCAATGATGATATCAGGACCAGTTATATTTGGTTCATTAGCGTTATTATTATATACAAGATATGAAAAGAAATATGTAAATAAGAAAGATACAAAGCAAAAAATTGGTGCATAATAATATTAAGTATTTTGCATTTATATAAAGAGAGAACCATTTTTATGAAAATGAAAATGGTTCTTTTTTTTATTTTTATTAAAATATAAAACACAAGAAAATAAAACGATTTATTACAAATTAATCCAATTTATATTTGAGTATATTATAATATAAGATAAAGCTCGAGAATATAAATTAGGAGGGGATTAGTATGAATAATATAGCATATTTTATGATTTTACTACCGACAATATTTTTTATAGGTATTTGTTCAACGTGTGCACAATATTCAGGGGGAAATAAATGTTTTTATGGTGTAAAAATAGAAGGATTAAACTTAAGTAAAGAATATAAAGATAATATAAAACAAGGATATAAAAAAAATATAAGCATACTATCTTTAGTACTGTTATTAACGAGTATAGCAGCATTGTATGCTTTAGAGGACAGTTTTGAGGTGATTATGAACTCTATAGTTTTTATATATGTAGCGTCTATATTGTTATGTCAGTTTACAACATATAGAAGAGTTAAAAAAATAACACAGGTACTTGTTAAAAATACAGGTTATAAAGAAAATGCAAAGTATGAAGACGCTTTTATAGTAGATGATTGTTTATTAGATGAAAAGTCTAAATTGAAAAATAAATTTAGATTTGCATTTTTGATATTACTATTTATATCAGTAATATCCATATTATATTTAATGATAAATTATAACGAGCTACCAACCCTTATACCTACTGATTTTTCAGGCGATTTAACTCCAACAGATTTTGTAGTTAAAAACTTAAAAAGTGTATTTTGCTTGGAAATAGTAGGGTTTGTAATTATCAGCTTAATAGGATTTATAACCATATCTTGCATAGGAAATGTAGATAATATAAGAAAAGATAAGCTAGAAAGTGAAAGTAAAAAAATACTTAAATATATAAATAAAATAGGAATCTCTTTTATATTGATAACTTTAGGTATTGAATTTCAAACTAATATAATACCAATAATATTATTTAACAAATATAATTTTCCTATATTTGTGATTATACCTGTATGGTTCTTGATTGGAATAAGTCTTATAAATATATTATATTCTTATACAATGTTGAGTTCTTTCAAAGAGAAGCAAAAGTTTGATTATAGTACTGATGATAGTAAATGGATTTTGGGGTACTTTTATTTTAATAAAGAGGATAAAACATTTATGGTAGAAAATAAAATAGGGATGGGATATACTATAAACTTAGCTCATAAAAAAGTAGGCGTTTTTATAGCGGGAGCTTTTTTATTTTTAGTTATGAACATGACGCTAAATATGCTTTAGAATTATAATATTAAATACTAAAAAAACTTAAAAAATAAACAATAAATTAAAAATAACTATTTTTGTTCGTATAAAATAGTTATTTTTTTTTATTTGGTTTAAAAAATTAACTTTTGACACATGATTTAAAAGTGTGTATTTTTATCTTGATAATAAAATTAAAATTATGCTTGTAAAAATACGTATTTTAATATAGAATTTAAATATAAAGTTCGTGATAATAAAAATGAAAAATAAGTTTGCTTTTGAAATATATGAAAAATGAGGAGGCTAAAAAATGAAAATTGCAGTGATCATGGGATCTAAGTCAGATTATCCTAAACTAGAGTCAGGAATAGAACTTTTAGAAATGTTCGGAATTGAAGTAGTAGCTAGAGCATTATCAGCTCATAGAACACCAAATCAATTAAGTGCTTTTATAAAAGAGATAGAAGAAGATACAGATGTAATAATAGCAGCAGCAGGAAAAGCCGCACATTTACCAGGTGTTATAGCAGCGAAAACATTAATACCAGTAGTAGGGTTACCTATAAAATCATCAACATTAGATGGATTAGATTCACTTCTTTCAATAGTTCAAATGCCACCAGGCATACCAGTAGCAACTGTAACAATAGATTCAGGATTAAACGCAGCGCTAATGGCAAGTCAAATAATGAGTATTAAATATCCAAAAGTAAAAGAACATTTAATAGCGTATAGAAAAGAAATGGAAGAAAAAGTAATAGAAGATGATAAAAATTTAAGGGGGTAATAATTATGTTACTATATGAAGGAAAAGCTAAGCAAGTATATTCTACAGAGAAAGAAAACGAGTATATCGTATATTTTAAAGATGATGCAACAGCGTTTAATGGAGAAAAGAAAGCACAAATATCTTCAAAAGGTATATTAAATAATAAAATATCTACAATAATGTTTGAAATGTTACACGAAAAACAAATAAAAACACATTTCATAAAAAGTTTATCAGAAAGAGAAATGCTAGTTAAAAAAGTTGAGATATTACCACTAGAAGTAATAGTAAGAAACATAACAGCTGGGTCATTTTGTAAAAGAGTAGGAATAGAAGAAGGTATAGCTTTAGATGAACCTATATTTGAAATATGCTACAAAAACGATGATTACGGAGATCCAATGTTAAATGATGACCATGCAGTAGCTATGAAATTAGCAAATAGAGATGAATTACAATTTTTAAGAAATGAAACGCTAAAAATAAATGAGTTAATGAAAGAGTTTTTCCTAAAGATGAATTTAAAATTAGTAGATTTTAAATTAGAATTTGGAAAAGATACTGAAGGAAATATAATTTTAGCAGATGAAATATCTCCAGACACTTGTAGACTTTGGGACGTTGATACTAATGAAAAGCTAGATAAAGATAGATTTAGAAGGAATTTAGGAGATCTTGTAGCAGGATACGAAGAAGTTCTTGCTAGAATGAATAATAAGTAGGGGGGATTTTTATGTGCGGGATTGTAGGCATTTATTCAGATAAGGATATGTCAAAAGAATTATATTACTCTTTATACTCTATTCAACATAGAGGTCAAGAAAGTTGCGGAATGGCTATATCAGATGGTGAAAACATAAACTACAAAAAAGATATGGGCTTAGTTGGAGATGTATTTAAAGAAAATGAATTATCATCTCTAAAAGGAAATATGGGAATCGGTCATGTTAGATACTCTACAGCTGGAGGAAGCCACTTAGCTAATTGCCAGCCTTTAGTAGGAAGATGTAGAAAAAGAAAATTAGCCCTAGCTCATAATGGTAACTTAGTAAATGCAAATTATTTAAGAGATATGTTAGAAGAAGACGGATACATGTTTCAAGCAAACTCTGACACAGAAGTAATTTTATATATATTAGCTAGATATTACAAAGGTGATATTGTAGAAAGCTTAAAGATAACTATGGATTATATAAAAGGAGCATATTCTCTTGTAATAATGGGAGAAGATGAATTAGTTGCGGTTAGAGACCCTAATGGATTTAGACCTTTAATATTAGGTAAAAAAGGAAATGAGTATATTGTAGCTTCAGAAACTTGTGCAATAGATATACTTGGCGGAGAAGTTATAAGAGATGTAGAACCAGGAGAAATAATAGTTATAAAAGATGGAGAAATGAAATCTTACTTATACTCTGAAAACTACAAATCAGTTAAAAGAAGTTGTATATTTGAACATATTTACTTTGCTAGAAATGATGCAACAATAGACAATGTTAATGCATATGACTTTAGAGTTAAATGTGGAGAAATGTTAGCTAAAAATGATGATGTTAAAGCAGATATAGTAGTTCCAGTTCCAGATTCGGGATGGGCAGGGGCAATCGGATATGCTAATTTAGCAAATGTACCAATTAGAGAAGGTCTTGTAAAAAACAGATACGTAGGAAGAACATTTATAAAGCCAACTCAAGAGGAAAGAGAAATTGGAGTTAAAATCAAATTAAATCCTCTATCAAGTGTAGTAAAAGGAAAAAGTATTATTTTAGTAGATGATTCAATAGTTAGAGGAACTACTTCAAAACTAATAATAAAATCTCTAAGAGATGCAGGAGCAAGTGAAATTCATCTTAGAATAACATCACCTCCAGTAAAATATTCTTGCTACTATGGGATAGATACGCCACGTCGTTCTAATTTAATAGCATCACATAATAGTGTAGAAGAAATTAGAGAATATATAGGTTGTGACAGTTTACAATTTTTAGATATAGATGCAATGATAGAAGCTACAGAAAATAAAGCTACTTTCTGCAAAGCTTGTTTTGACGGAGATTATCCAGTTAAGAAAATTGATAAGGAGGAACCACTTTCATGTTAACATACAAACAATCAGGTGTAGATATAGACGAGGGAAACAGAGCGGTAGATCTTATAAAAGGAAAAATAAAATCTACTTACGATAACAACGTAATAGGTGACTTAGGAAACTTTAGTGGTTTATATAGTTTAAAAGATTTTGTAGGTATGCAAGAACCAGTTTTACTTTCATCTACTGATGGAGTTGGTACAAAATTAAAACTAGCTCAAATGATGGATAAACACGATACAGTAGGAATAGATTTAGTGGCAATGTGTGTAAATGATTTAATATGCCAAGGAGCTAAGCCTTTATTCTTCTTAGATTATATAGCTACAGGAAAGTTAGTTGCAGAGCAAGTAGAACAAATCGTTGGTGGTATAGCTGATGGATGTAAAATGGCAGGATGTGCATTAATAGGTGGAGAAACTGCTGAAATGCCAGGAATGTATAGTGATGATGAATATGATTTAGCAGGTTTCTCAGTTGGAATAGCAGATAGAGAAAAAATAGTTTCTGGAAAAAATGTTAAAAGTGGAGATACATTAATAGGTATTCAATCAAGTGGAATACACAGTAATGGATTCTCATTTATAAGAAAAATATTCTTAGATACTTACGATTATAAATTAGACCAATATATAGATGAACTTAAAATGACTTTAGGAGAAGCACTTTTAACTCCTACAAAAATATATGTAAAATTAGTTTTAGATGTAATTAAGAATCATGAAATAAAAGCAATAGCTCATATAACTGGTGGTGGTGTTATAGAAAATATAACAAGAGTTATACCAAAAGGTTTAGGGATAGATATAAAGAAAGATTCTTGGGAAAAACCAGCTATATTTAAAATGATAGAAAACTTCAACTCAATAGATGAAAGAGAACTTCATAAGAGTTTTAACATGGGAGTTGGATTAGTCTTAATAGTAGACAAAGAAAAAGCTCAAGATGTTGTTGATTATATAAATACTACTGATGAAAATGCTTATATCATAGGTAAAGTGGTAGACAACCATGATGGAGTAAATTTATGCTAAACATTGGAGTTTTAGTATCTGGTGGGGGGACAAATTTACAAACTATCATAGATGAAACTAAACTTGGTAAAATTCAAGGAACTATTAAAGTAGTAATTTCAAATAAAGAAAAAGCGTATGGACTGCAAAGAGCAATAGATAATGATATAAAAGCTGTTTATGAAACTGATGAAGATAATATAATAGAAATTCTTAAAGAAAATAACATAGATGTAGTAGTACTTGCAGGTTATTTAAAAATAATAAGTCCTAAATTTGTAAATGAATTTAAAAATAAAATAATAAATATTCATCCATCATTGATACCTTCGTTTTGTGGCGAAGGGTATTATGGTCAAAAGGTACATCAAGGAGTTCTTGATTATGGAGCGAAGATAACTGGAGCAACTGTACATTTTGTAGATGAAGGAGCAGATACAGGACCTATAATAATGCAAGAATGTGTATACGTTGATAACAATGATGATGTAGAATCATTATCAAAAAAAGTATTAGAAGTAGAGCATAGAATTTTAAAGAAAAGTATAAAACTATTTTGTGAAAATAAATTAAGTATTCTTGGTAGGAGGGTTTTTATAAATGAGTAAAAGAGCATTGATAAGTGTTACAGATAAAAGTGGAGTGGTAGAGTTTGCTAGAGAATTAAACAATCTAGGGTATGAAGTTATATCTACAGGAAATACATTCAAGACACTAAAAGAAAATGGGATAGATGCAATAACTATAGATGAGGTTACAAAATTCCCAGAAATGCTAGACGGAAGAGTTAAGACATTAAACCCATACATACATGGAGGAATACTTTACAAAAGAGATGATAAATCTCATGTTGATACTGTAAATGAATATAAAATTGGTTCAATAGATTTAGTAGTAGTTAATTTATATGACTTTGAAGGAACTTTAAAAAGTGGCAAAGCTCACGAAATAATGATAGAAAACATAGACATCGGTGGACCATCAATGATACGTTCTGCAGCTAAAAACTATAAAGATGTATCTGTTATAGTGGATATAGCTGATTATGATATGATAATAGAAAAATTAAAAACTAATACATTAACATTAGAAGATAGAAAAAATCTAGCGTATAAAGCTTTTTCAACTACAGCGAGATACGATTCACTTATATCAACTTACTTTGCAGGTGAAGTAGGAGATAATTATCCAGATATACTTAATTTAACTTTCCAGAAAGAACAAACTTTAAGATATGGAGAAAATCCACATCAAAATGGAATTTTATATAGTCAACCAAATGCTAAAAACCCAATATTAAATTATGAACAATTAAACGGAAAAGAACTTTCTTTCAACAACTTAAATGACTTACACGGATGTTTAGAAGTAATGAGAGAATTCAAAGATAGCAAAGAAGTAGTTTCAGTAGCTATAAAACACACTAACCCATGTGGTGTTGGATTAGCAAAAGATACTTTTGAAGCATACAGCAAATGTTATGAAGCTGATAAAGTTTCAATATTTGGTGGAATAGTAGGTATAACATCTACAGTAGATGAAGAAACTGCAAAAATGATGAGTGAAATATTCTTAGAAATAGTAGTAGCTTATGATTATACACAAGAAGCGTTAGAAATATTAAAGAAAAAGAAAAACTTAAGAGTATTAAAACTTGCTAAAATAGAAAAAAGTTTACAACCATATGATATGAAATATATCGATGGAAAATTATTAGTTCAAGATAAAAACAATTCATTAGTAGAAAAATGTGAAGTGGTAACTAAGGTTAGACCTAGTGAAGAGCAGCTTAAAGATATGGAATTTGGTATGAAGGTAGTTAAAAACATGAAATCAAATGCTATAGCAATAGTTAAAGATGGTAAAACATTAGCATTAGGCTGTGGTCAAACTTCAAGAATTTGGGCATTAAAAAATGCTTTAGAAAATAATAAAGATAAAGATTTCAAAGGATCAGTATTAGCATCAGATGCATTCTTCCCATTCAGTGACTGTATAGAATTAGCACATGAATATAAAATAGAGGCAGTAGTTCAACCAGGTGGTTCTATAAATGATAAAGATTCAATAGAAGCTTGTGATAAATCTGAAATGTCTATGGTGGTTACAGGTATAAGACACTTCAAACACTAGGAGGCAAATTATGAAAATATTGATTATAGGTGGAGGTGGCAGAGAACATGCCATCGCTTGGAAATTAAATAACGAAATTAATGTGAAAAAAATATACTGTGCTCCAGGAAATGCGGGAATTTCACAAATAGCAGAGTGTTTAAATATAAATGATAGCGATATAGAAAAATTACTACAATTTGCAAAACAAGAGCAAATAGACTTAACTATAGTGGGACCAGAGGTTCCACTTGTTAAGGGGATTGTAGATGAATTTGAAAAACACGGTCTTAAAATATTTGGACCAAATAAAGAATGTTCAAAGTTAGAAGGAAGCAAGGCTTATTGTAAAGAGTTTATGATAAGACATGATATACCAACAGCTAAATACAAAGAATATACAAACATAGATATTGCAATAAGTGAAATAGATAGTTTTGGATATCCATTAGTAATAAAAGCTGATGGATTAGCAGCTGGAAAAGGTGTAGTAATACCTCAAGATAGGCAAGAAGCTATATCTACATTAAAAGAAATGATGAGTGAGAAAAAATTTGGAAGTGCTGGAGATAAAATAGTTATAGAAGAATTTTTAGTTGGAGTGGAAACTTCTATACTAGCATTTGTAGACAATGACACAATAATTCCTATGGTAAGTGCAAAAGACCATAAAAAAGTATACAATAATGAACAAGGTCCAAATACAGGAGGAATGGGAACTTTTTCTCCAAGTGAAGTATATACAAATGAATTAGCTAAAGAAATAGAAGAAACTGTATTAGCTAAGACATTAGAAGGCTTCAAAAAAGATAATTTGAATTATAAAGGTATATTATTTGTAGGGCTTATGATAACTGAAGATGGACCAAAAGTACTTGAGTACAATGTAAGATTTGGAGATCCTGAAACTCAATCAGTTTTACTTAGATTAGAAACTGATTTATATAAAATAATAGAAGCTATATTAGAAAATAGATTAAAAGACATAGAAATAAAATACAAAAAAGAAGAAGCTGTTTGCGTAATGATTACGTCTGGAGGATATCCAGAAGATTACGAAAAAGGAAAAGTAATTAGTGGACTTGAAAACTTAGATAAAGATATAGTAGTATTTCACAGCGCAACTAAAGCATTTGAAAATAATCTAGTAACTAATGGTGGTAGAGTATTAGGAATTAGTGCAAAAGGTGATAATGTAGAAGATGCAGCTAAAAAAGTATATGAAAATATTAAAAAGATAAACTTTGAAGGAATGCATTATAGAACTGATATCAAAACGGGAAACTAAATTTTCTAAAAGGGAGACAAAAAATGTTAAATACTATAAATTCAGAGTCACGTGTAAAAAGAATATTAGTAGAAAAAAGACAAGGATTTGACCTTGAAGCTACAGCTTTAAAAAAAGATTTAATAGACAGCTTACACATAAATAATATAGAAGAGATAAGAGTTTTAAATAGATATGATATAGAGGGAATAGAAGAAGATGTATATAACAATGCATGTAGAACAATATTCTCAGAACCTAATTTAGATGTCGTTTATCATGAAACATTACCTGTTTCAGATAGTAATGAAACTAAAGAAAGAATATTTGCCATAGAGTACTTACCTGGTCAATATGACCAAAGAGGAGACTGGGCATGTCAATGTATTCAAATAGTAAATCAAGGTATAAGACCTATAATAAATACAGCAAAGGTTTATATATTAAGTGGAGATATAAGCGATGAAAGCTTTGAACAAATAAAAAAATATTGTATAAATCCAGTTGATAGCAAAGAAGCTTCTTTAGAAAAGCCAGAAACTTTAAAAATGGAAACTGAAATACCAACTACAGTAAAAACATTAGATGGATTTATAGACTTAAGTATAGACGAGATGAAAGAGTTTTTAAGTAATGAAGGACTAGCTATGACATTAGGTGATTTAGAGCATGTTCAAGGTTACTTTAAAAATACTGAAAAAAGAAACCCAACTATAACAGAAATAAAAGTTTTAGATACTTACTGGTCAGATCATTGCAGACATACTACTTTTATGACATCTATAGAAGATGTGAAAATAGAAGAAGGAAAGTATACTGATATAATCAAAGATACATATAATATGTATTTAAATTCAAGAAGTAAGGTATATGTAGATAAACAAAAGGATATATGCTTAATGGATATAGCAACTATTGCTATGAAAGAATTAAGAAAAGATGGAAAACTAGAAGACTTAGACGTAAGTGAAGAAATAAATGCATGTAGTATAAATGTAGATGTTGAAATAGATGGAAAAAAAGTAGAATACTTAGTAATGTTTAAAAATGAAACGCATAATCATCCAACTGAGATAGAGCCATTTGGAGGAGCAGCTACTTGTCTAGGTGGAGCTATAAGAGACCCACTATCAGGAAGAAGTTATGTATATCAAGCAATGCGTGTTACAGGAAGTGCAGACCCTAGAACTACATTAGAAGACACATTACCTGGCAAGCTTATGCAAAGAAAGATAACTCGTGATGCAGCTAATGGATACAGTTCATATGGAAATCAAATTGGATTAACAACAGGTCAAGTTGCAGAAGTTTATGATGAAGACTTTGTTGCCAAAAGAATGGAAATAGGAGCAGTTATAGGAGCAGCACCAAAGGAAAATGTAGTTAGAGAAGTTCCAAAAGAGGGCGACATAGTAGTTCTTCTTGGAGGAAAAACAGGAAGAGATGGATGTGGAGGAGCAACTGGTTCTTCAAAAGAACATAGTGAAAAATCTTTACTTACTTGTAGTGCTGAGGTACAAAAAGGAGATGCTCCTAACGAAAGAAAAATCCAAAGATTCTTTAGAAGTAAAGAAGTAGCCCAAATGATAAAAAGATGTAATGACTTTGGAGCTGGTGGAGTTTGTGTTGCTATAGGTGAAGTTGCAGATAGTTTAGATATAAACTTAGATTTAGTACCTAAGAAATATGATGGACTTGATGGAACTGAGATTGCAATATCAGAATCACAAGAACGTATGGCAGTAGTTATAGAAGCACACAACAAAGATAAATTTATAGACTTAGCAAGAGAAGAAAACTTAGAAGCAACTCATGTAGCAACAGTAACGGACACTGGATATATGAGAATGTTTTGGAATGATAAAGCTATAGTTAATTTACAAAGAGAATTTATAGAAACTAGTGGAGTTAAACAAACTACTAAAATTCATGTAGATAAAGTTGAAGAAAAAGCATGTGAAGTAGAATCTGACATTAACATAAAAGATAAATTTATAAACATGCTATCTGATTTAAATGTATGTTCACAAAAAGGATTAGTAGAAAAATTTGATAATACAATAGGTGCTAGTACTGTACTTATGCCATTTGGTGGTAAATATCAAGCAACAGCAACTCAAGGTATGGTAGCTAAAATACCTGTACTTGGTGGAGAAACTAATACTTCTACAATAATGACTTATGGATATAATCCTAAGATAGGAAAGTGGAGTCCATTCCACGGTGCATTATATGCAGTAGTAGAATCTGTGTGTAAAGCTGTGGCAATTGGGGGTAACTTTAGTAATATAAGACTTACATTACAAGAGTATTTTGAAAAGCTTGGGGATAACCCAACTAAATGGGGTAAACCATTTGCAGCTCTTTTAGGTGCATATTACGCTCAAAATAAATTAGGGATACCTGCAATAGGTGGTAAAGATAGTATGTCTGGAACATTTAAGGACATAGATGTACCACCAACATTAGTATCATTTGCTGTGGATACTGTGGATGCAAAATATGTAATTTCACCAGAGTTTAAAAATGCTAATTCAACAGTTGTTATGTTATGCACAGATAGATTAGAAAATGATGTTCTAGACTTTGATATATTAAAGAAAAACCTAGATAAAGTTACTGAACTTATACACAATAAGCAAGTGTTATCAACATATGCACTAGGATTTGGTGGAGTATGTGAAGCTATAAGTAAGATGGCATTTGGTAATAAAATAGGATTTGAATTTAATAATGTAGAATGTGATTTATTTAAAGCTGATTATGGAAACATAATAATGGAATTAGATAAGAATGATTTAAACATATTAGATGGATATGATTATATAGTGCTTGGAAATACAACACAAAAGCAAAGTATAGTAGTAGAAAATGAAGAAATAGCTTTAGACCAATTATACAAAGCTCATTGTGAAACTTTAGAATCAGTATTCCCAACAAAAGCTAATGAAATTAAAGATAAAATAGAAACTATAAACTTTATATCTCAAGGAGAAACTAAAAAATCTTCTATAAGCATAGCTAAGCCAAGAGTATTCGTACCAGCATTCCCAGGTACAAACTGTGAATATGATTGTGCAAATGCATTTGAAAAAGCAGGTGCTCAGGCTAATATAAAAGTATTTAAAAACTTAACATATAAAGATATAGAAGACTCTATAGATAGTATAGTAAAAGAGATACAAAAGTCTCAAATAATAATGTTACCAGGAGGATTTAGTGCAGGAGATGAGCCAGACGGTTCGGCTAAGTTTATTGCTACTGTATTTAGAAATCCAAAGGTAGCACAAGCTGTACAAGAGTTCTTAACTAAACAAGATGGATTGATGCTAGGTATTTGTAATGGATTCCAAGCTCTTATAAAACTTGGATTAGTTCCATACGGTGAGATAAGAGATACAGATGAAAATGCACCAACTCTTACTTATAATAATATAGGAAGACATCAATCTAAAATTATAAAAACAAGAATAGCATCAAATAAATCTCCTTGGTTAGCTGGTACACAAGTAGGAGATACTCATAGCATAGCTATATCTCATGGAGAAGGTAAATTTGTTGCTAACAAAGAAGTTATGAAACAGTTAATAGAAAATGGTCAAATAGCTACTCAATATGTAGACTTTGATAATAATCCTACTTATGATATAGAGTTTAACCCGAATGGTTCACATTATGGAGTTGAAGGTATAACAAGTATAGACGGTAGAATATTTGGTAAGATGGGTCACTCTGAAAGAGTTGGAGAACATGTTATAAAAAATATTTTAGGTGAAAAAGATCAGAAGATATTTGAAAGTGGAGTAAAATATTTTGGATAATATATAAGAAAAAGACATCGTTTATGGCGATGTCTTTTTATATATATTTTATAAATTCCATTAAAACTAATATTACTAGATTTAATTTCTATTTTATTTCATTGTATACTTTACTTAAAATTTGTCAGCTTTTATTTCAAAATAAGCTTTTGGATGATCACATACAGGACATTTTTCTAATGCTTTTGTTCCTGTGTGTATATGTCCACAGTTCATACATCTCCACTCAACTTTTTCTTCTTTTTGGAATACTTTTTCTTCTTGAACTGACTTAAGAAGTTCTAAATATCTTTCTTCATGCTGTTTTTCTATTTTTCCAACAGATCTAAGTAAAAATGCTATATCTTTAAATCCTTCAGTTTCAGCATCTTTTGCAAAGTTTTCATACATATCAGTCCACTCATAGTTTTCGCCATTTGCAGCATCTTTTAAATTTTCTTCTGTTGTTGGTACTCCATCATGTAATAACTTAAACCACATTTTTGCATGTGCCATTTCATTGTGTGCTGTTTCTTCAAATACAGCTGCTATTTTATTATACCCTTCTTTTTTAGCTTGAGATGCGTAGTAAGAGTATTTGTTTCTAGCTTGAGATTCACCTGCAAATGCATCCATTAAATTTTTCTCTGTTTTAGTTCCTTTTAATTTCATAGTTGTACCTCCTTTTATTTTATATGTAATTAATATATATTTTTAACTAGTGATAACAGTAATTATTACTATTATTACCATACGCCTACATTATATATTTGTCAAATAATCATTATAATACAATAAAATATAAAAAGGTTGCAACTCTTAGCACACATCGTGCATCTAATATGTGTAATCGGGATTACGAGGGAGGAAAAAATGATTGAGAATATAGCTATAAAAAAAATAAAACTGTTCAATAAAAAACAAAAAGAATACACAGAGCAACAACTAATAGAACAATCAATAAAGGGGTGCGATGAGTCCTTTGAAAAACTTATAGAAATACATAAAGAATATCTTTATAAAATGGCATTTATATATGTAAAAAATGAACATGATGCACTTGATATCTATCAAGAAACAGTGTACAAAGCATATATAAATATTTCTAAACTTAGAAATTCAAGCTTCTTTAAAACTTGGATAACTAAGATACTTATTAATAATGTTAACATGAAAAATAGGTATTACAATAAGTTTCAAGATGAGAGAATGGAAGATTATATAGGTGAAATTGAGTATTCAAACATAGAAGAAAATATAGACTTGTATGATGCGATTGATAATTTAGATGAAAAATATAAGACACCTATAATACTTCAATATTTTCAAGACTTTACTGTAGCACAAATTGCACAGGTTATGGAATGTAATGAAAATACGGTGAAGTCTTATATAAGGAGAGGAAAGAAAAAGTTATATGATATATTGAAGGAGGAAAAATAATGAGTAAATATAATGATATAAAAATTCCAGATAGCATAGATGAAGTAACTAAAAATGCAATAAAAAGAGGAACTAATTATAAGAAAAGAAGAAAATATAAAAAAATAATGATAGCATCAATATCAACAATAATGATAGGTACAGGTATAGTTGGAGTAGGAATAATGAATCCGTCTATAGCAGATTCAATTCCAATGATAAAAAAAATAATAGATTATTTTAATGATAATAATGAATCTTTGTACAAATCAGATAAAGAACAATTTGAGAAATTAGGAGTAGATGTAAATTTAAAAACAAAGGATAAAGGAATAGAATTTACTTTAGATAGTTCATCTATTGATGATAATTATCTAACTATATTTTACACAATAAAAAGTGATAAAAATATAAAAGAAATGAAAGATGCAAATAAAAATGCGTATTTTGGAAAACCATTTATAGATGCATATATAGATGGTAAAAATATAAGACATTCAGGAACTTTTGAATCAGAAGGAAAATTTTCATCCGATAATGAGTTAAAAGGAATAGATAAGATAGATGTTAGTTATATAAAAATAGATGATAATATGAATGTTAAATTTGAGACTGATAAGATATTTGGAATAAATGGTAATTGGTCAATAAGCACAAAAATAGATAAATCAAAAGCAGTAAAAGATACTTACAGATATGAATTAGATAAAGACTTTGTGTTAAATAAAACTGATAATATAGGAGGAAAAGAGAAAAAAGTAAAAAATCATGTAAATATAGAAAAAGTAATTATATCTCCATTAGCAAATAAAATAGTTGTAAATGAAAAAATTGAAGGAGCTACTGCTGATTGGGACCCTCCTACTATGAGTAGTTCCCTTGCATTATTTGACCAAGATGGAAAATCATTAGATGTGATAGGTGAAGGTGGAAGTGGAAGTAGTCCTGTCACGGGAGTAGCTACAAATTCTATTGAATTTTTAAAAGGAACTAAAAATACAAAATCCTTAACTTTAGTACCATTTGGATATGATGAAAGTATACAAGAGGTTCAATTGGAGCCTAAGAGTATAGATAATCTACCAATAGAATTTGAAACAAGTAAATATGGAAAAGTAATTTTAGAGGATATTAAAATTACAGATAAAGAAATAAGATGTACATATTACAAAGACGGTGTAGTTCCAAATGATGGTCATTTTTCATTCTTTGATAAAGATAAAAAAGAGATAATAATAAATGGTGGAAATACAAGAACATCTATTGATAGGAAAACAGGTAGATACACAGCTATATGGGAGTTTGAAAATTATAACACTGATACTTCTAAGTTTAAAGATATAAAAAGTGTATCAGCAGGTACAGATAATAGTATTAAACTATTGTATGACCAACAAATGAAAATAAATTTAGTAAAATAAATATAACTAATAAAGAGTAGTATCTACTGTAATTTAAGATACTGCTCTTTTTATTTTAATAATAAATCGCAATAAAAGAGTATTTAAATAAAAAAATTATAAATCTAAAGAAAAAATTAGCACTCGATACTTGACACTGCTAACAAAAATGTTACAATAATAATTACTAAGGGATAGTATAAAAAACTAATTTATAACAAGGAGGAGAAAATAAAATGAATCAAAAAGGAAGTATATCAATACATACTGAAAATATTTTTCCAATAATAAAGAAATGGTTGTACTCTGACAAAGATATATTCATCAGAGAACTTATAAGTAATGGCTGTGATGCAGTAAATAAACATAAAAAACTAATTTCATTAGGAGAAATATCAGGGGATAAAAACGAAGAATATAAAATAAATGTATATATAGATAAAGAAAATTCAACACTTGTATTTGAAGACAATGGTATAGGTATGACTGAAGAAGAGGTAAATAAGTATATAAATCAAGTTGCTTTCTCTGGAGCTGAAGATTTCTTCAATGAGTACAAAGATAAGATGAATGAGGAAAATGATATAATAGGTCACTTTGGATTAGGATTCTATTCTTCTTTCATGGTATCTAAAAAAGTTCAAATAGATACTCTATCTTATAAAGAAGATGCAAAGCCAGTAAGATGGATAAGTGGAGGCGGTACAGAGTACGAAATAAGTGAAAGTGATAATAAAACTACAAGAGGAACTACTATTACATTATTCTTAGAAGATGATAGTAAGGAATTTTTAGAAGAATTTACTGTAAGAGACATAATAGATAAATATTGTTCATTCTTACCAGTAGATATTTATTTAAATAGCAATGAAGAAGTACAAAAACAAAATGAAAAATCTGAAAGTGAAGATAATGAAGTAAAAGAAGCTACTCCGATAAATGATACAAATCCACTATGGTTAAAATCACCGAAGGATTGTACTGATGAGGAATATAAGGAATTTTACAGAAAAGTATTTAAAACATTTGATGAACCACTGTTTTGGATACATTTAAATGTAGACTATCCATTTAATTTAAAAGGAATATTATACTTCCCTAAATTAAACAATGAATTTGAACTTGTAGAAGGAAAAGTTAAGTTATACAACAATCAAGTGTTTATAGCAGATAACATAAAAGAAGTTGTACCAGAATTTTTACTATTATTAAAAGGAATAATAGATTGCCCAGACTTACCTTTAAATGTTTCAAGAAGTTTCTTACAAAATGATAAAGATGTAAGTAAAATATCTAAGCATATAGTTAAGAAAGTAGCAGATAAATTAAAATCATTATTTAAAAATGAAAGAGAAAATTATGAAAAATTCTGGGATGATATACAAGTATTTATTAAATTTGGATGCTTAAAAGATGAAGGATTCTATGACAAAGTAAAAGATATAATATTATTTAAAACTATAAACTCAGAATATATAACACTTAATGACTACTTAGAAAAATGTAAAGAAAAGCATGAAAATAAAGTATTCTATGCAAGTAATGAAGAGCAACAATCTCAGTATATAAAATTATTTAAAGACTATGATTTAGATGCTGTAGTATTAGATGCTACAATAGACAACCATTTTATATCAATGATAGAATTTAAAAATCAAGGAGTTAATTTTAATAGAATAGATGCTGATTTATCAGAAGTGTTAAAGGATAAAGATAGCAAAGAAAATACAGAAGAGAAAGCTGATATAGAAAACTTATTTAAAAACTCAGTAGGTGAGAGAATAAAGACTTACTCTGTAGAGAGTTTAAAAAGTGAAGATACATCTGCTATAATTTTAGTTTCAGAACAATCAAGAAGAATGTCTGAAATGAAATCACAATTTGTAGGAATGAATCTTGGAATGAGTTTTGAAGAAGAAAAAACATTAGTTGTAAATGACAATAGTCCTATAATTAAAAAACTACTTTCTTTAAAAGATGATGAGAATAAAAAAGAGCAAGTATCATTAATTTGTAATCAAATAGTAGATATAGCATTATTATCTAATAAAGAGCTAGATCCTACGCAGTTAGATGACTTTATAAAAAGAAACAATCAACTTATGAATATGATAATCTCATTATAGAAAAATCCCCTTTTGGGGATTTTTTTACTTTGTAAGAAATATAAATAAAAATACTATATAATATATTTAGAGACAAGATGATATTTAAAAGGGGTAAATATTTAAGGGGGATAAACTATGAGTTTTAAGAAAATGAGGAATAAGTGCTTAGCCATGTCACTTACAGTAGTTTTGCTTGGGGGAAATATTTTATTAGTTAATGCTAATGAAAAAACAAATAGCAATAAAGAAGCTATTGAAGTAAAAAATCTAAATCAAGAATCAAAGATTAAAATAAGTGAAATAAAAAATAACATAATAATGGAAAATGAATCAAAAGAAGAAAAAGAATTAAACAGAGCATTCTTAAATGAAGTAAGCTATGTAGAAGAGAAAGACGGAAAATTAAATTTAAACCTAAACTTTAACGGCAAAATAAATGAAAAAAGCAACTTACAAATATTTATAAATGACAAAGAAGTAAAATATGAAAATATATTAAATGAATTAGATAAAGAAAAAACTAGCATAAAATTTGAGATTTCAGCACTACAAGATAAAATTACTGTAAAGAGAAATATAGATGAAACAAATGCACCAACTAAGTTTGACGTAGATTTATTGGAGGAAACAATTAAAGAAGAAAATATAAATACATTACCAAATAACCAAAATGAAGCACAAATAATAAAACCAGCAAAGCAACCTAATGAAAACCAAGTAGAAAAATCTAACGAAAATCAATTAGAGGCTAAAAATAGTACTACTCAAAATGGTAAGCTAAGTGAAGTAGAAAACAAAATAATATCTAATGATGTTTTGGTAGAATCAATGGCAAGGGAATCTTTGGGGAAAGTAAGTTATATAGAAGAAATTAACGGTAAAACATATGCACAATTAGAATTTGTAAACAGCTTAGCTAAGGATAAAGAACTGAATATATTGGTAAATGGAAATCCTGTACCTTATAATACATTATCTAAAGATGTAGAAAATGGAAAAATGATAATTAAATATGAAATTCCAAATATAGATGCTAAAACTACTATAAAATGTAGTGTAGATACTTTCGTAGGTGAAGTTAAACAAATTGAATATGATGTAATATTTAAAAAAGATACTTTAAAGTTTATTAAAGATATAAATTCAATTTCTACAAATAATGTAGATAATTCACTAAATAAGGATATTACAGTACCTAGAAGTAACGCAACAATACAAAGACCCTCATCAGATGGAAAGGTAAGCTCTATAAAAAATGAGGTAAGCTCTCCTAATAAAATATTTGAAAATATGGGAAGGGTACAATTAAATGAAACAACATACATAGAAGAAATTAACAATAAGACCTATGCTATATTTGATTTTATTGAAGGTATAGATCCAAACTCAAATACAAGAATAACTGTAAATGGTAAATCCGTATCACATGAAGTACTCTCAACACATTTTGCAAAAGGAAATATGAGAATTAAATTTGAAATACCAAACTTAGATGCGGATATAGAAGTTAAAAATTATTTGGATTTTAAAAAAGTAGATCTTGTCTATGATGTAAAACTACTAAAAGACACACTAAAAGAGGAACAAGAATCATCAACAACACAAAAGCCAAATCCAACACTACCAAGCATAACAAAACCAAAACTTCCACAAACGGGTATTGGTTTTGATGGAGGCATGATAACAGTATTAGGAACATCTATGATAGGAGCTGGGTTAGTTTTAACTAAAAAAAAGGATGAATAATTATTACAATGAAAAATAAACATAAGAAAATAATTGGAATAACTCTTATAGTCGTAGGATTCAGCATAGTAGGAACTAGAGTTGGTGGGAAGATTTTATTTGAGCATGAAAGTAAAAAAGAAGTACATGAATTTTTAGAAAAAGATATAGTTAATAATAATATATCAAAAGTTAATGATGAAAACATTAGTGCTAAGGAAGTATACAAAAATACAGATGCAGATGATAAAATTGGTGTTATTGAAATACCAGACTTAGGAATACAACATATAATAGTTGAAGGTACTTCAGAGAAACAAATTAAAAAAAATGTAGGTCACTTTGAAAACACAGCTATGCCTGGAGAATATGGAAATTTTTCTTTAGCGGGTCATAGAAATAATTTATACAATGAAGTATTCAAAGGTCTAGCAGATGTTGAAATAGGAACAGAAATAATAATAAAGGCATTGAATGGAGAATTTAGATACAAAATTTATAAAAAAGAAGTAGTAGAACCTGAGAATTTAGATGTATTAAATCAAGATTTATCAAGGAAAGAAATGACCATGATAACATGTACAAAAGATAGTAAAAAAAGAGTTTGTGTTAAAGCTAGATTAATTTAAAGATTGTAGCCCTGAAATAAATATATTTTATTTCAGGGTTTTTTATAATATTTATTTTTTATCTTTTGGTTGATCTTTATTTAATTTATCATTTAATTGTGTTTCTAGTTCTATAATTTCATCAAAAGTACTTTTTAACTCCTTAATAAATGGGTTATTTTGAGTATCATATACTTGTTTTAAAACTGCCTCTTTCTCTGCTATTTTGAAAATGTCATTACCATACATTTTTTTAAATGTAGATATCCTATCGTCAATCATTTTAGATTCTTCACTCAGTTTTTCACCTGAAATTTTTATTTCCTTTAATCCATTATTAGTTTCAGCTATTTTCTTATTTATATCTTGAAGAGAAATCTGTTCATTTTCACTAAGTAAAGTTTCTTTTTCTTCTTTAATTTGTTCTGTATTTTCGATATCAATATTAATTTTGGAATTTTTCATTGAATCATCTACTACATTATTTTTTTCGTCTTTATTTTCAACCATACTTTTAATTTCATTAAGCTGTGATAATTTATGTTCTAAAGATTCTTGAAGTTTTTTATTTATACTTGAATTGTATGTGGCATCTAAGTTTTCTCGAGCTAAGTGCTTAGCATTATTAAAAGCTTTTATTTCTTTTAATGATATGTCTGTTTTTTCTTTATTAGTAGAAGTATTGATGTGTATTTTTTGTAAAGAGCTAGTGCTGTAACTTCTCAATAAAAAGGTGTTACTATTTATATTTGAAATGTTCATACATTCACCTCCTTTCAAATATAACTCAGTATAAATATACGGGTTATAAAAACTTACCTTTAACTTATTGTAATAAATCCTGTTTTATCAAAAAAATCTATTTACACTGACATTATGTTATAGATTATTATTAATTTAGGAGGTGGATAACGTGTATATGATAAACGAAGTTTCAAAAATAACAGGTGTTAGCGTTAGGATGTTACATCACTATGATAAGATAGAACTTTTAGTTCCAAGCAAAAGAACTGAGTCAAATTATAGAATGTATAATGATGAAGATATTTCAAGGCTGTATCAAATACTAATTTTCAAAGAACTAGAATTTCCACTTCAAAAAATAAAACAAATTTTAGATGATGAAAATTTTGATAAAGAAGAAGCACTAAAAGTTCAGCGTAAACTTATATTTGAAAAGAAAAATAGATTAGAAAAAATAATAGATTCAATAGATGAGACTATTGAAAATTTAGGAGGAACTATGAGTAATAAAAATTTTAAAGCATTTGACTATGAAGAAATAAAAAATCATCAAAAAAAATATAAAGATGAAACACAAAAAAGATATGGAAACAGTGAAGCATACAAAGAAAGCAAAGAGAAAACATCTAATTATTCAAAAAATGATTGGGAAAATATAATGGGAGAAGCAAGTAGTATATATGAAGAGTTAGCGAAATTCATGGATAAAAGCCCAGAAGACGAAAAAGTTCAAGAGCTAGTTGAGAAATGGAGAAATCATATAAGTAAAAATTTCTACGACTGCAAAATAGAAATATTCAGAGGCTTAGCACTTATGTATGTTGCAGATGAAAGATTCACTAAAAATATTGATAAATATGGTGAAGGGCTAGCTCAGTTTTTAAGTGATGCTATGAACGTTTATTGCGATAATAACTCAAAATAACAATAAATTGTGTCACGTTTGCGTGAAAAATACAAATATAAGTATCTTACAAAAACGTAATGGAAATGTAATCTAGTTAAATACTTAAATCCTCTATATCAATATATAATAAGAACATAAACAATAAGAGGAGGACAATATATGAAAAAATCAAATGCATTTCAGATAAAAGTTTTTGCACTAGTACTTATGTTAATGGACCACTTAGGGTCTGCTTTTCCACAAATATTTCCGATGTGGTTTCATCCGTTATCAAGAGTAGTATCACCTATATTTGCATTTTTACTAGTAGAAGGATTTTTCTATACAAGAAGTAGATTAAAATATAATATAAGATTATGGGGATGGGCAGCATTCATGCAAGTAGGCAACCTAATTATGAATGTATCACTAAAGTCTGGAAAAATTTATATAGATAATAACATATTTGCAACTTTAGCACTAGGGCTTACTATAATAAGTATAATTGAATACAGTAAAAACAAGACTGGTGTAAGTAAGTTATTGTTACTGATATTAGCAATAATATTAATACCAGTATGTATATTTACAGAAGGCGGAATGTCAGTCATACCATTTATACTAATAACATATTCATTTAGAGGAAATACTAACAAGCAAATAATAGGATATACAATATTATCGATAGTTTTATTTGCAATAAGTTACAATCCATACCCTACATTAAAAGACACTATAAATATGTTAATGTTTAATTCAGATTTCTTATTTATATTAGTTGTACCATTTATGTTAATGTACAACGGAGAAAGAGGTATGAACAATAAGTTTAGTAAGTATTTATTCTACGTATTTTATCCACTACACTTATGGTTATTACAAATAGTTAAGTTTTATATTAATAAATAGAAATAAACAAAACCCCCTATAACTTAGATATTTAAGTTACAGGGGGTTTTACATTTTTAAAATGTAAGGTTTTGTAAGGTAAATCGATTAGAAAAAAGATTAAGCTGATTTATAATACGAATAATAAATATAGAAATTTTTAGTGGATATACTATAACTAAAATAAAAATTTTAGTTGAATGATATTTACGTTATATACTTTATATAGCGTTTTATAAAAAACTAGATTTTTGAAGGAGAAAATAATATGGTAAAAAGTAATTTTTTTAAATTTGAAAATAAAAATGATGATTTTCCATTTTACAATGGAAACCCAATTAGCTTTATATATTCGCAAGGAGTATTTCTTTTAGTAGTATCAATTTTAACTGTAGTAATGTATCAAGTTATAGATAAATCAATACCTAATTTTGTACAACCTGTTTTTAACATCATTTTCCCATTAGGAGCATTTATGCTTGTTGTTAAATCAAACTGGACAAAGATTTTTAGGAAAATTCGTTTTAAGGATATATTATTAATAATAGGAGTAGTAATATTTAACTTTATAGTTAATATGTTAATAGGTTTAGTAATGAGTAAATTCGCAGGTGCTGGTGCGAATCCTGCGGTAAATTTAATTAAAGAAAATTCTCTAGCTGAAAATATAGTATTCTTTCTTAAAATGATTCCGATGCTTTTAGGAGAAGAACTAATTACAATTATTCCATTTTTGGTTATTTTAGGGTTTGCGACTAAGGCATTAAATTTTTCTAGAAAAAAAGCAATAATTTTAGCATGGATATTATCGGCTATCATTTTCGGAGCTCTTCATTTACCAACTTATAATTGGAATATTGCTCAAGCTGTATTAGGAATAAGTATTTCTAGATTGGTTCTTACATTCCCATATATTAAGACAAAAAATATTTGGACTTCTTTAATTGTTCATGTACTAAATGATTGGATTCTTTTTTTACCAGCTTTATTAACTAGTTTAAATCAAATATAGGATTTTATTTATTATATATAGTAAATTATATTAATCCTATGGTAGCATCTATGATGAAGAATTGTTTTTATATATTTTTAATTTATTAATTTATGTTATTTTATACTTAATTAGTAGAAAGAAGTACATATTTGAAATTAAAAATAGAATTTAAATAAACTAAGACTCTTGCTAATTCAAGGGTCTTTTAACATGCATATAAATATGATATAGTTTCTCTAAAAGAGAGTATGTACAATAATATTGGTTTTATAAGTTAAAAAATTTATTATAGGGAGAATATAAATGGGGAATATTTTACTTTTAGAAGATGACAAATCACTAAATCGAGGGATAAGTTTTAAATTAAAAAAAGAAGGTTACAACGTAAACACAGCTTTTAATATAAAACAAGCAAAAGAAGTTTTTGAAAAAAATGATATAAACTTAATAATTTCAGATGTAGGTCTTCCAGATGGAAATGGATTTGAATTTTGTGAAGAAATAAGAAAAATTAGTAATGTACATATAATAATGCTAACAGCTCTAGATCAAGAAATAGATATAGTAACTGGATATGATATAGGAGCAGATGATTATATAACAAAGCCATTTAGCTTGATAGTATTAATATCAAAGATAAATGCATTTATGAGAAGAATAGAAGACGCTGACGTAGAGAATTTAATTTCGTGTGGTAGCTTAAGTTTAAATTACTTAGAAAATAAATTAAAAAAAGAAGATGAAGATATATTACTAAGTAAAAATGAAACTAAATTATTAAAATATTTAATGGAAAACTCGTGTCAAATAGTAACTAAAGAGCAACTAATGCAAGCTCTTTGGGATATAGATGGAAATTTTGTTGATGAAAACACTGTAGCTGTAAATATAAGAAGGCTTAGACAAAAAGTAGAAAATAATCCATCTACTCCAGACTATATAAAAAATATAAGAGGCGTGGGATACACTTTTGAAAAGAGGTGTATAAAAAAATGATAAGTACAATAAAAAAAGAGCCGTTATTCAAAAAGCAAATATTTTTTATTTTAATAAGTACAATCATTATGTTTGGCATATTTACAAATTTTCAGTATAAGAACCTAAGCAATATATATTTACAACAAAATGAAATAAATAAAAGATTAGTAGGTGCGTTGGTAACAATACATCCAGAATCAGAAGTTGATATAGTAAAAGCTATATATACTCCAGAGAAAAATTACTCAAAGTTAGGAGAAAAAACTTTAGACAAATTTGGATACAATGAAAGTTATAGGATGAATGAAAATGTAAATTTTGAAAAATATTTGAATTATTTCCTGGTAAATAATTTGATAGTTTTTGTGATATTACTTTTTTTAGTGATGTTTATAGTATTAAATTCAATAAAATACACCTTTAATAAATTATTAAAGGTAAATAGGGATATAGAGAAGATAATAAATGATGATTATAACCTTGAAGAGGATTTTAAAGAAGAAGGAATTTTTTGTAGGATTTATTCAGATTTAAATAAATTATCTAGAAGTTTAAATTTAAAAGTAAATAATCTTGATAAAGAAAAAGAAGAAATAAAAGAATTAGTAACTGATATATCACATCAATTAAAAACTCCCTTAGCATCATTAAAATTATACAATACACTATTGCTAGAAGAAGATATGGATGAAGAAGATAGAATAGAATTTTTACAAACTAATGAGATGTCTATAAATAAATTGCATAATTTGATAGATTCACTAGTTAATATATCTAGATTGGAAACTAGTATGATAAGCATCAAAAAGGAAAATAAAAGTATAAAAAACACATTAAATAAAGCAATAAATAGTGTGAAAGTAAAAGCAAGTCAAAAACATATAAATATAAATCTAGAAGATTTTGAAGACGAATATATACCTCATGATTCAAAATGGACGGAGGAGTGTATTTTTAATATATTAGAAAATGGAGTTAAATATAGTGATGAGAATAAAGATATAAATGTATCTATCGAAAAAACTATTAACTTTTTAAAAATTAATATAAAAGACAATGGTATTGGTATACATAAAAATGAATTTAATAATATATTTAAACGATTTTATAGGAGTGAAGAAGTAGCACAAGCAGAGGGGTCAGGGGTTGGGCTTTATTTAAGTAGAAAAATATTAGAAAAACAAGGTGGAAATATTATAGTATCCTCAAAAAAAGGACAAGGTAGTAAATTTTCCTTATTCCTTACAAGAGTGTAAGACATGATGTAAGCGTTTTGTAAGACTTAAAATGTATTATTAAATTATAAATAATACAAAGACAAGGGGAAAATAAAAATGAGTATATTAAAAACTACAAACTTAAAAAAATATTATGGTTGTGATGAAAGCTTAGTAAAAGCAATAGACAACACTAACATAGACATAAAAGAAGGGGAATTTGTAGCAATAGTAGGTAAATCTGGTTCTGGGAAAAGTACATTATTACATATGATAGGTGGACTTGATAGACCAACAGATGGAAAAGTATTTATAGACAAAAGTGATATATTTTCATTAAAAGATGAGCAACTTGCTATATTTAGGAGAAGAAAAATAGGATTTATATTTCAATATTACAACTTAATACCATCGCTTAATGTATGGGAGAATATAGTGCTTCCTATAGGTCTTGATAATAAAAATGTAGATAATAAATTTGTAGATGATATAGTTATAGCACTTGGACTACAAAGTAAAAAACAATCTCTACCTAATACCCTATCAGGTGGACAACAACAAAGAGTAGCGATAGCAAGAGCCTTAGCTAGTAGACCTTCTATAATTTTAGCAGATGAGCCAACTGGAAACTTAGATTCTAAAACTTCTGATGAAGTTATGAGTTTATTAAAAACTATGATAAAAAAATATAATCAGACTTTAGTTATGATAACTCATGATGAGACTATAGCACAAATGGCTGATAGAGTAATATATATTGAAGACGGTAAGGTGGTAAGAGGTGGTGTTGTAAATGATTAATACTACTAAAATAGCCAAAAACAATTTAAAGCAAAATAAATCAAAGAGTATATTAATTATTATAACGATATTATTATCAACAACTTTGTTAGCGTCAGTCGGAATGACTTGTGTGGACTGGAGCTACCAAAATAAACAAAGGACTATAAAATACTGTGGAACGCAACATGGTGTTTATACAAGCATAAATCAAACAAAATATGAAGAGATAAAAGCTCATGCAGATATTGAAAATATAGGAATAATAAATGGATTAGGAATCAAAGAGTATGAAGATGAAACTAAAATAGGCATATCATATATAGACGATAAAGCTATTGAATTTAATAATATGAAAATTATACAAGGAAGAGCACCAAATAGTAGAAATGAAATAATGATAGATGAGGTTGGTTTAGAAAAATTAGGATATGAAAAAAAGATAAATCAAAAAATAAAGATAGACTATGAAGATAATACAAAAAAAGGTATCACAAGTTCTGAGTTTATAGTTAGTGGAATTATGGAAACTAGTGAAATGGCTAAGGTTAAAAAGATGTTTCCTGGTGTTGTTTCAAAAGAATATATGACATCAACAAGAGATATGAGTAAAGAAAAATCAAATGTGTTTATAACTATAAAAGATGCTGATAATTTATCAGGTGAAGAAATAACAGCTAAAATAGAAAAAATAGCAAAAGATTTAGATATACCTAAGGGTAGAGTTGCTGTAAATGAAGATTACATAAATACATTAAAACCAGATAATGACGTTATGATGTGGGGAACTATAATAAGTATAGTAGTTATATTATCTAGTATATTAGTTATTTATAATATATTCTATCTTTCAATAGTAACTAAAGTACAAGAGTTTGGAAAACTTAGAGCAATAGGAGCAACTAAAAGTCAAATAAAGTCTATTGTTCTTAAAGAAGGAATGATGTTATCACTAATAGCAATACCTGTAGGAATTGCTTTAGGATATATCATAAATGAATTTATATTAGGAATGATATTTATAACAGATGCTAGTATATCTAAGTTGCCAATATCAATAGGAGTAGCTTTGATAAGCTTTATAACTGTATTTATATCATTATTAAAGCCTATGAAGGTGGCATCTAAAGTTTCGATAATAGATGCGATTAGATATAACGGGGAAGTAAATTGCACTGCTAAAAGTAGAGAAGGATATGAAAATATAAACTTAAAAAGACTTTCTTATGCTAACTTAAAAAGAAATAAAAAACGTACATATGTAACTATAGCATCATTATCATTGAGTGGGATAATATTTATAGTTATGGCAAGTGTGATGAATAGTATGGATGCAGAAAAGATGGCTAGAGATCACTTCTCATATGATATACAGATAGATTTAGCTGGATATACTTTAGGAGATGATGATAGCCCTAGTACTGAAATAAACATACTACAAACAAAAAATCCTTTAGGTGAAGATTTTAGAAATAAACTACTAAATATAGATGGAGTTACAAAAATAGAAAACTCTAAAGAATTAAAGGTAGAAATGAAAGATCATAAAACAGAATACAAGTACCATAATTTAAGTAGTGTAAATGAAAATGATTTAGAAAATATGCAGCTTTATTTAGAAGATGGAAAAATAGACTTAGAAAAGTTGAAATCAGGAGAAGAAGTAATTATAAGTGAAGTTGAACTTGCAAAAGAAACTGGAGTAAAAGTAGGAGATAATATAACTTTAACTATATATGATGGAAATAAAAAAATAGATAAAGAATTTAAAGTTCAAGCTATAACATCAGCACCTGGAACATTTGTAATTCATGATGATGCTTTTGAAAAAATAGTAGATGTTGATTCTACAAATAAAATTGGAATTTATGTAGATGAAAATAAATATGAAGAGATAAAAGCTTATATTAAAAATTTAGATAAATCAAATGGATATATAGAATCTATTTATATAGATGAGCAACTAAAATCTTATGAATTAATTATTGATGCAACTAAAGTAATAGGATATAGCTTAGTAAGTGTAATAGGTGTAATAGGTTTTATGAATTTAATAAACTCTATGATAAGTAGCATAATAACTAGAAAAAAAGAGTTAGGAATGTTACAAGCAATAGGTTTAACTGATAAACAATTAGTTAAGATGTTAAATATAGAAGCTATGTTTTATACAGGTGTTATGTTGATTTCTTCTCTAACACTGGGAAGTGGATTAGGATATATAGCAGTTCAAGCGTGTAGAAAAACTGGTATGTCATATGCGGTTTATACTTTCCCAATAGTTCAAGCTATCATTATGGTAGTGTGCGTAGTGATTGCTCAATTATTATTAACTTATTTAATAAGTAAAAATTTTAATAAAGAATCATTAATTGATAGAGTTAGATATAGTGAATAAAAAAATAGAATAGCTAAAAATAATAAAAGGAGTTATCCCAAAAGTAGGATAACTCCTTTTATAGTACTTAAATTAGTCAATTAGCATAAAATCTATATGTAAAAAACCTTCTTTTACACCATCTAATTGGACTTCTCTAAGTAGGCATTTTTTTATATCTCCATTTAAATTTAATTCTAAAACATCAGTATTTTCACCAGATTCTATCATTCTAGTAAAATCAGTTTTATATATTTCTATCGGTATACTGTTTTCTAATTTAGAACTATAAATTACAGCAGGTATATAACCTCTAGCTCTAACTAGTTTAGTTTTTTCGTTTAAGTCTCTACTAACTACATTTAACATAATAAATTATTCCTTTCGTATACATGATTATTTCAAGATTACTTATCTTTAATTAATAATATTTTACAAAGGATGAAATTATTACTTTTAAATTGGGGTAGAAATAAGAAAACCACTATTTTATAATAATAATAAGGTTAAAATACGATAGTGGAGAAAATCTATATGATAAATAGTTTAGAAAAGGTTGTTATAGATAATATTCCTTTTCCAATATGGATAAAGGACTTAGATGAAAAATTTATATTTGTTAATAAAGAATTTACTAGAATGCACAATATTAATAAGAATGAAGATTTTAATATAGAAGAACATGTATGCACAAAATGTTTAATGTTTGAAACTTGTAAAATTAAAGTAAAAGAAGTTATCACAAATAATAAAATGTGTATGTTTGATATTGAATCAGAAAATAGAATTAAGAATTGCTATATTAATCCATTTTTTGATCAGAATAACAATTTAATAGGCGTGATAGGTGTGGTAATAGATATAACACCTATTAAAGAAAAACAAATAAAGCTTGAAGAAAGAGAAAATATACTAACAACTATAATAGATACATTGCCAGAATATATTTTCTATAAAGATAAAGATTCTAGATATGTAGGTTATAACAAAAAATGGAGTGAGCATTATAAAAAGTTTGGAATTTCAAGTATGGTAGGTAAAAATGATTTTGAGTTAGGTGTTTTATCAAAAGAAGAAGCTACATATTTCATCGAACAAGATAAAGACATAATGAGAACTAAACAAATGAAAGTTAGTGAGCGTAGAATTATAGATGAAAATGGAAAAGAGCGTATAGAAGAAACAAGGAAGGTTCCTGTTATAAATGAAAATGGAGAGGTTTGGGGAATTGTAGGTTTATCAAGCGATGTTACAAAAAGAATAGAACTTAAAGAAAAATTAATAAAATTAAGCTATACTGACAGCTTGACAGACGTATACAATAGAGCATATTTTGAAGAGAAAAAAGAAGAGTTTAATGAAAAAAAATATCTTCCAATAGGAATTATTATGGGTGATGTTAATGGATTGAAAGTTATAAATGACACTTTTGGGCATTTAGAAGGAGATAGGCTATTAAAAACCATGGCAAAAATTCTTAAAAATGGAGTTTCTAAAGAAGACTTTATATTTAGATGGGGTGGAGATGAATTTATAATACTAATGCCAAACTGTGATGAATCTAAATGTGAAAAGGTTATTTCTAATATAATGAGTGAATGTAAAAAATCTGATTTTAATTTAATTGATATAAGTATTTCTTTGGGATCATCTATAAAAGATTCTTTAGATGGAGATATTTATATAAATTTAAAAGAAGCAGAAGAAAAATTATATAGACAGAAATTCCTTCAAGAAAAAAGTATAAGAAGTTCTATTATATTTTCATTGATTCAGTCATTACATGAAAAAAACGTTGAGACCAATGAACATACTAAAAGGCTAGTAAAATATGCTATTAAAATAGCTAAAAAATTAGGATTTACAACTGCACAATTAGATGAGGTTATATTAGTTACAAAACTTCATGATATAGGAAAGATTGGTATAAGTGAAGAAATACTTTTAAAGCCAAAAAAACTAAACAAAACAGAGTTTAGAGAAATAAAAACGCATACTGAAAAAGGCTATAGAATATTAAATGCATCTGGAGAATTATCTCATATAGCTAGAGGAGTACTAACTCATCATGAAAGATATGATGGTACGGGATATCCACTTGGACTTAAAGGTGAAGAAATACCTATAAATGCCAGAATAGTAAATGTTGTAGATTCATATGATGCAATGACTAGTTATCGAGGTTATAATGAGGTTAAAACTAAAAAAGAGGCAATAGAAGAAATAATAAGATGCAAAAATACTCAGTTTGATCCTAATATAGCAGATATATTTATAGATATATTAAGAAATGAATAGAAAATATATAAATATATCCCTTATATTATTACCGATAAATGGTAAACTTATAGGGTACAATAAATTTATTTAAAAGGGGATAATTTAATGGAAAAATCAAAAGTTTATTTTACTGATTTATATTCAGATTCTGAAAGTCGTAATGTACCAAATAATGTAAGAAAGTTATTTGAAAAAGCAGGGTTTAAAGATTTAATAAATGATAATCAGCAAGTAGCTATAAAACTTCATTTTGGAGAAAAGGGAAATACTACATATATGAGTCCTGTTGCAGTAAGACAGATAGTTGATAAAGTTAAAGAATATGGTGGTAAGCCATTTTTAACAGACACTAACACATTATATACAGGAAGTAGAACAAATTCAGTAGACCATATTACAACAGCAATAGAAAATGGATTTGCTTATTCAGTTGTTAATGCACCTATAATAATAGCTGATGGATTATATAGTAGAAATAACGTTGACGTAGAAATAAATAAAAAACATTTTGATAAAGTTAAAATAGGCGGGGAAATTTATAACTCTTCATCAATGATAGTAATGAGTCACTTTAAAGGACATGGGATGGCAGGTTTTGGTGGAGCACTTAAAAACTTAGCTATGGGATGTGCAACTGCTGCTGGAAAGCAAATGCAACATTCAGATGTAAAGCCAACTATAGAAGAAGAAACTTGTATAGGATGTGGGAAATGTGCAAAATCATGCCCAACAAAAGCTATATCTATTGTAAACAAAAAAGCAGTTATAGACCATGAAGTTTGTTACGGATGTGGAGAATGTCCAACGGTTTGCCCAACTAGAGCGGTAAATGTTCAATGGGATACTGATGAAGATTTATTTATAGAAAAAATGGCTGAGTTTGCATATGGAGCAGTGTCTAACAAAAAGGATAAAGTAGGGTATATGACTTTTGTAATGAACGTAACTCCACTTTGTGATTGTGCACCTTGGTCAGGAAGACCGATAGCTCATGATATTGGTATATTAGCATCAAAAGACCCAATAGCGCTAGAACAAGCTTGTTATGATTTAGTGTGCAAGGAAATGGGTCATGATGTATTTAAACATGCTCATCCAAAAATTAATGCTACAAGAATAATAGACTATGCTTGTGAAATGGGTATGGGAAGCAAAGAATACGAATTAATTAAAATATAGTATAGTACTACATTCATTTAAATTTATATATACTTTATTAATATGATTATAATCAATTATTGGAGGAGTATAAATGAAAATGTATTTAAGAAAAAAAGGATATAAAAAAGGTAGTACAAATAATATTCCTAATGTAATAGCATTTACTATGATTAGAAACTTTTTAAGTGAAAAAAGCTATGAAGAAATGAGAAAAGATTATTTTATTAATAACTTAAATCCTAAACAAGTTAATAAAGCTATGAAGGATGTCAAAGACTTATTTAAAGATTATAAAGGTTTAGATGTAGTTACAATGGAAAATCCACAAGGTAATATAACTAAATTTATATTATAAAATAAAGACACTTTTGCAAATTATAGTTTGTAAGAGTGTCTTTATTAAGTACGTAAACCTAAGCGGATAAAAAGGTTGACTAAAATGAAGCATATAATTACAATTATAAATATAGATAAGATTAATATAAAATTATATAGAGGTAATAATATGATAAAAAATTTAGTAGAAGATGTTAAAAATGGATACTTAATAAATAAAAAAGAAGCATTTGAACTTTTAAAATATGATGTAAAAACATTAGGACAATATGCTAATGAAATAAGAGAGTATTTCATGGGAAATAAGTTCGACTTATGCTGTATAGTGAATGGAAAGAGTGGAAAATGTAGCGAAGATTGTAAATTCTGCGCACAGTCAGCTTATCATAACACTAATGTAGAAGTATATGATTTATTAAGCGAAGAAGAGTTTTTAAAAGATGCTAAGTATCACCACGACAAAGAAGTTAAAAGATACTCAATAGTTACATCTGGAAGAAAATTAAATAAGAACGAATTGCAAGAAATATGCAAATCATATAAAGCAATAAATAATGAAGTAGGAATAAAAACTTGTGCATCACATGGACTATTAAGTGAAGAGGACTTAATTAGCCTAAAAAAAGTAGGAGTAAAAAGGTATCATAATAACCTAGAGACTTCGAGAAATTATTTTTCAAAGATATGCAGTACTCATACATACGATGATAAGATAAAAACAATAAAAGAGGCGCAAAATTCAGGGCTTGAAGTTTGTAGTGGAGGAATAATGGGTCTTGGAGAAAGTGAAGAAGATAGAATAGATATGGCATTTGAATTAAGAAATTTAAATATAAAATCAATACCATTAAATGTGCTTAATTCTATTGAAGGAACTCCCATGGAAAATATGAGAGGTATAACAGAAGAAGAATTTTTAAAAGCTTTAGCTATATTCAGATTTATAAATCCAAATAGTCAAATAAGATTAGCTGGAGGAAGAACACTTTTAACTAAATATGGAATATTAGCATTTAAAGGTGGAGCAAATGCGACTATAACTGGAGATATGCTCACAACTTGTGGGAATAAAATAGTTGATGATGTGAAAATGATAAAAGAGTTAGGATTTGAGATATAAAAAAATTTTAAATGCATGGTAAACCTATAAAAATAAATAGGTTTACTTAAAAAGGAGATTATTATGGGAAAGGGAATTTTTATAATAGGAACAGACACAGATGTTGGAAAGACATTTGTAACAGCAGGTTTAATATATAAGCTAAAAGAAAATGGGTACAATGCGATTGCATTTAAGCCGATTCAAAGTGGTGGAATTTTAAGTACTGATAAAAAAACGTTAATTCCACCAGATATTAAATATATAAAAGAAATATGTGATATAGAAGATGAGTATTCCAATATGAATATATATTGTTTAAAAGAAGAAGTATCACCACATTTAGCAGCAAGAATAGAAGATAGAAATATTTCGAAAGAAAAGATAATAAATCATTATAAAAGTTTATTAGATAATTATGATTATGTAATTGTTGAAGGTGCAGGAGGTATTGTAGTTCCTTTGATTAATAATGATTATTTTATATATGACTTGATAAAAGATTTAAATCTTGATGTATTGATTGTAGCTAAAGCTGGAGTAGGAACTATAAATCACACGACACTCACAGCTGAGTTTTTAAAACAAAAGAATATAAAGTCAAAAGGAATTGTTATAAATCAATATAATGATAAATTTTATGAAAAAGATAATATAAAAGTAATATCTAAATTAACGAAACTAGATATTGTACATAAAATCAAAAATATAGAAAATCCTACAGTAGAAAATATCAAAAGTGAGTACAGAGACTTAGATTTAGAAAAAATCTTAAATTTATTTAATTAAAAAGGAGATAAAGCTATGAGTATGAAAAAACTACAAGAAAAAGATTTAAAGTATGTATGGCATCCATGTTCTCAAATGAAAGATTATGAAAAATTCCCACCTATAGTAATTGAAAAAGGAAAAGGGGTATTTTTAGAGGACATAGAAGGAAAAAAATACTTAGATGCAGTTTCATCTTGGTGGGTAAATTTATTTGGACATTCAAATCAAAGAATAAGTGATGCTCTATACAATCAAGCTAATTCTTTAGAACATGTAATATTTGCAAACTTTACTCATAAACCAGCAATAGAGCTTTGCGAAAGAATAGTATCTTTAACTCCAGATAGATTGCAAAAGGTATTCTTTGGTGATAATGGATCATCTGCTATAGAGATAGCTTTAAAACTTAGTTTTCAATATCATCAACAAATAGGAAAAACTAAAAAAACTAGATTTGTAAATATTTCAGATGCATATCATGGTGAAACTATAGGGGCTTTATCTATGGGGGATGTAGATTTATATAGTAAAGTATATAAACCAATACTTTTAGATTCTGAAAAGGTAGAGGGTCCAGACTGTTTTAGATGTAAATACAATAAGGAACGAAATACTTGTAATGCTGAGTGTTTTATAACTATGGAAGAAAAAATTAAACAAATACATCAAGAAGTAAGCGCAATAATAATAGAGCCATTAGTACAGTGTGCAGCAGGTATGAAAATATATTCTCCTAAATACTTAGTTAAGTTAAGAGAGCTTTGTGATAAATATGATATAAATATAATTGCTGATGAAATAGCAGTTGGATTTGGGAGAACGGGAAAGATGTTTGCGTGTGAACATGCAGGTATTTCACCGGATATAATGTGCTTATCAAAGGGACTCACAGCTGGGTATATGCCACTTTCATTAGTATTAATGAGTAATAAAATATATGATGCATTTTATGATGAGTATGATACAATGAAAGCTTTTTTACATAGCCACAGTTACTCTGGAAATCCACTTGGGTGTAGTATAGCAGTGGAAACATTAAATATATTTGAAGATGAAGACGTGATAAATAAAAATAAAATAAAAAGTGAATACCTAAGAAATAAAGTAGAAAGCGTACTAAAAGAAATACCTAATGTTGGTGAATATAGACAAATAGGCATGATTGGTGCTATTGAATTAGTAAAAGATAAAAATACTAAAGAACCTATTGATTATGAAAAAAGGGTGGGATATAACATATACCAAAAAGCTCTGAAAAAAGGTGTTTTACTAAGAGCACTAGGAAACATAGTTTACTTTATGCCACCATATGTAATAACTGAAGAAGAAATAGACTTTATGGTAGACGTGGCAAAAGATAGCATTATAGAATATTTTAATGAAAATGAATTGTAGATAAGGAATAAGTTTATGAATACTAAAATTAGAGAGATAACATTAGTCTCATTACTAGCAGTTATAATTGCAATATCTGGGACTTTCAAACTTCCAGGTATAATACCAGGAACAGAATTCCAAATGTCTGCACCAATAGCAATAGGTATATGTGCAACATTTGGGTTTAAAAGATATATAACAGCAGGGATAGTAGCTAGCTTTATAAATTTAATTATGGGAACTCACACGATATTAAATGTAATTGTAGCTATGGTGTTTAGGATAGTTGCAGGAAGTGCAATAAGCTATTTAGGGACAGGAATTATAATTGTATCACTAGCTGGTCCTCTGGGAACTTTTGTAGGAAGAATAGTAATGTCATATATAGTTGGAACGCCATTAAAGGTATTAGTAATAGCATCATTACCAGGTATGGTTTATACAATGATATCTTCGTATTTCACTTATAAAGTAATAGAAAAAATAGTAAAAAACACACCATATAAGAATTTTATTAAATTTGTAAAGGTAGGATGATTGATATATGAAATTATATAGTATAAAGATGCGGTCCTCAAAAGATCATAATCATATATCTGGGGCTGAAAATATAATTAATGAAGGTGATTTAGAAAAAGGTGTTAATTTATTGATAAAACGGGCATTATCTCATTGTAAGGGAAGTGCTGATTCTATAAATATAAAAATTGAAGAAATAATAAAAGAAGAGATAGATAAAATATTAAATTTATTTATAGATACAAAAGGTATGAGAGGAGCTATATTACTAGATATTCATACTATGAAGAGACTAGAGTACGATAAAAATAGAGGGATTAGAGCTACATATATGGATTTTCAAAATAGTAAAATTAATCATTTAAGTAAAGAAAAGAAATATAATTCTCATTTTATAGAAGCATTAGCTCTTGCTAGCAAGGTTGCAAATTCTCCTTATATAATAGGGGAGATATGCTGTTCTGATGATGTAGATTATACAGCTGGATATATAGCTTGTAAAAAATATGGATATATTAGATTTAATCATTTAAAAAAATATGGAGATATAAACGGTGGAAGAATATTTTTATATGATTCATCTATTGATAATTTAGATAAATGCATAAATTATATTGAAAACAAAAAAGTTCTTATAAAAGATGATATAAAGCTTAATAAAAATTTATCTTATGAAGAACTTAAAATGATAAACAAGAAGGGCTGAATTTCAGCCCTTCTTATTTTAAATAAAAATAAAAAAGGGAGATAATTATGTTAGATATAAACAATAAACTACAAGAAATTAAAGATAATAATTTATGTAGAGAAATTAGATATTTAAGCAAACCTCAAGATAAAATTACAGTAATAGATGGAAAAAAGGTACTTTTAATGTCATCAAACAATTATTTAGGATTTTGCAATAATCACAAAGTAAAGCAAGCATCAATAGATGCAATAAATAAATATGGATTGGGATCAGGTGGTTCTAGGTTAACTACAGGAAGTTATAACTTACACAAAGAATTAGAAGAAAAAATAGCAAAGTTTAAAAACTGTGAAGAAGCATTAATATTTAATAATGGATATATGGCTAATCTAGGTGTTATTTCTGCAATATGTGATGAAGAATACCATATATTTAGTGATGAATTAAATCATGCAAGTATAATAGATGGATGCAAATTATCTAAAGGTAAAATAATTATATATAAGCATAATGATGTTAATGATTTGAGTAAAAAAATTAAAGATAGTAAATTTAAAAAAGGAATTATAGTTACGGATAGTGTATTCAGCATGGATGGTGATATTGCTAATATACCAGAGATTATTAAAATAGCTAAACAATATAATTTGATTACTTTAGTAGATGATGCACATGCCACAGGGGTCATAGGTAAATTCGGAAAAGGGAGTAGTGAGTATTTTAATTGTGATATAGATATAACAGTAGGAACACTAAGCAAGGCAATCGGTAGCGAAGGTGGATTTGTATGCGCAAATAAAAATATTATAGATTTTTTGAAAAATAGGTCAAGAAGCTTTATGTTTTCAACAGCACTATCTCCAGCAGTAATAAGTGGAGCTATATCGAGTTTTGAAATAATTCAAAATGATAATAGTCTGATTTTAAAACTTCAAAATAATATAGAATATTTATGTAGAGGTTTAAGATTGATTGGATATGAAGTTGATAGTAAAAGTCCTATTATACCTATAATGATAGGTGAAGAAGATAAGGCACTTGAATTTAGTGAAAATTTATTAGATGAAGGAATATATATACCTGCTATAAGACATCCAACTGTAAAAAAAGGATGTGCAATTCTTAGAATGACCGTGATGGCAACCCATGATTATGAAGACCTTGACTTTGTAATAAATAAAATAAATGAAGTTAAAAATAGAACTATGTAGCGTAGACTTAAAATAAAAGTGATAAAATATGATTATAGAAAATGGTATAATATATATACTCAGCTTAAGCAGTTATAAAAATATTTATCAAAATATATATTTTAGATTAAAGAGTATTTTGTTGAGTTTATAACTCTTTAAATTACATCATAATATAAAGAGAATATTAAATTATAAATAAGAAGGGATAAAATATGTTTGGTTATGTTAAAATAAATAAAATGGATTTAACATTTAGAGAATACGAACATTACAGAGGTTATTATTGTGGTTTATGCAAATACCTAAAAGATAATCATGGTGAAATATCAAGGTTGTCTTTAAATTACGATATAACATTTTTAATACTAGTATTAACAGCGATATATAAACCTGAATCTAAAGTTATTGAAGAAGGATGTATAGCTAATCCATTTAAAAAGAAAAAGAAAACAATAAATGAAATAACAGAATATGCAGCTAGTATGAATGTTCTTCTAACTTATTATAAATTAGAAGATAACTTAAAAGATGATAAGGGCATAAAGGATAAATTAGCATATAATATATATAAGAACAAGTTAAAATTAGCATATGAAAAGTATCCTAAAAAAGCTCAAGTTATAAAAGAACAACTAGATATATTATATAATTTAGAAATAGAAAAAAATACAAATATAGATTTAGTATCAAATACATTTGGAAAACTTATGTCAGAAATATTTGCATATAAAGAAGATGAATTTGAAAAAGATTTAAGGCAAATAGGTTTCAATGTAGGAAAGTATATATACTTACTTGATGCATACGAAGATTTAGATAAGGACTATAAAAAAGGAAGTTACAATCCTTTCATAGAATACATAGACAAAAGAGAAGAGTTAAAAATAAGAGCAGATAAACTAATAAGTATGTCTCTAGGAATGTTATGTAGAGGGATTGATAACTTAAATTTAGAGATGAATACAGGTATAATCGAGAATATTGTTTATTCGGGAGTTTACCTTAGATATCAAAATATTTTAGAAAAAGGGTGTGAAAGTAATGTACAGCAACACATATAACAATGAAAGTTTTATAAATGTAAGAAAATTTATTGCAAATAACGAGTTTGAAAAGGCTTATAATTTTTTAAAAAGTATAAGTGATAAGTGTTCAACATGGTACTATCTAAACGGAATTTCTTCTATGAATATAGGATACTATGAAGAAGGCGAAGAAAGTATAAAAAAAGCTAACACAATGGAACCTCAAAATATGGAGTACAAAAAAGCACTAGAGAGCTACAATTTTTATAGAGATGATTACAGAGATAGATCAGACAGATACAATAGAAGAAGACGTTCAGATTTAGGTGGATGCTGCTGTTGTTGTTGTGACGATTGTTGCTGTGGAGATGATTGTTGTGAAAACTGCACTAAATTATGGTGTTTAGATTCATGTTGCGAATGTTTTGGTGGAGACCTAGTAAGTTGTTGCTAGGAGGTTATCGTGAGTAAAAAAGTAGCCTATGGAGGCATTTTATTAGCAGTAAATATAATAATATTATTACTTTTAAATATAATACCTATAAATACTATGTTTCTTATGGGATTGGCATCACTGCCAATATCTATAGTTATAATGGAATTGGGACTTAAAAGTGGAATTGCTTTTTATATGGGTTCTACGATTTTAAGTTTTATGGTTATGACAAATAAAGCTCAATGGGTTTTATATATATTAACTTTTGGATTATATGGAATAGTAAAATATATAATAGAACAAAATAAATCTATATATATGGAGTATTTACTAAAGATGGTATTTGCAAATGTTATAATAGTTATAGTTTATTTCATATTAAAGCAGTTTGTATATATACCTCTAAATTTAATAACGATAGCAACTTTTGAAGTTGCATTTATAGTATATGATTATGTTTACACTTCATTTATACATTACTATAATCAAAATCTAAAGAAAATAATTAAAAAAATATAAAGAAAAATGCTATGTCCTTTATTACAAAGGGCATAGCATTTTTAAGTTATAAGAAAACAATATTATTATCTTAATTTATTAAATTTATATATCTAGAATATCTACATTTGGTGATAAAGAATAAACTATGTCTTTTCTTTCAACAATTATCTTAGTACATTTCGATATTTTTTCATCATTAGCGATATGGTTTATAAGTTCCTTTGTAGGGTTTATAGCTATAGGGTTACCAACTCTTCTTAGCATGTTTATATCACCATTAGTGTCACCATATGCAAAAGATGTTGATAAATCAACATTATACTTTTTAACAAAGTCATCTATAGCAGTATTTTTGCTAGAAGAATCCCACATAGGAATCACTGTCCCATTAAAAATATCATCTTCAAATACATAGTCACTACCTATAAAATCTGTAACATTATATTTACTAGCCATTTTCTCAACTAAGAAATTAGGGCTACCAGATATAAATATTACTATATGATTGTTATCTAAGTGCCACTTTATTCTTGAACGAGTATATTTGTAAACTCTATCAGATTTAAGTTTTATAACTTGATCACTAGTAAAGTCTATACAAGTTTTATCAAGACCGATTAAAGAACTTACATATAGTTCACATACATCGTCTAGGTAATCATCATAATTTCCTTGTCTTTTATCCCAATCCATGAAAGTATCTCTTGCATGTTCATACCAAGCTTTTTGATCGATTATATCATATTTAATTAATTTCTTAAAATGTTCAACCATAAGAGAGTCTCTATAAAGAGTACCGTCTATATCAAAAAAAGCTGCTGTTTTTTTCATAAATATCACCTCGATTAAGCATTTATTATATTATATATTATATTCAATAGAAGTTGTGAAAATATATTAAATAATTAAAAAAAATTATATTAAATTGATTTATAATATAATGTATACTTAACTTGAAAATAATAATTTATTAGAACGTATTATAAGATATTATATATATAAAGTACGCATAAAAAAAGGATGTGATTTTATGAAATTCAACTTTGCTAAAGTAACAAATTCAAGACTTATGGGAAGCATGGGGCTTTTAATAAATTGGGAGAATAATAAAGACAATATATATCAATACTTTTTGCTAGATTCAGAAGGACTAGGATTAGCTGATTATGTAAGTTTAAAAAATCCTACAAAAGATGAAGCTTATAGAGAAGAAGAAAGACTAATGGGAGGTTTAGGTGCTGATAGAATTAGAATATCAGAAGAAGAAGCATTGCTATTAGTAAATTACTATGGAAATAAAAATGAATATTATGAAAAACCACTTCCAGGGGATGTAGAAGAATATATAGATATAGTTAAAAATTATGAACCTAAAATTACAATAGAAGAGATTTATCCAAAAATTTGTAAAAAAATAACTGAAGAAATTGAGTTTATAAATTATATGACAATGAGATTTATAGCATGGGATAGAGAAAGCTTAAAATATTTCTCAGGTAGTGAAGAACTTTCTAACATGCATATTACCAATATCAATGGAACATTTTTAAAAAATACAGTAACTAAAAAAGGTGAAAATAAATTTATAAGTGAAGCTATATATGAAGATAACGATGGATATTATATATCTAAGATAGCCTTTAATATATCTAAGGATAATGATAGTTTTAAAATAAATTCAATGTTAGCAACAGAAAAAGAGCCTATGTATGACTTTGAAGTGTTTGATGAAATATCAAAACCAGAAGTAGTAAGCATATATGAACTATATAACAATGAAGAGTTTCTAGAAAAATTTTATATAGATAATCCATTTTTATTAAGATGCGATATGGAAACAGGAGTATTCTTTACTAGGTTTAATTTTAATAACAGTCATGTTAAGAAAGAAGTATATGTTATCAATAATGATATGAGAGCTATATATTATGTACTTTCAGACAAATTGTTTGTTGGAACATATAGTGATAATGATAGAAAATATATAAATAAAATATTACAATGCAACTATAAGGAATATATAAAACTTAAAGAAGAGTTATATTTTGAAGAAAATGTTTTATATGATTTTGTTGAATCAGAGTCAAATGATTTTGAAGATTTCTTAAATTAAATATAAAAATAAAGCCACTAACTTTAACGTAGTGGCTTTATTTTGTATTTATAATATTGGGGGAATATTATGAGGAATACATTTATTAGTGTAGACAAATATTATAATTTTATAACACTTATTACAAAAAAAGTTACATTTCTTCCTCGTCAAATTCTTCCATATTTATTTGAGGCATACCTGGCATCATCATATAAGGATACATCATACCCGGAGGCATCATCATACCATTATTCATCATAGGCATACCTTGCATACCTGGCATCATCATACCAGGGGGCATCATCATACCTGGCATCATAGGCATCATGCCCTGCATACCTTGAGGCATCATAGGCATACCTGGCATTTGATTTTGCATAACCATTTCGTCTTCCATATCATCAAAATCAAAACCACCATCTTCATGTTCCATTTGATTTTGACCCATTACAGGGTTATACATATAAGGATTCATATAAGTCATATAACCGCCCATTGTCATATAAGGGTCCATTTGATATTCAGGATTGTTGGATCCATTACCTAAATAAGCATTAGAATACATCATAGGATCTATATAAGGCATAGGGTATATATAATTAGGATCCATATCGTCACTTTGTTTATTTGAGAACATATTAAAACTCATACTAAATCATCCCTCCTAAGAATACTTAACCATCTATTAATAATTACTCTAATAATATATATATTAGAAAAAATAGTATTATGTGCACTTTATTAAAAATTACATAAAAGTAGTTGCAAAAAAGAATATACAAGCATATAATGAAACATATGAATAACTATTCATATATTTCATTAATAAATTAAAATTTCACGTTAGCGTGAATTATATTATAAAAATATTTATCAACAAATAGATTAAATTAATTGTGGAGGTGTTAAATATGAAAGAAGATTTAAATGTATGTGATTGTAAAGAAATTCATGAAGAAATAGTTGTGGAGGCTAAAAATAAAATGCCTCAAGAAGAAATGTTATATGATTTAGCTGAATTGTTTAAAGTATTTGGTGACACAACAAGAATAAAGATTTTATATGCATTATTCGCAAATGAGATGTGTGTATGCGATATAGCTAATTTACTTGGAATGACGCACTCAGCAATATCTCATCAGCTAAGAGTGTTAAAGCAAGCTAGATTAGTTAAATTTAGAAAAGAAGGAAAAGTAGTTTTCTATTCATTAGATGATAGTCATATAAGCCAAATATTTGACTGCGGATTAAATCATATTCAAGAAACTTATAAAAGATAGGGGGCAAATATTATGAGTAGTGCTAGTTTAATAAAAAAAGAAATTATACTAGGGGGATTAAACTGTGCGCATTGTGCAGAAGTAATTAATGAAAAAGTATCAAAATTAGAAGATATAGAATCTGCTAATTTAAACTTTATAAACAAAAAACTAACTTTAAATATAATAGACTCTTCAGATGAAGAAATAGTTATAAAAAAAGTTATAGATATAATAAATTCAACAGAGCCTGGATTAGATATAGAAGTTTTAGAAAACGCAGCAATGATTAAAAGAGATATAATTTTAAATGGATTAAATTGTGCACATTGTGCAGAAGTTATAAGTGAAAAAGTATCTAAGTTAGATGGAATACAGTTATCGAATTTAAATTTTATAAATAAAAAATTAAGTATACAAATAAAAAAATCTGAAAATGAAAAAGAAATAATAGAAAAGGTAATAGGTATAATAAACGATACAGAGCCTGGACTAGATATACAAATAAATAATGAAAATACTAAGATAAACAAAGACATAAAAAAAGAAGCTAAAAGTGATATAGATAAAAAAGATTTAGCGAAGTTAATAGTTGGATCGATTGTATATATATTTGGGATATATCAGACTGCAACAGGATTTGAAAATCAATTTAGCGATTTATTATTTATAGTAGCTTATATAATAGTAGGTGGAGAAGTACTATTAAAAGCTATAAAAAACATTATAAAAGGTCGTATGTTTGATGAAAACTTCTTAATGTCAGTAGCAACAGTAGGGGCATTAGCAATAGGCGAGTTTCCAGAAGCAGTTGGAGTTATGTTGTTTTATCAAATAGGAGAGTTCTTACAAGGAATGGCAGTTGGTAAATCAAGAAAATCAATAAGTGCTCTTATGGAAATAAGACCAGATTATGCAAACTTAAAAGTTGGTTCACAGATAAAAGTTATTTCACCAGAAGAAGTAAGCGTAGGAGATGTAATAGTAGTAAAACCAGGTGAAAAAGTACCTTTAGATGGAGTAGTATTAGATGGAATGTCAATGGTTGATACTTCAGCTCTTACAGGAGAATCTGTACTTAGGGAAGTTTCAAAAGGAGATGCTATACTATCTGGAGTAATAAATAAAAACGCATTATTAACTATAAAAGTAAGTAAAGAATTTAGCGAATCAACAGTGGCTAAAATATTAGACCTTGTTGAAAATGCAAGTAGTAAGAAATCTAAAACAGAAAACTTTATAACTAAGTTTTCAAAATACTATACTCCGATTGTAGTTATATCTGCTTTATTAATAGCAGTAATACCTCCAATTATAATACCTGATGCTTTATTTAGTGACTGGCTATATAGAGGTTTAATATTTTTAGTAGTTTCTTGCCCTTGTGCATTAGTATTATCTATACCACTTAGTTTCTTTAGTGGGATAGGATTTGCATCTAAAAATGGGATCTTAATAAAAGGAAGTAATTATTTAGAAGCTTTAAGAAGTGTAGATACAGTAGTATTTGATAAAACAGGAACTCTTACTAAGGGAGTATTTAAAGTAACTAAAGTAAATCCAGTAGGTATATCAGAAGAAAAACTATTAGAATATGCTGCATTTGCTGAAGCTAACTCTAATCACCCTATAGCTAAATCAATATTAAGTTATTATGATGAAAAAATAGATTTAGATAAGATAGTAAGTTATGAAGAAATAGCAGCTTATGGAATTAAAATAAGCTATAATAATGAACATATATTAGCTGGAAACGAAAAACTAATGAAAAAAGAGAATATATTCTATTCTCAAGCTAAAGAAGTTGGAACAGTGGTTTATATATCAGTAAATCAAGTTTATAGAGGATATATAGTAATATCAGATGAAATAAAAGATGACAGTATAGAAGCTATAAAACAATTAAAATCTATAGGAATAAAAGAAATTGTTATGCTAACAGGAGATAATGATAAAGTTGCAAGTAGTATAGCAAAAGAACTAGGAGTAGATAAAGTATATTCAAATTTACTTCCAGGTGATAAAGTAGATAAATTAGAAGAGATATATAAAGGCAAGTCTGAAAAAGAAAAAGTTATATTTGTTGGAGACGGAATAAATGATGCACCAGTTTTAGCTCGTGCAGATGTAGGTATAGCGATGGGCGCTTTAGGATCTGATGCAGCAATAGAAGCTGCTGATGTAGTTCTTATGACAGATGAGCCAATAAAAATAGCTAAAGCAATACAAATAGCAAGTAAGACAAATAAGATAGTATGGCAAAATATAATATTTGCTCTAGGTGTTAAGATAATAGTTTTAATATTAGGTGCAGGTGGAGTTGCAACTATGTGGGAAGCTATATTTGCAGATGTAGGAGTTGCTTTAATAGCGGTTTTAAATGCTATGAGAGCTATGAAAGAATAGTAATATAAAAAAAGGAAGTATCTTAAAATGATTTTTATCATTTATTAAAGATACTTCCTTTAATTTTGTACATTTATTATATTACATACTTAAATACACAGAAAAAGTGAGTTAAAGTACCTAGCATAATGAAAACATGGAAAATTTCATGGAAACCAAGATATTTTGATTTTAAAAATTCTGGTTTAGTTGCATAAATTAAAGCGCCTATTGTATAAAATATTCCGCCACCAATAAGTAAAGCTATACCCTGTAAAGAAAGAGCTTTATATAATGGAACTATTAAGAAAATTGAAATCCATCCCATTGCAACATATATAATTGTAGAAATCCATCTAGGACAGTTAAACCAAATTAATTTAAAACATACCCCAGCAACTGCAGCCATAAATATTATTCCAAATAATATCCATCCAGTTGCACCATTTAATGCTATTAAACAAAATGGAGTATATGAACCAGCTATTAAAACAAATATCATAGCATGGTCTAATCTTCTTAAAAAGCTTATAACCTTGTCGCTAGAAACTACTAAATGATAAGTTGCAGAAGCTGCATATAAAAGAATCATACTTAACCCAAATATAATCACAGCTGTTAGTGATATAGTAGAAGGGCTATTCAATGTTGTTTTTATTACTAATGCTAATAATCCAATAAAAGATAAAACTGCACCTGCAAGATGTGTAAATCCGTTTATTGGTTCTCTAAGATAATTGTTCATAAAAAACCTCCTCGATTATATAGATAATACTATTTAAAATATATATACATTAACGTACATATTAATATACTTACCATAAATTTGAAAATTTAATAAAATATTTATAGTATATTAATATTATACTCTATATTAATGAACTATATATGTTTTTGATTATAAAAATTAAACAACAAAATTTTTGTAGAAAAACTTAAATGTAGGTTTAGAATACAACAAATATGACAAGAAATAATGATGTAAATTGTAGATGAAGTATTAGTTTGATTTAAGTTATAATATATGAAATAATAAATTTATAAAAAAACTTATAAAAAAGTATTGACGATATAGATTTGAGATGGTATAGTTATACTTGTCCTTAAGAAACGGGGCAAAACGAAATTGAAAATGAACTTTGAAAATTAAACAGTAGGTTAATTTATAGAATTTGAAACAAACGAAACATAAAGCCAGATATATAACAGTATCTGAGCCCTA